>JBGVNW010000056.1:0-129037 GCA_045125935.1 Bacilli bacterium | reverse complement strand
ATTTCTCAATATATTTTCTTGGTAACAATAGCGAGTGAGGTACACCTGTTCCCATCCCGAACACAGAAGTTAAGCCACTCAGCGCCGACGATAGTGAATGCTAAAATAGGACGTTGCCAAGAATTTTTTTTGTTTATAAATTCTTTTATAAAAAAGATAGTAAAATATAAGTCAATTTTAATTTGATGAGTTGTATAACTCTTTTTTTTTGGTATAATAATTTGTAGGTGATAGAAATGGATTATAAAATTACAACATATTCTGAAGAAGAAACAATTGAATTAGCTCAAAACATAGAGTCAGAAAAATTTCCTAATATGGTTATTTGTTTAATCGGAGATTTAGGAACTGGTAAAACAATCTTTACAAAAGGTTTTGCTAAAGCATTAGAAGTAGAAGAAGAAATAACTTCCCCAACATTCAATATTATAAAAGAATATACTACAGGTGAATTACCGCTATATCATATGGATGTATATCGTTTAGATGGAAAAGTAGGTGATTTAGGTATTGAAGAATACTACACTAAAAAAGGTATTACAATAATTGAATGGGCAGACATGATTCCAGATTATTTGCCAGAAAAAAGATTAGAAATTAAATTTAAAACATCAGGCGAAGATGAAGACAAAAGAACAATTACAATTACTCCATATGGTAAAAAATATGAAGAATTATGTGAGGCAGTATTATGAGAATTTTATATATAGATACCTCATCTAGTTATCTATATGCTGGAATTGTAGCAGATGAAAAGATTTTATGTGAAGTAAAAAAAGAATTTGGACACAGTCTATCAGAAGAGGCCTTACCAGAAATAGCATCATTATTTACCGAAAGTAATATTACGCCAAAAGATATTGATAAAATAATTGTAGTAAATGGTCCAGGATCTTTTACAGGAATAAGAATTGGTATTACCATTGCTAAAGTATATGCTTGGAGTCTAAATATTCCAATAACAGTAATTTCTGCCTTAGAGGCAATGAGCATATCAAGCGATAGTGAAATGATTCGTGTTCCAATATTAGATGCAAGAAGAGGATATGTATTTGGTGCTGCATACAGTAAAGATAATGAAACAATAATAAAACCAAAACATATAAAAATGACAGAGTTATTAGAAAAGCTTGCAGATAAAGAATATACAATTATCACAAATGATGAATTTGAATTAGAAAATACAATAGAAGAATATAATCCTAATATTTTGAGAATAGTGATGGCATTTAAAGATAAAGAAGCAATTAATCCGCATGCTGTTAATCCTGAATATTTAAAATTAACAGAAGCAGAAGAAAGCAAACTATCGTGATTACTGAAATAACAAGAAAAAATATTGATGATATAGATGAAAATAATTTATTATCAAAATCTACTGTAGAACAAGAATTAAGCATAAACCCATTTGGAAAATATCTAATTCTAAAGGAAGAAAATACAATAATTGGCTATATTTACTATAGTGATATTTATGAAAGAGCAGAAATCAATCAATTTGAGATAGAAGTTTCCCACAGAAATTGTGGAAAAGGAAAAAAACTACTCAAGAAAATGATCGAACTTGTGGATAAAAATATTACTTTAGAGGTTAGAGAAGATAATTTTCCAGCAATTAGGGTGTATGAAGAATTAGGATTTACAAAACAAGCTATTCGAGAAAATTATTACAATGGGAAAAATGGCATTTTAATGGAAAGAGTGAAGTAAATGAAAGATATATATATATTAGGAATAGAAAGTAGTTGCGATGAAACAAGTGCATCAATAGTAAAAAGTGGAACAGAAGAAATAGCAACAGTAATTTCTTCTCAAATAGATATCCACAAAGACTATGGCGGTGTTGTACCTGAAATTGCTAGTAGACATCATGTAAAAAATATAACAATTGTTTTAGAAGAGTGTTTGAGTAAGGCCAATATGACAATGGATGATATAGATGCGATAGCTATAACATATGGTCCGGGGTTAATTGGTTCATTACTAATTGGTCTAGAAGCTGCTAAAACATTATCTTTTATTCATAATAAACCATTAATTCCAGTACATCATATAGCAGGACATATATATGCTAATAGCCTAGTAAAAGAATTGTCTTTCCCATTATTAGCTCTAGTGGTAAGTGGTGGACATACTGAAATAATAGAAATGCCAGAACACTATAAGTTTAATAAGTTAGGTGGAACATTAGATGATGCCATTGGAGAATGTTATGATAAAGTAGCACGAGTAATAAATCTTGAATATCCAGGTGGACCTAAGTTAGACAAAATGGCTGCTACTGGTAATAAAACATATAAATTACCTGTTCCGTTAAAAGATGATAGTTATAACTTCTCATTTAGTGGATTAAAAAGTGCTGTTATAAATTTAGCACATAATGAAGAGCAACGAGGAAGAGAATTAAACAAAGAAGATTTAGCAGCATCATTTCAGTCTGTAGCAATAGAGTCAATTATAACAAAAATTAGAAAAGCTATAATTGATAAAAATATCAAAACAGTAATTGTAGCTGGTGGAGTGGCAGCAAATCAAGGATTGCGCACGGCAATGCAAAATTTAGCTGATGAATTAAATGTTGAATTATCAATTCCACCGATGAAATACTGTACAGATAATGCCACAATGATTGCAGCGGCAGGATATTATGCATACTTAGATGGAAGAAGAGCCGATTTAACATTAAACTCTAAATCACAAGACAAACTAAATTAAATAAGAGCATAAAACGAAGTGTCCAAAAAGGAGTGCACTTCAAAATTGCTCTTTTTTTTTATATTAAACTATGCTATAATTACGATAATAGGGAGGCTAGAGTGATGGTAAATAGAATAGTTTTAAATGAAACTTCTTACTTTGGACGTGGTGCAAGAGAAAATGTATCTACAGAAATTAAAAGTAGGAATTTTAAAAAGGCCTTAGTTGTAACTGACGAAGGTATTGTAAAATCAGGAGTTTTAAAGATGGTTACAGATTATCTTGATAAAGACTCAATAAATTATGTTGTATTTGATAAAGTTAAACCAAATCCAACAGTAACAATTGTAAAAGAATGTGTTGAATTAGCTAAGAGCGAAGCTGTTGATGTAATTGTAGCAGTAGGTGGAGGAAGTTCAATTGATACTGCTAAAGCAGTAGGGATTATTCTTACAAATCCAGAATTTTCTGATGTTGTAAGTTTAGATGGTGTAGCTCCAACTAAAAATAAATGTCTACCAATTATTGCATTACCTACTACTGCAGGAACTGCTGCAGAAGTAACAATTAATTATGTTATAACAGATGAAACCAGAGTTAAGAAAATGGTTTGTGTAGACGTTCATGACATTCCAGCAGTAGCAATTATCGACCCAGATTTAATGCAAGGAATGCCTCAAGCAATAGCTGCCTCAACAGGTATGGATGCATTAACTCATGCTATGGAGGGATATATAACAAAGGCAGGATGGTTAATACCAGATATGTTCCACCTAAATTCAATGGCATTAATATATAAGAACTTAGAAAAAGCTGCAAATGATAAGGATAAAACTGCTGTTGATAATGTTGCATATGCACAATATATTGCAGGAATGGGATTTTCCAATGTAGGACTTGGAATAGTGCATTCAATGGCTCACTCACTAGGTGCATACTTTGATACTCCGCACGGTGTAGCTAATGCTTTATTATTGCCACACGTTTTAAAGTTTAATGGAGCAGTATGCCCAGAATTATATGTAAATATGGGAAATGCTTTTGGATTAGATATGGCAGGACTAACTGGTGATGCAGCTGTTAATAAAGTTGTAGAAGCCGTTAAAGAACTATCTAAGAAATTAAATATTCCTCAAACATTACAAGAAATTGGTATTCCAGAAGAAATGATACCAACACTTGCAAAACAAGCAATTAATGATGCTTGTACTGGAGGAAATCCAAGAGAAGTAACTGTTGAAGATATAATTAAAATTTATCAAGAAGCATATAAGTAAAAGAAAGAGAAGGGATCAGTATGTTAAGGTCAAAAGTTGGTTATAGTGTTAATCCAGACAGTTTTGCAACAGGACTAGAAACTGCAAAAAAAGCAACCAAGGATTTATCAAATGCCAAAATTGGATTTTTATACACTTCGGAAAAAAATGATATAAAAGCACTAATTAAAGGACTTAGAAATATTACTGACATTCCAATTATTGGTTGTACTAGTAGTGGTGGATTAATAGTAGAGGATGGAATTATAGCATCCGAAGCGGGATTTGCTGGAATGATGACTTTAGATGACAAGCATATGACTGTTGGTGTTGCCTGTCATGAAGCTGGAAAAGATCCAAGAGCAATCGGTCGTAAAGTTGCTATTGAAGCTGTTGAAAATGCAAAAACAACTAGGGCCCCAGCATACTTTTATATGGTTGCAAGTCCAAAAGAAGAAGAAGAATATCTAATGGGAATTCAAGATGTTATTGGACGTGTTCCAATGTTTGGAGGAAGTGCAGCTGATGATAATGTTTCTGGTAATTGGAAAGTAATATGCAATGACAAAGTAATATCAGATGGAGTAGCAGTAGCTTTCTTCTATACAGATAATGAAATAGTCACAACATATACTGGCGACTATCGTGAAACAAATAATATTGGACTTATTACAGAAGTAAAAGACTCAAGAATTTTAGTAAGTATCGATGGAATATCTGCTTTACGTAAATACTCAAATTGGACTAATATATCGCCATCTAATTTAAAAGGAAGTAAGTTATTAGAAGCATCAACAACAAAACCATTGGGAGTAAAAGATCCATTGGGTAATCTAACAGTGATTCGTCATCCGATGTTTGGAAATGATATGGGAACTAAGACTACAACCGATGATACAATTACTCTAGGAAATAAAGTTGTACCTGGAACAGCTATTATCCAACTAGAAGCGACAGTTGATGAACTAATTGATGCAACAGGTAAAACATTAAAAGAAACTAGAAAGCAACTATATACTGATGCTGCTGCATATATCCTAATTCATTGTGGTGGAAGAAAACTTGCAATTGGTGATAGATTAGAAGAGGTCCACGAACAATTAGTAAAAGAAGCAAAAGGAGTACCATTTATAACTGCATTTACTTTTGGAGAATATGGTTATGATGAACATTCTGCAAATATTTGTGGAGGCTTAATGCTATCATTTACTGCGTTTGGCAAAAATTAATAAGAAAATCTTAACTAAAATGTTAATAATATAAATAGGAAACATTAAATATTTAAATGAAGTATTTAATGTTTTTTTAATTTTAATGACATATACTCTTAGTAAGATTGACACGAAAGGAAGAAAAAATGAAAAAGAAATTACAGAAGTATAAGAAGAAAATATTAGTTATTATTGCAATAGTTGTCTTATCTGTATTTGCAACTAATATCTACAAAGAAATATCAAAAAATATATTGAAAGAGAATTTGCAAAAGATTGAATGGGTAAGAGAAAATACTACAGTTGAACTATCTGACAATCTTGGTGAAAACATTTACGAAGTAATTAAAAACGATAATATTTTGCCATATAACAGTAATTATCAAGAAGTAATTGATGAGAAAATCACAAAACTACTAGAAAATGAATATACATTTGATGAGCCTCTATTAATATTAAATCCATATGGAACTAATAATTTAGGATTAAATGTATACTTTACAACAGAAGAAGAACTAAAAATAACATATACAATTTCAGTTGACAATGACAATATCCCTGATTTTACAAAAACATTAAATAATGGAACAGACTCTGATTATACAACAGAGCATAGTTATCAAATAATTGGCTTAGTTCCAGGAGAAATAAATACAATTAAAATAACTGGAAAGAATAAAGACAGTGAAAAAGTAACTAATACATTTACAATTGACATGACAAGTGTAAACTGTGAAAGTGACACAATTCTTGAGAGTATCGATGGGGAAAGTGAAGAAGAACTAAGTGAAGGATTATTCGTTTTATTTGGTCTAGATAAAGCATTCAATGCCAATAATTATATTTATGATAATAATGGTATTCTTCGAGCAGACTTAGTTTTAAGTGATTATCGAAGTGATAGAATCATCTTTTATGATGACAAATTATTATATAGCTATGATACAAATGATATTGCAATAATTGATCGATTAGGAAGAATTGAAAAGAAATATGCTCTAAATGGGTATACAATGCATCATGATTATATATTAGATGAAGAAAACAATAAATTATTGATTCTAGTTAACAGTAAAAAGGAAGAAGACAAAACAATTGAAGATTTAGTTGTAAGTTTAGATCTAGAAACAGGAACAGTTGAAGAAATAATTGATATGAAAGAACTTCTGCCAGAAATTTATGAAACTGCTACCATGCCTTCATCAGGAACAAATACATACGGTGGAACAGGATTAGACTGGATACATTTAAACAGTTTAAGCATGGTTGAAGGAAAAAATGATATTGTTTTATCAGGAAGAGAAATAAGTACAATTATATATGTAGAAAATATTTATGAAGAACCGAGCATTAAATATCTTATAGCAGATGAAAAAGTATGCGAGGGAACAGAATATGAATCACTAGTTTTAGAAAAAGTAGGAGATTTCGTAAATCAAGCTGGACAACATACTATCACGTATTTAGATGATTCTTCATTAGAAGAGGGACAATATTACTTAGAAATGTATAATAACAACTATGGAGCAAGTAACACAAGAGAAGATTTTCCTTGGGAAGAATATCCTGGCGTTGGAACTTTTGCAGAAGGTGAAACATCAAAATACTATAAATATTTAGTAGATGAGAATGAAAATACGTATGAATTAGTTGAAGAATTTGATGTTGCATATTCATCAATTGTTTCAAGTGTCCAAGATATCGATAATAATCATGTTACTTCATCTGGAAAGAGTAATTGCTACGCTGAATATGATGAAAATGGTAAATTGATAAAACAATTTAATTACACATCAAAGAAATATGCTTACCGTGTATTTAAATACAGTTTTGAAGATATTTGGTTTTAATAATAAAAAGTGCCGATACTGTTACAAAAACAATAACGGCACTTTTACTTCCTATAAATAAAAAAAGAAAATATAATATAAACAACTGATTAAATTCCAGTTAATAAAAAGGTTGTTATTTTAAATACTAATCTAGTAATGATATTTATCTTTTCAGCAAATTGTTATAAAAATCTAATCGTAAGGAATGAACTTTTCATCATTCCTTTTAAATTGTGAAAATCTCCAAATTATACACAAATTTACAAAATACTTCTTTTCTATCATAACTAAATTATCAAGCTAACTTTTTATATACAAATTTCAAATCATTATACTCTTTAATTAACTTATATTCATTTTTCTTGTAGTCAGTGGTAAGTGTAAAATTGACATCTACAACATAATATAGTATAATATAGCGACAAAAAAGGGGATGATTAAATGATTGCAAATACAAGAAAAATGCGTGAAGTTCAAGACATAATTCAAAGCATTTTAGAAGAAGAATTAATTTTATATGATATGTTCAATGGGATGGTTGATAATGGTGAGATGACACTGGCCGAACTTGAAAAAATGTCCAAAGCTGCCAAAAGGCCAAATTTACATAAGTCAGAAATTAAAACTATGACAAGAGAAGAAATAATGGCAAACCCATACTTAAAAAATATTAATGTTCCCAATGTAGCATCTAATAACTTTAAGTTATCAAAAAGAAGAATAATAAGACCGGGCATTATTACTAAATTAGGAACAAAAAAAAGAGATTTAGCGACAATGCGCCAAGTTAATAGCTATTTTGTTTGTGATAAAAGTCTACGTTTTCCAGGACTAGTTGAAGGTGAAAAAACTACTTGTTGGATGACCGTTGAACCAAATGAGATTCAATCATTTGAACAATTTATCAATGAAGCAACGGGAAATGTACTATTATTAGGTTGTGGTTTAGGGTATGTAGCATACATGTTATCAAGAAAAGAAGATGTTACAAGTATAACTGTTGTTGATAATAATCAGGATGTACTTGCTCTTTTTACTACTTACATTCTTCCACAATTTGAAAATTGTGAAAAAGTTCAGACAGTATGTTCAGATGGAATCGATTACTTAAAAACAGCAGATTTATCAGTATTTAATCATGTAAATGTCGATATTTGGTATGACACAATCGATATGATATATCCATACTTGAGATGCTTAGAAATAGAAAAAGCAAATCCAACTGTAAAATTCTCCTACTGGCTAGAAGATGAATTACAATATGATATACAAACAGGAATTCTGATTGCTGCAACAAGGGCAGATTGTGTTGAAGGACAAAACAACGCCACTATACCAGAAAGGTCACTTGCTAATTTACCAGGACATAATTTCTTGACAGATAAAATTGCTAAAGATCTAGTTGAAGAAACTAAAATTAAAAGTTATGAAGATTTATATCATCTAGTAGAACTTCCAGATTTTAGAAATACTTTATTGGGATGGTATGCCAATAACATAGATAAGGTTGAATCTAATGAAGCAATTGACATGAATCGCTTAAGAAATATACACATGAACATGACTAGGGCAAGAACCGTGATTCAATCAGACAATCATCCTAAAATATTCTTTAAATAAATGGTGATAATATGAAAAATTTAGTAGATTATGAAGTAATAACTAACGAAGTGTTTTATAGATGTTGGCACATATTAGATTATATTGCTGAACATCCCAATTTGCCACCTTTAGAAAAAGAGGCAATTCAAGCAACAATAATGGATGCTTTAGTGTATAGAGAACAAATCGATCCAACAAAGCAATCTCTAGATTGGGAAAATCTATCTATAGTAGATGATCAAGAACACTACTGTTATCAGGAGCACCCAAATATCTGTGGCATCCCTCTATGGATGAAAGATAAATTACGTCACAAAATACCAGCCGCTGCACATTATATTCCAGTAACATTGTTTCTAGCTAGGCCACCTGTAAAGGTAGGTCGATATTGTGTTTATGATGTTAATAGAGCTATTTCGTCTGTTTTTGAAGAAGTAAATTTTATAGAAGCTACTTATATATCACCAACTAGGGGAATACAAATAGATAAATCAAGACCATTTATTGAAGTTGATATTAATGGTGAATTATATTTAGTAGACGGCTTAACAAAAAGAATTCTAAAGAGTAGTTGGTTTAAAGATAATTTCAATATGCAAATAATTAATTCACAAAAGATAAGTGAAATGGAACCTAAATATTTAGAATTTCATAAAGAACAAATTGATGAATCAAGATGTGAGTTGGCAAGTTATATTGAAATACTTGATATGCTACTTTTTGGCGTAAACATTCCAGAACTAGCGGAAAGAAATTATGAACTAGAGCAAAGTAAAATATATTATCCAAAGGAATGGGAAAAAAGTGAGGCACTAAAAAGAGAACGGGAAGAGTACTTTGCAACTAAAAAACACATGAAATTATTTTCAAATATAAGTCCCCAAAAAATACAAGAAGACTAATCTTGTTTTTTTTATTCCAACCACCTAACAACATATAAAAATATCAAACTTTTCAACAGAACAATCTATGTCAAATACATTAATAAACAATTTACTAAAAAAACTCCATATGATATACTCAAAATATAAAATACATAAGAATAAGAGAGGAATTAAAATGAAAAAAATTGTAATTGCATTAGGAGGAAATGCTTTAGGAAATACTCCCGAAGAACAATTAGAGTTAGTAAAAACCACTGCCAAAAATATTGTTGATTTAGTTGAGGCCGGTAACAGAGTAATCGTAACACACGGAAATGGACCACAAGTTGGAATGATTAATTTGGCTATGGAAGTTTCACATCAAGAAATTGAATCTCCAGAAATGCCATTTGCTGAATGTGGAGCAATGAGTCAAGGATATATTGGATATCATTTACAACAATCAATACAAAGAGAAATTTTAAAAAGAGGAATGCGTCGAAACTGTTTAACCGTAGTTACTCAAGTAGAAGTTGATAAAGAAGATCCTGCTTTCAAAAATCCAACTAAACCAATTGGTACATTCTATACTAAAGAAGAAGCAGATAAGTTAAGTGCCGAAAAAGGTTATACAATGAAAGAAGATGCAGGTCGTGGATATCGTCGAGTTGTACCAAGTCCAAAACCACAAAAAATAGTAGAAATAAAAACAATTAAAGATCTAATTAATAAAGGAAACATTGTTATTGCTTGTGGAGGCGGCGGAATTCCAGTTATTAAATATCGTAACGGTTACAAAGGCGTTGATGCTGTAATTGACAAAGATCGTACAAGTGCACGTTTAGCAATTGATTTAAAAGCCGATGTACTACTAATATTAACAGCAGTAGATCAAGTTGCTATAAATTATAAAGAAGAAGATGAACAAAAACTCCGTACTATGACAATAAAAGAGGCAAAGGAATTTATAGCAGCAAAAGAGTTTGCTGAAGGAAGTATGTTACCAAAAGTAGAAGCATGTATTGATTTTGCTTCTAAAACTACAACTGGATATGCAATGATTACATCCCTAAAAAAAGCAAGATTAGCATTAGAAGGAAAAACAGGAACAGTTATTAGAAAAAAATAAAAACAGGACTCATACGGAAATTAAGTATAATATCTTATTTTCAACATGAGTCTTTTATGTTTTAAATAGATATGTAAAATCAATGTAAAACTAAAAAGACCTTTTATTATAATGATAATTTATGCTATAATAAAAATAATAGAGGTGAGTATATATAATGCAGACTGAAATTACAGACGTTAATGAATTGTCAAGTTTATCTAATCAATTAAAAACATTATCTGATCAGTTGGACGATTCAGTAGGACAGTTGAATACAATTATTAAACAAGCACGTGATTATGATGGAATGGACGTTTCATCTGCAGGAAATACATTACGTAGTAATTTAAAAACAATTGCCTCAGATATGAAAAATGTTTCAAAAAATATAGCTGATTATACCAATGGAATAGCAACATTAGATCAAGATGATATTAGTACGGATACCGGTGTATTTTCTTTAAACAGAATAACAGAAAAAGTTGGGGATTTTTTAACAACATCGTATAGTGCAGCTATATTAAGCCCATCAAAAAAAATAGCCAATGCTTTAGAAGAAGTTACCGGTGATTTTATTGATGGACTAACAACACCAGTAACACTTGCAGCAGGCCTAATTAGTGGTATTAAAAGTAATAATGCGGAGGAATCAGTGTCAACAGGGACATTTAAATCAGCAGCAATACTGGCATCAGAATATGTAAATACAAATCCTAACACACAAAAAACAGGTGATGTAAGTGGTGAAATTACTGAAAGGACAGTTTATCAGTCACCATCAGTAGTATATCCAGAACTAGGACAAATAAGCTCTTATGGTAACGTTGTTATATCGCCAGGAGACTCTAATTCTGATCTTGATTTAAGTGTATATCACAATAATACTGATCAAGGATTTCAAGTCACAACAGGAAATTTAAAATATGAAGTATCAAGTACAGATTATGATATGATTTGTGCTGTAGTAGCTGCTGAAAGTGATGGTACTTATGATGATGCGTTAGCAGTAACAACAACAATTTTAAACAGATGTGAAACATCTAATTGGGTAAATAAATATTCTAGAAATCCAATTCAACAAATAACTGCACCAGGACAATTTGCTGTTTATGACTCAGGAAGTTACGAAAGTAGGTTAAACGGTAATTATACAGAAACTGTAAGTAAAGCCGTTTCAGATTGCTTATCAGGAGTAAGAAATCATGATTATCTGTTCTATAGATCTAATGGCTCTACATCATATAGTGATAATATGATAACTGAAACTGGAAATAGATATGGATATAAGTAAATTAAGTGTAATCTTTTGTAAATAATGTTTTTTATAAAATGATATGATGATATAATAAAAAAATAGAGGAGGTTTAAATATGGCGACAGGAATAGTAAGTCACGACACAGATCAAATGAGAAATTGGTCAACTACAATGGATAGTAATTCTGGTGATTATGGTAGCTTAATACGTACATTATATTCACTAGTAGAAGACTTTGCAGGATCATCACAATTTAAAGGAGGATTATCTTCAGATTTCTTAAATACTTTTCAGGCACAAAAAGGAGAGTATTTAAAATATGAAACAACTTTTAATGAATGTGCAGAATTAATGAAAAATCGCGCACAAAATATTGATAGTGATGAAGCATATCTTCAAAGTAGAATTAATAGTGGAAATCCACTAGAATAATAAATAGGGAGGTTATATACATGGCAGACGGAAGAATGATAGTTAACCCTGCGGAAGCTAGGGCAAAAGCAACAAGAATGAAAACAATCGCAAATGAATTAGAATCATTACTAAATAACGTTTCAAGAGAAATAGAAAAAATTGATAATGTTGATACAGCAGTTTATCAAGGAAATAGAAAACCAGCAGAGTTAAGAGCTGAATTAGATCAATTTAGAAGTATGTTCAAACTAACATATGGACAAGTTATAAAATCAGCAAACGATATAATTGCCATTGCGAATACAATGGAAACTGAATAATTTAAAACTTTTTATAACATGCTTACAAAAAGTTTTTTTTCTAGGAGATGATTTTTTGGGTAAATATAAACACGTTCCAGAAGAGATGACAGCAAGCGCGACAAGATTAACAAATTTAATTGATAATTACAATAGTAAATTAGAGGAAATTCAAAGTCTAATCGATAATATTTACAGTTCGCCATCATGGAAAGATACTGCTATGAAAGAAGCATTCAATAATACCTGTAACGGATATATGACAATCCATAACAATAGATCATTAAAGCTTTCTTATAATGTAATGAAGTTAAAAGAAAAAGCAAGATGTGCTGCTGAACATGAGCAAGCTTATACTCAAGGAGGATAATAAAATGAATGATCCGTATACATACATTGAAAAAGACGTTTTACAAGCCTGGGGAGCTAAAATGACTCAGTTAAACAATGATGCAATTGATATTATGGATTCAATACAACAAGAGGTTAAAACATTAAATGAGTACTGGAAAGGAAATGCTGCTGATGGATTTACAAATGTAACTAATGATTTAGTTGCGGATGGAAAAGAATATCATAATAAAATGAAAAATATTGAAAACATGTTAATCGAAATTGTAAACACGGCTGAAAATCAATAAGTTAGGAGAAATACATTATGAGTTATAGTCAAACTGCCACAAATGGAAAAAATGAATCTACTAATTTAGAAAGTACACAAAAAAGTATTGGAAATATTGCATTTGATTTAATTTGGTCTGGATCAGCTGCAACAGCACTAGTTTCAGCACTATCTAATGTTGTAAACAAATTAAATGCAGAAAGAGCAAAATTAAGTGGCTTCTTCGATGCATTAGATTTACTGAATAAGTATAAACAAAATAAGGAACAAATAGCCAAACTAAAATTTCAATTAATGTGTATTCCTGATAATGAAAAGAATGCTAGTGAGAGAGCTTCTATCCAGAGCCAAATTAGTCAATTAGAACAAGAAAATCAAAATTTAAGGACTCAAATAGAGGGAATATTAGCTCAAGTTACACCAGTAGGAACGTCTACTACGTTAGTAAATTACAATGTTGAATTCAATTATGTAACAGGTATTAGTGAACTATTGGCAGCATATGACCATATACTTACTGCTGAAGAAAAAGCGGCAGGTAAAAATTTATTAATACAACTTAAAGGAAATGCAACTCTAGATTCATTCTACAACCAAGTTGATGAAAACGGAAATGTCGTAGAGGGCTCAGGTTTTCAATACATCACAAGTATATTAAATACAATTCAAAATACATATACTGGAAGAGAAGCAGCAGTAAATACTGCGCTAACCTTATTGAAACTAGCAGCTGATAAAGGTGTTAAACTCGACTATAAACACCAAGGAACAAACTCAAATCCGTATGTAAGCACAGCATATGTAATGAACGGAGTAGATTGTAATCCATGGACCTCTTACTGTGTAGATAAGGGAACGCCTAATAGATTTCAATGGAGACCAGTTACTGACTTTAACTATGTTGGAGAAAGCATAGCATATCAGAATTGGTCAGAAGCCCAACCTGGTGATGTAATGGTAAGTAGTGGGCATGTTGGTATGATTATAGAAAACGATCCAGAAAATAATCGTTTCGTAGTAGCAGAAGCCCGAGGTTCAGAAGCTGGTATTGTATTAAATTACAGATCATATGCTGAGTTAAATAGTGGGGGATATTCTATAAGAGATATGACAAATGTATATAACGGAACAGAAAATACTGATAGACAAGCTTTCGCAAGTTCTGATGAAACATATAAACTAACAGTTTAAATATAAAAAAAGAGGTTAAATGAACTTTTAATTCAAAACCTCTTTTTATTTATACCTTAAAACAAACAGTTCTAATTTATTAATGACATAATACATTAAATAAGAAATAATTCCTAAAATAAATACTCCAGTAATAACTAAATCAATATTAAATACTTGTGATCCATACATAATCAAATATCCAATTCCTTCTTTAGAGACGAGTAATTCTCCCATAATAACTCCAATTAAATTCATTGAAATATTGACTTTCAAAGCACTAATAATAGTAGCATAATTACTTGGGAAAACAACCTTTCGAAATATTTGCCATTTACTAGCACCAAAACTTTTCAATAATGTTATATAGCTCTTATCAGTACTATTAAAACCATTATAAATATTAATAATAGTAATAAATGTACTAATAAGTAAAGACATAAATATGATTGAATTAGTACTAGCACCAACCCAAATAATTATAAGTGGTCCAAGTGCAACTTTAGGAAGAGAATTAAGTATTGTTAGATATGGATCAACAATTCTTGAAACTAATGGACTACTCCATAATAAAGTTCCAACACCTAATCCAATTACTGTAGCTAGAAAAAAACTAAGTAAGGTTTCATATATAGTAACACCAATATGTGAAAATAAATTACCTTGTTTAACCAAATCGATAATAGTTTCTATAACCCGACTAGGTGAAGAAAATGTAAAAGTATTAATAACTCCAATTCTAGCTAAAACTTCCCATCCAACAATAAATACCAATATTAATAAAAATCTAAATAAGCTAACTAAAAAAGTTTCTTTGCGTAATTTTTTTAAATATTTTTCTCTAGATATGGACATCTAAATCCCTCCAAATCGCTTCATAGTATGAAGAAAAGTTTTTAGAACTACGATTATTAATAGGAGTAGATTTATTATCTAATTCAATTTCATAAATGTTCTTTACAATAGCTGGCCTCTTAGATAAAACAACAATTTTATCTGACATACTTATAGCCTCACCAATAGTTTTTATAAGCATAACCAAAATGTCAAAATAGAAACAATTTAGTTAAAATTTACACTTAAATATAACAAATAAAAATTAAATATTTTCACTTGACCATAAAAATGTTAAAATAATAATAAAGAATAATAAAGAATAATAAAGTAAGTATATAAGGATGTGATAAAATGGCACAGTATGTTGATTTAGCAGCAGTAGAAGCAGGTTGTTCAGAAATAGATAATGCAATAGAGATGTTTAATAATGTAAAAAGTGGCATTGATAATGCCATGAGTCTTTTAAATTGTAATAATTTACAATTTGGTGATATCAACTCCTCACTTGATGCAGAACTTGATTTATTAAAAACTCAAGTTCAAAAGTGTAGCCAAATAAATGACGGTGTAACTACAACAATAAGAGCAAATGCCCAAGCACAATATGAAGAATATATGGCATGGTTAAGAAGTCAAGAAGAGAAAGAATTGTAAGGAGAAGATAACTATGAATAGTGTAATCAATTTGATAAATAAGGATCAAATAGTTTATATACCTGCTTATGTAGAACAAGGAATAGAAAAACTTGAAGATGCCCAAGACATCCTTGAAGATATATCAAAGAAAATCGAACGCGGAATTTCTAGAATTAATAGTTCAGGCTACAATCGAGGTATTCCTTATATAGAAAAAGGTGATGTAGTATCTTCGGCAGTAGAACAAATGCAAAATACAATTAGTGTTATAACTAGAGAACTTGAAAAGTACAATGATGGAAAAGTAATTTTGGGTGATGATGCAATAATTATTGCAGATCCTAATACCGCAAGAAGATATAATTTGGATAAAGAAAGAATAAATTATACATTAGATGAATATTACGAAAAATATGGAGTAAATCCAAAATGGGATTCTAATTTTCTTACTGCGGCCGTAGGAAGTATTAAATATTATGGCGCAGATGGTAGATTAACTAAAGAAACTTGGTGTGACTTAGATCCAAGTAACTTAGCAACACTTATGAGAAAACAAGGAATTGATTTAGATTTCTGGATACGAGAAGACGGAGTATATATGTATGGTGACTACGTCATGGTCGCTGCAGATATTCCCCATATGGACGGAACTGAGCAAGCTGCTGAGTACAGAAAAGGGGATCTTGTTGAAACAAGCCTTGGAACAGGAATGGTAGTAGACCTATGCGGGATGGCAGAAATGGTCAGAAAAGGAGAGCTCAAAGGAACTGCAGAAGGCGATGTAGAGGTTTGGTATGATATCTATACAGCATGGCATGAGGATGGAGAATATCATCATGTTGGATACTGCAATGATGAAGCATGTATTAGTTCACATACAACAGGAAAAACAATGATTAGTGCCAGTCAATCAAATGGTGGCCAAACAACTTTATCAGTACCGACTAGTTTAACATCTGTAAGTGCAAGCACCGAAAAATCACTTACAGACGTTATAAAAGACGCAATTATTGATAATCCGGTTACTGAAAAACTTTCAGAAATAAAAGATACACTCACAAATAATCCAGCTACTGAGAAAATTTCAGAAATAAAGTCAAATATAAGTTCAACTTTCTCATTTAGTGATAATACTCAAACAACTCAAACACAAACAACAACTAATAACACTAATAACCTGACTTTACTAGGAGAAAAAATAAATAATTTTATAGCAAATAATTTAACTGATAATCAGACAACTACTCAAAGCCCAACAGAAAGTTTCAATAAAAATTCAATGGCTTTAGCAGGAAGCCTAAGTAAAATTGCAAGTAGCTATGAAAATACAACAACTAGTAAAACTAGCGAAAACGATTATGTAATACCTAGAATAAATGAAAAACCAGGAACAAGAAAAATTGAAACAGGTCCATTTTTAGAAGGTATAGGCTTAGCCGCAGTAGCTGGAATAAGTACTAAAATATATATAGATAGCAAGAAAGATGAAGATAACGACGAAGAAGATATTCCAGAAGAAAATTAATTTTTAAATAGTATTAAACAGTTCTAAATAAAAGAACTGTTTTTTTACAATTTATTAAAAATCACCACATAAAATTAAGTAGGTGAAAAATGAAAAATAAAGATAAAATTATTCTTCCTAAAAAACTTCAAATCAAAATGATAGAATTTTTTTGGAAAACATCAATACCTAAAATGCTAAAGAAATAAAAGTTTGGAGGAATCTATTATTACAGAAAAATTAATAAATGCTGGTTTATACATACGTGTATCAACTGAAAAACAAGTAAAAGAAGGATATTCTGTTTCTGCACAAAAAGAAAATTTAAGTAAATTTGCCAAGCAGCAAGGCTTTAAAATATTTGATATATATGCCGATGAAGGTAAAAGTGGAAAAAATATTAAAGATAGACCAGCGGTAAAAAGACTAATCAATGATATTCAAAAAAAAGAAATTGATGTAGTTGTATTATATAAATTTGACAGATTAACACGTGATAGCAAAGATACGGAAAATATAATTGAATTAATACAGCAATATGGAATACAAGTATTTACACTAGCTGGAGGAACAGTAGATGTTTCTACCGCAACAGGCAGATTTTCAGTCAGAATTAATGGTGCAGTAGCGCAGCTAGAAAGAGAACAAACAATTGAAAGAATAAAAGTAGCACTTGAGGAAAAAGTAAAACAAGGTTATACACTAGCTTGTGCCACAACATGTTATGGCTATAATCGTAAAATACATGAAAAAGAGCAGACAATTAATCAAGCTGAAGCGAAAATAGTAAAACGTATTTTTAAAATGTATATAGAAGGCAAAAGCTTTACAGAAATATGTAATATTTTAAATGCGGAAAAAATTCCTACTAAAAATGCCGGTAGAGTAGTAAAACAACGTAAAACAGGTAAAAAATATACTATTAATAGTATATGGGTACCTAAAACAATTCGTCTCATTTTAACTAATCCTACATATATAGGAAAAGTAAGATATCATATAGGAAAAGAAGATGAACTTATTACAGATGGAAAACATAAACCAATCATTTCTAAAAAAACATGGTATCAAGTTCAAGAGAAAATTCATAAAATAAAAAAGTCACATCGTACCAATCTTCCTAAGGAAGACGTTTATTATTGTGGAACACTAGTTTGTGGACTTTGTGGAAAAAAATTAACCAGTAGTAGGACAAATAAAAATAAAAAAGACGGAACAAAAATGGTCTTCAATAGCTATCGATGTATTAATAGAGAAAAGAAATTATGCATCTGTTTGGGGATGAGTCATTCTAAAGTAGAGAAAGCATTTATGAATTATATAAATAATATTGAAGCATTAACTGAAATAGACAAAGTTGAAATTAAAGAAAATGATGCTGAAATAGAAGAATTAAAAACTTTAAAAAAATTTCTTGGCCAAACATCCGCAAAAAAGAAAGAAGTAATGGACTTATTCATGATAAATAAAATAACTGATAAACAATTAAAATATATGACTGATGAATTAAATAAGAAAAGTCAAAGATTAAAAGAAGAAATTGATAGATTGGAAAAAGTTATATTACCTAAACAAAATAAAGATAATGTAAAAATTCCCAAAACAATAAAAGAACATTGGAAATATCTATCTAATAAAGAAAAATTTGATTTTTTAACAAATTTTATAGAAGAAATAGTTGTAGTAAATAAAGATAGAGATAAAGTAAAAGGTAAGGTCGAAATAATAAATATAAAATTTTACGAAGAATAAGAAATCTTCTTTTTTTTTATAAAACATTTATGTTAATTAAGAAGATTGTCTCAGCAATATCATGTGTAACCATAACAGCAGTTTTACCTTCTTTTTTGATAATTTTATATATGTCATCACTAATTGCAAGTCTTGACTGAGAATCTAACGCAGACATTGGCTCATCCAAAAGTAATATATCCGGTTTCATTGCTAGTGTCCTAATTAAAGCAACTCTACGAATATAATGTAGACACTAATACCTTATCAAAGCCTTGAAAAATAAGGCTTTTAAAATTTCGCTTTTTTATGTTTAACTTGTATTTTTAAGATTTTTATTACTTTCCGACAAATTGTCGGGAACAGAGTTATTTATTTTCTATTTGTTTTTTATCATCTATATATTGATAATTTAAAGCATTTTGATTTGATATAGCCGATTTTTTAATTGCTTTCTCATAAGATTTTCTAGCATCATTAGCAACTTGTCCACCTTTACGAGCTACTTTCATATTTTCTTTAAATCCTTGTGGATGTTCAGATTCTGCTATATCACGAGTAGCGATTTCGCCTAAATCAGTAAGTAGAACTTCTATATCAGTCATATTATCTCGTAAAGATTCTTTTCTAATTCCTTTAAATTGTTTGTATTCATTTGCTTTCATACCTGACCAACTTTTATATATTTCATTAGTAAGCATTGCATATTCGCGAGTTTTTTCAACGCCTCCATCTTTCCAAACATCAGTTAATCTTTTTCTTTCTTGAATGCCTTTAATTCTTTTAGAAATCCATGCCTCATCATAACCTTTAGCACGATATGTATCTATTGCTCTTTGCATTGTTAATGATGGGTCAAACACTTCATCAATTCTTTCTTTACCTAAATGAGCTAACCATTGTTTTATAGGTTCAGCATTTTTACTAGGCACAGATTCAATTATTCTAAACATACCTTCAATATCACAAACATCAGTCATACGATATTTACCGTCAGTAGCTTTTAATTTCAACTGTCTAGTAATACTAGACGTTTCAAAATTTTCTTCTTTTAATAACTTATTTTTTAACCAATTCCAATATTTTCTAGGTTCTTTACTATCAGCTAAAACACCAACAATATCAACGATACTAATATAATATTTTTCTTCATCCTTATCCCAAATAGTTCTAATTGTTTCATTGTTAAATATTTTATTAATTAAATGCATATTATCTTGTTTCATTTATTCACCATCCTTTACTATATATTTTTAATATGTATTAAAATATGTATTAAGCAAAAGGTTATAGAAGTGTATAACCTCTCACTTATATTATTCTACAAAAGTTTTGAATTTCCTTTTTTATTTTTGAATTTTATTCAAAATTCCATTTAATTTCAATATCTCTTGTATTTGTTTCTTCATTGATTTTGCCGATATAGATTTTATCTACAAATTCATCTACTATAACTCTGTTTAATTTTTCTAATTGTTGATATTTATTAAATAATTCTTTTGTATTTTTATTTGAAGATTCTTTTAGTGTATAATAGTTAATCTCATTTTCAATAGATTTTAATTGGTCTTTTAACTTTTCATCATCATTATTATAATTAGTAATTAATTCTTTAAATTGTTCTGCATTAATTATTCCATTAACTTTATCTTCATAAAGATTTTTTAAATAATTTTTAGTCTTTGCCATTTGATTAACTATGGTCTCTTTTTGTTTTGTTAATAAATTAATTCTTTTAGTGAACTTATTATTTTCTTTTTTCAAAGATTCTGTTTCTAAAATATTTAAATCATAAAACTTTTTAACTTTTTTATTAATATGACTTAATACTAATTCCTCTAAAGCATCATACCTAATCGCTGCTTTATTTATACAATCATTGTAACCATCTCTGTTATTAGAACATACAAGATATTCATGTTTAGAAGAATTCTTTTTTCTCATATAGCGACCACATTCTTTACAAAATACTTTGCCAGAGAAGTTATGAACAATTCCTGTTGATTTCATAGGTTTTGTTCTTTCTTTCAAAGCAATTTGAACTTTTGCAAATGTTTCCTCATCAATTATAGCTTCGTGCATATTTTCTCTACGAATCCATTTATCTTCAGGTTTATTAATTACTTTATGATTTTTATAACTAACGGTAGTTCTTTTTCCTTGAATTAAATGTCCTAAATATAATTCATTTTTTAATATTGTTTTAATAGCATTTGTATTCCATTTAATTTCCTCTCTAGGTCTATTACTAATTACATTTAATTTAATACCTTTTCTATATTTATAAAGAGAGGGGCAAGGAATATTTTTATCATTTAAGTAATGAGCTATTCCAGTAAATCCCATACCTTTTAAATATAAATCGTATATTTCTTTAACAACTTCACTAGCAACAGGATCAACAACTAACTTGTTATTATCTTCTTTAGATACTTCATAACCAAATGAGGCGAAAGGAGAAATGAATTCTCCTTGCTTCATTTTTGAATTAAAAGCACTTCTAATATTATCTGAAACATCTTCTAAATACCATTCATTAACTAATCCATTTATTTGTCTTGATTTTTTATTACCGCTATTGTCAGTATCAGCATTATCAGATAAACCGATAAATCTTATATTCCATTCTTTGAATTTATTGTTAATATACTTTTCAACGATTTCCATATCTCTTGAAAATCTAGATTGGCTTTTACATAAAACTACATCAATTTTCCCATTTTCACAATCTCTAATTAATCTTTCAAATTCAGGTCTATAAGTACCAGCCCCCGATAAATCTTCATCACAATATTCATCAACCAACATAAATTGTGGATTTTTATCGATATAATCTAGCAACATATTTCTTTGATTTTTAATAGATTCACTATCATCATCTTTATTAATTTTATCTCTATCTTCATTTGATAATCTTAAATAAATAACAACTCTTAATAATATCTTCTCTCTAACACTCTCCATTTCATTCATAACTATTACCTCCTAACTTAAGGCAATAATTACTTATCAAGTTAAACTTATAACCAATACAATTATACCATTTAATTACACTCATTTGTGCAAGTTTCCATAAATAATATAATATTTAACAACTTTTTATTTATAATCTCTTTTAAATCGTTATCGGTTATAGTTTTATTTACTACTTCTTTAACATTATAGACTATATTTATAAAGCTCACCTCTAATTTAAATATATTATTTAAAGTGTGATTTTAAACTAATATAGCAGTAATGTTTATTATTTTTGTACTTTGTTTTATTCATAATATCAATCCTCACTTTCGTTTTTACTTCTTTATACTTAGGGATAAAATTTTGGTACATTTTTCAATTTTTTTAAAATTTATAATATTTATATTTTATATATAGTTATTGCTACTTATAGTTTAAGAGAGAGAATTTATTAATTACATTCCAATTTCAAAATCATCAGATTTATCTTTTTCTTTATCGTATTTTCTATTGATGTCATATGCATAACTTTCCATTTCATAGTAATTAATATCATCATCTTTATCATAATGAAGTCCAATCTTATGAGCCAATGCTCTGCAAATTTTATTGCAGAAGTTATACATTTTTTCTTTGAATTTATCAAATTTTGCTTGTAAATTTTCTATTTGATTATTCAATATATCAATAACATCATTTAATCTATTTATTTCCTGTTTTTGTTCCTTAATAGTAGATTTTTGTTCTTTAATAAGCTCATTTCTTTTTATGAGTTCCTTATTGTTTCTAAAAGTATTATTTTCTTTTAATAATTTGTTTATTTCAATATCTTTATTTTTATTATCTGTGTTTAAAACAACAACTTGTTTTTTTAAGTCTTTGGTATAATCAATAATCTTATTTACATCTTCTTCTTTATATCCTCCAAGTTTTCTTTTAGTGGGATTTAGTAGAGTATCTTTATCATTAGATTTATTAGCTGTTTCAAGCCCATTTTTAGAGTTTTCTATTACTCTTAATACATTTTCTTTTTCTTGCTTTAATTCTTCTAATTCGGCATTTAATTCTTTAATTTGCCACTCAGTTTTAGTTTGATTTTCTACTTTACTTCCAATATCTCCACGATATAAATTAAAACCTCGTTTTGTTATAAAATCATTAAACTCATCTTGTAATTTACCAAAAGAATATTGACCACCTCGTTGTTTCCAAAACTCATCACAATTTAGAAATTTTCCTTTAACTTCTGAATATATAATTTTACCATTTTCATCTCGAAGTAGTTTAGGTGTATAATTTATATTTCCATTAGCATTTACATGTTTTTCTTTAACAACATTACCATCTTTGTCTTTTACATATTGTTTTCTTTTTACAGTATCAACAATAGGTAGAAAATATACTTGAAGATGAGGTGTATCTTCATCATAATGAATTTGTGCTAAAAGGATATTTTCTTCACCAACATAATCTTTTAGAAAGTCCATACAAGAATCAAAATAATATGATACAGTTTTAGGTATATCTTCTTTAGATTTGATCTCTGGTATTTTTACAATTTGACCTTTCTTTTTACCTTCATGATAAGTTCTACCACTATCTACAAATTTCATTCCAAGTGTTTCAAAAAATTCAGGTCCACTTGAGAATGTTATTCCATTAAACATATTGGTAGAGGGTTTATCATTAAATTCAATATTCCTATTTTTTAGCGTTTGTTTTATTTCTTGATATAAATTTTTTTCATTAAGTGAAACATATTCAACATTAAATTGTGTTCTTTCTTTATCATAATTTCCTGTTCCTTTTCTTTCACTCATTTCAACTCCAATATTATAAGCATCATGTTTTTTATATTTACTTACTACTCGAACAACTTGATTTCCGTCATACATTTTTTGCCTCCTTTCGTTATTGCATCTTTGTAAAAGAGGTCTTTTAGACCTATCTCACTAGGGCATAGCCCAATCGTGAGTTTAGGTGATTCCCCTAAAGACCCCTTATGCTTGTTCTTCACAAATGCCTAAACTAATCGTAAAGGCAAATGCTATAAACAAGATTAAATAATAACTATCTACTAGATACTTATTATTTAATGAATTATTAAAAGTAGATAAACTACATTTAATAATTGTAAAAATATTCGTTATCGCCACTTTCATTGCTAAAGCAACAAAACGTGCCACACTCATTTTTTACTTATATAACTTTTTAGAAAAAAGTTAACAAAAACTTTTATGAAAATTATTCATTTTCAAATATTGGTTCTTCATACAATGCATGTTTTCTTCTTTTATCAGATTTTCTCGCATCAGTAATATAAAGTCCTTCTTTTTCAAGAACATCTAAATGATTACTTAATAATCTTCCAAATGCTGATGGTTCAATCATTAAGTTTAGAGTACTCACAATCTCACTAGCTGTAAATTCAAATTCTTTTTTTCTAATTGCATAATTTAAAAATAATTTTATTTCTTGTGGTAAATCTGTTTTTTCTAGTTCTGATATTTCATATATTAAATTGTCATTTCTTTTTAAAACTAATTCCATCTCTGGATAATCTCTGCTGTCGTATTTTAAAAATAATTTGTTTGGATAATTATTATCTTTTTTTAGAGTGATTATTCCATCAACAGCACCATCTATAGCAGTACTTCCTAATGAAGTATTATTCTTATTTAAATGATGAATTAATAATATTGTAAATCCATATTTTTGACATAACTCTCTATATTTTGGAAATACATATTGATTTATATCTTGATAATTATTTAAATCATAACCATTATTAACATCAACACCAGTAAACATATCAACTATAATAAACTTACCATTATGATTAAGAGCAAAGTCTTGAAAAACTAATTGTAAGTCCATATGATTAAGTTTTCTATCTTTTGATGCTTGATCTTCTATGAAAAAATTATCATCAGTAAAGTGTAAATTCATCTTTTCAATTCGCTCACATATTTGCATTGAACTCATTTCTGTGCTAATATATAAGACAGGAGATGGATTTGTTTTAAATCCTAGAAATGTTGTTCCGTTTGCGATTGAGTCAGCAAGTTGTAGTCCGAATAATGACTTGCCGACTTTAGGTCTTGCAACTAAACAGTATATCCCACTAGATTTCATAAAGCTATCAACTATGAAATCTTTTTTTGTGTAATTTTTTTTAACTTCACTTATCGTTAGCATTTTATTCCTCCTTTCTATCAAGTTTTTTTAAATAATCTATATCAATATTTAGATATTTAACAACTTCATTCATAGGAAGTAATTTATTAGGAATAGAGTTATTATTTAAATTGTTTTTAATATCTCGTTTTAATTTTAATAAATTATTTTTTCCTAAACCTGTTAATTTTTTTAAATCTTCAAGAGAACACCATTGTTTTGAAATTACTTTTAATATTTCGTTTGGATTCATTTATTACCTCGCTTTCTTAATTGATGTTTATAGATACTTGTTAAGCAATCTATCTATGGATGGTTTTAGTAATACCAACAACTCTCATGCCAATAGAGATATCTAGCCTTGCATTTTTTTACTTTATAGCATATCGGCGATTTCCACAAAGACTAAATTTTCAAAGAACAATTTTTCGTTGCACTTGTTTTTATCTCTGGTGCAACTTAACACCATTATAGCATATCAAAAATGTATGTCAAGCATTTTAGCACCAATTTCTTTAAAAATGTTGCAATTTTGCTCCATAAGTGTTATAATCGTTTGTGAAAGGAGTAATTCGTATGACAACAAAGGTTGGAGAACTAATAAAAAAAGGTCGTGAAGAAAAGAATCTTTCTATGAGACAATTAGCCGAACTTGCAAAAGTAAGTCATTCAGATATATCAAGAATTGAATCAGGAGAAAGAGAGGTTCCTAATCCTAAAATATTAAGAAAAATTAGTCAACATATCGGAATAAATTATAATGATTTAATGTATGCTGCAGGTTTAGGTTTTCAAGTCACAGATTTAAATCCTTTTTTGAAAAGTTATTATAAAAGTCTTAAAGGAGAAGAAATACAAGAAGCACTTGCTAATACTTCAGGAAGCATAAGAACTTGGGAAAAACTAATTAAATCTTTTGAAGAAAAATTAAAAGATGAAAATTTATCACCACAAGAAAGAGAAATAATGGAACAAACAGTAGAAGATACAGAATATCAAATTAAAACTGCTAAAGAAATTGAAAGATTACTATTAAATACTAATGTAGATGACTTTAGAGAAAGGGAGAAAGATAAAAATGAAGAAGATAATAGATAAAATTACTTATAAAATTATTCATGTTGATGATAAAGTAATAAATACTATAACTATTATTGTAGATATATTAACGGCAATAATATTTACTTTAACATTAATATTAAGAACTAATTTAATGTATGGATTATATTGGATAGCTATAATATTATTCTTAATTGTTGATGTAGTATCAATTATGCATTGGGATGTAGATGGTTTAAAATCTGAAAAAAATGAAACTGATAAAATGATAAGGGGATTTAGAGATGCAACTGCAATAACAATCATATTAAGTGGTCTTGGATTTCTAGCTGTTATCTTCTTAAGAGAAATAAATGAAAACATAACCCAAAATATTTATATAATTATTGCATTATTTTGTTTATTAGCGATTACACAATTATTTAATAGATTAATGATATATTCTAATATAAAACATACTTCAAAATTTGCAAAAGAATTTTATATAAAAAATAATAAAGAAAAATAAAAAATGACAGAATGACAGGAGTTTATGGGTACCCACTTTTATCTGTCATTCCGTCATAAAAAATAGTATGATCTAAATTTTCATACTATTTTTTTGTTTTTCCACATAATTCATTTATAGAGATTTTAAATTCTTTAGCAAATTTATATAAGTTTTCTGTCGATATATAAACTCTACCTTTTTCATATTTAACTATACAACTTTGAGTAACATTAAGAATATCTGCTATATTTTCTTGTGATAAATTATTTTTCTTTCTAATTTCTTTCATATTATTAGCAAGAACTTGTAAATCTAAACCTTTAATTAAATTCTTACTAGTCTTATTTAAAGCATAATCTAAAGTAATATTAAAATAATCTGAAAAGTCACATAAAGGTTTTAAAGGAATAACACTTATACCTAGTTCCCACATTGAATAAGTAGAACGAGGTACACCAAGTATTTGTGACATTGTTTCTTGATTTATATCATTATCTTCTCTAATATCTTTTAATCTTTGAAAATCTATCATAGCTACCACCTATAATAATTTTCCCATTTAAAATAAAAATATTAAGAATTTGCTTATTTAAAGACTGTTTTTTGCTGATTTGTGTTATAATTTAATTGCAGTAAAAATAAAACTATTGAAAGAAAAATTTAAATGCAAAGAGATTACTTGAATAAAGATACAATACAAATAAAGCGAATGAAGAAACATTTGCTATTGTGGATCTATAGTTGCAGTGGTGAAGTATATAAATTATTAAGTTTAGAAGTATTACATAGACTTATTAAAAAAATAAAAAAAGGTACTATAAAATTAAATTCTAAATTACTTTATGAAAAAAATGAAATTACTTTAGAAGAAAATCTTATATCTATATTAGATAAGTATATAGGTTATGTTAGGGATACGTATACAATAAATCATAATGAACTTCTAATTATATTAGAACAAACTTTAAAAAATAACTATAATAAAGAACTATTTGTTGTTGCCGATTTTCATGAATGTCCAGAAATATTTTTGAATGGTTTTAAGAAAATGTTTTTAGCAAATTTAGTTTATAATACTCGCTATTATGCTAAACAAGACACAAATAATATTTATCATTCATTACAAAAAGCAAATTTATTTTTAGAATCAAAAAGTTTAAGCAATTCTAAAGATATTAAAGAAATAGAAAAATTTTATATTAAGGTAATAAGTAATCGCAAAAGCAATTTATATAATATATTTTTGCCACATAGTGAAATTGATAAAAAACAGTTACCTTTTTATTTTCATCAAGTGGATTGGATCTATGATGATTATTATAAAAAATATGATTCTATTTTTGAAGGTTAAAATAGTTAATTATAGAAATTTATGATAAAATATTATTATGTAGATTTATTTGTGGTGATGTATGTGAAAGAATTGTATCAAAAATATAAGGAAATTATTAATTATTTAATCTTCGGAATTTTAACTACATTAATTAGTTTAATTGTTTATTATATGTTGAGTTTGACTATATTAAATCCTAATGTTAGTGTGGAGTTACAGATAGCAAATCTTTTTTCGTGGATAGCTGGAGTTTTATTTGCGTATTTTACAAATAGAGAATTTGTATTTAATAGTAAAAATAAAAATAAATTTAAAGAATTTATTACTTTTACCGGCGCAAGAGTATCAACGCTTTTACTTGATATGGTAATAATGTTTGTGTTTGTAACTATATTAAAAGGTAATGATAAAATATTTAAACTGGTAAGTCAGATATTAGTAATTGTAGTAAACTATTTATTAAGCAAATTAATAGTTTTTAAGAAGGATAGTTATGAAAAATCTAGTAAATAAAATGTTTAATTTTGTTAATAATTTCTTGTTAATTTTTACCATAATATGTTTTTCTATTTCTTTAATAGGAGCGATATTTTTCTATACTAATCGTAGTTATTATTATTTAAATCCGTTAGTTTTAATTGTTGGTTCAATTATATATTTACTTTTATTAAATAAATTATATAAGGTTATTACCAAACTTGATAATAAGAAAAAGAAAATAATAGTAGGTATTTTATTAGGATTGCAATTTATCTTATTACTTATAAGTGCTTTTGTAATTAGTAGTATTCCTCAAGTTGATTTAATACATATTTTAACCGAAATAAATAGTTTAAATGATACAGATTCGATATTAAATAATGTTTACTATTCTGTTTATCCTAATAATAGATTTTTATTAATTATTTTATATGGGTTACAAAAGATTATTCCTATTAGCAATCAAATTTTATTTTCTTTACTAAGTACAATATGTATTTCTGTTATGTCATTATTTACTTATAAAACTGTTAATAAAGTTTGGGATCTCAATAAAGGCTTATTAAGTTTATTTATATGTGTATTATCTCCAATCTTTTATTTATATGTATCATATTACTATACAGATGTATTAATGTTACCATTTGCCAGTATTTTAATTTATTTAATAGTTAAAACAAAAGACGAAAAAAATTTAAAATCTAACGTTCTATATGGCTTATTGATCGGTATCATCGCAATAATTGGTTATAAGATAAGGGCTGTTGCAATATTTATACTAGTAGCATATTTTGTATATTTAATATTTACTAAAAAGATATTAATAGTGTTAAAGAAGTTTGCACCAATAATAATTGGGGCAATATTAACAATAACTTGTATTGATACTATTGAGAATAAATTTTTCACAAATGTTAATGTTGATAAAGAATTTCCAATGACACATTGGATTATGATGGGAGTTAACGAAAAAAGTTATGGATATTATTCCCAAGATGATTATAACCTAAGTAGTAGTGCCTCAAACGTTTCAGAAAGAACAGATTTAAATATTAAAGAAATAAAAAATAGATTGAGTGATTTAGGTCCATTTGGAACAGTGAAATTATTAGTAGTTAAATTAGTTTCTGTTTGGGGTAAAGGAGATTATAGTTATCAAAAATATTTAGAATTAGTTAATGACTTTAATCCGTCTTATTCTTATTTATTAGAAGATAAAAATATTGTTATAAATTATTTATTACAGTTCTCTAAAATAGTAGTTATGTTTATGGCAATAATATCTCTTATTAATATTTATAAAAGTGGTAAGAAATCAATTATAGCAATTAGCTTGTTTGGAGCAGTATTTTTCTATCTTGTTTGGGAAGTATGTCCACGATATGGTTTATCATTCTTACCGTGGTTAATACTAATAGGTACATGTTCTTATGATACTTTAAATACCAATTATGAGAAATTCAAATTTTATAAATACTTTAAATGTATTATACTAGTCTTAACTTTAGCATTATTTGCTTTTAGTTTTAATAAATATACAGGTATTAGTTATAAAGAAAATATAGTAGCAAAAGACAGTGTAAACAAGGTTAAGTATATTTCTTTAAATAAAGAAACGGTTATCACCCAAACATTAGATTTATATGATAGTTTTAATAAAATAAGATTAAAATTTAAAGTTAATGAAATAGATGATGCAACTTATAAGTTGGAGTTAATAACTAAAAATGAAGTTGTGTATGAAAAAGAATTTAAAAAAAATGATTTGAAAGATAAAAAATATACAGATTTTTATTTAGATAAAACTTATGAAGGTGGTAGTTATACATTAAGATTAAGTTCGGATAGTACAAGTGATTTAGAAGTTTATATCGCATATAAAGGAAAATTTGATTATTATCCGAATGGTATTTTAGAAGTGAATGGAAATGAAGAAACTGGTGATTTGATGTTTGAAGTAGTAAATAATGAAGAAAGAGGAATTTATACTTATCTAGAATATATGACAATAATGATATTAACATTAGGCATGGAAGTTATAGTGTTATTTAGAAAGAAGGAAGAAGTAAATGAAGAAAAATAATTTAGTATTAAATTTAGTTATACCTTGTTATAACGAAGAAGAAGCACTACCACTAACAAAAAAAGAACTTGATAAAAAAATGAGTAGTTTAATGGAAGAAGGTTTAATTAGTGAAAATAGTAAAGTGGTTTTAGTTAATGACGGTTCTAAGGATAAAACGTGGGAAATTATAACTAAGATACATAAAGAAAATCATATGTACGTAGGAATTAATTTAACTAGAAACAGAGGACATCAAAATGCCTTGCTTGCAGGTTTAATGTATGCAAAAAATCATGCAGATATCTGTATTAGTATGGATGCTGATTTACAAGATGATATTAATGTAATGGATGATATGATAAAAAAATATAATGCCGGTGCTGATGTTGTTTATGGTGTTAGAAGTTCAAGAAAAAAAGATACGTTTTTTAAAAAGTTTACTGCAGAAGCTTTTTATAAATTAATGAACATTATGGGCGTTGAAGTTGTATTTAATCATGCAGACTGTCGTTTAATGAGTAAAAGAGCTTTAGAAGGTTTAAGTGAGTTTAAAGAAGTTAATTTATTCTTAAGAGGTATAGTTCCTCAAGTTGGATATAAAACTGATATAGCTTACTACGAGCGAAGCGAAAGAGTAGCAGGTGAATCTAAATATCCGTTAAAGAAAATGTTAGCGTTTGCTATTGATGGAATAACTTCATTTAGTATAAAACCTTTAAGAATGATTACTTCAATCGGTTTTATTATTTTAATACTTAGTTTTGTAGTTTTGATTTATTCTGTTATTATGAAATTAATTGGTAATACGGTATCTGGTTGGACGTTTATTGTTTGTTCAATTTGGTTAATAGGTGGTATTCAAACTCTATGTCTTGGTGTGATTGGAGAATATATTGGTAAAATATATAAGGAAACTAAAGCGAGACCTAGATATATTATTGAGTGTGTACTTGATTAATGAGTATATAGGTTTAATTCAAAAAATCCCTAATAATGCCTATTAGGGATTTATTTTACTCATTATTAATTAGAGAATAACAATAATCATAAACTAATAAATGACTATTTATTTCATCATTAATAACTTTATCTTTAAAATCATTTTCATAGATATTAAATATCATTTCAACAGAGAAATGCTTTTTTTCTTTTTCATTAAGTTCTAAATACTTGGCTGAAAAAAATAATAAATGTTTATATTTGCTAAAATTAGTTATTACTTTAGTATAATTTGGATCTAATACATTTAAAACTTGTTTTAACAAAATAATCATATCTCTTACATTAAAATTTACATTGAAATTTTTATTTTCTAGTAAATGGATTGCTAATCTAATTTTATCAATATCACTTAAATTATCATACTTTTGAATTAAGTCTATAACTTTTTTTGAATTTTTATCTAATAACATAATATACCTCTTTTCCATTATTTATAAGGGTTATAAGCCACTTGTAAGTAATTATCCCGTGTGTATACAGTATTCGTAGAACTCTTTGTCTCATACCTCCAGATAAACTAGAGGGATATTTATCCTTAAAATCATAAAGACCATATGTTTTTAGTAAAGAAATAACATATTCAATATTTTCGATAGTCAAATTATTATTAATTTCTAATCCAATAAGACAATTATCAAGAATTGTTCTCCAAAAAAACAAACAATCATCTTGTAACATATAACCAATTGTTAAATCCTTATAGAAAGTAACATCTCCATTAGTTTTATCTTCTAAGTTACCAAGAATTGATAGAATAGTTGATTTTCCACAACCACTTGGCCCAACAATTGAGATAAATTCATTTTCAAATATATCAAAACTTACATCACGAATTGCTTCAACTTCATCTTTTTTACTATAATAAAATTTCCCCAAATTATTAATACTAAGCAATTTATTTTTCATTATAAATCAACTTACTATAAGGAACCTTTTCATCAATTGCTCCATAATCAAGCATTATATCTTGAAGATGATCAAATGACTCCTCATTAAATGTTGTAGTAGTAGGCCATGCTTCAATTTCTCTATATCGAGCAATTACTTTTTCTAAATCATTTAATGATGTATCAGGAAATTGATTTAATATAACTTCCGCAACTTCTCTGTCAGAATGATTATGTACATAGTCAATTCCTTTTTGAATTGCTTTAGTAAAATTAGAAATTAACTCCTCATTTTCTTCAATATAACTAATTCTAGCAGAGTATGATGTATATGGAACAACTCCACCTAATTCACCAATTGATGCAACTACATATCCATAGCCGTTTTTTTCAAGCTCTAATGCATTTGGTTCAAATAATGAGACAAAATCACCTTGTCCTCCAATAAAAGCACCACTCATAGCTGCAAATGCAACAGATGTATCTAATACCAATTCTTCATCAGGATTAATACCATTTTGTTTTAAGGCATATTTAAGAGTCATTTCAGGCATACCATAAGCACGTCCTGCAATAATTGTTTTTCCCTTTAAATCATCTAAAGTAAAATTATCAATTTTCTCTCTAGATACTAAAAATGATCCATCTTTTTGTGTTAATTGTGCAAATGTCTTTAAATAGTCTTCTTCTCCACCATTGTAAACATAAATAGTGGCCTCACTTCCAGAAAAGCCGATATCAGCGTCTCCAGACAATACAGCAGCAGTGACCTTATCGGCGCCTGTGAATAGATAAAGTGTATGCATAACAAATTAAGTGAAATATGCTTATCAAATAAAATGATAAGCTTTTTTGGAGGTAGATAACATAGATAATCAAACAACTTCGTTATTAGATGATTTTTTTATAGATAACAATAATGATGAAGTAAGAGAAAAAATTGTAGAAATACCAATTTCTCAAATTAGTAATTTTAAGAACCATCCGTTTAAAGTAAAAGAAGATGATGACCTTATGAAGTTAGCACAAAGCATAAAAGAACATGGGGTCTTAGTTCCAACTATAATACGTAGTAATAACGATGGTACATATGAAATGATATCTGGACATCGAAGAATGAAAGCAAGCAAACTTGCAAAATTAGAAAAGATACCATGTATTATTAAAGAATTAACTGATGATGCTGCAACTGTTATTATGGTTGATAGTAATCTCCAACGTGAGAAGATATTACCAAGCGAGAAAGCCTTTGCATACAAAATGAAAATGGAAGCATTGAATAGACAAGGGAGAAGAAGTGATTTAACTTTGTACCCACTGGAAACAAAGTTAGATAGTGCCAAGAAAATAGGAAAAGATAAGAATGATAGCAGAGTACAAGTTTATCGATACATCCGATTAACAAATTTAATACCCAAAATATTAGAATTAGTAGATAATGAAATTATAGCATTTCGACCTGCTGTAGAATTATCGTATTTAAAAGAAAAAGAGCAAGAATATTTATTTTCACTAATTGAGTATAACGACATAACCCCATCGCTTTCGCAGTCTATTAAATTAAAAGAACTAAGCCAACAAAATAATTTAACAGAAGATATAATTGAAAAAATATTTTCTGAAGAAAAACCTAATCAAATTCCTAAAATAAAAGTAAGTAGAAGAAAATTACAAAATGTACTACCAAATAATTTAAAAAATGAGATGGAAATAGAAAATTATATTATTAATGCTGTAATTGATTTTAGTAATCGACAAAAAAATAAAAATAGAATGGAAAGGTAGTGGGAGTATCTTTTCCATAAAATCCCTCCTTACAATCCTCCCTTATTTATATACTAACTATATATTACTAACTAAAAAAAGAAATATAAATTTATATAAGTGAAAAAATATAAAAATTATGTTAATCTGCTTCCGAGAAAGGAAGTTGATATTATGAAAAAAATAATTTTTATTACAAGTATACTATTAATTGTACTTTTGTTTTTAATCAATAACAAAAATTTAATTCAGGAAAGCAATTGTACAAAAGATGAAATTAAACAGAATACTAAATCAATAAGTAAAAGTGAAAATTTTAAAGAAGAAATAATTATTGAAATTACTTCTTCAGAAAGTGAAGAGTTATCTACAGAAGTTGTGGAAAAACCAGAAATCAGCTCATCAATAATTAAAGAAACTGTGGAAAGTGAAGATAGCATAAGTTTAAATCATAATTTTTCTGATTCAAAAAATCTTAAGGAAAAGTTAGATGATGAGACTAAAGTTAATAATAATGAATCTGAGAATTACAATGTAATAGTTAGTGCCGAAAATAATAACATGAAAGATAATTATGAAAATAATGAATTGGAAAATTCAACAACAAGAGTAGAACTACAAAAAACAGCATGGGAAATATTAGGTATTAGTCAATATGAATATGAGAATGCAATTCTTTACGATGGTGAAGAAATAAGCTTTAAGGATATTGAACAATGCAAGAGTGAAGCAGAAAGAATAAATAAGACTTATGGTTTTGTGACTAATTATGGGTATACTAGTGGAAAATACCTCAACACAGTAGGCTGTTGGGTAAAAGTATATGTTGATGGCACAAAATATTATCTAAGTCAGTTTAACAATTTGAATATTCAAACAGAACATCAATAATTTGATGTTTTTTTATTAATTATTTAGAAAGGACTGATAGCATGAAAAATAAAATAAAAAAATTGTTTAAAAGTTTATTAGTAGCTGTAGTAACAGTTACATCAATGCCTATAATAACTAATGCAAAAACAATAAGTGATACACTTTATGTTGATTATAGCTATACTTACTATGTAGCAACAACAAAATATTCGGACTTAACTGCTTGGTTAAGTACAGGAGAAAATGTAATTAGGAGAAGTAGTGATAATAGTGTGGTTTATTGCATACAAGCACACGTTCATTTTAAAGATGGTTCTCCTGTTGTAGGATACGATTCAATAGACGACAAATTAAATATGACAAACTTAACTTTAGAGGAAATAGAAAAGATAGAATTAATAGCATATTATGGATATGGTTATGGAGAGCATACAGATTTAGATTGGTATGCAGCAACGCAACTGCTAATTTGGGAAATAACAGATAAAGTTAGTACCCCTTATCCAGTAGAACAAGGCGACAGTACGTTAACTAGAATTGATAGATATGATAGTAAAATAAATGAAATAAAAAATTTAGTTGCTAATCATGGGAAAACAGTAAGTTTTAATAATCAGAAAGTTTCTATAAAAAACGGCGAAACAGTAAAACTGGAAGATACTAATAAAGTTTTGTCAAAATACTTTGAGGTAAGATCTAATGATTCAATAGATTTAATAGTAGAAGAAAACACACTGATAATTAAAGCTAAAAAAGGTTACGAAGGCACAATAGATTTGATCGCAAAGAATAACAACAATCAACCATTAATTTATGATGGCTCTAATCAAAAATGTATGAGTAGAGGAGATCCAACATTTATTAGTGGAAAATTAAATGTAAATATTTCAACAGAATTTAAATTAAAAAAAGAATATGGTTCATCAAATGATGGTATTTATAAATCAGAGGAAAATGCAGAATTTGAATTATATAATGATACTACAAATGAATTAATAACAACATTAATAACTGATGAAAATGGAGAAGCTTCAATTTATTTAGGGTTTGGAAATTACCGTTTGCACCAAATTAAAAGTAAAGAAGGATATAAATTACACGATGATTATAAATTTACAATAGATGGAAAGAAAGTTAAAGAATCAATTCAGTTACAAAATGAAATAATTAAATCAGAATTAGTGTTCACTAAGACAGACTTTTCTACAGATGTTGGATTACCAAATACATTAATTGAAATATATAATGTCGAAAATAATGAAATTATATTTGCAGGTAAAACAGATAATAATGGACAAATTATCATAAAAAATATAGAGTATGGAGACTATTATATATTAGAACGTGAGGCACCAGAAAATTATGAGATAAAACCCGAAAAAATGTATTTTTCTGTAACAGAAGATGGCAAAGTAATAAAAGCTAATATGAAAGATAAGAAAAAAGAAGTAGAAGTGCCTGACACATTAACTTATGATATGCATACTGTAGAAATAATTTGCTCAATTTTCATTTTAGTAGGTGGTGGCACAATTATATATGGAATTAAAAGAAAAAAAGACAATAATAAAAAATAGAATTATAATCATAACTGGTTTTCTATTGATAACAATTGGAATATTTATTTATATATTTAATTTACTATCTATTAATATTGTTGCAGCAAAAAATGAAAAAAAGATTGAAGAATTTATTAATGTGAAAATAAAATCCTTACCAGTAATTAGCAATGAAGATAATATTGTTAGTGATAAAGAACAAAAAACAACAGAAAGCAACGAGAATTATATAGCAGTTATTGAAATCCCTAAAATAAATTTAAAAGAAGGTCTCTATTCAAAGAATTCTAAATTAAATAATGTAGATAAAAATATTGAGTTATTAAAAGAATCAGATATGCCAGATGTTGCAAAGGGAAATATGATTTTAGCTGGTCATTCGGGAACTGGAAGAACAGCTTTTTTCAATAATCTAATAGAATTAGAAAAAGAAGATGTAGTTAATATTTACTACAACAATTATAAATATTCATATAAAGTTACAAATATGTATTCTATAAATAAAACAGGAAAAATATCATTAAATATTTCTAATAGTAAATCAAGATTAATATTAATAACTTGTGATATGAATGATAAAACTAAACAACTAGTATTTATTTGCGAACAAAATTAATGAAAGGAAAGTGATAAAATGTTAAATCAAATAGTTTTAGTTGGAAGACTTACGCAAGACATAGAAATAATTAAAAATGAGAATGGAAAGAAATACGCAAATCTAAAAATTGCAGTACCAAGAAGTTTTAAAAATTCAGAAGGAGTATATGAAACTGATTTTTTTGATTGTATTGCATTTGAAAGTATTGCGGAAAATACTGCTAGTTATTGTAAGAAAGGGGACATAATTGGAATAAAGGGAAGAATGCAATCAAAACTAAAAGAAACAAAAAGCGGAGAAAAATTTAATATGATTAATGTTGTAACAGAAAAAGTTACATTTTTAAGTTCTAGATCAAATGAAAAAAATAAATCTGACCAAGAACAAGAAAGATAGTAACTTATCTAAATAAGTCAATGTTTCATAGACAAAAGAGGGATTAAAATAAATCTCTCTTTTGCAATTATAAAGGAGGAAATGTAAATGACTTATTATTCAAAAGAAGAAATAGAAACAGCAAAAAAAATTGATTTATACAATTATTTAAAAATATATGAACCAGACGAATTAGTCCAGGTGAGTAAAAATACTTACTGTACTAAAACTCATGATAGCCTGAGAATAAGCAATGGTATGTGGTATTGGTTTTCTAAAGGAATAGGCGGAAAAAGTGCAGTAGATTACTTAATTAAAGTAAAAGGATATTCATTTATGGAAGCGATTGGCAAAGTTAAGAGTAAAAAAACTAATAGTATAATATCTCAGAAAGTAATAAAAAAAGAAAAGCCTAATAAATTGGTTTTACCTAAAAAAAATTATAACAATGATAGAGTGATAAATTATTTAATTAAAAGAGGAATAGATGAAGAAATTATATACCACTGTATTGATAGCGAATTAATATATGAACAAAAAGAAAATCATAACGTAGTATTTGTTGGATTGGATGATAATAAAATACCTAAATATGCAGGGATAAGGTCAACTGGAGAAAAAAGATTTATGCAAGATGCATACGGAAGTGATAAAGCATATTCATTTAGACTAAAATCTCATAATACGAATAACAAAATACACCTCTTTGAAAGTGCCATAGATTTATTAAGCTATGCTACATTAATGAAGTTATCAAAAAAAGAATGGTATAATGAAAATTTAATATCCTTAGCTGGAATATATCAACCATCAAAAGATTTATTTAATAGTAAAATTCCAATAGCAGTTGAAAATTATTTAAAAAGAAATAAAAATATAAAAGAAATAATAATACATTTTGATACGGATATGGCCGGTAAAAATGCATCTATAGCATTACAAAGTGTCTTAAATAAGGATTATGACGTAAAAATAATTCATCCACCAATAGGAAAAGATTTTAATGATTTTTTACGAGAAGTATTAATTAAAAGAAATAAATTATTATCAGAAAAGAACAAATTTGATAGATAGTAAAATAACACTGCTTGTTATAGCAAGCACTGAATTTTTACTCCCACAAAATTCAATATGGGGAAATCCCCAATCCCCTAAAAATTAATAAGCAGCAGTAAGTAGTATGTTATAATATTTCTTGGTGATAAATGTGATCGATAAATCGAAATTAGAACAAGAATTATTACAATATTTAAAGCAAGTAATAGAATTAAGAAATACATTTAAGTTGTATAAAATGATGAAAAATGACATTAATGGATCATTAAATAAAGTAAATAAATATCCATATGTTTTTGTGACTACTATTAATGCATTAATTTACTCGTTTATTATGCAAGCCTACAAATTGTTTACAGAAAAAGAAAAAAAGAATATATTTTCAATGATTGAAATGTGCAAGAACAATCAAAAACATTTTGAAAACATAGAAGAACTAGTAAAAAAATTGAATAAGTTAAAAAAGTACCTGGAAACAAAAATAAACACAGTAAATAATATAAGAGGATTACGTGATAAGTATTTTGCCCATTCAGATAAAGAATATTTTTCTAAACCAAGTAAAGTAATGGAAGATTTTATCATAGAAACTGATGAGGTCGAGGAAATGATTGAAGAAACATATCATTATATAAAAAGCGTATATTCAATGATACAACCGTTAATGATACTTGATTGGGTAGAAGAGATGGAAAAAGATTGGAAAAGCTTATTAAATCAATTATAACTATTAAAATTAATAAAAGATTAAAGACTAATACATAAGAGTATTGGTCTTTTTAGTTAAAGAAAGGAGGAAATCACAATATGAAAGAACTATTATTTTTTATGTTTGGACTTGTAATTGGAGGTCTATCAGGATTATCGATTATGAGTATGTTACAAATAAATAGAATTAATGAAATAGAAAAAAATATTAAAAGGAAGGAAAACTAAATGGGAAACAGACGAAGAAAAATAAAAAAACAAATATGGTTAGACTATTTAGAGAATGAAGAGTTACGAAGGAAATGCGCAAAAGTAGGTATGAAAGAAGCACCATATATAAGATGTTTAATACTGGGATATGAACCCAAGGAGTCACCACCAAAAGAATTTTATAAAGTATTAGAAAAAATGTCTTCAATAAGTAGTAACTTAAATAGAATTGTTGAAATAGCGAATAATACAGATAAAATTAATCTAGATTATTATGAAATAGAAGCCCAAAAATGGAATGATTTAATATTAGAAATAAAACAACATTATTTACTATCTAAAAAATAATAGTAAACAACAGGATATAAAATGGCAGTAGTTGGAATATGGAAGATAACAAAAAGATTAGACACTACCTTAAAATACACAACAGACACAAATAAAACGGATAAAGAAAAATATAACATAGAAGAATATGCTTCACTTCATAATGTAATTAATTACACTAAATCTGATTTTAAAACAGAACAACAATTTTATGTCACGGGAATAAATTGTACACCACAAATAGCTTATCAAGAAATGTTAATAACAAAAACAAGATTTAATAAATGTGATGGAATCTTAGGATTTCACGCATTTCAATCTTTCAAAGAGGGAGAAGTAACACCGAAAGTAGCACATGAAATAGGCATTAGACTTGCTAAAGAAATGTGGGGAGATAGATTTGAAGTTGTAGTATCAACTCATTTAAATACAAATAACTATCATAATCATTTTGTAATTAATTCAGTATCATTTAACGATGGAAAGAAATATTATGATAAAAGAGAAACATATGCAGAGCTAAGGCATATATCAGACTGTCTATGTGAAGAATATGGACTAAATGTATTAGAAGAAAAAACATGTAAAAAAAGTAAAATAAACTATGGTAATTATTATCAAAAGTCAATAGAACATTCTAATTACCATACATTAGCAAAGAAAGATATTGATTATGCAATTTCAAACGCATTATCATATAATGATTTCGAAAGACTATTGAAATTAATGGAATATGAATTGACTTATAGAGCAGGAAAGTTAAGTATAAGGAAAGCTCCATATAAAAGAAATATAAGAATTATACGCAGTTTTGGAGAAGAATATAGTGTAGAGAATATATGTGACAAAATAGAAAAGAATCAGAACAAAAGAAAAGAAAAACACATAGAAATTCAAAAATCTAAATTCAAACCTAAATGTCCACCAATAGTAAAAAACAGAACAAACGGAATTAAAGGATTATATTTTTATTATTGCTACTTGCTAAAAGTTTTTCCTAAATATACGCCAAATAAACCATTACCTGCTTCTATAAGATTAGAAGTAAATAAAATGGAAATTATATCAAAAGAAACAAGACTACTTGTAAGTAATAAAATTGACACTTATGAACAGTTCTTATTTTATAAAGATAATAATCTAAAAAGAATAAATGATTTACAAGATAAAAGGTATAAGCTTTTAGAAAAAATAAAAACAGCAACTGAGATAGATGAAAAAATGAAATTGCAAAATGAAATTAATAACATATCATACACAATAGAGAAACACAAAGAAATAAAAAAATTATGTGAAGGAATAAAACAAAGAATTCCTATAATAGAAAATCAACTAAAAGAAGTTGATGAAAAAATATTTGAAAATAAAGAGGAGGTAATCAAATTAAATGAACATATCAAGTGATGCGGCAGAACAATTAGTTAGAATATCATTACAAGGAATAGAAGTGGCTGCAAAAATTACTGGAAGTGGTGCAAAAAATGTTGCTGTAATGTTATACGCTATAGCAAAAGATCAACAAAAAATCAAAGGAAAAACAAAACTTTCGAATATGTTAAAATCAGGAAAAGAATTAAAAGTATTTTCGATAAGACAAGAAGATATTAAAAAGTTTACTGAGGAATCAAAACGATATGGGGTTTTATTTAGTGCAATAGTTGATAAAAAGAATATTAATACAGATGGAATGATAGACATTATTGTAAGAGCTGAAGATGCTGGAAAAATAAATAGAATAGTAAATAGATTTAAATTAGCCACAATTAATATGGCAACGGTCAAAAGTGAAGTTACAAGAATTAATAATAATCGAAATGAAAAAAATACAACATTAAATCAGAATAATGAGAAACTATCAAACCCGCAAATTGCGAAGATGGAAAAAAGCCCTCTGTCCGAGCATTCATCGACGAACAAAAAATATTTAGAACAGGGTTCTAATTTTAACAAGTCCTCTGTAAGAAAAGAAATAAAAAAAATAAAAGCAGAGCAAGAAATCAAATTAGATAATAATAAAAAGGTAATAAAAAATAAAACAACTAATAAAAGCAGGAGAAAAGTAAGATGAAAGTAGAATTAGATAAATATGAAATTGGAATTATTATAAATACATTACATGAGCTTAGAAACAATAAGATTAAAGAAGCTATAAATACAGATGCAATCGATGACCTATATTTGAAATTTGCAAAAATATATGAAAAGCATTGCATATCAAAAAATAAATATGTTAGACAATAAAAAAAATTTAATTATTATTTATATAATAGGTTTAATTTTTGTCATCTGGTGTGTAATACTAATAACTCCTTCCTTAAGTGGAGGATTACCACAAATAATAAGGGATTTTTCTAACATATTAAATAATCCTTTTAATATAACATTTGAAAAACAAACCTTGAAAAATATATTAGTAGCTATTTTTACTTATACAATTTATATTAGCATATACACATCATCGGGAAAAAACTATCGTAAACGTGAAGAATATGGCTCGGCAAAATGGGGAAACAAAAAAGAAATAAATAAAAAATATTATCAAGAACCTAAAGTGAGTAACAAATTACTTACTAAAAATGTTGCAATTGGATTGGATGCAAAACAACATATGAGAAATTTAAATGTGTTGGTATGCGGAGGAAGTGGTGCAGGAAAAACAAGATTTTATTGCAAGCCAAATATTATGCAAGCTAACACGTCATTTGTAATTTTAGATCCAAAAGGAGAAATAATAAGATCATTAGGATATTTATTAGAACAAGAAGGATATGAAGTAAAAGTATTAGATTTAATTAATATGGAAAAAAGCCATTGCTATAATCCATTTGTTTATTTAAAAAATGATAATGATGTTCAAAGATTGGTGACAAATATTTTTAAGGCAACTACACCTAAAGGTTCATCAAGCAGTGATCCGTTTTGGGATACGTCAGCAAGCATGTTGTTATTATCATTAATTTTTTATTTAAAATATGAGGCACCTGAAGATGAGCAGAATTTTTCAATGGTTATGGAATTGTTGAGAGCAGGAGAAGTAAAAGAAGATGATGAAAACTATATTAGTCCATTAGATATTTTATTTAACAGATTGGAAAGTAAGGAACCTAATCATATTGCTGTAAAGTATTATAGAGACTATCATACTGGTTCACCAAAGACACTAAAGTCAATTCAAATAACGCTTGCTTCTAGATTGGAAAAGTTTAATTTAAAAAGTCTAGAATTATTAACTGTAACAGATGAATTGGATTTGCCATCTATTGGTGAAAAAAAGGTTGCTTTATTTGCAATAATTCCCGATAATGATACAAGTTTCAATTTCTTAGTAAGTATACTTTATACGCAACTGTTTCAACAGTTGTTTTTTTTAGCAGATCATAAATATTTTGGAAGTCTACCAATTCCTGTACATTTTATAATGGATGAGTTTGCAAATGTTGCTTTACCTGATGATTTTGCACAAATATTAAGTGTAATGCGATCTCGTGCTATATCAGTAAGTATAATTCTACAAAACTTAGCACAACTAAAATCACTTTTTGAAAAACAATGGGAAAGCATTATTGGTAATTGTGATGAATTTTTGTATTTAGGAGGAATGGAACAATCAACACATAAATATATAAGCGAACTTTTAGGTAAGGAAACAATAAATATTGATACGCATGGTAAAAGTAGCGGAAGAAATGGAAATTATTCAACCAACTACCAAATTAGTGGAAGAGAATTAATGACACCAGATGAGGTAAGAATGCTTGATAATAAGTATGCTATTCTTTTTATAAGAGGAGAACGACCAATTATAGATTTAAAATATAATATTTTGAAACATCAGAATATTAAAAAGACAGCTGATAGAAAAGCTAAGCCATATTTACACGGCACATCTGAAAATGCAATTGCAACTATTTTATTTAATAGAAACGTAGAAGATTTAAATTTTACAGAAATTGAAGAAATAGCGAATAATTATGAATTAATATCTAGTGATAATATAGAAGAATATTTAAATAGAAAAGAGGTAGAAAATGAAAAATAAAAAGAATATAAAAGATAGAAAAAAGAGAAAATTATTAATGCTTATATCAATAATATCGCTTATTATAAATTCAGTAACTCCAGTATATGCAGCAGATGATCCATTAACAGTAATTAATAATTTATCAGATTTTATTTTTAGTGTTACAAGAGCAATAGGAACAATTGTAGTAGTTATCAGTCTTACTCAAATAGGAATGTCATATCAGAGTCATGATCCAAGTCAAAAAACTAACGGTTTCAATACTTTCCTTGGTGGAATTATTATTATGTTCTCTAAAGAAATATTAAATTTAATAACTGGACAAAAATAGATTTAGGGAGATGAAATAATTGAGTAATAATTGGATTATAGAAAACTTGCAAAATGCACTAGATACATGGAATTCTAAATTATGTGAAATATGGGATTTAATTACTCAAACACCAGAAACATTCAAGGGTGGAGAAATATGGAATGCAATAAAAAGTATTCACGGAACATTACAAGCGATTGGCTTAGCTTTATTGGTATTATTCTTTATAGTAGGTGTAATTAAAACATGTGGTTCAATTACGGATATAAAAAGACCAGAACAAGCTTTAAAATTATTTATAAGATTTGCAATTGCAAAAATAATTGTAACTTATGGAATGGATTTACTTTTAGCAATATTTAAAATCTGCCAAGGTATTATTTCAACCATTATGGAAACATCGGGACTTGGAACTATAACAAAGACTATACTACCACAAGAAATAATTGCTGCAGTAGAAAATTGTGGATTTTTCGAATCAATTCCACTATGGGCGGTAACACTTATTGGTGGCTTATTTGTAACAATTTTATCTTTCATAATGATACTAACAGTATATGGAAGATTCTTTAAATTGTATTTATATACAGCACTAGCACCAGTACCCTTATCAACTTTTGCTGGAGAAACGACACAGAATATAGGGATGAGCTTTTTAAAGTCATACTGTGCAGTTTGCTTAGAAGGAGCAATTATTGTACTTTCATGCATTATATTTTCATTATTTGCAACAACGCCACCAGTAGTAGATATAAATGCTTCTGCAGTAACTCAAGTATGGAAATATACTGGAGAATTAATTTTTAATATGTTGGTTCTAGTAGGAACAATAAAATTATCAGACAGAGTAGTAAGAGAAATGATGGGATTATGAGATAAGGAGGAGTTAATATAAATAATAAAAGTAGACAAAAATTAATTGAAATGTATGTTGCTTGTTTAAAAGAAGATGAAATAACATGGAGAAAAGGATGGTATAGTAATAGAAATATTAATGGAATAACTAATATTGAATATAAAGGGGTAAATAGCTTGTTATTGTCATTTATATCATCAAAAGAAAAATATGAAGATCCAAGATGGTATACATTTGTACAAATTAATAATAAAGGATGGAAATTAAATAAATCTGCTAAGGGAAAAGGCGTTCCAATTGAATTTTGGAGTAGTTATAACATTAGGAATAAAAGAAAATATAATTTATCTGAATATAACGAATACATAGAAAAACACCCTGAAGAAGTTAATGATTTTAAAATAATAGCAAGGTGTACATATGTATATAACGCAAAATATATTGATGGAGTAGATAATTACATTGAAGTTATTAACAATTCGAAAATTGAACCATCAAAAATTATCAAAAACATTATAAAGAATATCAATGTAAAATATAGAGAAGAAGGAGATGGAGCATATTACAATACCTTAAACGATGAAATAGTTATACCAAAATCTTCTAAATTCTTTGATAAGTATTATTATTATGCCACACAACTTCATGAAATCTGTCATGCTACAGGAAATGAAAAAAGACTAAATAGAAATTTTGGCAATAGCAAAGAAGCATATGCTAAAGAAGAATTGATTGCAGAAATTAGTTCTTCTTTTCTTATGCAAAAATTAAATATACAAACAAAAAATGAACATTATGACAATCATAAGAGTTACATACAATCTTGGATTAAAATTTTAGAAAATAAACCGCAAGAGTTATTTAAAGCAATATCAAAAGCAAATGAAATATGTGAGTACATTGATAGAAATGTTAAAAATAGAAATTATAGAAGGGAAGATAGATAATGGAAGTAAAAATAAATCGTGAAATAAGAAATTATACTGAAAATATCTTTTTTGGATTATCTTTGAGACAATTTATATTTACTATATTGGCCTGTGGAGCCGCAATTTTAAGTTATTATTCATTTATAGAGTATTTAGGAGTTGAACTGACTTCATGGTTATGTATACTCTTTTCATTTCCGTTTATAGCATTTGGTTTTATAAAATATAACGGAATGACAATGGAAGAATTTATCATAGCATTTATAGTATCGGAAGTATTAACACCAAAAGAATTAAAGTTTGAATCACAAAATATTTATTATGAATCAATAAAATCATACTTAGAAAATAAAGAAAAGGAGGAATTAAAAAATAATGATAAAATCGCTACAAAATATTCAAAGACAGGAAAAAGAAGATTTTTTAATACCTAAAAACATTCAACAAGTAATACCTATTCAAAGAATATGGACAGATGGTATTTTTTTAGTAGGTAAGAATAAATATGCCTTAACTTACAAATTTAGTGATATTAATTATGCAGTTGCATCAAAAGAAGATAAAGAGGCAATGTTCTTAGATTATTCAGAATTATTAAATTCATTTGATAGTGGAGCAACAACGAAGATAACAGTAGCATTAAGAAGAATAAATAAGAAAGATTTCGAAAAAGAAATATTATTACCATTTAAACAAGATGGTTTAGATATTTATAGACAGGAATATAATCAAATGCTATTAGATAAAACAATAGGGAGCAATGGCATGGTTAGGGAAATATATTTAACTGTATCAGTTGTTAAAAAGAATTATGAAGAAGCTAAAAATTATTTTAGAAGAATAGGAAATAATATTGTTTCACACTTGGCTAAATTAGGTAGTAAATGTATAGAATTAGATGCCAAAGAAAAATTAAGAATACTGCATGATTTTTATAGAATAGGGGAAGAAGTTAATTATAATTTAGATATAAAAGATTTAATGAAAAAAGGACATAATTTTAAAGATTATATATGCCCTGATGGTTTCTCATTTAAAAGTGATTACTTTGAAATAGGTAAAAGGTTTGGTAGAGTTTTATTTTTAAAAGAATGTGCTAGTTATATCAGAGACAGTTTTATAGCAGAATTAACAGATATGAACCAAAATATGATGATGAGTATTGATGTTATTCCCATACCAACAGATGAGGCAGTAAGAGAAGTTGAAAATAGATTACTAGGAGTAGAAACTAATATTGCTAACTGGCAAAGAAAACAAAATGCTAATAATAATTTTTCAGCAGTTATTCCTTATGATATGGAACAACAAAGGAAGGAAAGTAAGGAATTTTTAGATGATTTAACTACTAGAGACCAAAGAATGATGTTTGCTAATTTAACACTTGTAATTACTGCGGATACAAAAGAACAATTAGAGGCAGATACAGAAACTGTACTAATGACCGCAAGAAAGCATTTATGTCAAATATCTCCACTAAAATATCAACAAATGAATGATCTTAATACAGCTTTACCAATAGGAGTTAGAAAAATAAAGAATTTAAGAACATTGACTACTGAAAGTCTAGCAGTTTTAAATCCTTTCAGAGTACAAGAAATAATGGACAAAGACGGAATATATTATGGAGAAAATGCTATAAGTCATAATTTAATTATGGTTAATAAATCAAATCTTTTAAATCAATCTTCTTTTTTATTAGGAGTACCTGGTAGTGGTAAATCATTTAGTGCTAAAGAATTAATTTCATTTTTAGCATTATCGACAGACGACGATATTTTGATTTGCGATCCAGAGGGAGAATATTCAACTTTAGTTAAAGCAATGGGTGGAGAAGTAATCGTAATATCAGCAAGTAGTAAAGATCATATAAATGCCATGGATATGATTGATGGTTACGGAGATAGTATTAATCCTATAGCTGATAAATCAGAGTTTGTTTTATCATTATTTGAACAGCTTGATAAAAAGGGATTAGGGCCAAAAGAAAAATCTATCATAGATAGATGTACAGCTTTGGTCTACGATGATTATCATAGAGCAGGTGTTATACCAACTTTAATGTCATTAAGACAAAAATTGCTAGAACAACCAGAAAAAGAAGCTTGTGAACTTGCTTTATCACTCGAATTATTTACTAATGGTTCTCTGAATGTGTTTGCACATGAAACTAATGTTGATACTAATAGTAGAATAATATCTTATGATATTTATAAATTAGGTAAACAATTAAAGACCATGGGACTCTTAGTAATAACAGATGCAATGATAAATAGAGTATCAGATAATTATAGAAATGGAAAAAGAACACATATTTTTATTGATGAAATTCATGTACTATTTAAAAATGAATATTCAGCAACATTTTTTAACTCAGCTTGGAGGCAATTTCGTAAGAGAAATGCTTATCCAACAGCAATAACTCAAAATGTAGAATACCTTTTGTCATCAGTAGAAGCCTCAACTATGTTATCTAATAGTGAATTTATAGTTATGCTTAATCAAGCAGCAAGTGATCGAAAAGAATTAGCAAAACTATTAAATATTTCTGATGAGCAAATGTCTTATATTACTAACTCTGATGCAGGATGTGGTCTAATAAGATACGGTAGTTCTCTTGTTCCATTTATAAATAAGTTTCCTAGCAATACTAAATTATATAAATTGATGACTACTAAACCAGGAGAATGATTATGTCTAACATTAAGACAAAAGAAGTTATAAAAGGTACTATTAAGACTCTTGATAAACAAGTTGTTGCAACTCAAAAAATAAAAGATAACATTATTAATTTAAAACAAAAGAGTGAAAATGCAACCACTAACGAAGCTAGAAATGTCAATGAATATGCAGTTAATAAAATAACGAATACTGGAAATGCAGTAGCAGTAAGCACTGGAAAAATAAAACAAAAGAGTAGTGATGCAGTTAAGACTACTAAAAGCAATATTGTGAAAACTAAAACAAAAATTAAATCTGTAAAGACTAAACTAACTAAAAAAAGAAAATTAAAAAATACTACAAAAGGAATAAAAACCAGTCAACAAGTTGCAACCGAAAGTATTAAATCATCTCAACAAGCAATTAAATTAGCAAGATTGACTGTTATAAAAACATATCAAGGGGTAAAGTTGGCAATCAAAGTTACTGCATCTTCTATAAAAGGAATTATTGCAGGAACAAAAGCATTGATTTCTACTTTAATTGCAGGAGGATGGATAGTGACTATAATTATAATTGCTTGCTGTCTAATAGGATTATTGTGCAACTCTGTTTTTGGAATATTTTTTTCAAATGAAGATGTTGAAAAGAACAATATTACTATAAGTGATGTGGTAAGAGAACTGAATAATGAGGTATCAATAAAAATCTCAAATATACAGCAATCTATTAAACATGATGAATGCATAATAAATTATAATCAAGCAGAATGGAAAATAGTTTTATCAATTTATATTGCAAAGATATCCAATGGTGATAATAAAATAGCTTTTCTTACGTTTAATGACACACAAGCAGAAATTTTAAAAAAAATATTTTGGAAAACAAATGAAATAACACACATAACAACTGAAGAAATAAAAGATGATAAAAATAGTACAATTCTATATATAACTATAAGTAGTAAATCTTTAGACCAAATAATAAAAAAATACAATTTTAATTTTCAGCAACAAAAACAAATAGCTGAATTATTAAGTGATAAATATAATAATTTATGGATGTTTTTAATATATGGAACATCCAATAGTAATTCAAATATAGTACAAATAGCTTTATCTCAAGTTGGAAATGTTGGTGGAAAACCTTATTGGTCGTGGTATGGATTTTCGTCAAGAGTAGAATGGTGTGCGATATTTGTTAGTTGGGTTGCAAATCAAGCTGGTTATATAGAAAGTGGAACAATTCCAAAATTTTCAGTTTGTGAAACAGGAGCAAATTGGTTTAAAAGTAAAGGAAAATGGAAAACATCAAAGTATATTCCTAAAGCTGGAGATTTAATTTTTTTTGATTGGGAAGGTGATGGGAAAATAAATCATGTTGGCATAGTAGAATTCGTAAAAAATAATACGATCTATACAATAGAAGGAAATTTAGATAATGAAGTAAAGAAAAATCAATATAATGTAAACAGTAATAGTATCTACGGATTTGGTATAATATACAATTAGCTAAAACGTATATAATTATGGATTAAAAATAAGAAGCAGAATCATTAGAATAAAATTATAAATTTGATTTTTTAGATATTTTAGCAAAAAACTTAAAACATCCTTTTAAAACAATATTATACAAAATAAAGTTATTGTAAAATATTATTTCTTCATTATAAATTGTCAAAAAAATTCTTACGCATTGCTTCTTATTTCCTTTATTCACAAGTATTATATCTAGGAAAATATTATATCTAGGAAAATATTGACATTGCAGAAAAAATATGATATACGAGAGTTAATAGAAATTATATTCTCGCTAAGTGAAAGGATGTTGAAAAATAATGAAATATGTTAAATTGACTTTAGGAATATTAATAGTCACAATTTTGGCAACAGGTATTTCAGCTTTTGCAACTACTGGCCACTATAGTATTACATTAAAAGCACTAAGTGGTGAAACTCAATTAGGACCCAAAACAAAAACAAGCTCTGGTCCACAGGCATACTATAATTTAGGAACAGTAAATAGTTGTACTTCCAATCGTAACACAATTGAAGTTATGGTTGAATCTGAAAGAGGTGGAGAATCAGCTTGGATAAAAGTTTCTGATAGTGCAACTAGCAGTTGGTCAAATAATCCTGGCAGCACTCATACTGCTGACGCTTACAATTTATATATAAGAAATGACGTTTTTAGTCCATGCACTGCTGGACACAGTGGTGTTTGGTATTTAGACCAATAAATTAAAAAAATAGGCGAAATATAATTTCTATTACTTTAATAGGAGAAAAGTTTATGAAATATAAAAAATATCTAATTTTTAGTAGTAAATTGGTTGCAATTATGTGTGTTCTTTTTATAATATACTATGTCCTTTGCTGGGGAAAATTAGTAAAAGACACTAAAGAAGGTCAGTCTTGGGAAAATAAGCAGTACTCTCTTTGTGAAACTTATTTATCTTCAGCGACTCAATCAGAGAAAGAGAAACTTATAAAGAAAAATAAAGATTTTGATTTAAATGATGATGAGTGTAATAAATATGTTTCATACGGAAGTCCGCCTAATAGTACCTATAATACATTTGATGAATTTTTTATTGAAGAAAGCTTTTTATTTCCAGTTTTCATTCCAATAATAGTGATTTTTCCTTTTGTATATATAATATCAAGAGAATTTAAAAATAAGGTAATCACTAATTATTGTTTACGTGAAAATTACAGGCAATACATAAAATATATATTTAAGACAGCATATAAAAATATATTTTTTATTCCAATTATTATAGCGATAACATTTTTAATTTCCTTTATTGTTTCAGGAGGAAATATGAATCCTGCGGCAGATATTGGATTTAATTATGTGCTACCAAATTTATTATTCATTGACAATAAAGCATTTCCTTTTATTTATTTTCTAACATTATTTTTAGGAATGGGATTGTATATAAACATAGGCCTAATAGTACAAAGTAGAACTAAGAATTTTATTATTGCCTTATTAGAGAGCGAACTATTTATTTTTTTTATATGGTGTTTTAGTATTATAGTATTTGGTAATATAGGTAATTATTATTTTGAAATTAATCCAGACAATTTCAATTTAATGAATTTATATACTTGGAGTGGTATTGATAATATGTATGTACACCTGGGATTTAATATAGTACTGTTTATTGTAACTCTATTTATAGCAGTACGTTCTTATGCCAATAAAGAACAATTAATTAATATGTGTGAAAGATAGGGAGAAATATGAGGATTGAAGTTAAAAATTTAACAAAAAAGTTTAAAAAGGTAACAGTTGTTGAAAATGTTAACATCACTTTTGAATCTGGAAAAATATATGGAATAATCGGACCAAATGGTTCAGGTAAAAGTGTATTTTTAAAGATGTTATGTGCTTTTTATATACCTACAGATGGCTGTATTTTACAAGATGGTTTTGACTATATCAAGGCAAATTCATTTCCAAAGGACACACGGGCATTAATAGAAGGACCTAATTTTATTCCGAATTTGACAGGATACGAAAATTTAAGATTATTAGCATCTATTCAAAATAAGATATCTGATAATGATATATTTAAAGCTCTAAAAAAATGTTTCTTATTTCAAGAAAAAGATAAAAAATATGGTGAATATTCTTTAGGAATGAAGCAAAAATTGGGCATAGCACAAGTGATTATGGAAAATCCACAAGTTATAATTTTAGACGAGGCTTTTAGTGGAATCGATGAAGTTTCAGTAAAAAAGATAAAAAAATTACTTAGAGAAATGAAAAAAGAAGATAAAATAATAATAATAACGAGTCATATTAAAGATGATATTAAGGAATTAGCGGATGAAACATATATGTTTGAGTCTGGTAAATTGAGAAAATACAATGTTAAATAGCATAAAAATTAATTTCTCTCGAGTGAAGTATATTTTAGATATGGAAAAATTTAAAATCATATTTTTAACCATATTTTCGGCATGTTTTTTTAGCTTTTTTAATATTTTACCAAGTATATCTTATTCTGAGGCTCTATTCAATTATATCAGTAGTTCAATATTTTTATTTCCACTAATTAGTATAGTATTTGTATCGTCTTGTATATTTCTTGAATCATTTGATAAAGATTATTCGACCCTACTGCGATTTAATGATAAAATAGATTATTTAAAAAGACTTTTAATTTCTATATCCATCGGTAATTTTATAATCTTTTTATCAGCAATTGTCATTGGAATATTATTTGTTACATTTAAATATTTTGGATTAATGACCTTTTCAAATGTTGAATATTATAATATATCATATGTAACATATAGTATCTTTACCATAGTAAAATATTTTATAATTATTAATATTCTGTCGCTGATAGGTATTTGTGCACATAAATTTGGGGGTAAAATAATTGGATATGTATATTACTTGATAATTTTGGCTCTTTATTATTGCCATCCCATATCATCAAATATAATTAGTCACTTTTCAATTAAGAGTTTGAATTTTAAATATTATCTAACTTCTGCTCAATTTGCTTCTTTTAATTTAGAAGTATCTCATACAATAATATTTATATGTTTATTATTTTTATTACTTGCTTTATTTATATATTTATTAATTAAATTTAATAAAATAAAAATTGATGAGTAGGTGTTTTGATGAAATATTTATTTTTGAAAAACAAAATGCAATTTAAAAGTAGTATATTAAAATTTTATTTAATGCAGTTACTATTTATTTTTACATATATCTTCATAAATGGAAGTGCTATAGCATATTTTGATTTAAAACGATATTCTTATATTTTAGGTTTGGGTAGTATAAACGAAGCAAATATTTTTGATATTTTAATAAAAGCAATGACATATTTAATTACAATATATCTTATTGTTAAGGTGTTTGTTGATAGCATAAATAACACTATTGAATATATAATGATCAGAATAAATAAAAAAAAATGGATGTTGCTTGAAATAACAAATTTTATATTTTATATCTTTATAATGAGAGTAATACTTAATTTAGTAGTATTGTCTTGTTTTGTATTATTTGAATCCAGTATTGAATTTACAAGTTATATTTATATTATGGCTATTGATTTGATGTTTACTATCAATATGCTATTATTAGTTATTTTGTCATTAAATTTGTTTAGTTTAAATAATAGTAAAAAATTGTTAAGTTTGATTCCAATTTTTATAATATTTGCATCGTTGTTTAAAAATTTATCTACTATATCATTTTCTGTTTATATTATTTCTATTTTTATATTGATTATAATTAATATAAAATTATTTTTACCATCGAAATTTTATGATACATACTGTAAAAATAATTAGTCATTAATTTTCTATAATTTAATGAACATAATGTTTTTTCGCTATTGTAATTATGTTCATTATAAATGCTTGTTTATAGGATTAATTATCAAGTTCTGATAAGAATAAATTCGTGTAAAAAATTAGATTCATATTCAAAGTTATATATATTTTATAGATAACAACTGTACTAGAATTATTAACTCTATTATTAATTGTATCTTTGAAAGTAGTGGATGGTATAGTTTATAGTTAGTCAAGTCTATTTAGATATTATATTATTTTTATCACATAACTGTAAAATGCCTTTACTGATTGCTTCTTTAAATAACATTCAAATATTTCGCTTTCAATATAGCATATAACAAAAAAATATAGTCGAATATCCATTGATTTAGTTTTAGTCTGCACATGATGCTGTAATAAAAAATAAGTTAAATTACTCATAAACAGCAATACAAATTGTTTTGTATTGCTGTTTTACTTTGAGAGCGGGGAAGTACAAATGAACGATGATATAAATAATACACTTAATAATCTAAAAACTCAGAATGTAATTCTTAATAAAAAACAAATAAATAAATTAATTATATTTTTAGAGTCGTTTTTTATTAATATATAATGTAATTTTTGAAAGGGAAAATTTGAATCATGTATTAGAAGACAGTTCTTACATAATATCTACATCGTATAGCAGACTATCAAAATAAAGTATGTATTGTCTAAAAATACAAAAAACATAGAAGATATAATAAAATCACATACGCAGTTATTGAACACAAAATGTAAATCAAAATTAGAATATATAAATAAAATAATTACTGTTTAAATACAATTAAATAATTGTTATTATCAATTACTTAGTAATCTTTACTATGAAAATATAAAAAGAATGATAATACATAATATGATGAACTTACAAAAACTAAACATCATTCTTACATACAAAGCATATAAAATAAATTATTCAGAAAATAAAAGAAGTACTATTAAAAGTACCAATAACACAAAACTATAATATAAAAAAACAAGACAACAGGAAGGTTATGGGAAATTTTAAATTTATCTACAATAAATTTAAAATTTAAAAAATCAAGACACAATATACTTTTACTGGAAAAATATGGAAATAATAGTATAATAATTCACAAAGGCAGTGCTAAAGGGGGATAGCACTCTGTTTACAGAATTGTTGTAATACAGTATTCCCATATTTTATTTTGAAGTTAGATATTAAGCAGTACCTTCTAACAATTTTTAGCATTGTTAAAAATTGGTACGGTGCTTATGTTCAATATATTAATTATATATACAATCATCAAATTAACCGATAACAAAGTCAAATTTATTTTATTTAAGAATAAATTTGACTTTTTTTGTTGCTAAAAAACTGAGTATCAAATGTAGAGCCCCTCCAAATCTCCAATCAAAAAAATTGATTGGAGGAAATAAAATGGGAACACGTCCAAAAAGAAGAAAAAGCAAAGATAATCCTTACACGCTATATAGCGATGAATCGAGTAATAAATATAGTGTATCATTTAAGGACAGCAGAGGAAAGCTACTAGATGTTGAAATTAGTATAGAAGTTTATAATGCATTTAATGAATTTGAATTACATGATTTATCACAAATGAATAAAGATGATTTACACAGAGATTATAGAATTATGGATAATACGGAAGAATCAGAAATTATTATTTTTCACAGTTTGATGAACAACACATCCTCAATAGAAGAAATTGCAGAGCAAAATATTATAAATGAAAGATTAAAAAAATATATTGATGAACTACCAGAAATTCAGAAAAGACGATTAAAAAAGTATTATTATGAAGATAAATCGTTTGAACAAATAGCAAGAGAAGAAAAATGCACAAAAAGAGCTGTAAAATTTAGTGTGGATATTGCTTTAGAAAAAATAATTAAAAAAATGAAAAAATAGACTACACAAATTAAGTTTTAGTCAGGTATATGGTGAGAGCAAAAAAACTCTCACCATTTTTAGTAAATGGATGTTCTTTGAAAATTTAATGTTCATTTATCAAACACAATTCTATTACTTGGAGCACATTAGTAGATACGCTTGCGATAAATATCTGACTATAAAATTAGATTGCTTCTAATATTGCGATGATAAGTAATAGTGATAATGATACTTCCGCTTAGCCATAGAATAAAACAATGGGAGCGGCTTTGTGTGTTCCACAAAGAGGCAATGACTTATGGAACTAGTAAGCAGCTAGTCGTTTGATAAATTCCTTGAGTGAGGAGATAGGAAAAATATCGCTCAAACAATTTGAAATATAATGGAGGAAAAATGAATAAATATGAAGTGTTAATAAAACGAACACAAATAAATAAAATGGAAGTAGAGGCAAAAAATAGAAGAGAAGCCAACAGAATAGTAAAAGATACAATAATAAATAGTAAATTACTAGATATAGAAGAAATGAATAAAGAAAAACCAAAAGTTACAATCAGAATTAAAAACCTCAATAAATAAAAAGGAGGGCTTTATGATATTTAAAGAACATTTTTCAAATACAAATAAAAGTATTGAAAATATAATGCTCGAATATATCAAAGTATATTTTTGTAGATTTTTAGAATCTAAAAAGTAATGGTAAGATTAAGCTAACTTAAAATGTTATGCAGAAAGGAGAATAATGTTAAACATTGATAATAACAATTATAAAGTAGCAATATATATTAGATTATCAAAAGAAGATGAAAAAAAACAAAGAGAATCTGAAAGTGAAAGTGTAATGAATCAACGAAGTTTATTATTATCATATATAAGAGATAACAATTTAATATTAACAAAAGAATATGTTGATGATGGATTTAGTGGAACAACTTTTGATAGACCTTCTTTTAATAGAATGATTTCAGACATAGAAGACGGGAAAATCAATATGGTTATAACTAAAGATTTGTCTAGATTAGGAAGGGATTATATTCAAAGTGGGTACTACTTAGAACAATATTTTCCTATGAAGAAAGTAAGATATGTTTCAATATTAGATAATATAGATACATCAATAGACAGTACTAATAATGACATAGCACCATTTAAAGCACTTTTTAATGATATGCAAAGTAAAGACAACTCAAAAAAAATAAGATCAATATTAAGAGATAGAAAAAAACAAGGCTTATTTTTAGGAAGCAGCACTGCTTTTGGATATAAGAGAGACCCAAACAATAAACATAAACTAATAATTGATGAAAAAACAGCTCCAATAGTACGCAGAATTTTTGATTTAGCACTAGAAAATAAAAGTAATGAAACAATAGCATATATATTAAATCAAGAAAATACCATTACACCAATAATTTATAAAAATATAAAAATTGCAAAAAGGTATAGAAACCCAGAAGTATGGACAGCGAGTTCAGTTTATCAGATATTAGCAAATAAAATGTATACTGGAAATATGGTTCAAGGTGTTCAAGCAAAATTGAATTATAAATCAAAAAAAAGAATTGTATTAGATAAGAGTCAATGGATAGAAGTAAAAAACACTCATCAAGCAATAGTGACTGAAGAAGAATATAAATTAGCAAATACACATCCTGAGAAAAGAAAACATCTAAGAACGGATCGTGAAAAACAATTATTAGAAGGTCTAGTCTTTTGTGAAGAATGTGGTTGCCTACTAGGAATAAGAATAGATAAAAGAAACAAAAATAAAATTCACTACACTATGAATTGTAATAGATATACTAGGAATGCAAAAAATAAGTTCTGTACATCACATTTTATTTCGTATGAAATACTTGAAAAAGAAATACTAAAATTGATTGAAATTCAATGTAGAAAAATTCAGACAAGTAAAATAATAGATGGCATAGAAACAATACAGCAATATCGAAAACAAGAAGAAGATTTTAGCAACCAAAAACAATTAGAACAAGAAAAAAGAGAATTAGAAAGAAAAATTAAATGTTTGTACGAAGATAAATTTAAGGGTATACTTAGCGAAGAAACATATATAATGTTATCGAAAAACACAGAAAATGAATTACAAGATTTAAATAAAAAACTAGATAAGATGGTAGAACAAAAAAACAAAAAAAATTTAAATAGTATAAACTCCAAACAACTTGCAGAAAAATTTCTAAATCAAAAACCAGACAGAGAACTAATGTTTCAATTAATAGAAAAAATAACAGTATCGAAAGATAGAGAAGTAAATATTTATTATAAATTTAGTAACAATTAAAATTGATTACACTTTATGACTTCACACCATTTGCCAATACGAGACTAACATCAATACCATATTCTTCGAAATATCCATTCTCAATTGCAACATATTGTGGTGCATAGAAAATAGTATGGGCAACTTCCGCAACTGTAACCTTTGTATTTTTATTATCACCTTTATTAAAATCAAAAAATAATGCGCTAATTATTAAAATTATAAATAAAATTATCGCAATGACAAACAAACTAATTTTTCTTTTCATAAAATCTCCTTTCTAACTAAAGTATTATATGTAAATAATTAAGTTGTGTTATTCTAAAATAAATCTATAGTAATTATGTAATATATGATATAATAACAATAGAGTGATTGTTATGAACAGAATCATTTCAAAATCTAATAATAGAATTTAGAAAAGAAGGGGGACTTCTTTTCTTTTTTTGGAGGTAAAAATGAAAGTAATAGAATTAAATCATCCACTAGTATTACATAAATTGAGTATACTAAGAAATAAGGATACAGGTACTAAAAAATTTAGGGAAATAATAAGTGAATTATCTACGATGTTATGCTATGAAACACTAAAAGATGCAGAGCTTGATAATATTGAAATTGAAACACCTTTGTGTAAAATGGAAGGTAAAAAATTAAATGAAGATAAATATGTTTTTGTTCCAATTTTAAGAGCCGGAACAGGAATGTTAGATGGATTAATTAATGTTATACCAAATGCCAAAATAGGACACATTGGTCTATATCGAAATGAAGAAACATTAAAAACCAGTAAAATATTATTATAAAATGCCCAAAAATATTGATAAAAGAGAAGTAATAGTCTTAGACCCAATGCTTGCAACAGGTGGTTCTGAAATTGATGCAATAAGTATGCTAAAGGAAAGTGGAGCTAAAAAAATAAAGTTCTTAGCAATTATTGCTGCTCCAGAAGGAATTAAAAATATGCAAGAGGTGCATCCCGATGTAGATATTTATTGTGCAGCAATCGATGAATGCTTAAATGAACATGGATATATCGTGCCTGGATTAGGAGACGCCGGAGATAGAATATTTGGAACTAAATAAAAAAGTAACTTCATTCATCAGATTAAGCTTTTTTAATAATTCTATAAATTATGTAAATACTATAACTGACATCAAAAGAGGAGGTTATAGTATGAAAATAAAAGCTATAGAGTTAAAAAAATACTTTTTATATTTCTTAATGTATTCAATGATTGGTTGGTTATCTGAAATTTTATTAGTATTAATAAAGAGACATGAATATTCTAATCGTGGGGTTTTGTTTGGGCCATACTGCCCTGTATATGGAGTAGGAGCCATATTATTTATCATTTTAATTTATCATCTTATAAAAGATAAGTCATTAAAAAGAAAAATTCTAATGATACCAGTAGTCTTTATACTGTCCGCAATAATCGCAACAATAATAGAGTTAATAGCATCATATCTATGTGAATTCATAACTGGATCATGGTCATGGGATTACAGTAAGTATAAATATGATTTTCAAGGCAGAATAGCTTTGTTTCCTAGCACAATATTTGGTCTTGGAGGAGTATTATTCTTATATATTTTACAACCACTATTTGAAAAAATTATAAAGAAATTGGGAAACAAAAAAGTAAATAGAATATTTAACATAACAGTAATAATATTTGTAATTGATGCAATATGTTTTATTATAAAAAGTATTATTTCATAAAATATAATTAGATAATATTAAACTTCAAAATTAACTATAATGGGTTGAAATATATAATTAATATTGAATAAGAAAACAACTCATAACATAACTTTAACTCTTAAAAAATGAAATATATAAACACATATAAATTAATAAAAACTTAAGCAACTGTAAAAGTTGCTTTTTTTAATATTTTATAGAATTCCATTCAGAAGATTTCGAAAAGCAGTCTTTAAATTAGTAAAATAATAAAAATAAAGCAAACACTCATAATATGCCGCTCATAAAAAGAAAACAAACACATATTATTTATGGACATAAAAATCTAAAAGAGCTATAATAGTAGCGCAGTGGTGAGTGTATGAGACAAGTATTAAGGCAAGAGAAAAAATATTTATTAAATCAACTGGAGTACAAGCAATATTCCAATCTTTTTGAAAGGGTATTACCAGGGGATGAACACAATTCAAGTAATGGTTATATAGTGAGAAGTTTATATTTTGATACGATTGACAATAAGGATTTTCACGAAAAAGAAATGGGCATTGAAATAAGAAGAAAAGTAAGACTAAGAGTTTATGATCCGAATGATAATTTTGCAATGTTAGAAATTAAACAAAAACAAGGTGATCATCAACTAAAGAGGTCTTTAAAAGTAAATAAAAAAGATGCCTTAGAATTAATTAAAGGTAATTATGATTGCTTATTAAATTACAATGACGATTTTGCAAATGAGTGTTATACCTATATGATAACAGAAGGATATCTACCAAAGTGTGTTGTTCAATATGACCGCAAAGCATTTGTCTGTAAAGATAATCAGACGCGAATAACCTTCGATCATAATATTATCGCAACAGAAACAAATTTTAATATTTTTGATGAGAATCTAAATATGTATCCTGTATTTAATAAGTTTAATGTTGTCTTAGAAGTTAAGTACAATACATTTCTACTAAGTTATATAAAAGACATAATCGCTAATGTTAATAAAAGTCAAATATCAATAAGTAAATATTGTCTAGCCAGATCAGTGAGCCTAAATTACACATATATTTAAGGAGTGAGTTAAAATGAAAGAATATTTATATAAAATTTTATCAAACAGTGCATCATTAACAGTACAACAAATTATAATGCAAATAGTAGCAGCATTAATAATCGGAATTGCTATTTATTTATCATATTATATTAGTCATTCAGGAACAATTTATAGTAGAAAATTTAACGTATCATTAGTAATGCTAACAGTTTTAACTAGTATGGTAATGACTGTAATCGGAAATAATGTTGCCTTATCTTTAGGTATGGTTGGTGCCTTATCTATCGTTCGTTTCCGTACAGCAATTAAAGATAGTCGTGATACAGCCTATATTTTCTGGGCAATTATTGTAGGTATTTGCTGTGGAGTAGGAGACTTTACAGTAGCAGGAATTGGAAGTGCCACAGTATTTATTATTATGTTACTCTTCGGAAGAATCAAAAATGATAATAGAGTTCTTCTAATAATTAGAGGCTCAAGAACATTAGAAAAGAAAATTGAAGGAACAATATTTAATCATTTCAATAAAAAAGCAATTATGAGAGTAAAAAACACAACTACTGACAATATTGAACTAATTTATGAAATTACTAAAAAATTATTTGATAAAGAACAAAAAACAGCTGAAAGTATTACAGAAAAATTATATAAATTAAATGGTGTTGAACATGTTAATTTAGTTGTTCAAAACGATGAAATAAGTGGATAGTTATGAAATACAAAGTAATAACTATTTTTACTGTTTTTGTTCTTATTATAGGAGGAATAATTCTTGGTTCATATTATCAAGAAGAGTTAAATTATGTATATCATCAACATTTAGAAGATAATGCTGATGAATCTATGTGTACAGGAATAGAAAACTGTTCGCATTTACCAATTATAAGTATTAATACCAATAATCAAACAATACCTGGAGAAGATAAAAATAAAGAAAATTACATTATTGCCGATATAAATATCTATGATGGTGGAGATAATGTAACTATTTTAGGTGAAAATGGTACCTCATCAAAAGTGAGAATAAGATATAGAGGGCGATCATCTCTAGGCTTTGATAAAAAAGGTTATTCAATAAAATTTGTCGATGATCAAGATGTAAAAATTGATAAATCACTACTCGGAATGCCAGAAGAAAGTGACTGGGTACTACATGGACCGTTCATAGATAAAAGTTTAATTAGGAATTATATGTGGTATAACATAGGTCAAGAAATAATGGGACAAGCTCCAAAAACAAGATTTACAGAACTATATGTAAATAATCAATACCAAGGACTATATGTAGCAGTAGAAGCGGTTACTCAAAGTGAAAAGACAAGAACAATGATATCGAAAAAGAATCAAAATAGCATTGTTACTAGTTATTTGCTGCAAGTAGATGTAAATGTTTTAAATGAAAAAAAATCATTAAATAGTTTTTCTGTATATACTAACCAAATAGGAAGCACTCCAGAAAAAAAATTAGGAATAGTAATTGAATATCCAAAAGAAGAGGATTTAACAGAAGAAACTAAGAAGTATATAACTGATGATTTCTCGAAATTTGAAAAAATATTATATTCATATGACTATAAAGAATATGATGATTATATTGACGTCAACAGTTTTGTAGATTATTTCATTATTAATGAATTTACTCAAAACTATGACATTGGTTTTACATCAACTTATATATATAAAGATGTTTCTGGAAAATATAAAATGTATATATGGGATTTTAATTCGGCAAATAATAATTATGAAAATGATTTATTAGATAATAATCAACATTTTAAATTACAAGAAAATATATGGTATGTAATGCTACTGAAAGATCCAAAATTTGTTGATAGAGTAATTAAAAGATATAAAGAATTGCGACAAACATATTTATCGGAAGAATATCTAAATAATTATATAGATGAGACTGTAGCATACTTAGGTGCATCTATAGAAAGAAATTTTCTAGTTTGGGGCTATAATTCTATATCACCATCACTTATTCCACATTTTATTCCAAATAATTATGATGAAGCAATTACACAATTAAAAAATGCCATAAAAGAACGTGGTGATTGGATGGATAAGAATATTGAGACATTAAAACAATACTGCCATGAATCAAGAAATAAAAAATATAATAAATAAGCAGGTGGAGCAATGAAAAAATATTTAATATATATAGTATCATTAATAATTCTATTGTTTTTTTCATTTTTAGCTTATTTTGTTTTTGGTATATACATAAAGACAGATAAAACTCCAAGTTCATTTACCAAAAGTGACAGTACCACAATCTATGTAAATAATGAACCATATACAATAAAAGGTGTAAATATGGGAGCGGGAATTCCAGGATATTTTGCAACTGATTATGCTATAGATAAAGATACATATAAAAGATGGTTTAAACAAATTCAAGAAATGGGTGCTAATACAATTAGAGTTTATACAATTCTATCACCAGATTTCTATGATGCATTTTATGAGTATAACAAAAATAATGACAATCCATTATACTTACTTCATGGTGTTTGGGTAGATGATTACATTCAAAATTCCAAAGTAGATGCTTATTCCTCTGAATTTGGTGATAAATTATTAGCTGATACCAAAATAATGATTGATGTTATTCATGGTAGAAAATATATATTACCAAATGATGCGTATGCAAATGGATTATATGCTAAAAATATTTCAGAGTGGGTAATTGGTTACATCCTAGGAGTAGAATGGGAAGATACAACAGTAGCCTATACTAATAATAAAAATGAAGTGTCTCCATACAAAGGAAAATATTTAAGTGCTAAAGATAATGCCTCAGCTTTTTCTAGCTTACTTGCATATATTGGAGATCAATCTATTGAGTATGAAAGTGAAAAATATGGTCACCAAAGATTGCTTGCTTTTTCTAATTGGCCTACTACAGATCCGGTAACACATGAAGAAAAAATTGCCAACTACTTTCAAAAGTGCGCAAAAGTTGATGTGGAAGAGTTAGAATTTTCTGAAGATTTTATTGGTGGAACTTTCGCATCATATCACATATATCCATATTATCCTGATTATTTAAATTATGAAGCTGATAAGACAAGTTATGTAGATTCAACAGGCACAATAAATACCTACTATGCATATTTAAAAAGATTAAGTGATTATCATAGTATACCTGTAATTATTAGTGAATTCGGTGTTCCTACAAGCAGAGCTCCAGCATCAATAGATAAAAACAAAGGATTTAATCAAGGTAACATGACAGAGGAAGAGCAAGGCAATGCACTAGTATCAATGTACAATTCAATTATTGAAGCAAATTGTAGCGGTGGAATTGTATTTACATGGCAAGACGAATGGTTTAAGCGTACCTGGAATACTATGGCTAATGTTAATTTAAATTACACACCGCTTTGGAGTGATGCACAAACTAATGAGCAATTTTTTGGACTCCTATCATTTGATCCAGAAACAGAAAAAAGTATATCTTATGTTGATGGTGATATATCAGAGTGGACAGCCGATGATATTATAAGCATCCAAGGTAATAATACACTCTCAATGAAATATGATGAAAAATACATATATTTACTAGCAAATATAAAAAATTTTGACAAGACAAAAAAAGTATATATTCCAATTGACACAACACAAAAATCAGGAAGTAAAATAACAAATGTAAGTGATAATACTTACAACAGAGACATAGACTTTTTAATTGAAATAGACGGAATTGATAACAGTAGAATATATGTACATGAATATTATGATGCTTTATTAGCTATACATTCAGAAAGAGTAATAGGTCAAAATATATATATAAATAAGGCCAAAAGTAATAGCAGTAATTTCAATAAAATAAATGTGATTTTACAAACAGCAAAAAAATTATTAACAGACCAAAACGATAATCTGGCTGAAACATATGAAACAGGAAAACTTCAATATGGAAATGCTAATCCAGAAAGTTCAGATTATAATTCATTAGCCGACTACATAATAAATGGCGATTATATTGAAATACGCATACCATGGCAATTATTAAACTTCTCTAATCCATCTAAAATGATGATCCATGACGATTACTATGAACATTATGGAGTAGAGGAGCAACAAATTGATAAAATATATTTAGGAATTGGTACAGAAGACACCCCAAACATAAATTTATCTAAAGCAGATTTAGAAGGATGGGGAACAAAAGTAACCTATCATGAAAGATTAAAGCAATCATACTATATATTGCAAAATTATTGGACAAGTGGTGATGTAAAATGAAAGTAACATATTTAATACTTATTTACACTATCATTTGTTTCTGTATGATAATATTTAATGCTTCTGCCATAATTTATGGAAAGGGAAATGATAGGATAAATGCTATTAAAATAAAAAAATACAAAGAAAAAATAAAAGAACAATTCCAACTATTAAAAGAAAATCAACAAGTATCAACCGAACATAAAAAATATCTAAAAAGAAAATTATTAAATAGTAACAATTTACTAACTTATGACACAATAATTATAAATTATTTAAAAAAAGAAGAACCATATATTCAAAAATACCTTCAAGAATGTAAAGAAGTATTTGAAGAATTATTATACAAGTATGATAAAAAGAATAACATCGAAAAAGCTTTTTGTATTAAATCATTAAAAGAATATGGTCTTTTTTATCAGAATAATGTAAAGGCCGTAGAAGATGTGCTATTTGAAAATCTAATCGATGAAAGTATTTACTGTCGTGATAATGCCTATCTAGCAATTTGTAGTATGGCAAACCCTAATAAGATTACAGAAGCATTAAAAATAATCAGTAATTCAACAAAATTCTTTCACAAGAATGTTATCATCATTGGACTAAATTCATATAGGGAAAATAGTGAAGAACTACTAGAGGTATTATTAAGTAATTTCAATAAATTCTCTACTGATATTAAATGTTCAATTATTGAATATGCAGCCTATTTTGATAATAAAAATTGTAAAGTAATTCTTGATTTATTATTAAATAGAAGATCTCCAAGAAGTTTAAAAATAAGTTGTCTAAAGTATTTTGAATATGTTTGCTATAAACCAGCTGGCCCTATATTAGCTACATATGTTTATAAATATTTAGATATAGATAATGATCTATGTTATTACATAGTAAAAGCACTTCGAAATTATAAAACAAAAAATTGTCTTAAAGCAATCGAAAAAGCTATTTATTCAGAAGACTTTCATATTAGGGATATTGCTTGTGAAAGTTTAGCTTTTATTAGATTAGGACTAGATTCTAAAGAAGTAGACGACTTCTTCGAACGAGAAGGTGAAATATTAGAAATGTATGATTATCATTTCGAAAAAAACAAGCCAAAAAGTGGTGAAGTAAGATGAGTATAGAAACAGTAAAATTAATATTACAAATTATTGAGGGATTCTTTATTGCATATCTAATAGGATATGCTACGTTCTTATTTATTTCAGTATGTGTAGGTTCATCAGTTTTATATACTGAAATGAAACTAAGACGTCTAAAAAATAAAATTAATAAAGATATAAATATTCCAATATCTATAATTGTACCGGCTTACAATGAAGAAGTAACTGTATGTGATACAATCAAATCACTATTAGATTTAGAATATGAAAACTATGAAATAATTGTTGTAGATGATGGTTCTAAAGATAATACCACTAAAAATATTGTTGATTATTTTGATATGAAATTAGTAAAAAAGAAAATAGATAGTCAAATTGAAACAAATAAAATAATTGAAGTATATGAATCATATGATCATAAGGTTGATTTAACTCTAATAAAAAAAGAAAATGGTGGTAAAGCTGATGCATTAAATGTTGGTATTAATGCTAGTAAACACCCGTATTTTATTTGTATGGATGCCGATAGTTTCTTACAAAAAGATTCTCTAATCAATATTGTTAGACCGATTTTAGAAGATGACATGACAGTTGCTGTAGGTGGAATGGTTCGTATCAGTAATGATTTAACGTTTAAAGACGGTTATCCAACTGATTGTCATTTACCTAAAAATATTCTAGCGTGTATGCAAGTGCTTGAATATGATCGAACATTTCTAGGTTCACGAATAATGTTTGATAAATTTAATGGAAGTCTCATAATTTCTGGTGCCTTCGGTCTTTTTCAAAAAGAAACAGTAATTGCCTGCGGCGGATATGACCGAAATACTATGGGAGAAGATATGGAACTAGTTGTTAAACTTCACGCTTTTTGTAGAGGAAACATGATTCCATATCGTATAAAATATGCATCAGATGCTATTTGCTGGTCTCAAGCTCCATCAAATCTAAAAGATTTAGGGAAACAAAGAAGACGTTGGTACCTTGGATTATTTCAGAGTATGATGAAACATCGTCAAATTTTCCTTAATTATAAGTTTGGACTAGTTAGTTTTATCTCATATTTGTATTTCTTAATATATGAGTTATTTAGTCCATTTATAGAGTTGGCAGGTATTGCCTTTACTGTATTGTTTTATACAAGTGGCCTAGTTAATGTAAAATATATGCTTTTCTTCTATTTATTGTACGCTTCCTTTGGTGCACTTCTTTCGGTGACATCATTCTTTGCTAGAATTTATGTAAATAATACAAAAGTTAGTATTACTGACCTTATAAAAGTTTTCTTACTCTGCCTAGTAGAAATAACATTATTAAGATTTTATTTATCAGTAGTTAGAATGTTTAGTTTTGTTGGTTATAAAAAGAAGAAAAATAATTGGGGTAGTATCAAACGATACAAACTAGGAAATTAAAATGCTATAACGATATAGCATTTTTCTTTTTTGCTAAAAATTAAAAATTAAACATAATATTTATAGACAGCAAAATACAAATTCGTTTATAATAAATAACCAGTAGTAATAGTTTAATTATTATCAAAAGAAGATAAAGGGGAAGCTTATGAGAGCGCTAGTAATATCAGATGTCCACGGAGTAAAAACTAATTTAGAAAAAATAAGGAATCGCTATATAGAATTAAAGTGCGAAAAACTTATCGTTTTAGGAGATTTATATTGGGGAAATAGTGAAGCAGATTATGATCCTAAATATATTAGGAAATTTCTAGAATCATTTAAAGATAATCTTATTTGTATAAAGGGAAATTGTGATTTTAGAGTTAGTCCAGTCGAAGAACCATTTCCAATCAAAACTGATAATGTCGTTAATATAGAAGACAATATTTATATAACACATGGTCACATATATAATGAATTAAATTGGATGATAGAAAATAGTATTTTAATCTTTGGACATTATCATGTGCCATTTATAGAAGAAATTGGATCGAATGTTTACATAAATCCAGGTTCAATATCAAAACCACGCAGTGAAACACTGCCAAGTTTTCTTTTAATTAATGGACATGAATTTACAATTTTTGATGTAAATGATAGCATACTTTATACTAAAAAAATTACATCAAAATAAACATAGAGCAAGTAAAACTTGCAAATTTTAGCAATGTGTGTTATAATATAGCCACATTGAGTGAGGGGGATAGAAAATGAATAAAACATTCAAAAAATTAAAATCATTTTTAGCCTTAATGTTAACTAGTATTTTATTTTTAGGAAATAACGTTAACGTTAATGCAACACCACAAACTATTACACTAGGAAGTGGTACACAAGTAGATGCATATTTAGCTGGAATTAGCTTTGAAACAAAAGTAACAACTTCTGGTGAATATGTATATTGTTTAGACAGAACAAAAGCAACAGCAAAAGATGTAACAGCAACACTAGTAGGAGAAATGGATGCAGGATTTGCCTACATTATTCAAAATGGTTATCCATACAAAAGTATTACAGGAAATAACATGAAAGACTACTATATTACTCAAACTGCAATTTGGTGGTATTTAGATGAAACTACCGGCAGCGGTAATTTAGGAGCTGATTTTAAAGCAAATGCTGAAGATACATATGGAATTCGTACACACATTAAAAATTTAGTGACTAATGCCAAAAAAGCTAAAGAGCAAGGCTATGCAGAAACATCAATCAATGTAAATGTTGATACAAAAGATATGCAATTATCATCTGATAAAAAATACTATGTATCAGAACCTATAACAGTAACAGGTTCAAACATTTCAAGTTATACTGTTTCAGTATCAAGTGGTCTTCTTACAACAACAGAAGATGGTACAGAAAAAACAACTTTTAATATATCAGAAAAATTCATAGTAAAAGTTCCAGTATCAAAAGTTACTGCAACAGCTGCAAATGTTAAAGTAACAGTTAGTGCTAAAGCAACAGTTAATAAAGTTTATGAATATAAACCCACAAACTCTAATATGCAAAATGCATTACCTGCAATTTTAACTTCTGCAACAGAAGATGTAGAAGAAATTATTAACTTAAGTATTACATCAACAAAAGTATCAATTGTTAAATTAGATAAAACAACAGGTCAACCATTAGCTGGAGCAGAATTAGTATTAAAAGATGCAACTGGAAATGTAATCACAAGTTGGACATCAACAACTAATATGCATGTAATTAGAAATTTAAGTAATGGTACATATATAGTTGAAGAAACAAAAGCACCTACAGGATACAAAAAATTATCAAATCCAATAATGTTTACTGTTTCTGATGATAACAAAAACGTTGTTGTAAAAGTTAACAACGAACCAAAGGTTAGCGTTGTAACAATAACAAAACTTGATAAATCAACAGAAAAACCATTAGCTGGAGCAACTCTAGTAGTAAAAAATGAAGCTGGAGAAGAAGTTGCAAGATTTGTAACAACAACAGAATCATATTCACTTACAGGATTACCTAACGGTACATATACAGTATCTGAAGAACAAGCCCCAGCAGGATATCAAAAAGTAAATGATACAATTAAATTTACACTTGATGATGAACACTTATCATATCAAGTTAACTTCTATAATTATCCAATAGTAACAGTACCAAATACTGCTTCTAATAGTTCAATAGTAATGATAATTATTGGTCTTATAATAATCGGTTCTACTGCAGCATTTATTTATAAATATGCACATAGACAATAATAAAAAGAAAAGAAGAATTTCTCCTAGTGTTTTAGCAGCAATTTCTGCCGTTGCAATACTAATTGGAGGATTCTTTCTTTCTTATAACTACATTCAATCAAAAAAAGTAATGGCCTATGATTATATGGCTAATATCTTTTATACAAATAACTTAAACGTTATTATAGAAGAAGATGGAATAAAAAGGGAAGAGACAGTAACCGAAGAAGAACCTGTTACAGATGAATACATCGGCTATCTAAATATACCAAAAATCAATTTAACAAAAGGTTTTCTTGATAAAAGGTCAACAGAAAATGACGTTGAAAAGAACATTTTAGTTGTTGAAGAATCATCTTATCCAGATGTTGAGGGTGGAAACCTAATTCTAGCCGGTCACTCTGGTACTGGTTGGAAAGCATTTTTTAATGACTTGTATAAATTAGATGAAGGCGATGTAGCATACGTAACATATAAAAATAAAAAATATACCTACAAAATTGTAAATATATATACACAACCAAAGATAGGAACAATCGCAATTTATCGTAACTACGATAAAACAACATTAACATTAGTAACTTGTACTAATAATGATTCAACAACACAAACAATTTATATTGCTGAATTACAAGAAGTTACTGAACAATAAAAAGAATAAAAGAGTAAATTTAGGGGGGGAAAATTATGACAAAATTGTCACTTATAGACAAAATAGGTGTTCTATTTAAAATGATTAGTTCATCTAAAATATATATCCTAATTTTCTTAGTACTATTATTAATGGGTTATGCATTAACCACAACAAGTAGAAATAAAAAGAACATAATACAGAAAGTTTTTCTTGTAATTTACATAATTGTACTTGGAATAATAATATATACATATCGTAATAACTTAGGAAACATGTTTGATTATATGATGAATAATTTATTTATTGTCATATATTTTCCTAATTTAGCAATTTATTTAGCCGCAATAATCACAACTAATATTGTAATGTGGACTAGTGTATTTAATAACAAAATACCAAGATTTATGAAAAATATTAATGTAACAGTTTATTGTATAATGACTTATTTATTAATCTTAATCTTAAACATCATTAATGAAAATAAACTAGATGTTTTTATACAAAGCTCAGTCTACAGTAATAGTAATGCTCAGGCTCTAATAGAGCTATCTAGCACAATCTTCGTAATCTGGATAGTTTTTCTAATTATATATAAATTAGTTAAGCCATTATTCTTAAAACAACAAGTTCAACAATCACAAGTTGTAAAACAACAAGTACAAGTAGTAGAACAAAAAATAATTACTCCTCAAGTGCCTGTTAGACCAAGAATTGAATACCAACAACCTAAGAAACCAGATAAACCATATCGTCAAATTGAAGCACCAAGTATGGTAATAGGAAACAAGATAGCAAAAGCTGAAAAACTATACCATCAAATAGATGCTCCAAGTATGGTAATAGGAAATAGTAATAAAAGATTTATTGAAAAATCATATCATGGAACTCAAGCTCCAAGAATGGTAATTGGAAATAACAATAAAAAAGTTATTGAAAAAGAATATCGTCAAATTCAACCACCATATATTGTAAAAGCAGATAAAAATACAATATCAGTTGAAAAAACAGTTCAAGATACAAAATCATATGACGATTTATTAACTTTAGATGATTACAAATTATTATTAAGTATCTTAAAAGAACAAAAAGATAAAGAAAAACAAGAACAAGAAAGACAAGCTAAAGTCGATAAAGAGCAAGCAAAATTCCGTGAACTACAAGAATTATATTTAAACACAAATCCTACTAGTTTTTAGTAGGATTTTCTATACCTAATTTGCCAATCCTTAGAATTTAAGTTATAATGAATTTAGGAAGTAGGTATAAAAATGAATATTGATAGTTTAAATGACAGACAGAGAGAAGCTGTTTTATATAATGATGGTCCACTTTTAATAATAGCTGGAGCTGGAGCTGGAAAAACCAAAACTCTAACAACTAAAATAGCTTATTTAATAGAAGAAGATTATGCTAGACCATATAATGTTTTAGCGATTACCTTTACTAATAAAGCTGCCAAAGAAATGAAAGACCGATTATATCTATTAATAGGTGATACAGCTAAACACATTCAAGTATCAACTTTTCACAGCTTTGGATTAAAACTATTACGTGAAAACTATAACGCACTAGGTTATGAAGCAAACTTTGTAATTATGGATAGCGATGATTCACTAACGGTTGTAAAGAAAATATTAAAAGATATGAACTGTGACCCAAAAGTTTATAATCCACGTGCTATTCGAAATAAAATAAGCAGTTGTAAAAATGAAATGATGACTCCACTTGCCTATGAAAGATATGCTATAAGTGATTATGAAAAAGTAGTACATAAAGTTTATGAAAAATATGAAGATAAACTTCGTAAAAATAACTCAGTTGATTTTGATGATTTATTACTTTTACCAATTAAGCTATTTAAAGAACATCCTGATATTTTAGAAAAGTATCAAGATTTATACCAATATATCTTAATTGATGAGTACCAAGATACCAATGAAGCTCAATATATCCTAACTAAGATGATTAGTGAAAAGAATAGAAAGATAACTTGTGTAGGAGATGATTCACAAAGTATCTATAGTTTTAGAGGGGCAAACTACAAGAATATCCTAAATTTTGAAAATGATTATAAAGATGCTAAAACTATTCTTTTAGAAGAAAATTATCGTTCAACAAGTAATATTTTAGATGCTGCTAACCAAGTGATTAAGAATAATAAACAACGTAAAGATAAAAATCTTTGGACATCTCGTGGTGTAGGAGAAAAAATCAAATATTATCGCTCATATAATGAAAGAGATGAAGCTCAATATATTATTAGAAAGACTAAGGAACTTATTAATAGAGGTGTTGAGTATAAAGATATTGCGGTTTTATATCGTACCAATGCCCAGTCACGTGTAATTGAAGAAGAAATGCTAAAAGAAAATATGCCATATCGTGTTATTGGTAGTTTCTATTTCTATTCAAGAAAAGAAATTAAGGACTTAATTGCTTACTTAAGATTAATTCATAATAGTCGTGATAATGTCAGTCTACTTAGAGTAATCAATACTCCAAAAAGAGGAATTGGACTAAAGACAATTGATAATTTAACTGAAAAAGCTGATATGGAAGGAATTAGTATTTATGATGCTATAACTTCAGGAAAAGAATTAGAATTTAAAAATATCATTGAAAAATTAAAAGCTATTTCAGAAGAATTGACATTAACAGAATTAATTGATAAAGTATTAGACGCTTCTGGAATGAAGGCTGATCTTGAAAGTGAAAAAAGTCTTGAGGCCGAAGTGCGTTTAGAAAACTTAGAAGAATTCAAGTCAATAACTAAATCATTTGAAGAACGAGAAGGGCTAATATCTTTAGAGGATTTTTTACTAGAAATAAGTTTAATTAGCGATGTTGAGGAATATAAAGATGATCCAAATCGTATAAGTTTAATGACAGTTCACTCTGTAAAGGGATTAGAGTTTGATCATGTCTTTGTAGTTGGTATGGAAGAGGGAATCTTTCCACATATGAATTCACTTATGGAAAATAGTGAATTAGAAGAAGAAAGACGTTTATGTTATGTTGCAATCACAAGAGCAAAAGACGATTTACACTTAATTAATGCCAGACGTAGAACTTTATTTGGTAATGAACAAATTAATCCAGTAAGCCGTTTTATTGGTGAAATAAGTCCAGATTTACTAGAGACAAATGTTCAAGATGAGTTACCAAAGAAAGAAGAAAAGATTAATGTTGGCGAAATGTTTAGGGAAGAAGACGTTGATTTTAAGGTTGGCGACTTAGTCTACCATGAGTCTTTCGGAACAGGAAAAATTGTTGAAGTAACAAATACTTTAGTAAGTGTTGCATTCAAACATCCACACGGAATTAAAAAGTTAATGAAAAATCATAAAAAGTTATCTAAAATCTAGGGGGATTTAAATGTTAGAAATATCAGAAAGTGTATTAAGACAAGGTTATACAATTACAATAACCAAGGAAAAGGGTAAAGAGAAATTTCAAGGTTTATACTCAAAGAATATGAGTAGTGATTTACATGCCTATGAATTACCAGAAGAAGAACTAAGAATATTACCTCACTTACCAAATATAAGTGAACTATTAAATGAAGGAGAAATGCTTCAAGTTAGTATGCCAAGTTTAAGCTATGAAACTTTAATTGGTAAAGAAAAAACTGAAGGACCAAATTGTGAAAGAAAATATTTAGAAGTTCATGGAGAAGCACAAAGTTTTGGTTATTGTGACTGCTTAATAATTTTAAATGAACAATTAGGAGCAAAAAAATGGCAACAAGTAAGTAAAGCACCACAGTATAAAAAAATGTATAGAGGAGAGAATAAATATGAATAAAGACTTAACGCTAGTAATTTTAGCAGCTGGTATGGGAAGCAGATTCGGTGGACTAAAACAAATTGCACCTCTTGGTCCAAATGATGAATTCATTATCGACTACTCAGTATATGATGCGATTCAAGCTGGTTTTAACAAAATAGTTTTCTTAATCAAAGAAGAAAATTACGGTATATTTAAAGAAACAATTGGTAGTAGAGTAGAACCACATATAGATGTAGAGTACTGTTTCCAAAAAAATGACAATTTGCCAGAGGGGTATGAAGTACCAGAAACAAGAGTAAAACCACTAGGTACAGCCCATGCCATACTTTGTTGTAAAAACAATGTTCATGAACCATTTATGATGATTAATGCTGATGATTTTTATGGAAGAGATGCTTATATGAAAGCTGCTGAGTTCTTAAGAAATACTACTGATAAAACACCACATCAATATGGAATGGTAGGTTATCTAGTAAAAAATACTATAACTGAAAATGGTGCTGTAAAACGTGGTGTTTGTAAAGTAGAAGATAATGCCTTGACAGAGTTAATAGAAAGTTCAGTTGAAAGAGTTGAAGACAAAATTATTGCTTCACCTCTAAATGGAAATGCACCATTCGAAGTATCTGAAGATGACACTGTATCAATGAATATGTTACTATTTACACCGAGTATCTTTACATATATTGAAGATAACTTTGCAAGTTTCCTAGATAAAAATAAAGACAATATGGAAAAATGTGAATATTTAATTCCAGATATACTATTCCAAGCAATAAAGGAAAATTATGCAACAGCGGAAGTATTGAAAACAAGCGCAACATGGTATGGAGTAACATACAAAGAAGATGCTGATTATGTAAAAGAATCTCTTGCTAAAATGGTAGAGGATGGTACTTATCCAAATGATTTATGGGAAGATACAAACGAGAAAGGAAGAAGAATGTAGTTCTTCTTTTTTTCTTATAAAAATGCTATACTTTTATTAGGTGAAATATATGGACACTAAATTTGATATTACACAATTAGAAAATGAATTATTAAGTAAAATATTTAATACAATACCACCTCTTGCAATAATAAAAAGAGTATCAAAAAGAGGAACAATAATAGAAATTGCTCCTGAAATAACTCAAGGAAAATATGATGTATCAAAATATATAAATTATAAAGGTTTTGATAAAACAATATATGAATTTTATACCATACTAGAAGAAACGTTTTCACATTGTAATTTAGGTGCGTTTTACACTAATCTTAAAAACTTAAGAGTCAAAGTACGAAATTATAATATACTAGATATTTTATGTATGGAAATTTTTAAAACATTAGATGCTGGAAGTTATAATACCAAGAAAAATAAAATAACATATTTAAATGAAAATGATGAAGAGATTAGAAGTATCATTTGTCATGAATTATTACATATGGCAAGTACCATAGAAACGAAAAATACTTCATTTATAGGTTTTAGTCAAGAAAATAAAAAAACTAAGAAAACAATCGGTATGGCATTAAATGAAGGCTATACAGAGTATTTAAATAAAAAATATTTTAATAGTGTTTTAGAAACAAATTACGAAGAAGAAATTAGTATTGCAGAAAGGTTAGAGTTTATAATAGGCGAAAGAAAAATGCAAGAACTATATTTTAAAGCAGATTTAAATGGTCTAGTTGATGAGTTATCAAAATATACTACAAGAGAAGAAGTAATAAGCATTATTAAAAAATTAGATAAGACCCTAAAATCAAAAGAAAAGAGTGAAGTTAAAAAGACTGCGTATAATGAAATTAGAAAGAGTATTTCTAAAATATATTTAGAGCAACAACGACAATTACTTGATGAAGGAAAAATATCTGAAGAAGAGTTTTTTAAACGGAAGATAATGTATGGTAGTGTATATATAGCCCAAAATATTCCTATACCTGAAGGAACGACATTTCATCGTGATGGTGATAAAATAGAAATAATTAGACCAGATGATGTGATAATAGTAGACTACAAACCTAAAGCTGAATCTTCATCAAAGCCACAAAAATAAAAGAAAGTAGGTATCAACATGTACGAAAGAATGTTAGAACTAATTAATATAATAAATGAAGCAGATTATAATTATCATACTTTAGATAATCCAACCATTACCGATCAGGAATATGATAAATATATAAGAGAATTATATGAAATAGAAGAAGAATATCCAGAATGGATACAAGAAAACTCTCCAACACAACATGCCGGTGGAAAAATAATCGATGCCTTTGAAAAGGCGACTCATAAAATACCAATGATGTCTTTAAGTAATGTTTTTTCTGAAAGTGAAATAATAGCTTTTGATGAGAGAATAAAAAAAGAAGGTATTAATCCAGAATATATGTGTGAGTTAAAGATTGACGGACTTTCAGTTTCACTTTTATATGAAAAAGGAAAATTAGTGCGTGCCGCAACTCGTGGAGATGGAACAACAGGTGAGGATATTACGCATAACGCTAAAACAATAAAGACAATTCCTCTAACTTTAAAAGAAGAAGTAGATATCGAAGTTCGTGGAGAAATCTTCATGAATAAGAAAACTTTAGAAGAGTTAAATGAAGTACGTAAAGAAAATAATCAACCATTGCTTCAGAATTGTCGTAATGCTGCTGCTGGTTCAATCAGACAATTAGATTCTAAAATTGCCGCTCAAAGAAAATTAGATACCTTTATTTATCATTTGCCAAATCCCTTAGATTATGGACTAAATAGCCATGAAGAAGCTATTGAATATATGAGAAAACTAGGTTTTAAGATTAATCCAAATAATAGATTAGTAAAAGATGTACAAGGTATAATTGATTTTATTGCTGAAAAAGGAACACAAAGAGAATCTTTACCATATGACATAGATGGTGTTGTAATTAAGGTAAATAATATTAAACAGCAACAAAAATTAGGTTTCACAGCCAAATATCCAAAATGGGCTACAGCATATAAATTTCCTGCTAAAGAAGTTATTACTAAACTAACAGATATTATTTTTACAGTAGGAAGAACTGGTCAAATTACTCCTAATGCGGTTCTAGAACCTGCTATAGTAGCTGGCTCAACCATTTCTAGAGCAACACTTCATAATGAAGATTTTGTCAAAGAAAAGGGGCTAAAAATAGGCGACATGGTCTCAATCAGAAAAGCAGGAGATGTTATTCCAGAAGTAGTAGAAGTAAAAGAAGATAGAAGAACTGGTGAGGAAAAAGACTTTGTAATGATTACAGAATGTCCAATGTGTAACACTAAACTAATCAAAAAAGAAGGACAAGTTGATTACTATTGTCCAAATAATAAATGTCCAGCAAGACATGTTGAAGGACTAATTCACTTTGTTTCAAGAGATGCCATGAATATTGATGGCTTCGGTGACAGAATAATGGAGGATTTTTATAACTTTGGATATATTGGTACAATAGCTGACATATATTCATTAAAAGAACATGAAAAAGACTTAATAAGATTAGAAGGTTTTGGTGACAAATCTGTAAATAATTTATTAGAGGCTATCGAAAATAGTAAGGCAAATTCTCTAGAAAGATTACTTTTTGGATTGGGAATTCCACATGTTGGTGCTAAGACAGCTAAATTGCTAGCTGCAAAGTATGAAACAATGGATAATTTAATGAATACAACTGAAACTGATTTAGTAAAAATTCCAGATATTGGTGATATCATTGCTAAAAGTGTTACAGAATATTTTATTGATTCACATAACAGAGCGATAGTTGAAGAATTAAAAGATTTAGGTTTAAATATGAATTATCTAGGTCAAAAAATCGAGGAAAATGAATCTTTTGCTGGAAAAAGTTTTGTCCTAACTGGTTCACTTACAATATTTACTCGTGAAGAAGCCAGTGAAAAAATAGAATCTCTTGGTGGAAAGACAGTAAATTCTGTATCAAAGAAAACATCTGTTGTCATAGTTGGCGAAAACCCAGGAAGCAAATATCAAAAAGCTAAAGATTTAGGTATTGAAATATGGACCGAAGAAGAGTTTAAGGCTAAGCTAGACTAGTTTATTTACAAAATAATCATTTTATGTTATAATAAGCAACAATTAAAGAAAAGGAAAAGGGAGACTTTATGAATAAGAAAAAAGATTTAACAATTGAAGAATACAAAGAAACCTTACTTGATGAAATAGAAGACGATGAAATATTTGAAGAAGAACCAGTAAAAGAAGAAGAGAAAGAACCAGCAAAGAATAAAGCAAAAGCATCAAAAAAGAAAACAAAAAATAGTCAGAAAAAAGATCTTGAAGAAGACGAATTTGAAGAAAATAAACGACCAAGAAAAAATAACAAGATAAGTCTTATCATAAATATTATTTTCATAGCGTTAATCATAATAATGATTATTATCGCAACAGACGTAATTTGTGTTGCAAGATACAATAAAGGACCATTCTTTGCTATTAGAACAGCTACCTATAAAGATGGGGGTACGAAAGTTTATCATGGTCTAGGTTACAAAGTAATTAAATATAATCAAGTTCAAGGAAGACGTGATATGGAAATTGGGACTTGGGGATTAGAATATTCAGTTGAACCAACAGACGTTTCAGCACTAGATTTAGCAATTGAATTTACTAGTAAACCAAAAGAAACTTACAAAAAATATTATAAAGAATTTTTAAGAGTAAATGGAAATTTCATAAGTAAAGATGACGATAAAAATACTTTAACATTCGGTTATCTTGATGAAGATGGTAAGTATACATTAAATATAGTTTGTACAATGGCAGAAAAAGATTCTCTAAAAGAATTAGAAGAAAATGATGAAGTAACAATTATTGGTACAGTTACAAATTATGACTTAAATGAAGATGGAACAGAAAAAACATTATATATAAGTGACTGTTTCGCAGAATAGTTAAAAGTTTAAAACTAAATATTAGTAATTAAACAAAATTATAAAAAGTAGACAAAATCTACTTTTTTTCATACAATAATCTCCTGGTAGTCTGTGGCAGTTTAGCTTTGGCGATGAGTCTTCAATAAAAAAAGTCTTTTAATAACATATTTGTAACCGTAATTGTAAGCACTATATTGTTTTTACTCCTAAATATAGAAGAAAAGAATTTTATGGAGCTAATAGATAAGAGTGCCACATTGACGAGTATCAGTAAATAGTACCACAAGTGTGAGTTATGAGTACGTTTTTAAGCAAAGTAGAAATATTAGATTTCTATGAGTCAGAAGAAAAACTATCCAGTAAATATTTTTTTGAATACTTTTTCGTAGAAAATAAATAAGTTCTACGAACTTTATTTTATATAATTATAACATAACATTAGTTTTATTCGAAATAATATTTGAAAAATTGTATTTTTTCTATGTTTTACTTAAAAAATGTTCGCGGAACTTATTTATTTCTACGAACATGAGGTGATTTTGTTATGAATAATAAGTTGTTTAAAATTTTATCTTTATTATTAGTGATTGCAACTTTATTTATGAGTGTAGGTTACGCCTCAATTAATTCAATTACAACGACTGTAAGTGGCGACTTAATAGTAGCTGCTCAAGATGGAGTCTTTATTTCTAATGTTAATTACACTCTCACAGAAACAGAAGGTACAACCAGTCAAAAAATAAATTATTATGTTGCCACTTTTTTTGATAGTGAAATAACTTTAGATAAAAATACAGAATCATCTATAACATATGAAATTACAGTTTATAACAACTCCGATAAAGATTATATATTTATCGGAGTCGTGTTTGATCCAAATTTATATAGTAACCCTAATATTGAATATAGTTTAAATGGCATAACAGAATATAACACCGTATTAACATCTAAAGATTCAATAACTTTTACAATAACATTTAAATATAGTGGAACAGACATTTCAAATAATACTTTAAAGAGTAAAATTAATTTTAAATTTGAAAAACTCCCTGTATTAAAACTAAGTAATGAAGAAGAAAATCTTACATTAGAAAATATCTATCCAGATTATGAACCACAAGAATTTCAGTTTAATGTGTCTAATTATAATGACGAAGAAATAAACACTGTCCCAATGACATATACATTTAAAACTACAATAGATAGTCCACTGACTGCTAAAATATATGATTCTACAGGAACAGAAGTAACTGATAGTATTAGTATAGGCGGGAATGGAACAGATAAAATAGATAATTTATATACATTGAAGATATTCTGGGATAATAGTAATCCTACTGAAAATATTGAATATAATAGTGCAGATTACGCTGATAAAGAGTTTACATGTAAGGTTGAATTAGTCGCAACACCAACAAGTGAAGAATATCTTGACTATACAATTACTAAGCAATTTGGAGTTGATATAACAACTTCTCCATTAAATTTTAACGTTGACACTGAATCAAGCATTGGTATGGAAAAAGAATATGCTACCTTACCAATATCAATAACAAACTATAACTCAAATAATGAATACAATAATTATGATATAAACTATGAAATATCTATAACTGGCAATGATAAATTTACCTATAGTATTGATAACGAAACAGCAACAAGTTTTGCTAGAACAATAGAAGGTAATAAGAGTAATACTGATAGTTATGACGTTTTATTTAACGCTGATATATATAGTTTACTAGAATCAGAAAATGCAACAGTAACAATGAAAATAACTTCACCATATGTAAAGGAAATAACGTTTCCAGTAACGATAAATCTTCAAGTATTGAATATAAGATTTGATGCTAATGGTGGAACGGTTACTCCAACCAGCCTAACAACATATAAAGGAATGACATACCCAACATTACCAACGCCTACATGGACTGGACATACATTTGATGGTTGGTTTACCAAAGCAGAAGGTGGCACACAAGTTACTGATACAACTGAAGTAACTCTTGGTAATCAAACTCAAACATTATATGCACATTGGACATCTAGATTATTAGCAGATCAAGTAAAGCCAGGAGAGCTTGTAAATTATGATGTTGATTATTCTAATGTTACAGTATTATTTAAAACTGTAACTATAAATATTGCTAGCGGATATACTGGTTGGAAAGTATTAGATGTAGTTGAAACTGATGGTGAAAAAAGGGTAACTTTAATACCGTCTGGAATTCCATTAACATATAGATGTCCATATACTACATCAGATAGTAGTATTGCTACTAAATGTGTGGCAGATTTAACGACTAACTTTTTCTCTACAGAAATCGCATCGTCATTAACAAACTACAAATTTTATAAGAATGGCTTTACAAATGTATCGATAATAGGAGAATTACAAACAGCTTTTTCAAACAGTAAATATACCAAATTAGATTCTTCTGGAAAACCAATGGTTCATGCTGCTACTGCAAGTGATGTAAATGGATCTCTCGCAACAACAGCCCAAATAAATGGTACAGAAACAGTAGTAGTTGATAATTTAACTGATTTTAGAGAAAATACTTTATTCGGTATTAAATCAACATCCACATCATATTCATATGTCCCTTGGTATATTGCTACAAAAACAGAAACATATTATTTATGGACATCATATTTGTCTGGGTATGTAGTATACACAAATTCAAGTTATGAACATGGTATAAGACCAGTAGTAACACTTAAAGCAACAACTGAAACAACAGGTCAAGTAAGTGGAGTTTGGCAGTTATCAGCAGTTTCAGAATAAAAATCACTAGTTTTGTTATTAACTAGTGGTTTTTCTTTAACTTAATTTACAATAAATAATCATCGTGATATAATATAGAAGTTAAAGGAGGCCCTTTATGGAAGATAAACTAACAAGAGAAGAAGTATTACATGTAGCTAATCTTGCTCGTATTGAAATTGATGAAGAAGAATTAGCAATGTATCAAGTAAAATTAAAACAATTATTAAATGAAATAGAAAAAATAAATGAAGTAAAAGCGTATGATGAAGAAATGCTTATTTGTCCAACAGAAAATAAATGTGAATTAAGAGAAGATGTAACCAAAGATATGTTAGATCCAAAGGAAGCTTTAAAAAATGCTCCACGTAATAGTGGTAATTATTTTCAAGTTCCAGTAGTAATTGGAGAGTCAGGTGAAGCAAGTGCATAATTATTTAGATTTATCATTAACTGAAATTAATAAGTTATTAAAGGAAAAAACAATTACACCAAAAGATTTAGTCTTAGAAGCTTTTGATAGAGTAGAACAAAATAAAGACCTAAATAGTTTCATTACTCTTAATAAAGAAGAGGCTTTAAAACAGGCTGAAGAACTTGAGGGAAGAGAAGTTGATTCTCTAACTTTTGGTATTCCTATAGCAATCAAAGATAATATTGTTACTAAAGGACTAAGAACAACAGCTGCTTCTAAAATGTTAGAAAATTTTGAACCAATATATGATGCTGATGTAGTAAAAAAGATAAAAGCTGCTAACATGATTATTATTGGTAAAACTAACATGGATGAGTTTGCGATGGGATCATCTAATAGAACTTCATATTTTGGTCTAGCCAAAAACCCATGGGATGAAAAACGTGTTCCAGGTGGATCGAGTGGTGGAAGTGCTGCCGCTGTAAGTAGTAGAATTGTACCATTAGCTCTAGGCTCTGATACTGGAGGCTCAATTAGACAACCAGCAAGTTTTTGTGGAATAGTTGGTTTAAAACCTACATATGGTCGTGTTTCAAGATACGGACTAATTGCGTTTGCATCAAGCCTTGACCAAATTGGTCCAATGACTAGAAATGTTTATGAAAATGCAATACTTTTAAACACAATCTGTGGAAAAAGTTCAAACGATTTAACTAGCGTTGAAACAGAAGAAGACTTTACTAGATTAATTGGAAAAGACATAACTGGTATGAAAATAGCTATTCCAAACTATTATGTAAATGAAGCTATTGATAAAGAAATAATCGAAAAATTAAATAATGTCGTAGAATTATTAAAGAAAAACAATTGTACAATTGACTACGTAGACATAAACTATATTGATAAAGCTATCCCACTATATCAAATAATCGCAATGGGAGAAGCTAGTTCAAATCTAGCAAGATATGATGGTATTCGTTACGGATACAGTTATGAAAATCCAGAAAATATAGAAGATTTATACTTAAAAACACGAAAAATAGGCTTTGGTTCAGAAGTAAAACGTCGTATCATGATTGGAAGTTACCTATTAAGTGGAAAAAATGCAAAAGAATACTATGACAAAGCATTAAGAATAAGAGATGATTTGCGTAAGAGTTTCTTAGATACATTTGAAAAATATGATTTAATTATTGGTCCAACAAATACAACAACAGCCTATGAATTAGATAAGGGATTAGATGATGCGATAAAATCATTCTTAGATGACATTCTAACAATTCCGGTAAATATGGCTGGTCTTCCAGGAATGAGTGTACCAGTAGGTTTCTCAAACAATAACTTACCAATAGGACTACAAATAATTGGAAAACCATTTGATGAAGCTAAAATGTATCAACTAGCAAGTTTCATTGAACAAGAATTAAATTTAGATTTAAATCCAAATGGAGGGAAGAAAAATGACTAATTATATACCAACTATCGGTGTTGAAGTACACGTGGAATTAAAAACAAATACTAAAATTTTCTCTTCCTCAACAAATGGTTATGGACAAATGGCTAATTCTCTAACAAGCCCAATTGATTTAGGTTATCCAGGAACATTACCAACAGTCAATGAAGAGGTAATCAATCTTGCTATTAAAGCTGCAACAGTATTAAACTGTAAAATAAGAAGACAAATGCACTTTGATCGTAAAAACTATTTTTATCCAGATAATCCAAAAAATTTCCAAATTACTCAAAGTCGTACTCCAATAGGTTATGATGGTTATGTTGAAATAGAAGTAAATGGACAAAAGAAAAAAATAGAAATAGAAGAGATGCATATTGAAGAAGATACATGTAAAAGTGCACATAGAGGAACAAAAACTTTATTAGACTTTAATAGAGCCGGTGTACCTCTAATTGAAATAGTAACTAAACCATGTATTGCTAGTAGTGAAGAAGCAAAATTGTACTTAGAAAAATTAAAAGAACTTTTATTTTATAGTGATATAAGCGATTGTAAAATGGAAGAAGGATCTATGCGAGCAGATGCTAACGTCTCAATTAGAAAAAACGAGTCTGACCCATTTGGCACAAAATGTGAAATAAAAAATATTGGTTCAATTTCTAACGTAGGCTTAAGTATTGAAAAAGAAATTGCTCGTCAAGCTAAATTATTAGATAATGGAGAAACATTTAAAGAACAAACAAGACGTTATGATGATAAATTAGGTGATACTGTCTTAATGCGTGTAAAAGAAACAGGTAACGATTATCGTTACTTCCCAGAGCCAGATATTCCATATTTATATGTTACAGATGAAATGATTAGTAATGTAGCAAAATCAATTACAATGCTTCCAGATGAAAGAAGAAAGATATACATAGAAAAAGGTGTATCAGCAATAAATGCTAATAAATTAGTACAAAATAAACCACTTAGTGATTATTTCAATACATTATTAAATGAAAATACTAATTTTAAAATAGCTAGTAACTTACTTTTAGGAGATATTTCAGCTTACTTAAATAAAAATGAAAAAGTAATCACAGAAACAACTCTAACTAAAGAAAGATTTATAGAATTAATTAGTAAAATGGAAGATGGTTCTCTAACAAGTAAAAATCTAAAAGATATCTTAGATACAATTTTAGAAAGTCCTAAGTCAATAGAAGAAATAGTTAAAGAATCAGGTATTACAAACATTACTGATGATTCAGCAATTAGAGAAGTAATTAAAAAAATAATTGAATCTAATCCAGAAAGTGTTGCTGATTATAAAGCAGGACATGATCGCGCCATTAAATTCTTCATGGGACAAGTAATGAAAGAAACTAAAGGTAGTGCTAATCCTAAATTAGCAATGGACATTTTAAAGGAAGAATTGCAATAATTTGACAATTGAAAAAGAACTACCTATAGTGTATAATTAAAATACTAGGATGTGAGAATATGAATTATGTAAAAAGAAATAAAGGTACTATTATCGCAATCATATTATTTTTGATATTAGTAGTAGTTTTATTCCAACTAAAAAATATATTTTTCCCTAATTCGGGGAAGGCAATTTATGGAAACCGACTAGAAGGAATTGAAGAAGTAGAAATTTCTGAAGAAACATATGAAAAAGTAAAAACAACATTGAAAGAAGAATCTGTTTCAGAAGTATCAACAGATATTTCCGGAAAATTAGTAAAAATTTTTATAACAGTTAATGAAGATGTTGATTTAGACAAAGCAAAATCATATGGAACAAAGGTTTTGGAGCCATTTTCAACAGAACAAAAGAATTACTATGATTTTCAAATCTATATTGAAAAAACTGGAGATACTGAACATTTCCCTATAATTGGTTATAAACATCATTCAAAGGGAACTATCTCTTGGACTAAGAATAGATAGGCGGTAGTTATGAAAAAGAAATTTATTATAATTATTCCCATTATAATAGCGGCACTTGTCTTTGTCTTTGTTTATCGTTATTACAATAAAGAAGATAAGACAACAACATTGACAGTTAGCGAAAAAAGATGGGTAGAGAAAAATAATGATAAAACATATGACTTTGAAATTGTAAATGATTATCCACTATATGGAATGAATGGTGAGGGGGTAATATTCAATTTTATCAATGATTTTGAAGAAAATGTTGGAATAGAATTTAACGTAATTCCATACTTAAAATCATCATCTCCAACAACAACAAGTTATCGTATAGAAATATTAGACAATGAAGCAACTTTGAAAAAGAATAATCTATTTTTATTTAATGATAACTATATTGTAGTTGGAAAAACATATGAAAGAATTAATCATACTAAAGATATGAAAAATATAACTTTTGGTGTTTTTGAAGAAGATGCTGAAGAAATAGGTTATTATCTAAAAGGCGGAACAAATCTTTCTTATAAAAAATACACAACTATAACAGAATTATATGATGCCTTAGATAATGACGAAGTAAATATGATTGTTATGCCTAACATTATGTATTTAGACTATACAATTGAAAAAAATAAATATTTTATCAATTATTTCTTAACAGAAATGAAAAAACAAGTTGTTTTAACATTAAGCGATGATAATGAAGAACTTAATGATATTGTAACTAAATACTATAATAAATGGAGACTTACAAAATATGTAGATGAATATAATGAAAACTATTTAAACTATTATATTCAAAAAAATAATATTCCAGCTAAAACAAAGACAGAATTAATTGCTGAAACTTACACTTATGGATTTGTATCAAATGCTCCATATGAAGTAAAAGTAAATGGCAAAGTTGCAGGTATTGCTGGAGAATATATTGATAGAATAACAAGACTTACTGATGTAAATTTCAAATATAAAGAATATGAAACAAAAGAAGAGTTACAAAAAGCTATTGATAAAGGTGAAATAGACGTATACTTTGATTACTACAACTATAACAATGATAAATATTATTCAACACTATCAACATTTGTTGAAGAATATGTTGTTTTAGGATATCAAAAAGATAATCACGTTATAACATCACTTGAGAGTTTAAAAGATAAAGATGTAGCTATGTTAGAAGATGATTCTTTATTTAATTATTTTTCAACTAATTCAAAAGCTAATATTAAAGGATATAAAGATATAGATGAATTACTAGCAAAAGGTAGCGATAAGCTTATTGTTTTAGATCGTGAAATATATAATTACTATCAAACTACTAAGTTTAAAAATTATAATTTATTATATTTAGATACTATGATGAATGATTATAAATTCATGGTCAAAAAGGATAATGAAGCATTTTATGATTTATTTAACTATATAATTAATACAAATTCATATTACAATTATCGTAATAGTGGAATAGAAAATTTACATGCCTCAATACTAGAAGATTCAACCTTTGAACAAGTGTATACAATTGCTTTAGCAATAGTATTTATACCATTAGGTATACTTTTGATAATGTACTTAATATACAAGAAAAAAAGAAAAATTAAGAAAGTAAAAACTACTGAAAGACATAAGTATACAGATATGTTAACTTCTTTAAAGAATCGTAATTATTTAAATGCTAAAATGCCAGAGTGGGAAGAAAGTAAAGTATATCCACAAGCAATAGTAATGGTAGATTTAAATAGTGTTAAATATGTTAATGATAATTATGGTCATGAAGAAGGAGATCAACTAATTATTAAAGCAGCAGGAATACTTGTAAATACACAATTGGAAAATAGTGAGATAATTCGTACAGATGGTAATGAATTCTTAATTTATCTAGTTGGTTATAGTGAAAGACAAGTAGAAACTTATGCTAAAAAATTGGCTAAAGAAATGAAAGGATTACCTCACGAATTTGGTGCGGCAGTCGGATATAGCATGATTCAAGATAAGATTAAAACATTAGACGATGCCATAAATGAAGCAACATTAGAAATGATTGCCAACAAAGAAGAATTAAAATAAGAGGTGACGATAAGAATGGAGCAAGTTAGGAATTTTGTTAAAAAGGTTATTGAATTAGTCAAAAAGCCTGAAACAAGAATTTTACCTGGAAATCTTGCTTTTTTCTTTGTTATGTCCCTAATACCAATTGTTGCCTTAATTGGAGCGCTTGCTTCAAAACTTTCTATATCCTATGATGTTATAAAAGAAGGAATAGATATAAGTGTTCCTGGAGCAGTAGGTGATTTTATATCAGGCATTATAAATGGACAAGGATTTAACTTTAATATAGGTGTATTTTTTGTATCTGCATTCCTTCTTGCATCAAATGGTATGCATTCAATAATAATTGCCTCAAATGAAATATATAAGATAAAACAAAAAGACTTTTTAACAAGAAGAATAAAAGCAGTCTTAATGACTATAATTTTAGTAGAAGTTGTCTTTTTCTTATTAGCAATCCCAGTATTTGGTGATACTATCTTTGCATTTTTAAGAGAAAATATAAGTAATCAAGCATCGGTAAATTTCTTTTATCGTATATATAAATTAATAAAGTACCCAATAAGTTTAGCAATAATTTACTTTAATATAAAATTAATTTATGTAATAGCACCAGATCAAGAAATAGGCAGTGCAACAACTACTAAGGGAGCAATCTTTACAACTGTAAGTTGGATTATAGCATCAGAAGTATATTCTTTCTACCTAGATACATTTACTAAATATGATTTGTTCTATGGTAGTGTATCTAACATCCTAATTTTACTATTATGGGTTTATGTTTTATCATATATCTTTGTCCTAGGATTAATAATAAATGCAGGGACATATAAAAATTTACAAGAAAAGCAAATAGAAACAAAGGAATGAGTAATCATTTCTTTTCTTTTACCCTAAAAAACTAGTAAGTTGAAAAAAATATATAATAATGCTATAATAAACTAGTGAGGTTATGTAAATGAAAAGAATAAAATTCAAATTAAATAAAATAAAAGAAAAAATAGTAACTGCACTAAAAAAAGTTAAGAACGAACATTTAATCCGTGAATACATAAAAAATAATACACTATTTATAACATATGCAATAGTATGTATAGTAAATGCAACGTTATTGAGATGTTTCTGTATTCCAACACTAAGTAGCATATTCTCAATAAAAGCTTTCATGGGAGACTTAGCTGTAGTAATTATAGCTGGTGCATTTGGCTACTTATTCAAACCTAAAAATCGTTTCACGTATTACATGTCACTTACAATATTTTTTAGTGCAATATGTATGATTAATTCAGTATATTACACTTTCTATTCATCATTTGCCTCTGTATCAATGCTATCACTAACACAATATGTTGGCGCTGTTGGCGATGCAGTAGTAGAAAATGTTATTCAATTGAAAGATTTAATATACGTAATTGGACCAATTTCCTTAATTATCATTAATTCTAAATTAAAGAAAAAAAATTATTATAAAAAAATAGAAGTAAAATCCGAACGTAAAAAACGAATGACAAGAACATTAAGTGTTGGAGCAACTGTTTTGGCTCTATTTGTCGTAACAATGACATCACTAGATATTTCAAGATTTGTTAAACAATGGAACAAAGAATATATTGTTATGCGTTTTGGTATTTATATTTATCAAAGCTCAGATTTAATTACGTCTATTCAACCTAAGTTAAATTCAATGTTTGGTTATGATAAGGCTAAAAAGAATTTTAATGATTATTTTGCTGATAAAGAAGATGTCGAAACTAATGAATATACAAATATATTTAAAGATAAAAATGTCCTTGTAATCCACGCTGAAAGTATGCAACAAAACGTAATTGGAATGGAATTTAATGGTGAAGAAGTTACTCCAACATTAAATAAACTTTCAAAAGAAGGAATGTACTTTTCTAACTTTTATTCACAAGTTAGTGTTGGAACAAGTAGTGATGCTGAATTAACATTCTCAACTTCACTTATGCCTACCAAAAGTGGAACAGCATTTGTATCATATCCAAAAAGAAAATATAATTCAATTCAAAATCTATTAAGTGAAAAAGGCTATTATACATTTAGTATGCATGCCAATAATGCTGATTTCTGGAATCGTAGAACCATGTATCAAAGTCTTGGATATCAAAAATTCTATAGTAAAAAGGATTATGAAGTAACTGCCGAAACAACAATTGGTCTAGGTTTATCAGATGTTGAATTTTTTACACAATCAATTCCAAAATTACAACAAATTAATGAAGAGCACGAAAATTGGTATGGAACAATGATTATGTTAACAAATCACACACCATTCTCAGATACTGAAAAATATGGTGAATTTGATGTTGATATTAAGGAAACAATTACACATGAAGATGGAACTACTGAAGAAGTAAGTTACCCATACATGGAAGGAACAAAATTAGGAAACTATTTCAAATCATATCACTATGCAGATGGTGCTCTAGGTAATTTTATAGAGCAATTAGATGAGGCTGGATTATTAGAGGATACTGTACTAGTAACTTATGGAGACCATGATGCTCGTCTTTCAAAAAGTGATTGGAATAGATTATATAACTATGATAAAGAAACAGATGATATCTTAGATAAAGATGATCCTAACTATCAAGAATATGGTTCATATCAGTATGAATTAGGCCGTAAAGTTCCATTTATTATTTGGACTAAAGATATGGCAGGAACAGAATATAATCAAGAAGTAACAGAAGTAATGGGAATGTATGATGCTCTTCCTACATTAGGAAATATGCTTGGTATATATAATGAATATCAATTAGGACATGATATTTTCAATGTAATTGGCGAAAACATTGTATGCTTTCCAAACGGTAATTGGGTTACTAACAAAGCTTACTATAATAGTCAAAAGATGGAATATTTATCCTTAAATGGTGAAGCTATTAGTGAAGAAGAATTGAAACAAAATACAGAATACACCAATGCACTACTAGATGTTTCTAATGATATAATTGTATTTAATCTACTTGAAGAAGAAGCAGACGAACAAATACTAGAAGAAGTAGAGAAAGGAATTTAGTATGAAGCTAAAGAAAAATGTAAAACGTATAATAATGATTCTAATTATTATAGTAATTATAATTCTAGGGTGTTTAGTAGTATCAAAATTAATTCCTAAAAAAGAAGAAGTAAAAGAAGCAAAAGTAATTGATCAAATTGATGATTATGGTTATGTTTTAAAAGATAACAAAAGTAAGCATTATCAGTCACTATTTAAAGAGTTAATTGAAATATTGAATTCAGAAGAAGTAGATGAAAGTGCTTATGCAAGCAAACTATCAGAAATGTTTATTGTAGATTTTTATTCGCTATCTGATAAATCTGCTAAAACAGATGTTGGTGGAGTAGATATAGTTCATCCAGACATTTTAAGTAACTTCTTAGAAAATGCAGAAAATACATTCTATAAATATGTTGAGAGTGATATTTATAATACTCGTAATCAATCGTTACCAGAGGTAGATACAGTAACAGTAGAAAATGTAGAAAATACATCCTACACATATGGTGAAACAACTGATGAGAGTGCATATTCTGTTGATGTAGTTTGGACATATACTGAAGAAGAATTTTCTGATTATCAACAACAAGCAAATCTAATATTTGTTCATCAAGATAATAAATTGTATTTAGTGGAATTAAAATAAAGTATCTTCGGATATTTTATTTTTTTCTTTTGACATGGTATAATCGTAATAGAAGGTGAGAAGATGAGCTATAGTAAAATAAATATTGATGAAGTAACAAAAAGATGCAACGAAATGATATGAACCCCGTTTCTTGGAAATAGAAACGAGGTTTTTATATGACTAAAATAAATTATGAAAAAAGAATTAATTTATACTATGATAGAAAGAATGGAATGTCTTTTACTTCTTTAAAATCAAAATATGGTATTAATAAATCTGGTGTTGAATATCTAGTTAGATTAATTGATAAGCATGGATTTGCTATTCTTAGAACTAACGAAAGCAAAAGTTATAGTCCTAAGGAAAAAGAAAGAATTTTAAATCGAATTATTATAAATAATGAGTCAATTTTATCAGTTTCAATAGATGACTATATTTATTATTACAATTATGATAGAATTAAAGCAAAATTAAAAGGACTGTCCCTCGTAAATTATAGGTTACAATCCTCTAACTAATAAACTGTCCAACTTTTGGGGTTCAGTTCAACTCAAGCATCTTTTCTTATTCATCAGGTTGTTCAGATTCTTCTGGAGTAATAGTTTCTTCGTTTTTAGTTTCAGAATTTGTGTTATCATCAGTTGTATCCTTTGCTGTATCATCACTCTCAGAAGAATTATTATTTTCACTAGAACTGTCAGATTTACTATTATCAGTTTCATCTTTATCATCCTTGTCGGTCTTATCATTTTTATCTGATTTAGTAGTTTCATCATCATCATCTTTTTTTGTACTACCAGAAAGGGTAAGTTTTAGACTTCCGCTCATTAAATCTATACGCTTAGAAGCGGGATAACTTTGAGAAACAACATATCCAGAATCACCCTCAAATATTACGCCAATCCCAAGTTTACTAGCTGTAGCTTTAGCAGTTGCCATGTCATCTCCTGTAAAATCAGGAAGTAATTTATATAAACTTGTAGATTTATAAGGACCTTTACCGATAATTGTTTTTTCATATGGATCATTAATAGAGAAATCAAACTCTTTAATATCCTCAGTTTCAACTAATTCTAAGTTTTGTTTCATCGCTTTAACTATATCTTTACGACTATTCTCATTAGGAACATAGTTATAAAGAACCATTCTCATTCGTTCATCATAAATCATTTGACCATTACCAGATAAATATAACTGTTGAATATTAATTAAATCAGCTTCCTCCGAAGATAGACTTTTCTTTATTATATCTTTACCAACATTATAAAACGATAACATCTGTTTAGTAGTAAGATTAGTATCTAAACTATTGGAAATAGTATCAAGTATATCCATAAATTTAGTAACATCAGTAATATTTTTAAATTTATTAGCTATAGCCATTACAATTTCTTGCTGATGTTGATTTCTTCCAAAGTCACCATCAACTAAATCATATCTATTTCTAGCATAAACTAATGCTTGTTCACCATATAATGTTTGATACCCTGGTTGAATACATACCTCACCACCACGACTTGAATCATCTGTACATAGTGTTTGTTGAACATCAATTTCAACACCACCAACGGCATCAACTAATTTAACAAGCCCTTTAAAATTAATTTTTGCATAATAATCAATATTAACATCTAAATATTCTTCGATAGTATTCATCATACAATCAGTTCCATAACCAGCAGCATGTGTAATTTTATTTTCGGCCTTATTAGACCAACATGCAATAGGAACATAACTATCACGTGGAATAGAAAGCATTGTAGCATTCAAAGTTTTAGGGTTAAATGTCATAAGTATTAATGTATCTCCATTCGCAATAGCATTTTTTTGTAATACTTCATCTGTTGAATCAATTCCCATTAAAAGAATTGTGAATGGTTCAGTAACATCTTTTCCACTAGAGGCAGTTTCAACTTTTGAAACATCAGCCTTTTTCATTTCTTTTTCTTTTGTAATAATTATCTTTGTGTCACTAGCAATATTCTCATATCCTGCAATACTAACAAACATTTCTGTATAACTAGTAGGTAAAATCATAGCATCAATATCACTAACATATAAATCAGTTAACATACTAGAATAATCATCATAATCAATAATTTCATTTTCATCGTTCAATTTATATTCTTTAATAATCTCTTGCGGTATCATATAACCATCTGGAGATTCTTCGTTATTCAAAACTCCAATTTTTAAATTAACAACATCATTAATATCACTAACAGCTTGATCACTCATCATAACTAAACTCGAAGAATAAGTGACATAACCTGTATTCATATTTTCAAGTTGTCCAAATAGGTAAGATATAACTATTCCAACCGCTCCACAAATTATCGAATACAAAATTAAAAAAATAATAAAAATAATTCTTTTAACTCTCTTTTTAGCTCTCTTCTTAAAAATAAATAAACACTTTATAAAAATGAATAAGTCAATTAAAATTAAAATGCCAATTACTATATATCTGATTAAGTTTTCAATAGAACTAAGTTTCAACAGTTCAAAAATTGCAAAAGCACTTGTACAAAGTGATAAAATCATTAAAACAAAAATTACTATTTTTAGAATAGAATATTTTTTTGAACCCTTTTCTTTAGGCATAAGCAAACCTCCAATTTGCGAAATTATACATCTATTATTATACTCAATTTTAGTCAATATATCAAGTTGTTGAAAATGTCAATAAAAATTGCTGTCAAATAATTGTAAAAGAATGTCTAATTTTAATAAATGACTTAAGTAATAAGTCGAAAATTGTTATAATATAATTGATATAATATCGGAGGTGAAAAATGAAAAAAATATTTTATTTTACATTATTAATATTTTCAGTATTTATTTTTAATACATTAGAAGTAAATGCTTTTTCATCTGAAGATTATAAAACGAGAACTCTGTGTGGTACTTATGAAGTAGCGGCATTTAAAGAGGATGGAACAATTGAACAAGTAAGTTGCCATAATTCTTTAGAAGAGGCTAAAACAGCAATGAAAAATGATGGCGCTGATGATTTAGCTATTTTAAATTCGGTTAATGGAAAGGTAAAAATACTAGATGCTAATGTTGGACTTTTAGACTTGACCATTCTACCTTCAGATACAACATTTAATATCTATCCAGATAGTGAGTTATCTGAAAGTGCATTTACTTATATGGTAGGAGCTGTTGGTGGAGTAGATGGAGCATTACTTGATTCAGGTTATTCAAATAAGTATGGAGCTTTTACAGCCAAAGTAAAAATTTCAAATTATGTTGGTTGGATTAATATAAATGCTTATGAAATAGTCCCAATTACATGGGTAAAATCATCAAGTAGTTACACAGTTACTGATGAAATCAGACATAACTATGTATTAGATATTAAAGAAACATATACAGGAACATCTGGTAGAACAATTGGTCCTAAACCATCTATGTTAAATGAAGGAACTTACTATAGTTATGATGGTCATTATTTTTATAAAGATTTAACTACAATGATAAAGGATTATAAAGCTGGAAATTATAATAATTCTGTAAATAAAGATAAACCATACTACAATTATTATCAGTATTTGTCAAACCATACTAGAACAAATTATTCTAGTTTAAATCTTGATGAATATATTCGAAATAATCTAGGCTATGTTAATGATGTCTTTGGCTCAGATAATATGAATAAAGCAGAACATAAATCATCTAAATTATATGGTAAAGGTGCATTCTTCTATTATGCTCAAGAAAACTATGGTGCTAATGCCTTACTAACACTATCCTTAGCAAGAAATGAATCTGGAAATGGTACAAGTAATATTTCTATTAATAAAAACAACGGATTTGGTATGGATGCTGTAGATTCGAACCCATATGAGGCATCTACTTGGTTTCCTACATTTATGCACAGTATTTATGAATTTGCCCAGTACTATGTGACATATGGATATCTTGATCCAAATGATTGGCGCTACTATGGGGCTCAATTTGGTAATAAAGGTATAGGTATGAATGTTAAGTATGCATCAGATGTCTACTGGAGTGAAAAGATGGCTTCAAATTATTACTACGTTGATAAAGCCCTTGGTATGCAAGATTACAATTATTATCAATTAGGTATTATTACAACACCTACATATGCACAAGCATCAGCTTCAACTACTTCCAAAAAAGTATACTACTATCGTAAGACAGAAAGTAGTGTAGTAATTTTAGATGAGGTTGAAGGTGAAAAGATTAATGGTAACAACAAATGGTATAAAGTAGTTAGTGATATGAATATTGATTCTAACTTCAATGAAATAACATCTGGAAATTATAACTGGGATGCCTATGTATATGTCCCAGCTGCCTATGTTACAAAAATAAATGAAGGTAAAAATGGATATATATCCCCAAATGAAGTAACAGAGTATCAAGATAAAAATTATGAATATGATTTATTTGTTACAGATGCAACATTTACTCCACAAGTTGCCAAATCAACAAAAGATACCAAGTATCATTATGATCCAACATTGCAAAGTAAAACAGGACAAACTTTATTAAAGGATAAATATGTAATGGTTTATGCTGCAGCATATGATGAAGATTCTAACTTAGTAGCGTACTTAGTAACGTCAGACTATTGGTATGATCAAAAACACTGGATAAGTGCTGATTCAATTGACTTTGTTACATGTCGTTATGGACAAGCTAGTGTAACAGTTGCTGAGACTAATGCCTACACTTGGGTAAATTATAATACACAAGATTTAGCATCAACAAAAATCAGTGGTCTGTACACATATGCTTATACTCCAATTTTGGATGAAGTAACTGTTGATGGTAATACTTGGTATAAGGTTCCAGTAAATTTAAGTGGTACTACAAATGAATATGGTTGGACTCTAGCAAGTGCTCAAGACGTTTATATAAAAACATATCAGTACACAGCAAAAAATACAGCTCCAGAAATTAGTGCAACTGACAAATCAATTGTTCAAGGTACTAAACTAGATGAACTATCAGGTGTAACTGCAACTGATAAAGAAGATGGAGATTTAACAGAAAAAATAACTGTAGAATCTTCAACAGTTGATATTAATACCGTTGGAACATATACAATTACTTATAAAGTTACTGATTCAAAGAATAAGTCAACAACACTAACTATAAAAGTTACTGTAACAGAAAATAAAAAGCCAACAATTAGTGCTAATGATTTAACTATTACTCAAGGACTGGCGTTTAATCCATTAGATAATGTAACTGCACAAGATACAGAAGATGGAAGAATAAAAGATATAGAAGTAGTAGAAAATACAGTTGATATTAACACAGTTGGAACTTATAAAGTTACCTATAAAGTAACTGATAGTTATAAACAAGAAGTAACAAAAACAATTAGTATAACAGTAGTTGAAAACCAATTACCATCAATAATCGCAACAGATCAAAAAATCTATCAAGGAGATAGTTTTAATCCACTAACTAATGTTACCGCAAACGATCCAGAAGATGGAAAAATCACTAATATTGAAGTAATAGAAAATACAGTAAATATAGATAAGATAGGAGAATACAAAGTAGTATATAAGGTAACTGATAGCTATAAACAATCTGTTACAAAAGAGATTAAAGTAACTGTAATTGAAAAGAAGTTAACTAAAAAAGATGGTGAATTCTATCTAAACTCTCTAAGTTGGAATGAAACAACTAAAAAATATACAATTAGTGGTTACTTAATAATTCTAAATACTAATAATAATGATGACGACGCTAAATATTATTTATTATTGAAAGATAAAGTATCAGAAAATGAATATTCTCTTGAAATATCTGCGTGGACAAAAAATGTTCCATATGCCTTAGGTACTGATAATGGATACGACTATAACTTATCATGGTTTAAAGGAGAAGTTGATTTAAGTAGCATTCCTCAAGGTGATTATGATCTATACATGAAGACAGTAAAAAATGATTATTATGCCGAAGAAATAGTAAGTAATCTATTCAATAAATCAATTGATAGAAGATCAGAAGATGCCGTAAATGGTTATAACTTCAAAGTTCAATTGTCTTTAAAAACAAAAAGAATTGAATTAAATATTCGTAAAGATAATTTAATAACTACAAAAACAGCCAATACATTTAGAAATATGATTAATAATTATGATGATATGAAATTTGTAAGTGGAAAACTACAACTTATTGGAACATCATATAATTATGACGGTACATATCAAGATCAATCTAAAATTACAAGAAAACTAATTTTAGAAGATCAAACTACATATAAAAGATATACTTATGATTTAGGTAGTACAAATAATGGTAGTTATATAGTAACATCTACTGATGAAAAGAGTAAAGCTTATGCTTGGTATAATAAAACAATTGATATAAAAGATTTACCAAAAGGTACATACACAATGTTTGTTTATACAAAAACTGCTGATTCAGAAGATTATGGTGAAATAAGCGATATTTTTGGAAGTATCAATAATGCAGAAGCAACAATTAATGGCAAAAAATATAAAATATCTTTAAATAAAGATAGATTAAATAGAATAGAGTTAATTGTAGAATAAGAGGTAAGTCCTCTTTTTTCTATGAAAAAAAGACTACAAAAAGTAGTCTTGTAATTTACTTATTTTTTAAGTATTCTAATGATGGAGCACTGACTGGTTTAATACTTTCAATATTAGTTATTTCAACAGTACTAGGAATACCAAATTCCCTTTGTGCTTCTGTTTGCTTTTCTTTAAGATTACCAAATCTATCGAATAGTATTATACCAGCAGCTAAACTCTTTTTAGCAATTCTTTCTCTACAACTAAATACAAAAGGTAAGTAATCAGCAAAATCTTGAGAAAAGAATTTTAAACGACTACCATTAAAAATAGCGTCATATTTTTCGATATCATGTTGCAAGTTCTCAAATTCATGATCTGTATCACGTTTCTTCTCAGTACCAGTAATTAAAGTATCATATTTCCAACTTTTATTATAAATGGTTACAATATCAATACCATATTCTTCAAATATTTTAGTACGATATGGTACCAAATAAATAGCCTCTACCATTGGCAAAGCAACTATTTCACTAACAAACAAATTAATTCCATCAGATTCACATTCTGTTAAAGTAAATTTTTTCATTTTAATCTCCTTTCAAAAAAGTATGCCTATAATATCATAAAAACATGTGATAATCAAGGAAAACATAAATAGATTTTATTAGGTAAAGATAAAGAATTTTGTCAAAAAAAATCCCATCCTGGGATTTTAATTACTATTTTTTTGAATATTGAAAAGGTCCATCCTTTGGAAGAACTTCATCAATATTTCTCAATTGAACTGCTTCTTTAAAAGGACTTACAATATTAATTGTAGTAAACTTCTTTTTTTCAAGTTCACCAAATCTATCAAATAAAATTGTCCCACTTACTAAAGATTGTAATGATAATTTTTCTTTATGCTCTAATGATCCACAACTATTGTAATTACGTGAATCATTTTTAAAAAAAGAAAGTCCCGTAGTATTTTCAAAAAATCCATTATAATTCAAAATTGTAGTAGAAAGATTATCATGATCAAATATAGTAAATGAACTAACATTATTAGTTACTTTAAGTAGATATTCAGCACTATCATTAAATACTGTTATAACTCTAACGCCTTGCTTTCTATTAGGAACATCAAAATAAGGAACAATATAAACTCCCTCAACAATATCTATATCGCAAACATTACTCATAAATAAGTTAATTCCATCAATTTCTTTTTTATTTAATCTTCTAAACTTCATAAAATTCTCCTAAAACTAAAATTAGTTTAATATAAAAATAATTCTTTTTCAACATTACAAGTTATAAACAATATAAAAAATATGTTATAATAAATTAGTAATAAAAATATAATAGATTACGATTAGAATAGTTATGTTACATAAATTGATAATATTAAAACAATTAAGTACAAATGTAATCTAGTAAAGGAGATGGAATATGTTAGAAATAAAAAAGATTAGTAAGATTTATGAATCTGAAGACTTCAAACAAACAGCACTAGACAGTGTCAGTATAAGTTTCCGGGAAAATGAATTTGTATCTATTTTAGGGCCATCTGGTAGTGGAAAAACTACGTTATTAAACATTATTGGTGGATTAGACAAATATACTTCTGGTGATTTGATAATTAATGGTGTCAGTACTAAAAAATATACTGATAGAGATTGGGATACTTATAGAAATCATAGTATAGGATTTGTTTTCCAAAGTTATAATTTAATTCCTCATCAGAGTATCTTATCTAATGTTGAACTTGCACTTACTTTATCAGGCGTATCAAAAGATCAAAGAAGAAAAAAAGCACTTCAAGCATTAAAGAAAGTTGGACTTGAAGATCATATCAAGAAAAGACCTAATCAATTATCTGGTGGTCAAATGCAAAGAGTTGCGATTGCTAGAGCTCTCGTTAATGACCCAGATATTTTACTAGCAGATGAACCAACTGGAGCACTTGACTCTAAAACAAGTACGCAAATAATGGACCTTTTAAAGGAAGTAGCCAAAGACAGATTGGTTATTATGGTTACGCACAATAAAGAATTAGCTGAGGAATATTCAACAAGAATTATTGAACTAAGAGATGGAAAAGTAATTGGAGACACAATGCCATTTGATGGCAAGGAAGAAAAAAAAGAAGCTAAAAAAAGTAAAAAAACAAGTATGTCTTTTAAAACAGCCTTATCTTTAAGTTTAAATAACTTGATGACTAAAAAAGGAAGAACAATTCTTACAGCTTTTGCTGGTTCAATTGGTATTATAGGTATTGCTTTAATTTTATCATTATCAAATGGTGTTCAAGATTATATTGATCGTGTTCAGGAAGAAACACTTACATCATATCCACTTACTATTGAGTCTGCTACAATTGATATGACAAGTATCATAACAAAACAAGCTGAAAAAATGGAAGAAAGAGAAAAAGATAAAGAAGAAGATAAAATTTACTCTAATAATACAATTGGCGATATGCTATCAATTATGAGTAGTCAAGTTCAATCAAATAATTTAGAAGCTTTCAAAAAGTATATTGAAAGTGGAAAAAGTGATATTACAGATTATACTTCTGAAATAAGTTATGAATATTATTTAAATTTACAGTTATTTAGACAAATCGATGATAAAGTAATTCAAGTAAACCCTGACACAGTTTTATCTAATTTAGGCTTCCCAGAAGAAGCAACAAAAAATATGATGATGGGTCAAGTATGGAATGAGTTATTTGAAAATGAAGAATTAAATAATCAATTATATCAAGTTGTTAGTGGAAGAATGCCAGAAAAATATAATGAAGTAGTTGTAATGGTTGATGAAAATAATCAAATTACAGACTATGTGTTATATGCATTAGGTTTAAAGGATCAAGAGGAACTAAAAGAATTATATAAAGAAGTAGTAGCTGGTAATGAAGTAGAAAGTAAAAATGTAAGCTATGACTATGATGAAATAGTAGGCCTAGAATTTAAATTATTATTAAATTCAGACTATTATGATAAAGTAAATGGTATGTGGACATATCGTAAAGATGATGAAAATTACTTAAAAGAAAAAGTAGAAAATGCAGAAAGCATCAAAGTGGTTGGAATTATTAAACCTAATGAAGAAGCAACTGTTACACAAAATGCTATGGGTGGAGTATTTTATCTTGATGAGCTAGAAAAATATGTTATAGAAAAAACTAACAATGCTGAAATTGTCAAAGAACAAAAAGAAAATCCAAATATAAATATAATTACAGGATTAGAATTTAGTGATGAAGAATTTTCAATTAGTAGTCTAAGTCCGGAGCAACAAATGTATCTTCAATCATTATCTCCTGAAGAATTAGCGGCATTAATTAGTAGATATCAAGAACAAGAAAACTCAACATATGATTCAGTATTAAAAGAATTAGGTGCAGTAGATTTAGACAAGCCATCTGCTATCTATCTATATGCCAATGACTTTGAAGCCAAAGATGGAATTACTAATGCAATAGCTAAATATAATGAAACACAAGAAAAAGCAGGTAAGGAAGAAAATATTATTAATTATACAGATTTAGTTGGTTTATTAATGTCTTCTGTTACTGTAATTGTAGATATGATTAGCTATGTATTAATAGGATTTGTTTCAATCTCACTAGTCGTTTCAAGTATTATGATTGGAATTATTACTTATATTTCGGTACTTGAAAGAACTAAAGAAATTGGTATCCTAAGAGCAATAGGAGCCTCTAAAAAAGATGTTTCAAGAGTATTTAATGCAGAAACTCTAATTGTTGGAGCAACAGCTGGTGTAATTGGAATTTTAACAACAATTATCTTAAATATTCCAATTAATATGATTATTAATCATTTAGCAGATGTTAAAAACTTAAGTAGCTTACCACCAATAGGAGGAATTATTCTAATAATAATAAGCATTGTTTTAACAATGATTGCCGGATTAATCCCAGCACGTGTTGCAAGTAAAAAAGATCCAGTAGAAGCTCTACGTACTGAATAATTATTAAGTAAATAGATTTGATATGAACCCCGTTTCTTAGACATAGGAAACGAGGTTTTTATATAATTAATTTTTCTTTAATTTACAACTTAAATCATACATGATACAATCAACATAATAAAAGGAGTCATTATGAAAATAAATCTACATACACATTCAAACTGTTCATTGGATGGAGTATTTGAACCAGATGAACTAATAAAAAAGCTAAAAGATACGGGGCATGATATAGTATCTATTACTGACCACAACACGTGTGAAGCATATAAAAAAATTAGTTTAAACCAAGAAATTAAAGTAATAACTGGTCTTGAAGCTGATGCTATAATTAATAACCATACTTATGATTTTGTTTGTTATGGTTTTAACCTAGATAATGTTTTAAATTATGCCAAAGAAAAATATCAAACGGTCGCTAAAAGGCAACAAAAGATATTTAATAAGTTAGTTGAGCTTTGTAATGAAAAAGGAATAGAGTTAACTGAAGTTAATACATACGATTCAAGTAAAGAATATGCTCATTTTGGTATATACAGAATGCTAAATGAAATGTTTCTAAATAAATATAATATTACCCGACCAGGGGATTTATACAGATTAGGCACAATTGATAAAGACTTTCCGTTATATATTGATATGCACTTAGTATGGCCAGATTTAAAAGAATTACAAGAAGTAATTCATCAAAATAAAGGTAAAGTATTTTTAGCACATCCATTCCACTACCATCTCCACGTTGAAGATGTTTTAAATGATGTAAAAGACTATGTAGATGGAATAGAGATTTGTAATAATCCGAAATCTAAAGAAGAAGTTGCTTATTTGTATAAATTTGCTAAGGAAAATAATTTATTAGTTTCTTGCGGAACTGATTATCATGGTCATGAAAATAATACTCTTGAATGTGAATATTTAACTAAAGAAATGATTCAGGACATAGTATCTTGGATAGACGAGGAGAATTTATGAAAAACAAAAAGCAGGAATAGGTACACTTAGTGCTGTTGGTGGTAGTTTCATTGGGATGGGGAGCATTTCTTATGACACAATATTTGGAAAAGTAATGCTCGTCCTAGGAATTATAGTATTAATAACAGTTGTAATAAAAATAGTGAAAAAATAAAATATTAAAAATCTATAAGAAATAAGTTCATGTACTAGAAATATAATTAGTATGATTATGAATATAGAAGGTGAATTTATGAAAATGTAAAAACCTCATCACTAATTACAGTGATCATTAACTTTAAGTCTAAAAATATTTCTGGATTAGAACAAAAAATTTATTATAACAAAATAACAGTAGTTGAGAATAAGTAGATATTATCAGGGGTAATAAAATAAGTAAAACAGAGTATAGTTGAACATTTTATTACATATGTAAGTTCAAAATTAATAGAGAAACTAATTACTTAGTTTTAATCCTTTACAAAAAAATACTTCCCAAGTAAGGAAGTATTTTTTTATTTAGCAATTTGAATTGTATAAGCAGAACTATTACAACTTGTAATAGAACTTCCTGGACCAATACCACTAATATAAGAACCACTAGTAGCATCTCCACCATCAACACCAACAACACTAATTTTTACATTTGGATAATTACTTGCAAAGAATGAATATAATTGTGCTTTAACGGTATCAAATCCAGAGTAATTAGCAAATATATTATTTAATTCTCTGCCGATTGTATAAGTTTTAGGAGTACATGTAACAGTAGAAGAACTACTTGAACTGCTGCTTGAACTACTACCTGAATTACTACTTGTTGGCTTTGGACCATTACTTATTGTAACTGTAACAGTTGTACCTTTGGAAACTTCAGCTCCGTAACTAATTGATTGACTAATTGCTTTTCCTTGAGCAACGCTACTACTATATTTATAAACAAAACTATATCCTAATCCAGCATCACTTAATTTATTAGTTGCTTGAGTCTTAGTCAATCCAACAACATTTGGTACTGATACTTTTTTACCATCAGATATTGTCACAACTACAACATCGCCATTTTTAATGGTAGATCCAACCTCATATGAATATTTAATTACATCTCCCGCAGCAACATCATTATTAAATTCATGCTGTTCCTCATAAGTAATACCATATTTGTCAGCCCATTCTCTAAATTGACTATATGAATCAAAATCTTGCATAGTTAATTTACCTTTAGAAATAGTAACTGTAATTAATGTACCTTCTTCAATAACATCATCTTTTTTATAATTAACATCTGCAACCCCATTTTCTTCTACAGTATCATCATAACGATCTTTAAATTCTATTTTTAAATTATTTTTAATAACCCAATCAGTAATTTCTGCAACACTTAATTTTGTTAAATCTGGAACTATAATTTTGGGACCTTTACTAATTGTAACTTTAATAGTTTTTACATCATCACCACTAATTGAAATTGTTGTTCCTGGAGCAATATCCTGTGTAATTACATTACCACGTTCAATATCATCTGAAAAGCCATAATCAAATTCATATTTAATACCATACTGTTTTAAATAAAACTCTGCTTCAAATTTACTCTTATTAGTTAAATCGATCAATTTAACTTCACTATAAGATCTTTCCTCACCATAAGAAAAAGTAAATTTAATTTCATCATTTCTCTTTATATTACCACTTTTACTTTGTTCAATTAAACAATTTTCTTTTTCACTACTTTGTACAAACTCAACTAAAACATTAGTTAAATGATTTTCCTCAATAAATTCTAAAACTGCATCAGTGTCCCAACCAACCATATTAGGAATAACTATTTCCTTATAAGGACTAGGTCCTTCACTAATTGAAACAGAAAGTTTTTTAATATTATTTATCTTAGTTCCAGGATCAACATCTTGATAAATAACATGATATTCTGGAATTAAGTCACTATATTCATACTGTTGTGTAAGTGTAATATCATTTTTATTAGACCATTCAATAACTTCTGTTAGACTCTTACCAACAAAATTACCAATTGTATTAGTAGGCCAAGTAATTATTCCATAATTTACTAAACTACCAAGTAATTGATAAATAAAAAGTATAATTAAGGCTAAATAACTACTTCCTTTCTTTTTACTAGGATTAGTACAACAAGCTGCGATAAAAAATATTGTAATTCCTAGTAGTAGTAAACCATTCACAATATCACCTAATGTATTATAATTTAATAAAGAAGTAATAAAATAAGCTCCTCCACTAAGTAATACTAATACAATTAAAATATTTAAGAAAAGAGAGTTTTTTCTCTTAATGACCTTTACTGTATTTCTTTCAGTATTAGAAACTTTTTCTTTTCTTTCTATATTACTTTTTAACTCTTTCTTTTCTTCCTTAATCTCTATCTTTTTCTCAGTAACTTTCTTATCATCTATTTTCTTATTTTTATCTTTAAACTCTTCATTTTTTAAAGTCCTATTTTTATTATTTTTCTTAGACAAGCATATCACCTCAATCTTAATATAATTATACAATAATTAATGTAAAATATAAACAAATACGATAATTTGAACTGTCAAAGAATGTCTAAAAGTTGGGTTTTCCCAAGAAAATAGAAAAATGTCAGTATTTATGTTATAATCGAATTAGAAAAGGTGGGTACTTTATGAATAAAGTTATAAAGCAAAATTTTAGTAAGTATTTAACTATCTTTATTATTTTACAGCCAATAATTGATTTAATTACTGGTATTTGTCTTAATATCTTTAATTTAAACTTAACACTTGGTATAGTTATTAGAATGTTATTTCTATTATTTATAATGTATTCTACAGTTTTTGTCTTTAAAAAGAAAAAATCTCTTATCTATTATTTATTATTTGCTTGTTATGCATGTCTATATTTACTTGGAAATATTATTTTTAAAGATATAAGTATTTTTAGTGAGCTTCAAGGTTTATTAAGAGTCTTTTATTTTCCATTACTTCTTATATCTTTATATGATTTAAAAGATGAAATAAGAATAAGTAAATTAACTTTAATAGCAACATTATTTATCTATTTGATTTCGATCTTTATCCCAATTTTATTAAATGTAGGTTTTAAAACATACCAAGTAACTAAGACGGGTACTTTAGGTTTTTATAATTCTGCGAATGAAATAAGTGGTATTATTTCAATTATTACGCCACTTGTATTTATCTTATTTAAGGAAACAAAAGGTCTACTTTTAAAAATCTTATTTTCTTTACTATATTTATTTGTAATTCTAACTATTGGAACAAAGACACCTTTACTTGCACTTTTAATAACTATTGGAATGACTTTTTTATGGATAATAGGCCACTACTTTAAAATGAAAAAGTATAAACCAATATTACTATCATTTTTAGTTGTTGTAATAGGAGCTTTATCTTTAATAATAGTAATTCCTAAAACAAACTTTTATAAAAATATTAAAGTTCATCTAGAATTTTTAAAAATAAATAGTATTGTTGAAGTTCTAGAAGATGAACAATTAATAGATCATTTCATTTTTAGTGAAAGACTTACTTTTTATACGGATAAATCATATAAATATAAGGATTCTAGTCTATATCAAAAACTATTTGGAATAGGTTATATTAATGAAAATAAGACAACTAAATTAATCGAAATGGATTATTATGATATTTATTTTAGCCATGGACTTATCGGTTTTATACTTTTTATGTTTATACCAATTTATGTCTTATTAAAGTTTGCTTTTCAAAAAAGAGTATATAATTTTGATATGTATATGACAAATGTAAGCTTTTTACTAATAGTTTTATTATCTTTCTTTACTGGTCACATAATTACCGCTCCAGCAGTAAGTATCATTGTTGCGATTGTAATTTTATCGCTAGACTGTAATAAGAAACGTAGTTTATTATTTACTGCGTACAATTTGGATTTAGGAGGAATAGAAACAGCTCTTATTAATTTGCTAAATAATATTAATTATGATAAGTATAATGTTACTTTAGTCTTAGAAGAGAAAAAGGGTATCTTCTTAGATGATGTTCCAGAAAAAGTTAAAGTTCAAGAACTAAAAGTTTCTACTAACAAAAATAAAATTATTCGTAAAGCTATAAATTTTATTAGAAAATTAAATTTTGCGATTATAAACTATAATAATTATGACTTTAGTTGTTGCTACGCAACATATAGCTTAAGTGGTAATAAAATTACACGTATTGCCTCAAAAAATAATGCCTTATATGTTCACAGTAATTATAGATATACATATAAGGAAGAAAAGGACGTCAAAGATTTTTTTGATACCAGAAATATTAATGACTTTAAATATTTGATATTTGTATCTAATGAGTCAAAGACTGATTTTTTAGAACTTTATCCACAACTAAATGATAAATGTCTAGTATTTAATAATTTTATTAATGTATCTAAAATAAAGACTTTATCTAAAGAAAAGATTACTGTTGAAAAAAATAAAAGATTATTTGTTTTTGTCGGTAGATTAGATGATTCTTCTAAGAAAGTAACACGCATACTTAATCTTATCAGTAATTTAAAAGATACACAGTTATGGATAATTGGTGATGGACCAGATCGAAAAATGTATGAAGATACTACTAAAAAGTTAAAAATAAAAGATAGAGTAATTTTCTTTGGTAAAAAGACTAATCCATATCCATATATGGTAAAGGCAGATTATATTATTTTAACATCTGATTATGAAGGTTTTCCTGTAACGTATTTAGAAGCAATTGTTTTAAATAAACCAATTATCACAACAATAGATGTTAGTGATGATAAAATAAATATAGGAAAAGATTTCGCAGTAATTATTCCAAAAGAAGAAAAGAAAATGTTAGAAAAAGTAAAGTCAATCTTAGAAAAGAACATAAAAACAAAAACTATTGATTTTGATAAAGTTCAAAAAGAACGAATGCAAAATTTAGAAAAAATATTTGATGAGGTGAAGTAATGCCAAAGTTTAGTATCATAATACCAGTATATAATGTAGAGGAGTATATTAAAAAATGTCTTGATAGTGTTTTTGCTCAAACTGAAAAAGATTTTGAAGTAATAGTTGTTAATGACGGAACCAAAGATAACAGTATGGAAATTGCTAAAAAATATAAAGTAAAAATAATTAATCAAGAAAATAGTGGTTTAAGCGCTGCACGTAATAGAGGGGTAAAAGAAGCAAAAGGGGAATATCTTCTTTTCTTAGATAGTGATGATTATTTAGAGAAAAATCTTCTCTGTGAAATAAAAAAATCACTAAAAAACAATCCTGATTTAGTTAGATTCCAAATCAAAGAAAAATATCCTGATAAAATAGTTGAATATAAAGAAAGAGCTTTTACTGGTCTAAGCGGCGAAAAAGCCTTCAAAAAAATTACAGATTATCATTTCGTTGAAAATGCTTGGTGTTATGCTATTAAAAGAAAATATTATCTAGAAGAAAATTTTGAATTTAAAAAGGGCACTATTCATGAAGACTTTGGTCTTATTCCACTAGTTATTATAAAAGCCAAAGTAGTAAACAGTATTTCTTATATTGGATATAATTACCTTCAACGACAAAATAGTATCATGAGTAGTGAGGATTATGATAAGACAAAGAAAAAAGTAATAGATTTTTATAATCATTATCAGTTTTTATTAAAAGAAATAGACAAAACAAGCTTAAACTCAAATCATTTCAAAAGCTTTATTTCAAATAGTTTAATCTTAAAAATAACAGAACTAAAAAATAAAGATTATCATAGGTATTTAAAGATATTAAAACAAGAAAAAGTATTTGAAAATTTACTAGTTGATACAAGAACCAGAAGAATAAAGAAATTAATTATAAAAATATCCCCAAAACTTTACTATAAAATTATGAAATAGTAATAGAAAGTAGGCTAAATATGAAAAATGAAGTAATCTCTATAATTGTTCCAATATACAATGCAGAAAAGTATATTGATAAGTGTCTAAACTCATTACTGAACCAAACAAAGAAAGAATTAGAATTTATTCTTGTCAACGATGGCTCAACTGATTCAACAGAAAAAATCATCAAAAAATATTCTGATAAAAGAATTAAATATTTTAAAAATAAAAATCAAGGGATTGGAAAAACAAGAAATTTTGGTATTGAAAAAGCAACCGGTGCTTATCTTATGTTTATTGACAGTGATGATTATTTGGAAAAGAGTGCCTGTGAAGAATTATATTTAAAAGCGAAGAAAGATAAAAGTGATCTAGTTATTTGTGATTTCTATAAAATATATGAAAATGGTAATTTAGAAGAAATTAAGTTGTTAGATTTTAAACCAACAACTCTAGAGAAGACTCCAAATTTATTATTAGATGTTAATTTAGCACCATGGAATAAGCTCTATAAAACATCATTAATAAAAGAAAATAAACTTAGATTTGTTGAAGATTTAAAGTATGAGGATGCACCTTTTGTTGCGGAAGCCTTTGATAAGGCTACTAAAATATCCAAAATAAATAAACGCCTAAATTACTACCTTATTCGTGGCAATAGTGAAACAACGGTTAGAGATGCAAGAACATTTGATATTTTAAAGATAGTTGATATGATTAGACTTTATTTTAAAGATAAAGACTATATGCAAGATACTGTAAAAAAACTTATAGTCAAAATTCTTACTAATTACACAATCCAACAACGTAATCAAAGAGATATTAAAGTAGGAATGCAGTTTATTGATGAAACATTTTCATATATGAAAACTTATGTTCCAAACTATAAGAATAACATTTATTATGAAAACAGAGGCTTTATAAGAAGAACCATTGAAAAGAGTAAATTTTTATCAAAAGTATATTGTCAAATTTACCATCTAAAAAATAAGTAGAGGTGCAGTATGAAAAAAGAACCAATTCTATACGTAGTAATACCTTGTTATAATGAAGAAGAAGTATTACCAGAAACAACAAAAAGACTTAAAGAAAAACTAGATAAACTAATTAAAAATAAAAAGATTTCCAGTAATAGTAAAGTTATGTATGTAAATGATGGATCAAAAGACACCACCTGGGAAATTATAAAAGATATAAGTAACAAAGAAAAACATTTTACTGGTATAAATCTATCACGCAATCGTGGCCATCAAAATGCCCTTTTAGGTGGTTTAATGACTGCTAAAGAATATGCTGATGTTATCATAAGTATGGATGCCGATCTTCAAGATGATATTAATGCTATCGATGAAATGCTAGAAAAATATAATGCTGGTTGTGAAATTGTTTATGGCGTTCGTAGTGCAAGAAAAAAAGACACTTGGTTTAAACGAATGACTGCCGAAGGCTTTTATAAATTTATGAAAGTTTTAGGAGTAGACATCGTCTATAATCATGCTGACTATCGTCTAACAACTAAAAAGATCCTAGATGAATTTGAAAATTTTAAAGAAGTAAATTTATTTTTACGCGGAATGTTTCCTTTAGTTGGCTATAAATCAGATATTGTATATTATGAAAGAAATGAAAGATTTGCTGGAAAATCAAAATATCCATTAAAGAAAATGCTTAATTTTGCCTGGGATGGAATTACATCTTTTAGTATTAAACCATTAAGAATGATTTGTAGCGCTGGTTTTGTAATTCTATTTATTAGTATCATAATAATGTTTTACTCACTAATCAGAAAACTAACTGGAAATACCGTAGATGGTTGGACATTCCTATCAATATCAATTTGGTTTATCGGTGGCCTACAAATGATTAGTATTGGAATAATTGGTGAATATATTGGAAAAATGTACAATGAAACAAAAAGAAGACCAAGATATATAATTTCAGAAAATTTAGAAGAGAAAGAATAGTGACAATATGAAACAAATTTTTAAAAAAGAAAATTTATTGTACATAGTCTTTTGTATAATTTTAATTCTAATACTAGGATTAAATGCTTTAAATAAAACAGAATATTCATTCTTTTTAATAAGTATATTGGCCAATCTCTTCTTAATAATAATTTATCAAAAGATAATTCAAAAATTAAAAATAGAATTTACAAAAAAGCAAAAAATAGTAATTGGCATTTCAATTATAACGGTATATTTATTTTATATAATTAGTATTCTAAATCGTAATTTTATTTATTATTGGGATTATAGTTGCTACTACAATATCCAAATAGCAACTCAAGAAAAGTTTAGTGTCGGATTATTTGAAGGAATCAGATATTTTATTGGTTCAACTTGGTCTGGAGAATACGGTAACTTTTTATCTTTTTTTCCTGAGATGGCTTTTCATTTTACAAATCATACCGTAAATAAATATTTATTAAGTTGCATTGTTGTTTATTTTCCATACATTATTATTGCCCTAGCAATATTAGTTCAAAAAGTAATAGAGAAAATAAAGATTCAAAATGAGTCAACAATTTTTAATATGTCTCTTTTAATATTTATTTTGTTTCCTATTTTACATGCAACAGCTATCTATGGACAACCTGACTTTTTTGGTTTAGCATTTATCTTTTTAATTATCGCATTAACTATAAATTATGAATTTAAAGAACTAGAAGTAGAAAGATTAACTTTAATATTATTAATAACATTTATGTTAATCATTTCTAGAAGATGGTATTTATACTGGGTACTATCTTATTACTTCTGTTATGTAATAAAAATATTAATTACTAATAGAAAAGATGCTCTTGGTAAAATAATAAAAAATATCTTAATATATGGTTCAGTTGTAATAATATTTTTCCTTATTACATTATATCCATTTATAAAAAATGTCTTATTTAGTAATGTTGGAAATTATTCGGATTTTTATGCTGGAGACGGCTTTATATTCGATATAAAAAATCAAATATTTTATTTAGGATACTTAGTATTATTTATGTGCTTATTAGGAATAATCTATGGCTTAAAAAAATATCGTCTTCCAACGATTTTAAGTCTTATACAATATACATTAATGGTTTATTTATTCACAAGAATTCAAAGTATGGGACTTCATCATAGTTTAATATTATTACCAATTTATATTTACTGGGTAATTTTATTTTTAATTCTTGTTTTAAAAATTAAAGATATTACTAAAAATAGAATTTGCTTAGTTATATCAGCTTGTTTAATTATTAATTTTTTATATGGAATATGCAATAATACAACAGATAATCTATTTACTAATGTCTCATTAACAGTATCATATCAAGAAGACTATGAACAATTAGGAGACGTTGCTGATTGGTTAAAAGAAAACCTATCAAAAGATAACACTGCATATATGATTACTCATAATAATAAATATAATCCTGATAAGCTTAGAAATTATTATTTACCAGATAAAACAATATCAAATTATCTTCCATATGGATCAGCCATAATTGGTGTACATAAGTTTCCACTAGAATTATTTACAGCAAAGTATATAATTATAACAGAACCATTTGAACCAACATCAGTAGAAGAAAAATATTACAAAGTATTTATACAATTAGTAGAAGAAGAAAAATTCAAAATAGAAAAAGAATTTGATATGGAAAATGGTTATAAAATATTAATCTATAAAAGAGTCAACACTGTAACTGAAAAAGAAAAAGAACTATACATAGATGCTTTGACTGAAGAATCAGAAAAATATCCTGATCTGTATGAAAATATAATTAAAAGCTTTAAAATATAAAAAGAATATAAGGGATTAAATTATTAATAATTGTTATAATACCACTTTTAATATAAAATTAAGTAAAAGTGGATTTAAGGAGAAGTTATGAAAAATAAAGAAGAAAAAGAAAAAATATCAATAGTAGTTCCTTGTTATAATGAGGAAGAATCATTACCAATATTTTATAAAGAAATAAATCGTGTATCTAAAGAAATGAAAAATGTTGACTTTGAATTATTATTTATAAATGATGGTAGTAAAGATAAAACATTAAGTATTTTAAGAGATTTATCAAAAAAGGATAATAGAGTTCGTTATATATCTTTCTCAAGAAATTTTGGTAAGGAAGCAGGGATGTATGCTGGACTTTCTAACGCAACAGGTGATTATGTTGCGATAATGGATGCTGATATGCAAGATCCACCAGTTATGGTTAAAGAAATGTATAAAAGTATTAAAGAAGAAGGATATGACTGTGTAGCTTTATATACAAGTAGTCATGATGATTATACAATCCTAAGAAAATTCTTTACAAAGTGTTGGTATAAGCTAATTGGTGCCATCTCTTCAACACCACAAGTTCCAGGTGCGAGAGATTTCCGTTTGATGAAAAGAAAAATGGTAGATGCTATTGTTGATATGGGAGAATATAATCGGTATACAAAAGGAATATTCAGTTTTGTAGGCTTTGACACAAAATGGATTGATTATAAAGCTCCAGATCGTGTTGCTGGTAAATCAAAATTCAATTTTATAAAATTATTTAAATATGCTTTAGAAGGTATCTTAGCTTTCTCAACTATGCCACTAGTACTTTCAGCTTTTGTTGGTATAATATTTTGCTTAATATCATTTATTGCAATAATCGTAATTATTGTTAAAACAGTTGCTTTTGGAGATCCAGTAAGTGGTTGGCCATCTCTTGCATGTCTTATAATTTTTATGGGCGGAATTCAATTATTCTTCCTAGGTATTATCGGTATGTATCTATCAAAAACTTATTTAGAAGTTAAGAAAAGACCAATCTACATTGCCAAAGAAACTGAAAAAGATTCAATCTAATAACAAAAAGAGGCTAATTATGAAAAAAATAAAAAATATAAAATTAACAAAAAAACAACAAAAATACATAATACTATTTTCAATTTTTATAATGATGCTTATACTTAACTGCTTAACACCATTGATTGCTGATGATTATTCATATTCCTTTGGTGTTGATAATAAAAGAATAAGTAGTATTCTTGATATTATATTAAGACAAGCAGAACATTATATGGAATGGGGAGGAAGAAGTATTGCTCATGCTCTTGCAAACTTCTTCTTAATGTACCCTAAAATAATTTTTAATATATCAAATTCCGCAATATACACTTTATTAGTTTACTTAATATACAAACATTCGAAAACAACAAATGAAGACAAGCCACTATTCCTAATACTTATACATTTTTGTATCTATTTTTTAACACCAGTATTCGGACAAGACTGTATTTGGCTAATTGGCTCTTGTAATTACTTATGGACAACAGTCATCATCTTACTATTTCTTTTATTTTATAGAAATAAAGAAAACAAAAAGGACAAAATATGGCTAGTTATCGCTATGTTTTTACTAGGTATAATCTCTGGTTGGACAAATGAAAACACATCATTTGGACTAATCATAATTACATTGTTATCAATAATAGTAAATAAAGGAAAAGAAAAAATACCCAAATATAAAATAAGTGGCTTAGTTGGTACAATTATTGGCTTTATAGTTATGATTGCAGCTCCAGGAAACTATATTAGAAGTGAGAAGTTTGTTGATGAGTCATCAATCATAATAAAATTAATTAAAAGAACGATTAATTGTACAACAGGTATTATACAATATGTTCCAATACTAGTAGTTGCAACAATCATATTAATAACAATATACATTTACAAAAAGAAAAAGATTGATAAAAGAGTATACATCTACTTAATAGGAGCTTTCTTAACCGTATATGCCATGGCTTTATCACCAACATTTCCTGAACGTTCCTGGTTTGGTGTTGTTGTATTCATTTTAATAGCAATTATGACACCTTTGTATAACATTGAGAGTTTTCATAAAATTTATAAATACATACTAATTGATTTAGTATTAATTTTAAGCTTTTTCTATATTGGGGATTATTTAATTTTAGTTAAAGATATTTATGAATTAAAGACAACTTGGGATTATAGAATAGAACAAATAAATGAAGGAAAAAAAGAAGGTAAGAAAGACTTTGAGTTCTACGAGTATTATTCATTAAATAAAAAATCACCAGTATACGGCTTAGCAGATATAAATTTAGAAGCACACGACTGGCCAAATGATGCGATTGAATTATATTATGAATTAGACTCAGTAAAACGAAAAGTAGATCAATAGGTGATAGCTATGACTAGAAAAACAAGAAAAAAGACTGTGAAACTAAATAATATAAACACAAAAGAAAATAAAGAAAAGATTGTTTCTACAAAATCAAATAATACAAATAGATTTCAAGATATATTTGAAAATCTATTAAATATAGGCATATCATCAGCTAAATTCTTACTAATTTTAATGACACTAACATTAATTATAACTTCATTACTATTTTTTATTAATATCGAAGTTACTAAGTTTCATTTACCAATTATAACAATTATTTCAATAATACTATTTTTGATAATGGAAAAGAAATCTTTAAAAAGAGCATTCAACGCAGTTATTATAGGTTTAGTAGTATTAACAACTTCCATATTTATAATAGGAAAAATCTATGATTCAACAGCTGATGGAAATACTTATCACAAATTAGCGGTAGGTGCTTTAAAAAATGGATGGAATCCTGTATATGAAGATGTAGCTGACTTTAATATTGAAGAGGGAAATCCTTTTGATATATTAGAAGATAATGTAAATATAAAATGGGTTAATCATTATGCTAATGGTACGGAACAATTTGCAGCAGTAGTATATGCTTTTACTGGAAATATTGAAACCGGAAAAGTTTTTAATCTATTATGGATATACATAGGTTTATTCATACTATGTTATTTATTTAGACAAATGAAATTGTCATCTATAAAAAGCTTTTTACTAGCATGTACTCTAGCATTTAATCCTATCTCTTTAACACAAATTGTCAATTTATATTTAGATGGAGTTCTTGCCATTTCATTATTTATAATAATAATTATCAGCATAATCTTTTCTTTGTATGAAGATAATGACAAGAAAGAAAATGCCCTTATTCTAGCAATGGCAATAATTTGGTGTGTAAATTCCAAGTTCACTGGATTAGCTTTCGCAGCGATTTTTAGTATTGTCCTATATCTATATAGACTTATTAAGACATTTATAAAAGATAAAAATAATTTTAAAGAAAAGTTAATCAAAGAAACAATATACTACGTAGTTGTAGTTCTTATATCAGTAGTTATAGTAGGAGGTTCCACATATACTAAAAATCTAGTAAAGTATGGAAATCCACTCTATCCACTATATGGAAAAGGTCATGTAGATAATATGGTTTTAATGGAAATGCCAGAATCAATGCAAGATTATAGTTCTTTAAGAATATTCTTAACAAGTATTTTTGCTAAAGGCGAAAACGTTTCTCCAAGTTATGCTGAAGTTCAAAATGATCCAGACCTAAAAATACCACTAACATTCACAAGAGAAGAAATAAGTAACTACAACATTCCCGATATAAGAATGGGTGGTTTTGGTCCATTATTCAGTGGAATATTTATTTTCGCAGTTATCTCATTAATAATAATTGGAATTAAGTTAAAGAAAAATAAAGAATATGAAAAAATAATAGTATATGGAATAATAATTTTAACAACAATAGTCTTAGCCTTAGCCCTAGATGGAAGTTATTGGGCAAGATATATTCCATACGTTTACTTATTACCAATATATTCTTTGATTTATATGTTAAAAAAAGACTATAAAAAGAATAGAGTAATAAGTGTTATAAGTGCCATAGTTATCGCAATCTTTGGCTTTAACTCATTATTAATTCTTTCAACTCAATATTCACATACAAAAAGTACAAATGAATACATAAAAATAAGAATTGAAAACTTAAAAAACACTTATAATGAAAATGGTAAAGTAAAAATTAAGCTTAACCATCACGGCCTTCAAGGAGTCCAATATAATCTAGAGGACTTAGGCATAGATAAATATAGATTAGTAGAAGAAGAATTAGAAAACGAAGGTTATATGTTTAAATACGAGTAATAAAATTAGAAATAGTATAAAATGGAAGTGTATAATATGAAAAAACTAGAAGATTTTTGCAAAAGCTTTGTCCTTTACCTGATTATGATTATATTATTTTTATTAATTATTTTGGGACTAATATACACAACTAATATTACTGGATATGAAGAAGTGGCGAATATAACTAAGGTATCATTTATAAGTCTTATACTAATGATAATACTTTGTCTTATATACATAGTATTTTGTAAAAAAATAAAAAATACAAAAATAAATAAAAAACTAATATTACCAATACTTTTAATATTATATATAATGATGAACATCTACTGGATTAATCAAGCAAACGTATCCCCAATAGATGATGCAGCATCAGTACAAAAAGTTGCTGTTGCTATTGTTGAAAATAATACAAAAGTATTAAAATCTAATTCTTATCTAGAAAAATGTCCACAACAAATTGGAATGGCAGTAATATTTTCAATTATTTATAAAATATTTAATAGTACCAATTATCGAATAATTCAGTATTTAAATATTTTAGCTAATGTTTTAACTATACTAGGTCTTTACAAAATAACTAAAAAGCTTGATAAAAATAACCATTTTAACGATTTAATTTATCTATCTCTAATTTTAACATTTGTTCCACTAACTTTACTAACAACATATGTCTATAGTGACTACATAGGACTATCATTAATAGTTTGGTCAATTTATTTCATAATGAATTATAAAGAGAATAATAAAACTAAAAATATAATAGTCTCAGCTATTTTAATGGATGTAGCCTGTATTATGAAAACAAATTACTTAGTATCTTTTATTGCCGTAATAATATATTTAATTTTAAATATTATTAATAATCATAAAAATCTAATTAAAAAGATTGGTTTAATAATCATATATATTATATTAGTTCTAGGACCATACATTATATTAAAAAATACTGTCTCAGCAAAGTTAAATCTTACCGCAACAGAATCAATACCAACAAGTGGTTATATTTATATTGGAATGTCAGAAAGTACTAGAGGTCCAGGATGGTATGGAGTAGCGGTTTTACCGGCTTGGGAAGATGCTACAAAATCTAGAAAAGTCTATCCAACACTAATTAAAAATAGAATTAAAGAATTTATAGATAATCCAGTTTATTGTCTAAACTTTTATAAAGAAAAAATTATTTCAGGCTGGGAAGATCCTTATTTTCAAAGTGTTTGGTACAACTTGATATCAGGAACAGAAACTGTATACTGGGATGAGATACCAACTGGTAATAAGTTCCAAGTAATTCAATTAGGAATGAAATGTTTACTATTACTAATTTATAGTTTTACATTTATTTATGCTCTATTAAATAGAAAAAACATTAATTTAAATTCTATATTATTATCAACAATATTTATTGGCGGATTTTTATTTCATATTCTATGGGAAATGAAGTCAAGATATACACTTCCATATGTAATAATTATCATCCCACTAGCAACATTAGGAATAAGTCAATTTATAGAGTGTATTACTAATAGTAAAAAGTTAAAGAAAGTTCTAAACAATAAATTTAAAAGGAATAACACTAAAAGTGAATTTGTATAAAGCAAGTTCACTTTTTCTTATCCTAGACAAAAACCAACAAAAAGTGTTAAAATGAATTATAGTGTAAAAATAGAAAGACAAAACACTAAGGATAGGGGATTAGGTTATGAAAAAAGAAAGAAATTCAAATTTCGAATTAATGAGAATTGTCTCAATGTTTTTTATTGTACTGTTTCACATGATAATCTCAACAGGTGGAAATTTAATTAATAATACAGGAGGACTAACTAAAATATTATTAGAATTTATATGTATGATAATTATTGTACATGTAAACTCTTATATATTAGTATCTGGATACTTTCAGCATGATAAAAAATTTTCATTTAAAAAAATACTCAGTTTAGCGGGAATGGCATGGTTTTATAAAGTTGTTATAGCATTAATAATGCATCTTACAAATTTACATGAGTTTTCTATATTAGAAACAATCAAAATACTATCTCCAATTGAGTATCAAAACAATTGGTTTTTTATCGTCTATATATCAATGTATATACTAAGTCCATATATGAATATATTAATTGAAAAGTTATCTCAAAAAGAACATCGTAAATTAATAATGGTTTTATTCCTAGTATTTACAATTATTCCAACTATAACATTTCAATCAACATTTTATAATACAGGATTTGATTTAATTCATTTCTTATATCTATATATAGTTGGAGCATATTTAAAAAAATATCCAATCAAAGAAAATATTCATTTCAAAAACTATAGTAATAATAAAAAGAAATTTATATTTTTATCTTTATTTCTATTCTTAGGAACATTTAATTTCTTATTGTATGAATTTAGTATGCAGCTAAAGACTGTAACAGACAGTAATACTATAAATTATTTTACTAATTTAATAACTAAGAATTTATATTATTATCAAAATCCAATTTTAATATTTCAAAGTGTTTGCTATTTTCTATTCTTTGAAACATTAGATTTTAAAAGTAAAATAATAAATAAAATAGCATCACTAATTTTTGCAGTATACATAATTCATGAAAATCCCTTTGTAATTAAGCACATGTATAAATTTCTTGGTATAAATACAGGAAGTATGCATGGAAGTAGTGTTTTAATTAGAATGGTAATTTCTACAATAATTGTAATGACTTCTTGTCTTATAATAGAATTTATTAGAACTAAAGCAATAGAAATAATTAAAAAAATATTTACCAAGAAAAAATTAAGTAAACAAGAAAATAAATCAACTATAAATATTGTAAATAAAATATATAACTAGTATAATCCATAATGGAAGTGAAAAAATGAAAAAGAATAAAAAGACAAAAAGAAAGAATAATTATCAAGTACCTATACTAATAGTAATTAATGTTTTGTTATTAGTATCAATTATCCTTCTTCTTTTAATAAAAGATACTTGTAAAATAGAAGATACATCTATTATTGTTCAAGAGCAAGAAAAAGATTTAAAATATGAAAATATTGTTTTTCTAGGAGATTCTATTACAGACTGGTATCCGTTTGAGGAAATGTATGCATCAGATATACCTATTGTTAATAGTGGCATTGCAGGCTATGAAACTACTGATATTTTAAGTAGAATGGATAAAATGGTATATCAATATAATCCAACCAAAGTCTTTATATTAATAGGTACTAATGATTTAAAATATGAAGATGATTCTGAAGAAGATGTCATTAAAAATATAAAGAAAATAATTACAGAAATAAAAAAGAATAGACCAAATACTGAAATTTATTTGCAATCAATTTTGCCAGTAAACAGAGAATTAAAATATCATGCTGCTGAAGAAAGATATAATGATGAAATATTAGAAGTAAATGCAGCAATGAAAAAATATTGTGAAGCTAATGAAGTGACATATATAAATACGTACGATGAGTTCATTGATGAAAATGGAAACTTTGATAAGAATTATACAAATGATGGTCTACATCCTTCAAACAAAGGATATATAAAAATGACATCTATATTATTAAGATATATTTACTAGATTTTACAAATGTATAAAATTAATGTATAATAAAAATTCAAAAAAGAGAGGTAATTTTTTGTGGAAAAAGATGTAGCGATAAAAGTAAGTCATGTATCAAAAGATTTTAAACTTTATTATGATAAAGCTAATACACTAAAAGAGAAAATATTATTTTTCTCTAAAAAAAATAGAAGTAAAAATGATATTCACCATGTTTTAAAGGACATTAATCTTAACATTAAAAAGGGTGAAAGTGTAGCCTTAATTGGTACAAATGGTAGTGGGAAATCAACATTACTAAAATTAATGACTAAAATAATTTATCCAACAAAAGGCAAAATTACAACAAATGGTAAACTAACATCTTTACTAGAACTAGGTGCTGGTTTTCATGATGATTTTACTGGTAGAGAAAATATCTATTTTAATGCCTCTATTTTTGGTTTAACACGAAAAGAAATTGATGAAAAAATAGACGAAATAATTGCATTTTCTGAACTAGAAGAATTTATTGATAATCCAGTTAGAACTTATTCCTCTGGTATGTATATGCGTCTAGCTTTCTCTGTTGCGATAAATGTTCAAGCAGAAATATTATTAATTGATGAAATCTTAGCTGTAGGAGATCAACATTTTCAAGAAAAATGTTTCAAAAAGTTAAAAGATTTAAAGAAATCAGGAAAAACAATTGTTATAGTATCTCACAGTATGGAACAAGTAAAACAATTTTGTGATAGAGCAGTTTGGCTATACAAAGGTGAAGTAAAAATGGATGGAAAAGTTACCGACGTTCTAGAAGAGTACTTAAAGGTTTGTAGGTGATAAGAATGAGAGTATTTAAAGAATTATACAATTATCGAGAACTCTTAAAAACTAATATTAAAAAAGAAGTAAGAGGTAAATATAAAGGATCTTGGCTAGGTGTATTATGGACGTTCTTAAATCCTTTATTAATGCTTGCTGTATACGCCTTTGTATTTCCATATATTTTAAGAGTTGATGTAGAAAATTATACAATTTTTATGATTGTAGCCTTAATACCATGGAATTTTTTCACAACAGCTATCCAAACAGGTACTGGTAGTGTTGTTGCTAATGGTAATATTTTAAAGAAAGTCTACTTTCCAAGAGAAATTATTCCAATTTCTATTACAACAAGTCAATTAATTAACTTTTTAATTACATGTATCATTGTTGCTGTATTTATTATTTTTAGTGGAGTAGGATTTTCTATTCATTTATTGTTATTTCCAGTATTAGTACTAATACAATATATGCTTACTTTAGGTTTAACATTTATATTATCAGCATTAACAGTTTTTGTAAGAGATGTGTCTCATTTTGTAAGCGTCATCCTAATGTTAGGATTTTATGCAACTCCAATAGTTTACTTAGGCAGCATGTTACCTGATAAATTTCAAATATTTTTAAAACTTAATCCGATGGCTCAATTAGTAGAAGCCTATAGAGCAATACTTTATTATCATCAATTACCAGATATGAAAATGCTAATTATCTGGGGATTTGGTAGCTTATTAATTTTAATCATAGGATATTTAATATTCAAAAAATTAGAAAAAAGCTTTGTTGAGGAACTATAAAACACCAAAAAAGGTGTTTTTTCTTTTATATATTCGTTGCTTTTGCTATAATTAAATTAGAATAAGGTAAAGGTTGGATGAATATATGAAGAAAAAAATACTATTATATGGCGTGGATACATATAAGAATAAAGGTGTAGAAGCAATTGTACAATCTACAATAAAACAAATTGATAAAAAGGACTATGTAATTTCTCTTGCGAGTCACGATCATGAGTATAATCAGAATTTTTATACTGATAGAATTAAAAAATATATTAAACATTATAAAAAATCAAATGAGCTAACTGAATCAGAAAAAAAACTAGAAGAATACTACCAAAGTATTCCCTTTGACTACAATAACTTTGAATTACTATATCAGAATGAAGTTGTTGATGAATTAGAAAAAAGTGATATATGTATTTCAGTTGGACGAGATAATTACTGCTATGACTTTTGTACATGGTTATATGCACTAGATAAAAAATCACATAATGAAAACAAAAAAACAGTACTTTGGGGAGCATCTTTATATGAAGAATTAGATGATATTGAACTAATCAAAAATTTGAAAAACTTCGATGTTTTAGTAATTCGTGAAAGCCTATCTTATAATGCTGTTCGTAAATATGTTCCTGAAGAAAAAATTATCTTGGCACCAGATCCAGCGTTTTCACTAGAACCAAAAGAAGTAAAATTAAACAAATGGTATAAAGAAAGAAAAATAGTAGCTATAAATTTAAGCCCACTAACAATAAAAAATGATCATCAATACAAAGCTGTTTGTAATTTAATTGATCACATATTGAAAAAAACAAAATACTCAATATTATTGCTTCCACACGTAACATCAGACAATTCTAATGATTTAACGATATTAAAGAAATTAAAAGGTCAATATAAAAAAGAAGAAAGAATATATTTAGAAACGAGTTATTATAATTGTAATGAATTAAAATATATTATTTCTAAATGTGAAATATTAATTGCTGCCAGAACACATGCCTCAATCGCGGCATATTCACAATCTATTCCAACCCTTGTAATTGGTTATAGTGTAAAATCTAAAGGTATTGCTAAAGACTTATTTGGAACATATAATAACTATGTTATTCCAAGTAGTGAAATAACAGAAAAAATTTTAATCGAAAAATTTAATTTTATTAATGATAATAAAATTAAAATAAAAGAAACTTTAGCTGAAAAGCATGAATATTTAATAACCAATTCCAAAAACATATTTGAAAGGGTAATTGAAAAATTAAACAACCAAGATCATGAAAAAATATGTGATAGAAACAAATGTCTAGGTTGTGGTGTATGTGCAGGATTATGTCCTAAAAATGCCATTACTTTAGTTAAAGATAAAGAAGGATATATTTATCCAAAAATAAATAAAGATAAGTGTATTAAGTGTAATTTATGTAGAAAAAATTGTCCAATAAATATAAAGAATAAAGAAAATAAATTTGAAAAAGAATATTATGCTGCTAAAAATAACAATACTGATGAACAAAAAAATAGTACATCAGGAGGAATATTCTCTATATTGGCAAAATCTGTTTTAAAAGAAAATGGTATTGTCTATGGCTGTGAAATGAAAGATTATAAAGCAACTCACATAAGAATTAGTAATAAAAAGGATTTAGAAAAAATACGTGGTTCTAAATATATTCAAAGTAACATTTTTGATATATTAGCTAAAGTAAAAAAAGACTTAGATAGTAAAAGAGTAGTTCTATTTAGTGGAACACCTTGTCAAATTGGTGCCATAAAGGCATATCTTAAACAAGACTATTCTAATTTAATTACAGTATCTGTAGTATGTCATGGTGTCTTAAATGATGAGATTTTGAAGAAATATATTAATGAATTAGAATTAACTAATAATGGTAATATTAATAACTTTCATTTCAGAGTAAAAGGAAATGGTTGGACTTGCTCATCAATAAAATATAAGATAGATGAAAAAGAATATGTAAAAGAATTCACAGAAGACCCATTAATGATACAATACTTAAAAAACAATATTTTAAGAGAATCCTGCCATGAATGCAAATATAAAGGAGATAATAATCTAGCTGATATTATTATTGGTGATTATTGGGGTATTGAAGTTACCATTCCATCTTTCCTTGATCAAAACGGTATTAGTGCTTTAATTGTAAATTCTAAAAAGGGACAAAACTTTCTAAAGAAAATTAACTTTTTTGATAAGGTAACTTATACAATGGGTGATAAAGAAGGAATGGAAAAATATAACCCACAAATAAAAACTGCGGTTGTAAGACCTAAAGAAAGAGATACAATGTTAATAAAAATAAGTAACAGTTCATTTACAAGTTCCTATATTGAACTAATAAATGAAGAAAATAAACTATTAAAAGAAGAGGCATTAAGAGTAGAAAATGAAATATCTCAAATAAAAAATAGTAAAAGATGGAAAATGATCGATAAATTATTTAATACTTTGCAAAAAATAAGAAAACTTGGAAGAGGTGAATAGAATGGATTATAGTAAAAAACCAGGACAAAGATTAGAAAAAGCTGGAACTGTAATTAATAATAATGAAAAACCAACTATCAGCATAGTAACTCCATTTTATAATGGTGGAAAAACACTTATGGAAACAGCAAACGCTGTATTCAATCAAACATATCCATATTTTGAATGGTTAATTGTAGATGATGGTTCTAAGGATGAAAGTTCACTAAAAAAACTAGCAGAATTAGAAAAGATGGATAAAAGAATTAAAGTCTTTCACAAGGAAAATGGTGGACCATCAGTTGCGAGAGACTTTGGTATAGGAAAAGCAAGTAAAGAAACAAAGTATATTTTCTTCTTAGACTGTGATGATATTCCTGATAAGACTATGTTAGAATGCTTATATTGGACTTTAGAAACCCATAAAGATGCATCTTTTGCTTATACAAAAATGGTGAACTTTGGTGATAAAGAATTCCTATGGGAAAGATATTTAACAGTAGAGCAACAAAAAATCGAAAATCTAATCTGTATAAGTTCAATGATTAGAAAAGAAGATTTATTAGAAGTAGGATGCTTTGGTATTAAAGAAAAAGCAATGTATGAAGATTGGAATTTATGGTTAAAACTACTTGAAAAGGGAAAGAAACCAATTAGAGTAAATGCTCCATTATTTTGGTACAGAGTAAGTAACACAGGAGAATTTTCAAGAGCTAAAAAGAACAATGAAAATGCAATGCGTTATGTTAATGAAACAGCTGCTAAAATAAAAAATGATGTAGAAATTATCCAATTTCCAAGAGAAGGAAATCAATTTGCTAAAGTAAAAGAATATGATATGACTCTTCCAAAATATGAAAAAGAGAAGAAGAAAAGAATATTATTTATTTTCCCATGGATGGTAATTGGAGGAGCAGATCTCTTTAATTTAGAATTAATTAAACGATTAGATCCAAGTAAATATGAATCGATAGTTTTAACAACAACTCCAAATGAAAATGTTCTTCGTCAAGATTTTGAACAATATGCAAAAGAAGTATATGATATGTCTACCTTTTTAGAAAGAGATGCTTATTTAAATTTTACAGACTATATTATTGAATCAAGAAATATCGATGCAGTAGTAATAAGTAATACGCAATATGGCTATTACATGATTCCATATTTAAAAGGTAAATACCCGCATATTCCATTTGTAGATTATGTTCATTCTGTCGATCTAAAAGATCCAAGAGAAGGATTTGGAAGATGTACTCAAGACGTAGATAAGTATTTATCTGGAACATATAGTTGTAATAACTTTACTAAAAATCAACTAGAAAAAAATTATAATAAGAAAAATGTAGAAACTTTATATATAGGAACTGATGAAGAAAAATTCAATCCTAAAAAGTACAATAAGGACGAATTAAAAGAAAAATATGGAATACCTAAAGATAAACTAATAATTACATTTATTGCTAGACTATCTGATGAAAAAAGACCATTAATGTTTGTAGAAATAGCAAAAAAAGTACTAAGCAAAAAAGAGGACGTATTTTTTGTAATAGCTGGTGATGGACCTCTTGCAAATAAAGTTTCTGGTAGAATAAATAATAATTTCAAAATGCTAGGAATGATAAAGGAAAGTGAAGAAGTGTATGCAATTAGTGACATAACTGTTAATTGCTCATCTCTTGAAGGACTAGCCCTTACTTCTTATGAATCATTAGCGATGGGAGTACCAGTAGTCTCAACTGACGTTGGAGGTCAAAAAGAATTAATAGATAAATCTGTAGGTGGAATAGTTCACTATAATGAAAATGCTACCAAAGAAGAATACGATAATGAAATAGAATTATATAGTGATGAAATAATAAGAGTAATTGATAATTTAAATGTTCTAAAAAAGAATTGTCGTAAAAAAGTAGAAGACGGCTTTACATTAAATCATATGACAAAAAAATTCTCTTCAATCATTGAAAAAGCAATTATTAATGAAAAAGATACTAAAGAAATAGCTAACGACTATCTTGAATATGAATTAGCTATTGAAAGTCTTCATAAATCATACTATTTTCACTGTAAGACATATCTAGAAACAAAATTTGATATTTATTATGATGAAAATAATCAAACTCGTTCAAAAGGAAGATTTTATCCACAACGTGTAAGAATTAGTAATTTGTTAAATAGATGTCATGGTAAAAAAGAAGCAAGAATAATTAAAGAATTTATTAAGCAAGCATGGATATTATTAAAAACATTCTTAAGAGTAGTAAAATACTTTGCTTTATCAATTCCTGCAAGTATAAAATTAGTATATAAATTAATTATGAGAAATCACATGAATTAAAAGGAAAAATATTCCTTTTTCTGTTTGGATATAGTTAGGAAATTTTCGCTTGATAATAACATCTGTTTGGATATAGTTTTGACAATTTAGTCAAAACATGATATAATATGGGCGTTTTAAAGCAATAAGGAGGCGTTATCAAATATGCTACAGATAACAGATTATATTGAAGAATTAAAAGAAAAAGAATTAGCTAAAGTTTTAGAAACGCATAAAGATCATATAACTAGTTTAACAGATCTAACTGGTGGAGAAGAACCATCATGGTTATTCTATGTATTAATAAATATTTGTGGACGTATGCTTGATCCAGAAAATACTAAGGATCAAACAAAAACAGCAATTGCAATTAGAAGAAGTCTAAACCCGATTATAAAAAAATTAGGTCCTTCATTTTTAACAAATCCCCAAATAATCGAAAATAGAAATTTTTTGATGAACCCAACAGCTGACACTATTGAAGATGACAAAGGAATAATACTTCCTCAAGAACCTGTTATTTGGACTGCCAATCACTCATTTAAAGATGATACACTAGCCTCTATTTTAGTGGCGAGACATTCATATATCTTATTTGGGAGCCTACCACAGTTTTACAATACAATTGATGGATTAACTGCCTATATAAATGGAGTGGTTCAAACTAATAGAAAAGTTAAATTAAGTAGAGGGGCAGCACTTCCTAAACAAATTGGTGTTATGAAAAATGGTGCTGATATGTTTGAATTTCCAGAGGGAGTATGGAATAAGACTCCAGAGCGTCTACTACTAGACTTATACCCAGGAATATATAGAGCGGTTCAAGAAACTGGCTGCAAAGTTGTTCCTATTGCTCATTATCAAAGAGATAAAACATCTATAAAAGTTCCAGGTAATGAAATCCATACTGTTGTAGATGATCCAGTAGATATGACTAATATGACAGAACGTGAAGGTCTTGAGTTTTTAAGAGACAAAATAGCAACTTGGTATTGGTTGATGATGGAACAATATGGAAAAAGCAGTTGTTTTGAAGAGTTCGGTATGAAAAAACGCCTAGAAGAATCAGACATAGATACAAAAGGTCTAAATCTATCTGACGAAACAGAATTTAGAAGACTTAAAACATATGCTGAAGTTTGGGAAGAACATTTAGAAAAAAGAGTTCAAACAGCAGCCCGCTATGATAAGGAAATAGAATTATGTGCTGATTATAGACCAAAATATAAAGTTTTACCAGAAACAGTGTTTGCTCCAATTGCAAACCTAGAAACTAATGAAAAAAATCAAGAGGCGGTAAAACACGCCAAGCAGTTAGTAAAGATGCGTCAAGAAAATGACTTTCAAAGAAGATTTTAAATTAGTATTCTCAATCGACAAAATATGATATAATCACAATAGGTGATAAAATATGTCAGGAATACTTTTACCAATTTGTGCAATTTTCTTTTCAGCTTTACTTTGTATTGTTTTCTTTTCAAAAAAGAGAGTAAATTTAATCGAAAATAAAGTATACGCAGTTATGCTAGTATTAGGATTATTAGATTCTATTTTAGTTAGTGTATTACAATGCTTACCTATTAATGGAATTACAGCGTTAGAAAATACATTAATAATTATAATGAATAAAATAGATTTCATTATCCTAATTGCTATAAGTAACTGCCTATTTTTTTATACAGCACTGATTACATACCAATTAAAAAAAGAAAAATTGAGAAAAATTTTTAGTATTGCTATAATAGCCGACATAGTAATAGCGATTTGTATATTATTTAATAAGGTTAATATAATTTCTTTATATGATAACTTTAGCGTGTCGGGAACAGCCGTTACCATAACATACATAATCTGTGGTATTTTTATGTTTTTATCAATACTAATTGCTTTGGCTAATATAAAAAAGAAAGATAAACGTTATATTCCAATATTCGCAATAATTGGTATATTAATTTTTCTAATTTTTATGTATAAACTAAATCCATATTTAATCGTCATATCGATAACCTTAACTTTTATTAATTATTTAATGTTTTTCACAATCGAAAACCCTGATGTAAAAATGATCGAACAACTAGAGAATGCCAAAGACCAAGCTGATAAAGCTAATCGTGCTAAAACTGACTTTTTATCTAGTATGTCACATGAAATACGTACTCCATTAAATGCTATAGTTGGTTTTAGTGATTGTATTAATC
>JBGVNW010000055.1:0-21737 GCA_045125935.1 Bacilli bacterium | reverse complement strand
TGGTATAATTTTCATACGGTTAAAACCTCGCTTTCTATTGTTTATTTAGCAATTCAATTATAAAGCATTTTTTAGGTTTTAACCGTTTTTTTATTATATAAGGGTTTTGTTTTAAAATCTCCACACTTTGGAAACGCTATCTTTTGTTTATCTTTTATTGAAAAATTTTAAATAATATGTTAACTTTATAATAGTGGAGAGTGTTATATGGATAATGAGATTCAAAAAGAAGAAATGGCAAAAGAGCCTAAACAAAGGAAAATTGATTTAAAGAAATTGGCGATTATTTTAATAATTGTTGCGGTGGTTTTGGTTGTTGGTGGAATTGGTGGAAGTGCTTTTATTAAGTATTATCAAGAGAAAAAAGCTGAAGAAAATAAAGCACTTGCTAAAAGTATTTTTGAACAGACTGGTATGGATGATTATCTTACTGATGTCTTTGTTCCTGGAGTTACTTTAGATTCTAATTTGTTGGAATCCGATGTTAAATTGCAATTAGAAGTGTATAATGATGAGAGTATTCCCAAATATTCATTTTATTATTCAGAAGATGATACTATTGCTTGGCTTTATGTCAAGTATGCTGATTATGCAGTAGTTTATGAAAAACTTTTTGGTAAGAGTTTGGATTTTGAAGCTATTAATAGTGAAATGGCATTTCCAGAACTTACTGCTTTAGGTGATAATAAGTATGTATTTAATATGATGCGAGCAGTACCATGTAGTGATGAAAATGTTGATAGTTGTTATGTAAGTATTTCTCAATTAGAAATTAGTAACAAGCAAATTAAATTTGATTCATTTGATTTAAAAGATAATATTGTTACTGGAAAAGTTCAATTAACCTATGATTATAGTGGTTCTAAATATTCTTTGAATGGAGATTTTGAATTAAAGTATACTGAAAATAATGATAGTTATAGTGTTGATTATATTAAGATTATTTCTGTTGAAGAAAATAGTTTATCATAAGTGGAGGGTTTATGAAACGTAGGAAAATTAATAACAAAGGTTTTACAATTGTTGAAATATTAGCTGTTGTTGTTATCTTAGGTGTTTTGGCAGTTATTGCTGTTCCAGCAGTATATAAACATGTTCAAAAGACTGAAATACAAAGTTATGATACAATGGCTAAATCCGCAAAACAAGGACTTGAAAGTTATTTACTTGAAAATGCCGCGAATAGTGGTGTTGTAAGAATTAAGGATTTGATAGAGGATGAGTATTTGGAAGCAACTATTGATCCAAAAGATAATTCTAAGATTTGTGATGGATACATAAAATATAACTTAGTTGAAGGTACAGATGGTTCATTAGATCAATATGAGTACACAATTAATTTATGTTGTAGTAACTATCAAAAAACATATAAATATCCAGAAGGGACAAAAACTGATATAACTCCAAGTAATTATTGTGAGGCATTGTATTGATTCTTCAACTGGAGATCTTTCTCCAGCACCAACTTGTAGCTTGAAACTTTCTGGTACTAGTTCAAATGGTGGTTATACTGGTGATGTAACTGTTACAATGGAAACAACAGGTGTTGTTTTAGAAAAAGGTTTAGATGTTACAGCAAATTCTACTAATGGAAGTGTATCTACTGTTCATACTGATGATGGAGTTAATATTACATATTATGGTTATGCTTCAAATGATATTGGTGAAGGTACTTGTGAAGTTTCATTTACAAAAGATACTGTAGCACCATCTTGTCCAACTATTACTACTAATGTTGCTTCTGGTACATGGACTAGTGAGAATGTGGTATTTACTTTTGGTTTTGATTCTGATACAGATAATTGGGATTGGTATACAAACGATGATAATGACGAATGGAAGTTTTGGACTAATAATGCTTCTAGTGTTACTACTAAAACAATTTCTGGTGCTGGTACAAGACGTGTAAAAGTTATTGTTTATGATAAGTATGGTAATTCTAGAGAATGTACTAATGGTGATCAATATTATTATATTGATAAAACTACTCCAACATGTGAATTGGCATATAGTGGAACTGCTGGATCTAATGGTTGGTATAAATCAGGCGGTAATTTAACGATGACTATTACTTCTTCATCACTTAGTGGTGATGATACATATGGATTAGTTGAAGGTACAACTGCTACTTATAATTCAGTTACTTCAATAGCAGTGTCTTCTTCAACAACTAGTACAACTTATACAGGTGCTGTAAAGAATGGTGCTGGTACAGTTGGAACTAATACATTTACATTGAAAATGGATAATGCTGCTCCAACTATTAGTAGTTTAACTGCAACGCTTGATAGTTCTAATAAGAGATATTTAACTGCCACAATTGCTGATTCTGTTTCTAAGGTTGATTCTTATGCGGTTACAACTTCATCAACAACACCAACTAGTTTTACTGATATTACGGATACTGCTAGTTATAGTTTAAAATATAATATTCCTTTATCTGCTGGTACATATTATGTGTGGGCAAAAGATGTTACTGGAAATGTTTCTACAGCGGCAACTATAACTGTTCCTAATATTTATTTTACAATTTCTTATAGTTTAGATGGAGGAACTGCTGGTTCGTCTGCACCAACTAGTGGTGTTGGAGGAACGACAGTAACAGTTAGTAATCCTACTAAAGCAGGTTGGACATTTAAAGGATGGACAGTTAGTGGAACAGGAGCTAGTATTTCTGGAACAACATTGACAGTTGGAACTTCAAATATTACTTTAACAGCAAATTGGGAAACAAATTTAGCAACTTATATTACTTATATGTATAATAATGCTGCTTCAACCAATTCTTTAGCGGCAGATGATCCTGCTGGAAACATAAGATATGTTGGTTCTAGTCCTAGAAATTATGTAACATTTAATGGTGAAACATGGAGAATAATAGGAACATTTACAGTTAGTGGAGCAAAAAGAGTTAAGTTGGTGAGAAATGATGTATTGGCAACTTCTGCATCGTGGGATTCATCGAGTAGTAGTGTTAATTCAGGACAAGGTGTAAATGAGTGGAGTCAAGCTGATATTATGTATATGCTAAATCAATATTATGCTGGTTCGAGTAGTACATGTAGATATTGTCAAGCTTCTGGTGTTAGTACTTGGACATCATGTGGTGTAAATTGTGCTAGTACTATAAGTAAGCTTAGTTCAACAGCATTAAGTATGATATCAAGTGTTACATGGAATACGGGCACAGTAAGTTTTATAAAAACTAATCTTGTAGCCGAGATTGCAAATGTTTCTGCGGCATCGGCATATAATCAGGAAAGAGGAAGTACTACTGGTAAACAGTGCGTAAGTGGTTATGTTGATTTCTGTTATGATACAGTAACAAGATATACGACATGGACTGGTAAGGTTGGTTTAATTTATCCTAGTGATTATGGATATGCAAGTACTGATTCAAGTTGTAGAAGTAATATGACTAATACAACAGCGTGTAAAAATAATAACTGGATGCATATTACTGTAGAAAGATGGGGAGTATGGACAATGACGCCAGCAGGTTGGTGGAATTTCAATAATGCTGCAGCATACATAGATAATGGTGGATATTTATCTTTCCATTTTGGTAATATTCAGGTAGGAGTAAGACCAGTTGTATATTTAAATACAGATGTCGCTGTTATAACAGGAAATGGTACATCTGGAAGTCCATACATTTTTAAAACATCATAGTTATTTTAGAGACGTCTTAAAAGATGTCTCTTTTCTTTATTTATAAATTTACTGAGAAGTGTTATAATCATTTTAGATAGGGTGTGATATAGTGATAAAATTTGATTTTGAATCATATATGAGTAGTTTTATTAATAAAAAGACAATGAAAAGCCTATTGTCTAGAAAAGAAGAAGTATATGAAAAGTTTAATAATAGCTCGATGATTGGTTGGACTTTAGAATTTAATAGGAAATTACTTGGAGATATTTTGGAATTAAGAGATTCTATAAGAAATAATGCGGATTGTTTAGTTGTACTTGGAATTGGTGGTTCGTTTTTAGGAAGCTATGCGTTAAAAGAGATGTTTACTAAATATTTTAATGATAATTCATTTGAAGTTATTTATGCAGGGTGTGATTTATCTAGCAAGTATTTGTGTGAGTTGATTGAGTATTTAGAAGATAAGAATTTTTATGTTAATGTTATTAGTAAGAGTGGAACGACAATGGAGACTACTGTAGCATACGATGCAATAAAAGCTTTGATGAAGAGAAAATATGGAGCTTGGGAAATGAAAGAGAAAATCATTGTAACAACAGATGATTCTACTGGTAAGCTTCGTGAGGAAGTAATTCAAGAGGGATATAGATCTTTTGTTATACCTGATAATATTGGTGGAAGATATTCTTTAATAACAGCAGCTCATTTGTTACCATTATCTTTCTTTTTAGATATTAATAGATTAGTAAATGGTTTTTACGATGGATTAAAATTAAAAGAAGAAGCATATAATTATGCATGTATTAGAAGATATTTATTTGCAAGTAAAAAATATATTGAAAATTACTGTGTTTATGAACCTAATATGTATTATTACACTGAGTGGTTGAAGCAATTATTTGGAGAAACTGAAGGTAAAAATGATGTTGGGATTTTTCCAGTATCAACAGTTCATACGAGAGATTTGCATTCACTTGGGCAATTTATACAAGAGGGAAATCCGATAATGTTTGAAACATTTATAAAAGTTTTAAATACAAAAGATTTTTATGTTAATAATAAAAATTTAGATGATATAAATAGTGTTGTATTGGATTCTGTTGTAAAGGCTCATTATTCTGGAGGAGTTCCTTGTAATATAATTATGATTGATGAGATTAATGAAAAAAATATTGGTAGTCTTTGTGCCTTCTTTATGTTAAGTGCGGCATTTAGTGGATATTTATTTGATGTGGAACCATTTGATCAACCAGGAGTAGAAGTGTATAAAAAGTTTGTTAGGGAGAATTTATCTTCTATAGAATAGGAGAGTTATGAAGAAGTTTGATAAAAATAAAATTGTTTGGTGTAGTATTTTTCTTATCATTTTTATTTTTATGGCTATGTTAGTTTGTTTTGATAAGAATAGAATTGTAGATGAAGCTATATATAATTTTGTTATTGGTTTTAGATGTAGTTTTTTAGATAATTATTTTACGTTTATAACCCATTGTGGAGATACTATTTTTATTGTAGGATTTGTTTCTGCGTTTGTACTTGTATGTAGAAATATCTATGGAGTATTAATGGCTGTTTCAGCAATGGACTCAGCTTTATTAACAGCTATTTTTAAGAATATTTTCTTAAGAAGTAGGCCAGATCATTTAAAATTAATAAAACAAGGAGGTTATTCTTTTCCAAGTGGACATTCAATGATTTCGGTATGTGTATATGGCTATTTATTATATTTAGTATTGAAAATAAAAAATAAAACATTAAAATATATATTAACTTGTTTACTTATTTTACTAATTATTTCAATTGGAATCAGTAGAATTTATGTTGGTGTTCATTATCCAACTGATGTTATTGCAGGATATTCGCTTGGAGTAATTGAAGTAATTTTATTAACAGAGGTGTTACGTTTATACAAAATTAGGGGGAATTAAAATGTATAAATTAGTGGTCAGTGAGTTTGATGGAGCGTTAATTAATAGTGAAGAAGCTATTAGCAGTTCTACAGTTATGGAGATAGATAGAATTAGAAATAATGGATGTTTATTTTGTGTTGCGACTGATAGATGTTTAAAAGATGTTCTTGATTATAATAGAGATTTTTCTTTTATAGATTATATTATTTGTTGTAGTGGAGCATATTTGTATGATGTAGTTAAAGATAAAGTGGTTTATAAAAAGAGTATTACAAGTGTTGTATTAAAGAAAATTCTTGATAATTTTGCTGACTATGATATTTATGCAGTTTTAGAAGATAGACGTTGTTTAGTAAAAGATATTTGTGATGAAAAGATTTATAAATTAGAACTTGTTTGTCCTAGTAAGAAGATATTAAATGAGATAAGTAATAGACTTGAAGAGCTTAATCTAAATATTAATTATTGTTCTAAAATTATTAATAAAACTTATTCTATTGAAATTATTATGAGTAGTGTTAATAAGTGTTTTGCGATAGAAAAGATTTGTAAATTAAGAAAGATTTCTTTAGATGAAGTGGTTGGAATTGGGGTATTAGAAAAAGATATTCCGATGATTAAGTTAGTAGGATGTGGTGTATCTATGAAGAATGGAGATACTTCTTTGAAGAAATGTTCTGATATAGTTTGTCCTTCTAATGATGAAAAGGGAGTTAAAGATGTAATAAATCAACTATTTAATTAGTTGATTTTTTCTTTGTTTATTTTAACTATCTATATTATAATAATAGGTATGTGAGGAGGTAATATGAAATTACGAGTTGAACAGGATAGTGAGTTATTAGAATATTTATATAATAATTTAGATATGCCGAAGAAAAAAATTAAACAATATTTAACACATGGGGCTATATACGTAAATAATGTTAAGACAACTAAATATAATTATAAGTTAGTTAAAGGTATGAATATTGTGATTGATACTAATAATAAGAATAAAAAAGTATTACCTTTTGATGTTGTATTTGAAGATGATCAAATAATTGTTGTTAATAAACCTAGTGGATTACTTACAATTGCGACTAATAAAGAAAAAGATAAGACTTTATATCATATAGTGTCTGATTATTTAAAAAGTAAAGATAAGAATGCTAAAGTATTTATTGTACATAGATTAGATAAAGATACTAGTGGTGTTGTTGTTTTAGCAAAGAATGAGAAAATTAAAAATCAATTACAAGAAAATTGGAATGAATATGTAACATTAAGAGAGTATGTAGCAGTAGTACATGGAAGATTAAAAAATGAAGAGGGACGTGTAGTACAGAGTTTAAAAGAAACTAAAACTAATTTAGTTTATGTTACTAAAAAAGGTGATGGAAAGGAAGCTATTACTAATTATAAAGTAATTAAAGAAAGTGATAATTATTCATTAGTTAGTATTGAGATTGAAACTGGTCGTAAGAATCAGATAAGAGTAGCGATGAGTACGTTAGGAAATCCAATAGTTGGGGATAAGAAGTATTCAACTATTAAAGATGGAGAAAGTAGACTTTATTTACATGCGAATAGATTAAAAATGTATTATCCAGTAATAAAGAAAGATATTTTATTTGAAATAGCTAATCCATCTGAATTTAAGAAAATTATGAATAAATAGAGGCTAATATGAAAAAAGTAATAATAGTATTAGTGGTTTTGATTAGTGTTTTGGGACTTAGTTTTTATGGCTATAAGTATTTATTTAAAGAAGATATAGTTGATAAGAAAATTATTGATGAAGATGTTACTGAGGATGTAATTCCTGTTAAAAAAGAACTATTTGAAGAATACTATGATGAGGCTTTAGATATGGCCATGTCTATGAGTTTAGAAGAAAAGATTGGTCAATTATTTTTAGTTAGATATGATAGGAATAGTGCAAGTAATGAGATAAATAATTATAATCCTTCTGGATATATTTTATTTGCGAAGGACTTTGAATATCATACTAAGGAGTCTATTAGTAGTGAAATTTTATTGTTACAAAATATGAGTAAGTATCCTTTAGTAATTGCAGTTGATGAAGAGGGAGGATATGTTACGAGAGTTAGTAGATTTAGTAATTTTAGAAGTAGTAAGTTTGCTTCTCCTAGATATTATTATGATCAAGGTGGTTATGAATTACTTAGTCAAATTGAAAATGAAAAGGCTAGTTTATTACTTAGTTTAGGTATTAATTTAAATTTAGCACCTGTTGCGGATATATCTGTTAACTCAGAAGATTTTATTTATGATCGTTCATTTGGAATGGATGCTGTAAATACGTCAACATTTATTTCAAATATGGTTGATTATGCAAATAGTGCAGGAATTTCTTCTTGTTTAAAACATTTTCCGGGATATGGAAATAATGTTGATACGCATACTGGTATTGCGATAGATAATAGAAGTTATGAGAGTTTTGTTAATAATGATTATTTACCATTTAAAAGTGGAATAGAAGCTAAGGTACCAACGGTGTTAGTTTCTCATAATATTATTAATTGTATGGATAGTAGTTATCCAGCTAGTTTAAGTGAAAAGGTAATTTCGGAATTACGTAATACACTTGAATTTAGTGGTATTATTATGACAGATGATTTAGCAATGGATGCAGTTAAAAGTTATGTTAATGATGGAAGAGCGGCAACACTTGCGGTTAAAGCTGGTAATGATTTGATTATTACATCAGATTTTGTTAATATGTATAATGAAGTATTAAATGCAGTTAATACGGGAGAAATTAGTATTGATAGAATAAATGAGTCAGTAAAGAGAATTTTGGCTTGGAAAATAGCTTATAATATGAAAGATTAGGAGTGATAATATGGCTATAGATGTTAGAGATTTATATGATAAGTTAACTGATTATATGGATAAAGAAGTAACTTTACAAGGATGGGTTAGAAACCATCGTAAGCAAAAAGAATTTGGTTTTATAGATTTTAATGATGGTACTTATTTTAAATCAGTACAAGTTGTTTATGATAATAAATTAGAAGCTTTTGATGAAATACAAAAATTAAGAATTGGATCAGCTATTGAAGTAGTTGGTAAAGTAATTGCCTCTCCTGCGAAAGGACAAGAATTTGAGGTACAAGTAGTTAGTATTAATTTACTTGGTGATTGTCCAGAGGATTATCCAATTCAACCTAAAAGACATACAAGAGAATTTTTAAGAGAACAAGCATATTTAAGACCTAGAACTAATTTATTTAGTGCGGTATTTAGAGTTAGAAGTGTTGCAGCTTATGCAATACATAAATATTTCCAAGAAAACAAATATGTATATTTCCATGCACCACTTATTACTGCAAGTGACTGTGAAGGGGCTGGAGAAATGTTCCAAGTAACAACCCTTGATTTAGATAGAGTAGCAAAAGCTGGAAAAGTTGATTATAGTAAGGATTTCTTTGGTAAACAAGCTGCGCTTACAGTTAGTGGACAATTACAAGCAGAAACATTTGCTTTAGCTTATAAAAAAACATATACTTTTGGACCAACATTTAGAGCAGAAAACTCTAATACTAAAACTCACGCTAATGAATTTTGGATGATTGAACCAGAAATGGCATTTACTGACCTTGATGGTGATATGGATGTTATGGAAGAAATGCTAAAATATGTTGTTAAATATGTACTTGATAATTGTAGTGAAGAGATGACTTTCTTTGATAGTTTTGTTGAAAAAGGATTAATTGAGAAACTTACAAAACTTGTTAATTCAGAATTTGTTCGTATTGATCATGAAGAAGTTATTAGAATATTAAAAGAAGCTCCAGTTAAATGGGAATTTAGTCCTGAATATGGAGAAGATATTGCGAAAGAACATGAAAAATATATTACGGAATATTTTAATGGACCAGTATTTATTAAAAATTGGCCTAAAGATATTAAAGCATTCTACATGAAACAAAATGCAGATGGTAAGACTGTTGCGGCAGTTGACTTAGAAGTACCTGGAGCAGGAGAGTTAATGGGTGGATCACAACGTGAAGAAAACTATGATAAATTAGTTAGTCGTATGGATGAACTTGGTATGGAAAAAGAAGGCTTAGATTGGTATTTAAATTTACGTAAATATGGAGGATGTGTTCATTCTGGATTTGGTATGGGATTTGAAAGATTACTTATTTATCTAACAGGTGTTGAAAATATTCGAGATGTTATACCATTCCCAAGAACTCCTGGAAATTGCGAATTTTAATAATTAAAAAAATACAAAATTAAATTTTTGTATTTTTTTTGTATATTTTCTTTTATTTAGTTAAAGATATGAATGGGAGGAAATTTATGAAAAAGTTATTAATTGTATTGAGTTTAATTTTAGTACTTATGACTGGATGTGGAACTAATATGGGAACACCAACAGCAAAAGTAGAAGAATTTTTAGGAAAATATCAATCAATGGATAGTGCAGTTTTAGCTCAACTTGACTCAGTTATTTCAACGGATGAAAAAATGTCTGATGAACAGAAGAAAGAATATCGTAGTTTAATGGAAAAGCAATATCAAAATTTATCTTATAAGATAAAAAGTGAAGAAATAAATGGTGATAATGCGACTGTTGATGTAGAAGTAGAAGTTTATGATTATGCAACATCTATTACTAAATCTAAAAATTATTATAGTGAACATCGTGACGAGTTTTTAGATGATGATGATGACAATGACAATACTAAAGAAACTGATGAAAGCGGTGAAGTTATTGGTGGAGCAGTAGAGGATGCAGGAGACGCAATTGGGGATGCTGTAGAAGATATGTTTGATGAAACTACTAAATTTATTGATTATAAAATTAAACAACTAAAGGATGTTACGGATAAAGCTAAATATGATATTACTTTTTATCTTACTAAAGATGAAAACGGTGAATGGGTTTTAGAAGATATTAGTGATATTGATAGACAAAAGATACATGGTTTATACGAAGGATAAGAATACTTAAATGCTTTTTTAAGTATTTTTGTTGTTTTGGGGTAGTTATTTTGATATACTTTTAATAGATAGTTGGAGGTAATAATTAGTGTTAGAGGCATTTGTAATACAACTTGTTGGATTTATAGCGTGGATATTTTTGGCTCTTAGTTATTGGCGAAAAAAAGTAGATGATGTTTTATTACTTCAAGTAATATCATGTGTACTGTTTGTAATTCATTATTATTTTTTGGATGGAATGAGTGGCTTATATGTCGTATTATTTGAAACAGTAAGAGACTTTGTATATTATAAATCTGATGATGATTTGAAACTGTTTTATTGTTCTATACCAGTATATATATTAATTGCGATATTTAATTTTAGTGGAATTATGTCAGTATTACCTTCACTTGCATCAATGATAGATGGCTTTTCTTTAGCAAATAAGAAGACTGTTGTAGTTGTTGGAGGAATAGTATCATATACAGTTTGGTTAATCTATGATGTATATGTTGGTAGTGTTTCAGGGGCAATTACGGATTTTATATTAATTTTATCTAATTTTCTGGTTTTAATTACAGATTATAAAGAAAGAAAAAAGAAAAAGAGAAAAAAGTTGATTAAAGTTTAGTTAGAAGTATATAGAATAGATGTTGTTCTGTGTACTTTTTCTTTTATATATTTTAATATTAACTTATTGGGTTCTTTTGTAAAAATTTAAATAATTTCTTTTTTTTAGTTGTTTAATTTGTTATACTAATTATAGGGTAAAAGAAGGTGGCAATGTGATAGGAAATATTTTAGAGATAGTAGATGATCGTGTTATAGTTAGTTTGGATGTTGACATTAATAAACAACCAAATCTTGTAGGATTACATGTTGTGTTTGAAGATGATACTGATCGAAATATTGTGGCGGAAATTATATGTACAAGTCAAAAAGTTATGACTACTGTCATAGTAGGTGAATTAATTGATAATGTTTTTGTTCCTGGAAATACTAAAAAGCCTTCATTTAAGTCAATTGCAAGGATAATTTCAGTAGAAGAGTTAGAATATGTACTTGGAAATCAAGTGTTAGAACAAAATGAAACTAATTTTGGAACAAGTAATGTATATGAAGGATATAGAATAAATGTAGATGTTAATGATTTTTTTAGTAATCATTTTTCAGTATTAGGAAATAGTGGTTCTGGTAAAAGTTGTACCGTGGCATCTATTTTACAAAAGTTATTTTCAAATAAAAGAACTCCTGTTAATGCTAATTTCTTTTTCTTTGATGCATATGGTGAGTATAATAGTGCCTTTGTAGGATTACATCAACTTAATCCAAATGTTAATTATAAATCATTTACAACGAATACAAAGTCAGTAAATGAAGGGGAAATATTACGAATACCAGTATGGTTATTAGATGTAGATGATTTAGCTTTATTATTGGATGCTGATAATCCTACACAATTACCAATAATTGAAAAGACATTAAAATTAGTTCCAATACTTACTGGTAATTCTACTTTTGTAATAAAGAAAAAGAATGATATTATTGCTAGAGCTTTACAAGATATATTACTTAGTGGAAATGATTCTACTAAAATTAGAGATCAAGTAACAGCAGTTTTGACTAAGTTTAATACAACTGAATTGAATTTAGAAACACCGATTGTTCAACCAGGATATGTTCGTACATTAAAACAATGTTTATATGTAGATAAAACTGGTAAAATGCAAGAAATGGAACTTGTTGTTGAGTTTATTAGAGGATATATAACTGATGATGATGAGGTTGTTAATCCAGAAGACTTAAATCCTTTTTATACACTTTATGATTTAGAACTTGCAATGGATTTTGCTTTAATTAATGAAGGTATTTTAAAGAGTAATAAAGTATTTGATTATGCTAATGTTTTAAGTGTTAGATTACATACACTTGTAAATAGTGATTACAGAGAGTTTTTTAATTATCCACAGTTTGTAAATAAAGAACAATATATTGATAGTTTAATGAGATTAGCTGATGGAAGTAAGTGTCAAATAATTAATTTTAATATTAATTATGTTGATGATAGAATGGCTAAAGTAATTACAAAGATTGTTTCAAGAATGTTGTTTAGTGTTGCGGCTAATACATATCCACGTGGGAGCAGAGCTTTTCATATTATTATTGAAGAAGCACATAGATATGTTATTAAGGATCGTGATGTTGATTTACTTGGTTATAATATATTTGAACGTATTACAAAAGAAGGACGTAAGTATGGTATTTTCTTAGGTTTAATTACACAAAGACCTAGCGAATTATCAGATACATGTATTTCACAATGTACTAATTTTATTATTCTTAGAACATTACATCCTAAAGATTTAGATTATATTAAGAATATGGTTCCAAATATTTCGATTGAAATTGTTCAGCAATTAAAAAACTTGAAACCAGGAAATTGTATAGCGTTTGGTAATGCTTTTAAGATACCTGTTTCAATGTATATAGATTTACCAAATCCTAGACCTATGAGTAATAATGTAGATATAGGTACTGTTTGGTATCAGCAAGTACAAAATTATGTAGAACCACAGGCAGAGACAGCAACATTGTTAGGTATTTATCCTAGTGGTGCATTTATAGGTAATCAAAATCAAATGGATAATAGTTCTACTGGAAGATTTATTAGTTATACTAATAATGTTGGTGATAGAACTTTTAATAATTAGAAATAATTTAGTTAAATTTTACTTTTTCTTTTATGAGATTTGTGGTAGAATTTGTTTATAGTGTAGACCATTATATGGAGGTTAGTTATTATGGCTTTAGAGAAATTTAAAAAATTCTTAGGTGAATCTGATGGTGATAATGAAGTTTCTCCTGAAGAAGAATATTATACAACTACAAGAGAAGAATATCATGTTGCGAATGGAGTAGCAGGTAGTAAGATGATGTTATTAGAACCAAGAGCTTATTCTGAAAGTCAACAAATAGCAGATTATTTGAAAGCAAGAAATGCTGTTGTTGTTAATTTAAAGAGAGTTACTCCAGATCAAGCTAAGAGAATAGTAGACTTTTTATATGGTACTATTTATGCGATTGGTGGAGATTTGCAAAAATTAGGTGGAGGAATCTTCTTATGTACTCCTAAAAATGTTAATGTTGAGGGAAAAATTAGTGATGATGCTCAAGGCGCAGTAAAAGCTGCTAAGGGTAAAAAAGAAAAAGAAGTAGAAGAAGAGGACGATTTCTTTTAAAAGGTGACTTTATTCTGAGGTGATCATAATGGAAAAATTTAGTTATGAAGCTAATGGATATAATCGTAGTGAAGTAAATCAATTTGTTAGTGATGTGATTACCGAGACTGAAGATATAGTTTTAAGATGTCAAAGTCAAAGAGATGAGATAATAGCATTAAAAAATGAGCTTGAACATTATAAAAATATTGAAGATACTTTAAAAGTAGCGATTATGAGAGCTGAGAAGGCTAGCGATGATATAAAAAGAATGGCTAGAGATGAATCTGAAACAATTATTAGTCAAGCAAAAGAAAATGCTAGTAAAATTGTTAATGAAGCTTTGATAAGAGCAAATAGAATAGAGAAGAGTGCTCAGCTTTTAGAAAGAAATATGGAAGTATTTAAAAAGAAACTGAAGTTAATTATTGAGCAACAGTTAGCTGTTGTTGAAGAGATTGAAGTATTAGAATTAGAACCTTAGGGTTCTTTTTTTTTCAAAAATTTAAAAAAAGAAAATTAAATCGGAAGGCTCTTTTAGAAATACTCTTGGAACAAACTAAGAGGATAGAAGAGTTAGAAGTAGAACTAGAAGAGACAAAAAAGAAACTAGAGGATAGGACATTAAAAATTAGTAATGTTGGCTCTTTAGCAGAAGCTTCACTAGTATTAAGTGAGATTTTTAAAGCGGCAGATGAAGCGGTTGCTATACACATAAAGAATGTTGAAGACATGATGAAAGATGAAGAGAAGAAATTTAAAAAAGAGTTAAGAGAAATGAAAAAGAAAAAATTATCTGGTGGTGATAAAAAATTAAAACGTGGTCAGATAATAAAAAAGAAAGAAGAGGTTATCCCTGAAGTTAAAGAAGAAGAAAAAGTAGTGATTGAAGGAAAACGTACTAGTACTGTTAAAAGGAAACGTAGGAAATGAGTAAAAATAAAAAAATTGACTACAAGACTTTAACTTCTAAACAAATAGAAGAAGAATTAAAAAGGGAAGTTTACAAATCTAGATATTCAAAAATTTTGCAGAGTACAGTTTATTCATTAATTACTATAGCAGCAATTGCAGTTCTTATTGCGACTATGATGTTACCTGTATTGCAAGTTAGTGGTTCTTCTATGTCTCCAGTTTATAATTCGGGTGATATAGTTGTTTCAATTAAGACTACAAAACTAAAATCTGGTGATATTATTGCATTCTATCATGGAAATAAAGTATTGATTAAGCGTGTTATAGCTGGCCCTGGTAGTTGGGTAACAATTGATGATGATGGTAATGTTTATGTTAATGGCGAAAAATTAGAAGAAGAATATATAAAAGAAAAGAAATTGGGAGATAGTGATATCGAATATCCATATCAGGTTCCGGATGGACATTGGTTTGTATTAAGTGATGCTCGTGATAATTCAATTGATTCAAGAAATTCAGAAGTTGGCTGCGTTTCAGATGAAAGTTTGATTGGTAAAATATTATTTCGTATTTGGCCATTTAAATAATTGTAAGTTAGGAGGAACTTAAATGAAAAGGATAATCTATATTTTCTCAATTTTTATTTTATGCATTCCGTTGATATCTTTGTGTATTAATGTTTATGCTGAACAGTTAGATGAACAGACTGAAAAGCAAATAGTATATAGTGGTGGATCGACTGTTAATGCAGATGATGGAGTTGAAGTTAGTAAAACTATTGCGAGTGGTGGTTTAGAAAATTATTTTGATATTACTTTAGAAATTAAAACAAAAGATAGTGTTTCTGAAATAATGAGACCTCAGGATTTAGCAATTGTTATTGTAATGGATATTTCAAATACTATGATTCAATACAATGTTGATAATGATTTAAAGAATGATTATGACAAGTATGAAGCGGGTCAAGAAGGCGATACAACAAGATATGCCACTGCTATTACTGCTGCTGAAAACTTTATTGAAGAGTTTACTGAATATTCTTCTGGATTAGGTGATGATGTTGTTCGTAAAATAGGATATGTGGCTTTTAATACAGATGCTCATAAAATATTTGATCTATCTACATGTAAATCAACAAGTGAAGCTGTAAGTCTAATTGCTGAAATGAAGACTGGTACTGAAGCAATTGTTGAAGAAGAAGGGTATAAAGCTAAAAATACACGTTATACGAATATTGAAGCTGGGTTATCTATGGCAAATGATATGTTAGATGGTATTGGTAATGTTGATAATAAATATATAATTTTCTTATCAGATGGATTACCAACAACATATGTTAATACTGGTTATAATGGTTATGTTCCTGTAACAGAAAGTGCTAGTGAGTCAAAAGTAGGATACTTCTATAATGAAATAACTAAAAAAGCGTGTACAGCTGGAACTAACTATAGTGATAGAGGTGCAATTAGAGCAAGAAAGAAAGCTACAGCTATAAAAAAAGCTGGAGTTAAAATATATAGTGTTGGTACAGGAATTGAAGATAGTTTCATTAATCGACCAGCAGAAATGATGGCAGAAGAGAAAGGAAAAGATCCTTGGTACGGTTCATTTATTGATACAGAAACTGAAAGTTACGAAATTGGTCAAACAATAGATGATATCCATGGTTGGTTAAGAGACTCAATCGGATCTGGATATTATTATAATGCTACAGATGGTGAATCTTTGGCGGCGGCATATGTTGAAATTTTTCGAACTATAAAAGATAGTATTCAAACATCGGTTGAGGCAAGTTGGGTTGCGGATGATCCGATGGGTGTTGATGGTGATGTTGCTAATATAGAATTTGTTGGATTGTATGATGATGTGGGTGGGTTACATGATGCTTTAGTAAAAGGTGAACCTAATCAATATGATACGGCAAAGTTTTCTGAAAATAAGATTAGATGGGATTTAAAAAATTCTGATCCTGAAGAAGAATCTACAGAAGGAAATTATATTTATCGTATTAAATATCGAGTGAGATTAGAAAATGAATTAGATTCTTTTGAAATTAGTAGTATTTATGATACTAATGGTGAGACGACGCTATCTTATGTTGTGAGAGTCAATGGTGAATTGTCTGATGAAAAAGAAATTGATTTTAAGATTCCACAGGTTAAAGGATATTTAGGTAACTTTGAATTTACGAAGAAATCTTCACAAAATGGTAGAGTACTTTCTGGAGCAAAGTTTGAATTGGTTCATGATTCTGAGTGCCCTTGTCTTGATGAAAGAGTTCATGCTTCGGATGATGATTTAAAATATGAAGCAGTTTCTGATGAGTTCGGAAAAGTGAAATTTGTGGATATTCCATCTGGACATAAATATATATTAAAAGAAACAGTTGCGCCAAGTGATTTCTTACTATCAAGTACTACTAAAAATATAGAAATTCGTTATAGTGAAGTCATTGGTATGCCTGATGATTATGAATTTATCAATGATATTAAAAAGGCTAATTTAGAAATTTCAAAATTATTAGAAGGTAATTCTAATGATGATGATTTGTTTGATATAAAATTAGAAGTTTGGTTTGAAGGGGAACTTTTATCTGGTACTTACAAATATAAACTTAATGATTCTGTAGATGGTGAAATCAAGATAAACGAAGAGAATATAAGATTAGCTAATAATAATAAATTAGTAATTTATGATTTGCCAGTTGGTGCAGTATATAGAATATCTGAAATAACGACAAATGGTTATCAGGTCAAATATCAAGTTAATTCTAACGAAATAGCTAATGGTTCTATTGCAGTATGTAATAGTGATAATAGTTGTAGGTTAGAAGAGGGTAGTTCTAATTTAGTTAAAATTATAAATTATGCTGAATATATACTCCCAGGGACTGGAAGTTGGAGTATGTTAATTGTGATAATAATAGGGACTCTATTATTAGTTGTACCTATTATTTATATAGGATATTCATTTTATGTAAGTAAAAGGAGTATGACCTAGCTTCTTTGATGTATGATGAATATTAAAAAAAATAAAATAAGAAAGGAAGAAAAAAATGAAAAAGATGTTAAAATCATTATTTGTATTAGCTTTATTACTAGTACAAGTTGTACCAATGTTAACTGTTAATGCTGAACAAGTTAATAGTGGTAGTATTTTAGAAGAAACTAAGGGGAAAATAACAATTGATAATGCTATCGAAGGACAAACTTACGATATCTATCAAATTTTGGTTCTTGAATCATATTCAACAGGTAAGGCATATGCGTATAAAGTTGCTGATGCTTGGAAAGATTTCGTTGCAACTGGTGAGGCTAAGGCTTATTTATCAGTAAATGAACAAGGATATGTTTCTTGGGTAGGTGCAAATACTGATGCAAGAGCTGCTGAATTTGCAAGATTAGCAATTGATTATGCTGAGGAGCATGGTATTAAAGAAACAGATTCTCAAACAGCTACTGATACAACAGTTACATTTGAAAATTTAGAATTAGGTTATTATTTAGTTGATTCTTCAACTGGTGCTTTATGTAGTTTAGATACTACTGATAATGAAGTTATCATTAAAGAAAAGAATACAGTTCCTACTGTTGATAAGAAAGTTAATGAGAACGGTACATATGGAAAAGAAAATAATGCAACAATTGGTGATACTGTAGAATTTAAAACTGTAATTACAGTTGGTGCTGGTGCTCAAAATTATGTATTACACGATACTATGAGTGCTGGATTAACATTAAACAATAATTCATTTGTAATTACTGCAAAGAAAGCTGATGATACTGTAGTAACAGTTGATGCAAGCGATTATACAGTAGAAGAAACTCCAGCTGAAGGAGATACATTTACAATTACATTTACTGATGAATTTGTTACTGAAGTTGGTAAAAATGGTACTATAACAGTTACTTATACAGCAGTATTAAATGAAAATGCTGAAATAGCTGATACAGCAAATACAAATGATACTAATTTAACTTATGGAGATAATAGTAAAGTTGAATCTACTCCAACTAAAACATATACATATGAATTTGATATAGTAAAAACAACTAGTGATGCTACTGTATTAGAAGGTGCTGAATTTGAATTATATAAGTATGTAACTGTTGATGATGAACAAGTAAAACAAGTAATTAAGGTTGGATTTGTTAAAAAGGAAAACGGAGTAAATATTTACCGAGTTTTAGAAGATCAAACTAAAGCTGGTGTTGCTATTCAAGCTGGTGTTGCTAGAATTGAAGGATTAGATGCTGGTACTTATTATTTAGAGGAAACTAAGATTCCTGATGGTTATAATAAATTAGCACAAGATCCAACAATCACTCTTGGAGGAAATAATACTGCAACTGTTGAAAATAATAAATGGACTAGTGGTGGACTACAAGTTATTAACTTAACTGGTAATGAATTACCATACACTGGTGGAATGGGTACAGTGTTATTTGTAGTTATTGGTTCATTAATGGTACTTGGATTTGGAGTATTATTAGTAACTAAGTTAAGAATGTCAAAGGTTGCTTTATAATAAAGAGTTAATATTTAACTTGGAAGAGGTTTTCCTCTTCCTGGTTGATATTAATAAGAGAGGAGAAGACATATGAAAAAGCGTAGTACAATAGTTATGGTTTTATTCTTTTTCATAGGCCTTCTAGTACTTTTATATCCATCTGTTAGTGATTTTCATAATCAAAAAGTACAATCTAAATCGATTGTTGATTATGAATCGTTACTTAAAAATATTGATAAAAATAAATATGATGAGATATTTGCAGAGGCAGATGAGTATAATTCTGAATTAAGAAATTTAAAAGATCAGTTTATTGATTATAAGAGTCTTAAGAATTATGAAGATGTATTAGATGTTGATGCTCATGGAATGATTGGTTATATTTCAATTGAAAAGATTAGAGTTGAACTTCCAATTTATCATGGTACGAGTGAAGAAGTATTAGGTAATGCAGCTGGTCATCTTGAAGGAACTAGTTTTCCTATAGGTGGAAAGGGAACTCATAGTGCAATATCTGCACATAGGGGATTAGCTTCAGCAACATTATTTACTAATCTAGATAAACTTGAAATTGGTGATACATTTACAATTACAGTGCTTGATAGATTATTGACCTATGAGATTGATGAAATATTAATTGTTGAGCCTAAAGATGTCAGTTCATTAGTAATTGATAGTGAAGAAGATTATGTAACACTTATTACTTGTACTCCGTATGGAATTAATTCACATAGGTTATTGGTTAGAGGTAAAAGAATAGAAAATGTTAAGGAAAAGATGTTTATTACAACGGAAGCTTTTAAAGTAAGTACTTTTATAGTTACTCCGCTTGTGGCATTACCAATAGTTTTTACTTTGTTACTTATAATTATCTTTAAACCTGTTGAGTATAATTTTAATAAAATAAAAGAAATGTATATATATCCAAGTAAGGCAAAGGGAGGGATAGGAAATGATAAAGAAAAGAATTAATTATTTGTTAGTTATAATTACTTTGTTTTTGGGATTTATGTTAACTGTTAATGCTGAGGAGAATCATACTATTGATTTTTCTAGAAAGGGAAGTATAGAAATAACTTTACATGAATTATCTGAAGATACTTATGTAGAGGATGCTAAAATAACTATTTATAAGATCGCTGATGCTTATAATGAGGGGGTTAATTTAGCATTTAAGTATACTGAGGAATTTTCTAGTTGTAATGTTAGTTTAGATGATTTAACTGATGAGAACCTTGCAAAGAAAATAGCTAGTTGTGTTACTGATGGGGTTATTGGTACTAGTTTAAGTACTGATAGTGATGGTGTGGTTAAATTTACTGATTTGGATTTAGGTTTATATTTAGTTAGTCAGACTAATAAAGTAGAAGGTTATTCTAATATTGATTCATTTTTAGTTCATATACCTAAAGTTATTGATAATAGTTGGACTTATGATATTGAAGCTAGACCTAAAACAGATATTTATAAAGAGATAGATATTACTGTTAATAAGGTTTGGAATACTGATGATAATGATTTACCTGAAAAGGTAGAAATTGAACTATTACTAGATGGTGAAGTTATTGATAAAGTTATTTTGAATTCTTCTAATAATTGGACATATACTTTTGAAGATTTAGAAAAAAGTGATAAATATAGTGTACGTGAGGTAAATATACCTAAGGGATATAAAGCTAGTTATTCAAATAATGAGTATGTATTTACTGTTACTAATACAGATACTTTAGCGAATACAGGTCAGTTATTCTATTCAATTATTGTTTTAGCTGTATCTGGGTTAATCTTTATTCTACTTGGTGCTATTGAAATGAAGAAGGGTAATAATGAATAAACGAGGGATTGTATTAGTTTGTATTGGTGGTTTTCTAATATGTAGTTCTTTTGTATTACAAATGTATAATTCATATACTAATAGGAATGCTGGTATTGTTGCGAATAAGACATATAATGAAATACAAGAGACTTATTTAAGATTAGATGATAGTATTGATTCTGATAAAGAATTTATTACGATTAATGGAAATGATTATATTGGTACTATTTCAATACCTGTTCTTGGATTAGATCTTCCAATTATGAATGATTGGAGTAATGATAAGATGAAGATTGCTCCTTGTAGATATTATGGATCTATATATACAGATGATTTAGTATTATGTTCTCATTCATATGATAATTTACTTGGTAATATTAAAGATTTAAATATTGGTGATCTTGTAATGATTACGGATGTTAATGGTAAACAATTTATCTATAAAGTAGAAGTTGTTGAGGTACTTGGTCCAGATGATGTTACTGAGATGATTGAAAGTGAATTTGACTTAACATTATATACTTGTACGAAGGATAATTTAAATAGAGTTACAGTAAGACTTAATAAAATTACAGCTAATTAGTTAGTTGTTTTTTTGTATAAGAAAACCACCAGATAGTCTGGTGGTTCTTTAAAGCTTTAGCGTTGAGTCTTTAAAAAAAACACTCCTTTTGATATTATAAATTTGCGATTCGCAGTTGCAAATAATAATATATGTTGAGAAAGGAGTGGTCAGTCCATGTGGAATGACATTAATAGTTTATCACATACTA
>JBGVNW010000054.1:0-2803 GCA_045125935.1 Bacilli bacterium | reverse complement strand
CTTTGTTTTATTCTTTTATTGTTTCGATAGCAATCTGCATACCGAGCTTGAATGCGTATTCGAAGATGGCTGCTTCGGCAAGGCTTACGTACTCGTCCCAGCAATCGTGGAACTTTTCGAAGATTTCCTTCTGTTCATCGGTCATGGTTTTCAGCAGGTCATCGTTGTGTCTGCTGATATATTCCAGTAGTTGTTGCATCTCGGGGGTGTTCTGTCTGCTGTCCTCGGGCGGTATGACGTTTCCTCGACATAATTCCTTTATGATGTTTTTCATGGGCTGCGCCTCCTGTCAGCACACAACAATACTACAGAAGGGGAGGAAAGTCCAGACCTTTTTTGAAACAATTTCAACTTTTTTCAGACGGCCTTTTCTTTGACTACTGCACCGCAAATTCTGCATTTTGAGCAGGGGGCCTTGTAATCGTTTCGAATGTATGCTATACTATTGGCAGAAAGAACGATGAACTGCTTTGTCGGTTAGGTGCTCGAGTTCTCGAAAAAATTGCTCTGACCACACCTTTGACCATCTACAGGTTCGGACTATGTGGAAACAGTGCTCGCAAGAGCACACGAAAGCAGTGATTTCAGACTAAAAAGCATCGAAAATCCCCCCAAAACACTTATTTTACAAGGCTTTTACGGTTCGGGACGATGAGATCGCAGGTTCGAGTCCTGTCACTTCTGAAAGTGTCAAGATAAAATGCACCACAATGGTCAATTTATTTTGTACCACTTAATCAATTAAGTATTCACTTACTTCTTTTAAACGATATGATGGTCCATTTATTGTAACAATGCTACTATGATGCAGAAGTCTATCAAGCATTGCATCAAGAGCTATCTTGTTATTTTTAAAAATTGTATGCCATTGAGAAATATTATAATTAGTTGTTATAATTGTTGGATGACGTTCATATCGCATTTGTATTAATTGAAATAAATCAGCAGCTGATTCTTCATCTAGAATATCATGACCTAATTCATCTATAATTAGTAATGAGTAAGAGTAAAAATGTTTTAGCCGTCTATCTAATGTATTTTCACTTCTTGCTCTTTTTAATTGGTTTGTTAATTCTTTACAAGTAATAAAATATGTCAATTTACTATTTCTTGTTGCTTCTAATCCAATCGCAGTTGCCAAATGTGTTTTCCCAGTACCTGGAGTACCAATAAATATAATATTTTCATTGTTCTCCATAAATCTTAACGAGCAAAAATCTTTTATTTGTGTTTTGCTTATTGATGGTTGAAATGAAAAATCAAAATCATCAATAGTTTTAATAAATGGAAAGTGAGATACTTTTATTCCTGCCGCATATACTTTTTCTTTTTTTACTTTAATTTGATTATCAACTAATTGATTAAGTGCTTCATAAAAGCCTAAATCGTTATTGTTGACTTTTTTAATTACATCCTCTAATATCATTGAGAAACCATCTAATGATAAATTATTTAATTTTTCAATTAAATTACTATAATTATCCATTTTGTATTACCTCCTTATTTTTTAAACCTAATTTAGCTAATTGACTTAAATTATTTTCTATACGAACTTTATATTCTTCTTCTGTCTCATTTTTTCGCTTTGCTATTGAATATAATCCTGTCGCATAATGTATTCCATAATTTACCTTAGGATAGGTAGAAAGTAATTTTAATTTATTATCAAATATTTGAACTGTATTATCTATTTCTGATATCAATACTTGAGTATTCGCATATTTGCTTGGAACCCCATATTTTGCTCCTCCATATGTTATTAAACTACTTATATTAGCTTTAATTGGTATTAAGTTACTATGATAAGTTTTCAATATATTCATATTAGGAAGAGGTTTTAAATGCTTCTTTTCAGATTCAAATAGTACTATTGGGGCAACCTTTGTTTCTGAATTTTCTTGATAATTACATTGTTCCAATATTTCTTCTACACCTTTATATAAATCCGCTTCTGTTTCAAATTTAAAGTCATATGCATTTAGCCAGTATTGATATTTATTAGAAACCTCAACCGTCCCTTTTGTATACGGATGTCTAACTTTACATAGATTTAATTCAACATTAATATCTTTCATAAATTGAACAACAGTTGGATGAATTGTTTTCTTTCCTTTATTAATGTTTACTATTGCTGACATATTGTCAGTTAATGCTCGTGTAGGTGTTCCTCCTAGAATTATTATTGTCTCTATAAAACATCTTTTAAAATCGACTTCTGTTAAATGTTTAACTACTTTGAATATGTGTCTTCTTGAATATTTTAAACTTGCACTCCAAAGATTAAAATCTATCAATTGGCCTTTCTTTAAATGTAAATGAATCCCTTCAATCCAATCAAATTGTAATTGATCACCAGGCATTGTTTCATACCTAAATTTTGCGATTTTTTCTTTCCGCGCAACTCTTATATCATTAAAATGCTTTATAACATATTGCTTAAAATTTGAGTATGTTCCTATTTCTTTAATAGTCGAAATATTTAATAAATACATATAGATAGATCGAAGATTCGATTCTTCTTCTAACTTATTTTTTATTATTTCGTAATAGTTTAACAATCCACATGATCTTAGTTTTCTATTTGGTGGCTTTTCCATTTTGTTTATATGTCTCGCTATTGTATGTCTATCGACATTATATTTATTAGCTAATTCACTTTTATTTATCGCTTTGTGTTTCAAGATTAATCCTCCTAGTTCGTCATCTAAGTATCTTAATTTCATCTTTGTTACCTCCAAAGATGATTATACATCTGGTACATTTTTTCTTGACCAAACTGGTTTATTTTATCTTGACACTTTCA
>JBGVNW010000053.1:0-86956 GCA_045125935.1 Bacilli bacterium | reverse complement strand
TACAATAGTTTAAATGAAGAAAGATTTACAGTAATGGACATACCACACTAAATATTAATAACATAAATAGAAAAAGAAAGAATAGTAGCGAATAAGGATAAAAGTACATAAGGAATTAATAACTTGGTACTTTTTTCTTTTGAATCCAATACTAGTATTATTTTCTAAAAATGATATAATATAATAGATAAGGAAAAAAGGCGATGGTATATAAATGAGAAAATGCGCAATTATAATGAATCCGGAAAGTGGAAAAGTAAAAAGCATTGGTGGTAAAAGACATTTTTATGACATATTGAGAAAATATGGTTATGATGCTGAAATAAAATATACGAAAAAAGCCAAAGATGCTACCGAAATTGTAAAAAACTTACCTGATGATATAGATTTAGTTATTAGCGCTGGTGGTGATGGTACCCTAAATGAAGTGGTTACTGGTAACATGGCTAGAAATAAAAAATTAACTCTAGCAAACTTGCCTATGGGAACAACTAATGATGTCGCTAGTATGTATGGATTAAACAGTGATTATTTAAAAAACTTAGAATTATTATTAACTGGAAAAGTAAAAAATGTCGATATTTGTTATATTAATGAAACACCTTTTGTTTATGTTGCTTGTTTAGGAGATTATATTGATATGACCTATAATACTCCTCGTGATTTAAAGAAAAAATATGGTAAAATTGCCTACATAATCTATGGCTTAAAACAATTGCGCAATAGTATTCATACATACAATATAAAATATAAAATAGATAATCAAGAATATACAAGCAAAGCCTCATTTATCTTTATAACCAATTCATCTCGTATAGCGGGAGTAAATGATATTTATTATGACATTAAGTTGGATGACAAGAAATTTGAATTTGCCTTTTTAGAGGCCAAAAATAAAAAAGATATGTTGAAAAAATTTGTTAAATTATTTAACATGGATGTAAAAGATGTGCCAGGAATTACGTATCATCAAACTGATAACTTAGAATTAGAGTTTCTCGATCAACCAAAAACATCTTGGTGTATCGATGGTGAGGAATTTAAAACAGACCTAAGGAAATTTCATTTTAAAGTAGATAAATCTATTAAAATGTTACTACCAAAGACAAATATAAAAAGATTATTTAATGAAGAATAATCTTTCTTACTTTGAGGTATAAATTATGAAAAAAGTAAAAATAAAAAAGAATAAGAAAAAAACTAAACTCAGTAAAGAACAGCGTATTATGCTTAAATTATTACTATGTTCAGTATACCTAATCGTAATAACAATTCTTTCTGTATGTTCTTATAAAATATATATGCGAAAACAAGATGTGAAATCATGGTCAGAAGTAAGCAGTGCTGATGAATACGCATATATTGAAGTGTCCAAAATGTCAGAAAAGTTTGCATATTATTCTACAAGCAAAAAATCAATCCACTTCGTTATAGAACAAGAAGATACTGGTGCTTGGTATACATATCTAATTGCTATTAAAGATAGTGATTATTCTAAATTTAAGGATATAATTGATTATACTTATGAAAGAACAGATAAGAAACCAAATCCAATTAAAGTATATGGTTATCCAGTCGCAATAACTGATGAATTAAAAGAAATGGCCATAACTAATATAACTAACTTCCTACCAGTAGAAAATGAAGTAGTTATCACTAGTGAAAACTTTAATGATTATCTAACAAACAGTTATTTAGATACAACTATAAAAAGAGAAGAAAACTTTGATACTATTTTGTTCGGAACACTATTAATGCTATTTATTACGATTGTTTTATTTATCATAACAATAATTGATAAAGATAAAAATAAGTATAAAACTAATTTAGATATAGATGAATTTGTAAAAGAAATAAAATATAAAGCTAAAAGAAGACCACAATGAGAGGAGAATTAAAATGAATTTTGTAGAATTAACAGAAAAAGAATATCAAAAGTTTTGGGAAAGTCATCCTCTAAAAACATTTTTATCAGCTATAGAAATTTCAAAATTAAGAAAAAAATCCAACTGGAACACTTATTATGTTGGAGTAAAAAAAGATAAGAAATTAATTGCTGCTACAATGCTTTTAAGTCATAAAAGACGTTTTAATACATCTGAATTTTATAGTCCAAGAGGCTTTCTATTAGATTTTAATGATAAAGAATTATTAGATTTTTTCACTAAAGAAGTAAAAAAATATATAAAAAGTAAGAAAGGTTATATCTTACGTATAGATCCATATTTAATTAATAAAGAAAGAGATATTGATGGAAATATAGTTGAAGCAGGAATAGATAATACAAGTGTTGTAGAGCAACTAATTGAGTTAGGGTTTAAAAAAGTTCCAACCGAGAATATGGAACAAGTAGGTTGGATGTTTTCTTTGAATCTAGAGGGCAAAACAGAAGATGAAATTTTAAAAGAAATGAAACCTAATACTAGAAATACTATTCGTAAAGCCGAAAAAAATGGTATTACAATTAGAGAATTATCTTACGATGAATTAGATAAATTCCAAAATATTATGATTGAAACAGGAGAAAGAAAAGGCTTTTCTATTCGAGATGTTTCATATTATCAAGAGATGTATAATTTACTTCACGATAAAGGAGAAGTAAAATACTATGTAACAGAATTAAATTTAAATGAATATATTGAACGTCTACAAGCCGAAAGAAAAGAAAAAGATGAAAAATTATCTAATTTAGGTGATGCCAAATATAATGATGGTCAAAAGAAGAATCTTGAAAACGAAATATCATCAATTGATAAAAGAATTTTTGATGCTAAAGAAATAAAAGAGACTGCCAATAAAGATATTATTACTTTATCAGGTTCAATGTTTATCTTAATTCAACCAGAAATAATTTATCTATCAAGTGGCAATTATGAAGAATATCTACGTTTTAACTCACAATATTTAATACAATGGATGATGATTAAATATGGTATTGAACATGGCTTTAAAAAACACAATTTCTATGGTATTCCAGCAGACATTAACAAACATCCAAAAGATTATGGAATCTATGAATTTAAAAGAGGTTTTAATGGTTACGTTGAAGAGTTAATTGGAGAATTTGAACTACCAATTAGCTGGCATTATAATTTGTTTAAACTAATCCACAAATTAAAAGGAGGAAAAAAATAATGAAACATACTTATAAAACAAGAGGTACTTGTTCTACGCAAATAGACTTTGAAATAGAAAATAATCGTATTCATAATGTTGTATTTACTGGTGGTTGTAATGGTAATTTAAAAGCTATTAGTAAACTTGTTGAAGGAGAAGCCGTTGATACAGTTATTGAAAAATTAAAAGGAGTTACTTGTGGTTTTAAACAAACTTCTTGTGGAGATCAATTATCAAAAGCTTTAGAAGCGGCAAAATCAAAGGTAAACTAATGCAAGAAATAAAGAAATTTTATAATGAAATAAAAGATATAAACTATGGTTGGTATGATAAGTTTGGTAAACTTCATAAAAAATTAAAAGGTGAAAATTTTATTAAGTTATATCGCATGCAAAAAGTAAACAAAATAAAAGAAAACAATCATGCTATCTGTTGGGAAATGTGTGAACTAGAAAGAAAGTATTTTAAAAAGAGAAAAATTACTTATAAAACAATCTTTGCGATTCTTCAAGACGATAAAAGATATCCCTGTCATACATTTCTGACATTTACTTTAAATAATAAGTGGTACTGGTTTGAAGCTTCATGGGATAAGAAAAAAGGTATTTATGAATATAATTCATTAGAAGAACTTTGTCACTATATAAGGAATAATTTTGAAGACTTTGCTGGAAAAGATTATAATTCTGAGAAAGTAGAATTTTATGAATATAAAAAACCACCACTAAGATTAAATTGCAACTTATTTTACTATTACTGTCTAAAAGGTAAAAAGATAAAATAAGTTTTTTTCTTTAATGTAAAAGGAGACTAATTATGAAAGTATTAAGTATAAAAGAGCCATTCGCAACTCTTATAAAAGAAAGAATTAAAGGTATTGAAACAAGAAGTTGGAAGACTAATTATCGTGGAGAAATATATATTCATGCAAGTAAACCACCAATTGAAAAGAAAGTTTTTGAAAGAAAAGAATTAAAGGACTTATGTCATAATTTAGAATTTAGTCAAGGAAATATAATATGTAAGGCTAATCTAGTTGACTGTATCTATATGACAGAAGAATTTATTAATAATTTAAAAAAAACAAACAAAACTGAGTATATCTGTGGTTATTATGAAGTAGGTCGCTATGCATGGGTATTAAAAGATATAAAACCAATCAAAAAAATACCAGCTAAAGGTAAATTAGGTATTTGGAATTATGAAGAAAATAATGTACATCCAAATGAAGAAAATGTATAATAAAGAAAAGGAGGTTTATTATGAAAAAAAGACTATATCGTATTGAAGAAGGTAAAATGATTGCCGGAGTATGTGGAGGAATTGCTGAATATTTTGATTTAGATCCAACTATAGTTAGACTACTATGGATATTATTCTGTGCCGCTGCTGGTGGTGGAGTAATTGCCTATATTATCGCAGCCATAGTAATGCCCGTTAAGTCTGAAATTAAATAAGGAGATAAATTATGAAAAAAACAAATAATATATTTTGGGGAATTGCATTAATTGTTATTGGTATAATTTTAGGTCTAAATGCCTTTGAAATAACAAATATAAATATCTTTTTTGACGGCTGGTGGACACTATTTATAATTATTCCATGTTGTCTAGGAATAGTTAATGATGATGATAAAATAGGTCATATATTTGGTTTGTTTATTGGCTTAGCATTATTATTAATTTGCCAAAATATTATTGATTTCGAATTGATTTTAAAACTAATTCTTCCAGTAATTTTAGTATTTATGGGATTATCATTAATATTTAAAAATAAAATTACTACTAACATCAAAAAAGAAGTAAAAAAGCTTTCAGAAAAGAAAAAAATAAATAAATCGTACTGTTCAACATTTAGTAATATGAACATAAAATTAGATGATGAAGAAACAGAAAAATATGAACTAGATGCAGTATTTGGAGAATTAGATGTTGATTTATCTAAAATAAAATTAAATGATAATATATTAATTACAGCTTGTTCAGTATTTGGAAGTATAAAATTAATAGTGCCAGAAAATACAGAAGTAAAAATATTATCAACCGCAATACTTGGAGATATATCTGATAAAAGAAAAAAACAACCAACAGATAAGAAAAATGTAATTTATCTAGACGCAACCGCAATCTTTGGAGGTGTTGAAATAAAATGACCAATATACAAAAAATAATTAAATATGGAGCAATGGCCTTTGCATTTATAATTATTATTAGTATTGCTTTTGCTTTGATTAGTGGTGTAGGACTATTATTTAATATGTTTGATTATAATTCAAACAAACTAGAAAATGGTAAAGAAATAGAAATTACTAAAGAAATTACTAATATAGAAATAGAATTAAAATCAACTAATTTAATTATTGAGAGAGATAAAAAAATATATGCCGCTACAAATAATGATAAAATTAGTTATAAAATACATGGAAATACACTAATTATTACAGAAAGAAATAATAAATTATTTAATAATGAACCTGATACAGATTTAGTAATTTATATACCAGATGACCATATATTAGATGAATTATCTTTAGATGCAGGTGCTGGAAGAGTAGAAATATTTGATGTAACAGTAAAAGATTTAGAACTTGATTTAGGTGCTGGAACAGTAGATTTAGATTTTATAAATGTAATAAATGAAGCATCGATAGATGGCGGAGCTGGAAAACTGTCAATTAATAATTCAACCTTAAATAATTTAGAATTAGATATGGGCGTTGGAACTTTAGAATTAGAAGCAAAATTAACTGGAGAAAACGAAATTTCCTGTGGCGTAGGAAGCGTAATCTTAAATTTAATTGGTACAGAAGAAGATTATCAAGTTAATGTTGATAAAGGACTAGGTGCTACAACAATAGCTGGAAAAACAGTTAAAGATGGTGAAATTATTGGTACTGGTAAAAACACTTTAGAAATAGATGGTGGAGTAGGTTCAATAACTATTGATTTCGTCGAAGAAAACCTTTATTCAATTCAATCTTAAAGAGGAAATTCCTCTTTTTGTGGTAAAATTTCGGTAAAATGATATAATTATATAAAATAGAGGTGTGCAGTATGGCAAATATAATTGATTATGCAAGATATTATCGTAATAAAAGTTTTGATGAATTACCATTTAATGAAGTAGATGCTTTAATATTTGCTAATTTATCATATTTAAATTTCGATAAGTGTATTGGAAAATTACCCCGAACAATTAGTGAATTGGCAGCGGACTATTTTCCTAAAATGACACCAGAAAAATTAAAAAAAGAAGCAAAAGTCTATCGAGATAGCCATAATTTATTCAATGTAATGAAAACATCACTTCGTTATAAAGATTTAATTATTTCGGATTATCAAAAAAATGTTGCTAAAGAAGTGCAATTTGGTGCTATAACAATTCGTGCTAAAGACTTTGTCTACATCTCTTTTGAAGGAACAAACAGCATATTAAGTGGCTGGAAAGAAGATTGTCACTTATCACATCGTTATCCAATTCCAAGTCAAATTTTAGCAACAGAATATATTAATAAGAATATTAAATTATCTGATCGGACAATATATATAAGTGGCCATTCCAAAGGTGCTAACCTAGCAGTTGCTGGTTCTATGAAAGCATTCCCTAGTATCAAAAGAAGAATAACAGCTATTTACGATTTTGATGGCCCAGGGATGCGTGAAAAAGAGTTCAATAGCAAAGAATATAAAGCTATTGAATCTAAAATAAAAAAATATGTTCCAAACCACAGTGTAATTGGAATGTTAATGTATTATCCAAACGATTTTAAAACTGTTAATTCATCAGCAAAATCAATTCTTCAACACTTTCCAATGAGTTGGAATTGTTTTGGACCATTCTTTGTTGAGGATTCTCTAAGTCGTAAAAGTGCTAGATTCTCTCGTGAAATAAAAAAATTTGTTAAAGAATATTCCGAAGAAGAAATGGAAGGCTTTGTAGAAACAATTTTCAAAACCCTAAAAAAAGCCGGTTTAGAGCAAACGGATCCTATATCACTAACTAAAATGGCTAAATCAATTACACAGATAAAATCATTAAGTACAGATGAAAAAACAAAAGAAAAAGCTTTAAAATTAGTAAATATGTTAATTGAACTACATAGATAAACAACTACCGAGTTGTTTTTCTTTGTCTAAAAAAAGTGTTATAGTAGAAATAGGAGGATAAAATGAATAATTTAATATTAAAATTCCCTGGATTGGAAGATAAGGATAAGTGGTTAGAATATTATGATGAGTTTTTAAAAAATAATATTAATGCTGATCCTCTAAATTACAGTAAGTATAAATGTTATGAAGACTTTTTAATTGGAATAGGTAAAGAAGAGTGTCTTATTAGAAGTACAAGTAAATCTATTCCTACCAGTTCATATTTATTATTTAAGGATAATAAAATAATTGGTCATATTTTTATTCATCATTATATTGATTTAGAAGTATTAAGAGATTATGAAGGACACATTGGTTATGGTATAAGACCAACTGAAAGAAACAACGGATATGGTACTAAAATGTTGTCTTTAGCATTAGAAAAATGTAAGGATTTAAATCTAGAAGAAGTGTTAATATCATGTGATAAAGATAATGTTGCCTCAGCAAAAATAATAGAAAAAAATAATGGAATATTACAAGAAGAATCATATATACCAGAAGAAAATGCAATCTTTAGGAGGTATAAAATAGTACTGTAAAGTATCTATTAAAATTGACAAATTTATGCTATACTAAAAAAGTAAGGTAAAAATATCAAGTCTAAGGAGGTTCTATGCAAGAAAAAGATTGGTATAAAAAAGAACAAAGTGAAATTTATGAAAACCTTAAAACAACTCATGAAGGACTAAGTTCAAAAGAAGCTAATCATCGTTTAGAAAAATATGGTAAAAATGAAATTCCAAAGAAAAAATCGGATTCATTTTTTGTAATTATGATAAAACAATTAATGGATCCAATTGAACTACTATTAGTAGCTGCAATGGTTTTTTCATTTATTATTAATGAAGTAATAGATGCTGTAGCAATTTTATTTATTATTGTAGTTGATTTACTTATGGGAACATTTCAAGAATGGAAAGCCAATAAGAATGCCGAGGCTTTATCTAAATTAATTGAGGTAAAGGCTAAAGCATTAAGAGATGGAAAAGAAGTTGAAATTGACTCTGTAAATTTAGTAGTAGGTGATATTGTTCTACTAGAATCTGGTACTAAAATTAGTGCTGACCTACGTTTAATTGAATCGTCTAATTTAACAATTGATGAATCTATTCTTACAGGTGAAAGTTTAAGTGTTACGAAGAATACTGCTATCATTGAAAATGATACTATTCTAGCAGAACGTGTTAATATGGCTTATGCTGGTACTAGTGTTTTAACTGGTAGAGCAACAGCAGTAGTTGTAGAAACTGCTATTAATACTGAAATTGGTAAGATTGCTGGAAAGGTTGCTGAAACAAAAGACACTAAGTCTCCACTTACAATTCGTATGGAGAAGTTCTCAAAACAAATTAGTATGTTAGTTGTTGTAGTAGCAATTATAATTGCAATTCTACTATATTCAAAAGGTACCCCTGGTAGTGAAATTTTCTTATCAGTAATTGCCTTATCAGTATCCGCAATGCCTGAAGGACTACCTCTAGCACTAACAATGGCTCTAACTATTGCTTCTAACAGAATGAGTAAGAATAACGTTATTGTTAAAAAGTTAAACTCTGTTGAGAGTTTAGGCAGCTGTACAGTTATTGCTTCTGATAAAACAGGAACGCTTACAGTTAATGAACAAACTGCAAAAAGAATTGTTTTACCAAATGGAGATACTTTTAAAATTCATGGTACTGGTTACAATGATATTGGAGAAGTAGAAGCATTAGAAAATGCTAATTTAGAAGATGCTAAATTTATTTCTGAGTTAGGCGCCATTAACAATGAAGCTAAACTAGTAAAGAAGAACAAAGGTTTTGAACGTTTCGGGGATTCTATGGATATTGCTTTCTTAGCTTTAGGAATGAAAACAAAAGCTAATACTGAAAAATATGACATAATAGATATCATTCCATATGAATCAGAAAATAAATATTCTGCAGTTTATTATAAACAAGAAGATAAAATTCATTGTACAACTAAAGGATCATTAGAGAAAATATTAGGATTTTGTTCTGATATGAAAGTTGACAACAAATATGAAAAACTTGATAAAGAATTAATTCAAAAGCAAAATGATGAATTAGCAAGTAATGGTTATCGTGTAATTGCTTTAGCTGAAGGAGATGCTCCTTATTATGATGAGGAAAAACTTGATGAAATTAAAAATCAACATTTCATCGGTTTAGTAGCGTTCATTGATCCAATCCGTGAAGAGGCTAAACAATCAATTTCTGAATGTAAAACAGCTGGTATTAAAGTTGTTATGATTACAGGAGATCATCCACTAACAGCTTTCTCAATTGCGAAAGAATTAGGAATTGTTGAAAGTATGGATGAAGTTGCTACATCAGTAGAAGTAGATGAATACCTTGCTAAAGGACAAAAAGCTTTTGACAAATACATAAAAACTAAAAAGGTATTTACTCGTGTAACTCCAATTAATAAATTAGAAATAGTTGAATCATATAAACGTCAAGGTGAATTCGTTGCTGTAACAGGCGATGGAGTAAATGATGCTCCAGCCATTAAAGCCGCAAACATCGGTATTGCTATGGGAAGTGGTACAGATGTTGCTAAAGAAACAGCGTCAATGATCGTTTTAGATGATAACTTTAAATCAATTGTTTTAGGTATTAAAGAAGGACGTAATGCTTACAGTAATATTCGTAAAGTAAGCTACATGTTACTATCATGTGGAGTTGCTGAAGTATTATTCTTCTGTTTATCTATTCTATTCGATTTACCAATGCCATTAGTTGCTATTCAATTATTATGGTTAAATATCGTTACAGATGGATTACAAGATTTTGCTTTATCATTTGAAAAAGCAGAAAAAGGTATTATGAGTGAAACCCCAAGAAGTACAAAAGAATCAATCTTTAATAAAGATTTACTATCAGAAGTATTAACATCTGGATTAAGTATTGGATTAATTGTTTTCATAGTTTGGGTATTCTTATTAGAAAAAGGTATGTCTGCTGAAGCCGCAAGAGGCTACATTATGGTCTTAATGGTATTCATGCAAAACATGCATGTTTTAAACTGTCGTAGTGAAAAGAACTCAGTATTTAAAGTATCTTTAAAGACAAACCCACTAATTGTTTTCAGTATTGTATCCGCAATTGTATTACAAATTATTGTTAGTGAAGTACCACTATTAAGTAAATTCTTACAAACAAGTAGTGTACCAGTATCTCATATGATAATATTATTTATAATATCAACAGTAATAATTTTAATTATGGAAGTATACAAAATAATTGAAAAGAAAATTTTAGAGAAAAAGGAAGCAAAGTAAATCTTCGGATTTACTTTTTCTTATGCTATAATCTAATTAGTAAAGGAGAAGTTTTATGTTAAAAGAAAAAGTCGCAATCATCACTGGTGGTACAAGAGGAATCGGTTTAGAAATAGTAAAAGTATTTAAAGAAAATAATGCTGAAGTAGTTTTATTTGGTTCTAAAAAAGAAACAGTAGATAAAGCTATATCTGAATTAGAAAAAGAAAATATAAAAGTAGAAGGATATTATCCGAATTTAAATAATCCACAAGAAATAGAAAAAGTAATAAAAGAAATAATAGAAAAACATGGCAGAATAGACATCCTAGTAAATAATGCTGGAATATCTGCTAATAAAAAACTTGAAGATACTACATATGAAGATTTTGAAAAGATTATGGACTTAAATGTAAATGCCATTTTTAATATGACTAAAGCTGTTGTTCCATATATGAAGGAAAGTGGTGGAGGAGTAATCTTAAATACAAGTTCAATGGTAAGTATTTATGGACAACCTTCAGGTGTAGGATATCCTGCTAGTAAGTTTGCTGTAAATGGAATAACAAAGTCTCTTGCAAGAGAACTAGGTCCAGAAAATATTAGAGTAAATGCTGTAGCTCCAGGAATAACTAATACTGATATGGTCGCAAATCTTCCAAAAGAAATGATTGAACCATTAATTAAAACAATACCATTAGGTAGAATAGGAGAGCCAAGAGATGTAGCAAATGCCTTTCTCTTCTTAGCAAGTCCACTAGCAAGTTACATAACAGGAGAAATATTATCTGTTGATGGTGCTGCAAGAAGTTAAAAAATATAAAGTATAATCAAATAATTATCAAAAAGTCTGATACAATATAACCATATAATTTTAATTTCTATTTAATAATTTTTTTCTATAATTATAGGTGGTGATATTATGCGTATTTTAGTAGTAGAAGATGAATACAATTTAGCGGATGCGGTTAGTTCAAGATTAAAAAAAGAAAAGTACACAGTAGATATTTCTTTAGATGGACAAGATGGCTTAGAAAATTCACTTACAGATATTTATGATCTTGTAATTTTAGATATTATGTTACCTAAAATTAATGGAATAGAAATATTAAAAAAGATAAAATCAAATAATATAAAAGCTAAAGTAATTATGTTAACCGCTAAATCAGAATTAGATGATAAGTTAGCTGGATTTGAATATGGTGCTAATGACTATGTTACTAAACCATTTCATATTGAAGAACTAGTTGCAAGAGTAAATGCTCAGTTACGCAATTCAACTAATAAAAAGAATAAAGACTTTCTTGAAATGGGTGATTTAAAATTAAATATAAGAACTTCTAATTTAGAATGTAAAACAACTCTAGAATCAATTAACATCGTCTGTAAAGAGTTTCAGTTATTAGAGTATTTTATGAGTAATCCAAACCAAATAATTTCCAAAGATCAAATTTATGATAAAATTTGGGGGATTGACAATGAAGTAGAATCAAATAACCTAGAGGCCTATCTATCATTTATTCGTAAAAAACTAAAAATTATTGGTTCAACAGTTACAATTAAAGCTGTAAGAGGCCTTGGCTATAAAATGGAGGCTAATGATGAATAAATTAAAAGTTAAAACATTTACAACAATCTTCTCAATTTTATCATTCATTTTAGTTGTAATTATTGTCGTTACAAATTATCAAAGTTATAATCGTGAACAAGAAAATATCAAAAGAAATATAACTCGTATGGATAATCTAACATTTAACTTTGATAAAAATCCATTTAAACAAAATGAACCTCCAGAAGATTTAAATAATCATATCATTATGGACTATGAAGTATATACAGTTATTCTAAATAATGATAGTGTTAGCGATATTATTAGTCATAGTGAAAATGGTACTCTAAATAATATTGAAAAAATAGCCGAAAAAATAATTGCTAAAAATGATAACGATAAAATCAAAGTAAATAATCTATATTTTAGTAATTATTCTTATAATTATCAAAAGAACAGTCATATAACAATTATTAATAATTCTAGTGTAAAAGAAAGATTATTATCACTACTAACGACTTCTGTAATTGTTTTTATTTTCTTTGAGTGCTTTATTTTCTATATGTCAAAATTAATAACTGAATGGATAACTAAACCAGCAGTTGAAAGTTTTAACAAGCAAAAAGATTTTATTGCTGATGCATCTCATGAGTTAAAAACACCTCTATCTGTTATAATGGCAAGTGCTGATTCACTAGAAAATGATCCAACTGAAAAGAAATGGCTAAATAATATAAAAAATGAAACAGAAAGAATGAGTAGTCTAATTACTAATTTGTTAAACTTATCGAAGTTAGAAAATGGTATTAATATAGAAAATTATTCCGAACATAATTTATCAAAAATAGTGGAAAAGTCCGCGCTAACATTTGAAAGCCTAGCTTTCGAAAATAATTTAGAAATTGTAACTAATATTGAAAAAAATATAATGTTAAAATGTAGTCCAACGGAAATAACAGAATTATTATCTATTTTAATTGATAATGCCATTAAACATGGCGAAAAAAATACTGATATAAAAGTAGAATTAGTAACTGAAAAAGAGTCCATAATTATTAATGTTATTAATCAAGGAGAAGCAATTCCAAAAGAAGAATGTGAAAAAATATTTGAAAGATTTTATCGTCTAGATAAGTCTAGAAATCGTAGTACTGGAAGATATGGCCTTGGTCTTGCTATCGCAAAAAATATAGTTACTAATCATAATGGTAAAATAACAGCCTCATCTAAAGACGGTTATACTACTTTTAAGGTTAATTTAAAAAAATAAAGAACATTAACTAATTTTAATGTTCTTTTAATATCAAAAAAATATAATGATTTTGCATTAAGAAAGGAGAATAATTATGTATATTATAAAAAATGCATTAGTTTCAATTTCTAGAAATAAAGGAAGAAACTTACTTATTGGGATTATTGTTGTTGTAATTTCATGTGCGGCGGCAGTAACTCTTGCGATTAGAAATTCTGCGACATCTTTAATTGAGTCTTATGAAAATCAATATGAAGTAACCGCAACTATTGGTATTAATCGTGAAAATATGCGTGGTGAAATGAAAATGGGCAAGGATATGTCTGAAGAAGACCGCGAAGAACAAAAAGAAAATATGAATGATATTTTCAAAAGTGCAAGTAGTATTACAGTAGAAGATATCGAAGAATATGGTGATAGTGATTATGTAAAGGATTATTATTATCAAATAAGTGTTGGAGTTAACTCTGATGATATTGAAAAGGCAAGTACTGAAACAAGCAGCAGTAGTGACAGTGGAAAAGATGGAGGCATGATGAAGCCAGGAGGAAAAGAAAACTTCCAAAATATTTCATCAAGTGACTTTACTTTAATAGGATACTCATCATTATCAGCTATGGAAGATTTTATTAGTGGAAAATATTCAATTACTGATGGAGAAATATCAAGTGATTTAGAAGCAAATACTTGTGTTATTAATAGTGAACTTGCTAGTCTAAATGATATTGAAGTAGATGATGAAATAACTTTTATTGATCCAGACGATGAAGATAATACAATTACTTTAACAGTAACTGGTATTTTTGAAGAAACAAGTGATACTTCTGACTCAATGGGAATGTTTACATCTTCAGCTAATATGATTATTACAAATACAACAGTTGTAAATGACTTTGCGGAAGAAAATGAAGATATGAGTAAATCTGTTACACCAACATTTATTTTAACTGATAAAACAGTAATTGATTCATTCAGTGAAGAGTTAACAGAAAAAGGATTAAGTGAATACTTATCAGTATCAACAAATCTAGATCAAGTAGAAAGTGCGACAAGTACTATTTCAAATGTTAACACATTCGCAACTACATTCTTAGTAATTACTTTAATAATTGGAGGAGTAGTTCTATTTGTAATTAATATGATTAATATTAGAGAAAGAAGATATGAAATTGGTGTTTTAAGAACAATTGGTATGAAAAAGAGTCTATTAACCACTCAATTTATCTGTGAATTATTAATTGTCTCTTTTGTAGCACTTTTAGTTGGTGCCGGTATTGGTGCTGTAAGTAGTGTATCTATCTCAAATCACTTATTAGAAAATGAAATAGCTTCTTCTCAAGAACAAAGAGAAAGTATTAATGAAAACTTTGGTCGTGGTGGAAAAGACGGAGAAAATGTTCCAACTGGAATGAAACAAGATTTTGAAAAAATAAGCGGGGTAACTGATGTACAAGCATTTGATTCAATCGATGCAGTTGTTGATATCAAAGTTTTAGGACAATTACTTGGCTTAGGAATTATTCTTACATTAATTAGTTCTTCTGCATCAATGATAAGTATTCAACAGTTCTCACCTCTAACAATTCTAAAGGAGCGTAGCTAATGAAAAAAGAAATCTTAAAAATAGAAGATGTTAGTTATCGTTATGCAGATGCTGCAGAAGATGACTATGTTCTAAGAAATATAAATTATAATTTTGAATTAGGTAAAACTTATGCTATTCGTGGTAAGAGTGGTAGTGGTAAAACAACACTTTTATCTTTGATTAGTGGATTAGAAAATAAATATGAAGGTACAATTACTTATAATGATAAGGATTTAAAAACAATTGATTTAGATAAATATCGTAATACTTATATTGGTATTGTCTTTCAAAGCTATAACTTACTACCACACTTAACTGCTATTGAAAATATTATTTTATCAATGGAGATAAGTGGTATAAAAGATATAGATAAACGAAAAAGAGCACTTGAGTTGATGAAAAGTGTCGGATTAAATGAAAGTTTTGCTGATAGAAGAGTCCTAAAACTATCAGGTGGAGAACAACAACGTATCGCAATTGCTAGAAGTCTATCTTATAATCCAGATATTATTATTGCTGATGAACCAACTGGTAACCTTGATAAGGAAACTGAAGACGAAATCTTAAAAATATTTAAGACTCTAGCTCATAAAGAAAATAAATGTATTATCATTGTTACCCATTCTAAAAATGTTTGTGATGAAGTTGATACAGTTTATGATTTAAAAAAAGACAATAAGAAAAAATAAAGTAAAAAAGATAGAGTAGACTTTTCTATTCTATTTTTTTATAATAAAAAAAAGAGGTATATAATATGGAACAATATTTAGAATTTGCCAAAAGTATTGCTCAAGAAGCAGGCAAAATAATGCTTAAGTATTTTTATGAAGATAATGGCTCTAGCTATAAAGCTGATCAAACGATAGTTACAAAAGCAGATACTGAGATAAATAAGTATCTAGTTGCTGCTGTAAAAGAAAAGTTTCCTAATCACTCAGTTGATGGAGAAGAGGAACAGTTTGGTAAAAGTAATTATGTCTGGGTCTGTGATCCAATTGATGGAACTGCTATGTATGCAAGAGGTTTACCAGTATCAGTCTTTTCGCTTGCATTAGTAATTGATGGTAAAGTGCAAGTTGGAGTTATATATGATCCTTTTACTGATAATTTATATAGCGCTATAAAAGGAGAAGGCGCATATCGCAACAATCAAAGAATTAATGTATCAGACATTTATTTAGATGATATGAAAAGTGTTGCTCATTTTGATATGTGGCATAAAGCAGAATATAATGTCTGTGATGTTATCAATGAACTTGGTAAAAAAACATATTTTGTCGGTATTGGAAGCATAATTAGAGCAAGTACCTTAGTCGCAAGTGGTGACTTTACTTTAGCTATTTTTCCAGGAACAATACATAAAAATTGTGATATAGCTGCCGTAAAAGTAATTGTTGAAGAAGCAGGCGGAATAGTTACAGATTTATTTGGTAATGAACAAAGATATGATCAAGATATAAATGGCGCAATTATTAGTAATGGTAAAGTCCATAAAGAAGTAGTTGAAACTATCAACAAATATCTAAAAAACAAATATTAGTTTTATTATCAGGGGGAAAATAATGGAACAAAAACTAGAATATGAAAAATTTATGATTTTACTTACTCTACGAAGCGTAATACCAAGATGGAAAAAAATGTTAAGTGATGCGGAAGATAACACGTATATTGCTTATTTTTATAAACAAGGTGTTGACACCGCAAAAATATTATACGGAATAGATATAGAAAATGATAATTATAAAGAAGAAATTGATAGGTTAATCTTACTTAGATGGCCTCAAATTTTGCAAGGTTTAGAATTAGGACTTTACGACTATGAATGGACATTAAGTTCCTATAGATATACAGGTAAAGATAGTAAAATAAGTAGTGACGCTAAAGCTTTATTCAAAGTACATCAACTACTAAATACTAAATTTAATCACTATGGAATACCAACGATTTCTCATGAGACAAATCCCATTTATTTTGAACTTTATCATTTAAAATATAATAATCCATTATTTCAAGAATTATTTAAGGAGTTAATCGAACGAGGATTATATAATCCTAATAAAAGAGATATTGGATCAAGCCATCATCCATTTTGGTCTATGCATAATAGTTACAATGGTAAATCTAGTTTAGATAGAAAAGTTATCCTTGATTCAAGAACTAATTATCAAATGGATAGTAATGGCAGTAGTATTCAAAATAATTTAGCTTATAGAATTAAAACTTATGAAAGTCCTGAAGAATTAGAAAGTTGTCTATCTCTATTAGAACCCATGATTGTAGAAAATAATTGCAGTATTATTGAAGATTATTATGATGATTGTTGCCATCCAGGATATATTTCCAAAATGCCATTAATTCACTGTCTATTTTCCGATGAAGATAAAATAAGTGAAATAGATGGCTTGTCACGTATATATAAATATTGTTTAAGTGAAGAAGGGGTAACAAGGCAAGTAGAAGGTAGTACACATCCTTCAATAACTAGAGATTTAGCAATCGATATGTATTTATCATTAATTGAAAAGGATAATCCTAGTAATGTAAGAGGAAAAGAACTTTTAAAAACAATAAAACTTTAAAGGGAGAATAGTTATCATGAAAATAAGTTCATTAAAAAAAGAATATGATCGTCTTCAACTGAAGTATGGAGCAAAAGAATTAGATGCTATTTATAATGGCGGTTGTGAAGAAAATCCTGATGTTTGCTTTGTATTTATGAATCCAACTGGGAGAAACATTGCTTCGTCTAAAGAATGGAAAGGTTTAAAATCACCTTGGATTGGAACTAAAAATATCTGGGATTTATTTTATTGGACTAATCTTTTAGATGAAGATTTATATAAAAAAATCAAGTCAATAAAGGGACCTGATTGGACAGAAGATTTTGCCAAGGAAGTTTATGAAAATGTAAAAAAACATAAATACTTTATAACTAATCTAGGTAAATGTACTCAAATTGATGCTAGGGCTCTTCCAGATTCGTACTTTATAGAGTACTTAGAACTTTTAGAAAAAGAAATAAGTATTATAAAACCTAAAGTAATTATTCTTTTTGGTAATCAAGTCTCATCTCTTGTTTTAAATGAAAAGATATCTGTCTCTCAAGTTAGAAAACAAGTATTTATTAAAAAAATAAAAGGAAAGAATTATAAGTTTTATCCTGTCTATTATCCAGTAGGTAATGGAAGATTTAATATCGATAAAGCAGTAGAAGATATCAAGTGGATTATTGATACAGAAGTAAAAGAAAAAGAACAAGTCTAAAAATAATTTGATTAAAAGTTTCAACTGATAAGCATATACATTATTAGGAGGAAATAAAATGAATAATAATGACTATGTAAGATTATCTTTGGAACTACATTTATTTTTTGACCGTATAATGAAAGAACATAGTTTTTTTCTAGAAGCCGCTTTTCTTGAAAAAGATAAGGATCAAAAAATGATCGCAAGATCTTTTCAGAATGCTTTCTCAGATATATTAAATAGAGTAATTACTCTGGCTAATGGAAATGTCAGTGAAAGTTTTCTTTCAGCAAATGAAATTGTAACTAAAAATACTTTATCCGCAGAAAACCAAACAAACAGCCTCTCTGGAGGAACTCTTGATATTAGACTTACGCAAAGAGAGTTATCTTTAAAAAGTGGTAATGTCCTAGCAAACAATCAGCTATTAACAGCTATAAGTAGTATTAATAGACAGACATTACCACTTATAAAAAAATTAATTGATTTTAAAAATGACACTCTAAATAAGGTTTTATCATGTAAAATGTACACGGCAAATTATCCTTTATTAATTACACATATTATGAATGAAGCCAAAGTATATTTTACTTTATTAACTAAAATAGAACAAAGAATGCCTCTTACTAAAAAAGAAATTTATGAACAAGAACTTTTCTGGAATAATATCATGAAAGAACATGCTGAATTTATTCGCGGCCTATTAGACCCTAGTGAAGAAGAACTAATATTTACAGCTGATAAATACAAGGTTGAATATCAAAGAATCTTAAAAAATTATAATAACAACCCAGAGTATTTAACAAATGCAAGTTTAAATGAAACAATTAGTTTTAGAGACTTTAAATTAGCAGGAGAAGAAGGAATTCTAAATTGTAAAATAAAAAGTATAATAATTCCTTTACTTGCTGATCATGTAGTAAGAGAAGCCAATCATTTTATTAGAATATTAAAACAATTTAATACACAAATGGTTTAAAAAGATGGGTTACCTAAAGTAATCCATCTTTTTTTCTTATTTATAATTTTCTTTTATTTACAAAAGTTTCATTACAAAATGCCAATCTAAATAAAAAATATTTATAATTATCCACAAATATAATACCAAATACTAAAAATATAATATATAATTTAAAGTATAAAGAATATCAAAATGTAATACATAATGTCTTATCTGTAGAAAAATACTAATTATAATATTATCTATATAGTAAAAGTAATAATTAATAGGAGTAGAATATGTTAAAAGAAAAGCGAGTAGAAAGAAAAGAACCTGAAAATACTAATCAAAAAACGAATATTATAAGTATACTATTCATCATATGGTTTATTGCTTCATTAATTGGAATGTGTGTATTTGCAGCTTTAGAATCTATTTATTGTATAGCGATTTTAGGTCAATACTTTTTAGTATTTGGAATAGCTGCGTTGGCAAGTGAAGAGGGTCTAAAAAAATTTAACCCTCCTGGTATTATTTCTGCAATAGTAGGAATCGTTATCGTTACAATAACATGCATTTTAATAGAAAATTCAAATTTATTTGTATATGAATTAAACTGGTTAAATATAATAGTTACTTTATTTTTGTTAATCTTTGCTATAGCAGGAATATATATGATTATAGTTAATATAAAAAAATATAAAAATTTAAAAGAAAATTGCACTGTTTTGGTTTACGCTACTATTGAAAAATCTGATAGTAATTATAATAGAAGTAAGAATTCAGTGTATAACCCAGTATATAGATATAAATATGAAGGAGAAACTTATGAAACAAACAGAGTAAGTTCAAATAAAATAACAAAAGAAATTAAAACACCCATCGTATTAAAGATTAATCCTAATAAACCAGAAGAATTTATTAGTGAAAGTGAAAAATTTACTTATATTCTTCCTTTAGGTCTATGCTTTATTGTATTAGTAGTACCATTATTAATATATTTTATAGTTAAATAGTAGAGGTAGTAAAGATGAAAATAACATTCTTAGGAACAGGCGCAATAGGATATCCATTTGCATTCTGTAATTGTGAAAATTGTAAAACTGCAAGATTACGTAAAGGAAAAAGTATTAGAAAAAAAGCATCAATTTTAATAAATGACGATTTATTAATAGATTTAACTTCTGATACACAGACATCAATGTCTATGTATGAAAAGGATTTGGGTAATGTAAAACACTTATTACAAACTCATCCTCATCATGATCATTTTGATCCTAATCTTTTAGCTAGTAGAGTTTCATATATAACTGACAAAAAACAACATAAATTAGATATTGTAGCTCATAAAAAATGTTTAGAAGTGATGAGTAAGAAAATTTATAATGAAGAAGAATTTGGGTTATTAAGTAAAGATGGTCAAGAAAAATTATTAGTAACTATAAAACCAATCAATAGTGGACAAGAAATACTGCTTGGAAATTATAAGATTAAAGCTATTGAATCAAATCATGATGAAGAAGAAGGAGCATTATTATATGTAATAACATGTAATAATAAAAGTATTTTTTACGCAACAGATACTTCGATTTTAACAGAAAATAGCTTAAAACAATTATCATCAGAAAAAGTAAATATAGTAATAATGGATCATAATTTTGGTGAAGTAAATTACTATAATTCTCATCTAAATGATAAACTCTTTCTTGAGCAAATAAATAAGTTAAAATCATTAAATATTATTGACGAAAATACTTTAATCTTTGGAACTCATATTTCTCATGAAGGAAATCCATATCACGAACTAGCAGAAAAAAAGGCTATATCTAACGGATATCACATTGCGTATGATGGACTAGAAATAAAACTAAAATAATAAAGAAAGAGAGAAAACTTATGAGTAATAAAAAGAGAATAATAATAACAAGCGTTCTACTAGTTTTTCTATTAGTAATATTAAAATTATTTTTAGGAGGACCGTACTTATATAATTTATTAGAAGAATTAATTCCTATAATTATAATATTAGGAATAATAAGTATAATTATGATGCTTATACCAAGTATTTTTTGGATTAAAAATAAAAATAAAATTACTTGGAAAAAGGGAATAAAAGTATGTTTTTTAAATAGTTTAATAATCTATATTCTAACAATAATTCCATGCATTAATACTATAATAGCAACAGATAATACACAGGTAATGTCTTTTGATCCAGTAACTTTCGCAAGAGCTTTACTAGTTATATATTTAATAATTGCGATAATATATTTCTTTATAAATATGTTATTATTTGTTGAAAGTAAAAAGAAAAGTAACAATATAAAGTGATTTGAATAAATCATTTTTTTCATGGAAAAATAAAAGTAGTATATATAATCTAACACTTATAAAAGTTTACTAAAAACTAAATTTATAGTATAGTATAAATTATAAGATAAGGAGGTATTTTAATGGACTTTTTAAATTTTAAAGGCTTTAAAAAACAACCCAAAGCCCCATGGAGTAAATATTATGAAGCTGGGGAAATGGATTTAAATATTGAAGATATTTCTCTATATAATTATTTTGAAGAAAAGATTTTAAAGTTTGGTGATCGTGTTTGTCTAGATTACTATGGACGAAAAGTTAGATATAATGAATTACTAAATAGAATAGATGAGTGTGCCAAAGTATTATATGATTATGGAGTAAGAAAAGGCGACGTTGTAACAATATGCCTTCCCAATACATTAGAGGGAATTGTTTCTTGTTTTGCTATTAATAAGATAGGGGCAATAGTAAATTTTATTCATCCTGCTAGTGGTGAAAATGAAATAAAAAACTCAGTAAATGAAATGAATTGTAAGGTTATAATCGCAATAGATAACAACTACTGGAAAATTGAAAGTATTATTAAGGAAACATCTCTTGAGAAAGTGATTCTAGTAAGTGTTAATAATTATATGCCATTTATTAATAAAATGCGTTATCACAGAAATAAGGTCAAAATAAAATTAGGAAAAAATGATAAGTCATATACTATTTGGCATGATTTTATCAATAGCGCTAATAATATATATTTAAAAGATTATGTAGACGAGGGACAAAAAGATGATCCAGCTATTATTCTTCATAGTGGTGGAACAACAGGCTCTCCTAAAGGAGTAGTTTTATCAAATGGTAATTTAATAGCTTTCGTTGAAAGTGCTAAAAAGTGTCAAAGTTACTTAAAATGTGACGATACTTGTTTAGCATTAATGCCAATATTTCATGGCTTTGGTATTATTCATAGTGTTATCTTTCCATTAACAATTGGTATGAATGTTATTTTAAGACCAAAGTTTGAAGTAAAAGAATATTGTGACATGATTGTTAAATACAAGCCTCAAATATTAATGGGGGTTCCAACATTATTTGAATCCCTTTTAGCGGAATGGGATAATGAAGATATAAAGTTAGATTTCCTAAAATGTGCATTAGTTGGTGGAGATACTTTAAAGCAAGGACTAAGAGACAGAATAAATAAATTTTTCAAAAAACATGGTGCCAATATCAAAGTAAGTGCCGGCTACGGCTTAAGTGAAGCTGTTTGTGGTGTCGCATTAGGTGATCCATCAAATCAAAGAGGAGAAGCAATTGGTATTCCTATGCCAGGAATTTATGTTGGAATTTTTTCGGATACAGATGAAGAACTGCCATATGGACAAGAGGGAGAAATATGTGTTTGTGGACCAACAGTCATGTTAGGTTATTATAATAATGAAAAAGAAACCCATATAGCACTTCACGTTCACAAAGATGGAAATGTCTGGTTACATACTGGAGATATCGGTTCAATGGATGAAGATGGTTTTATTACATACACAAATCGTTCAAAAAGAATGATTGTCTCATCTGGATATAATGTCTATCCAAGTCAAATTGAAAAATTAATTGAAACACACCCAGCAGTAATGTTATGTAGTGTAGTAGGTGTTCCACATAAAAGAAAAATAGAAGTACCAAAAGCCTTTATCGTTTTAAAAAACAAACACAAGAAAAAAGAATTGGTAACCTTAGAATTAATGATGTTATGTAAAAAGAACTTACCAAAATATGCTTGGCCAATTGATTGTGAATATATGAAAAATCTTCCAACTACCAGAGTAGGAAAAATTGATTTTAAAAAACTTCAAACTGAAGCTAGTAAGGATGAAACAAATGAAGAAAATAATAAATAAATTATTAGGAAAGCTAGGAAATAAGAACATAAATAATTTTACTAGTAATTTTGGTCTTTGGATGAGAAGAACATTTCATGGCGTAATTAGTTTTTTATTTAGAATTGTCTTAAGGTTTTATTATAAGAAAAAAATAGTTGTTGAACATAAACCAAAACTAGAAAAGAAAAAAAGCTATATTTATGCTTTAAATCATTCTTTCTATTTAGATGGTTCTGCAGTAATTGCTACTGCTGATAAAAATTGTTACTCATTATTTGGCGCAACTGAACAATTATATTTAGATATTTGTACTTTCTTTATTTGGTTTAGTGGTCTAATTTATGTTGATAGAACTAATAAACAAAGTAGGAAAGATTCTCTTCCTAAAATGAGTAGAGTCTTACAAGCAGGTAACAGTATTTTAATATTTCCAGAAGGTAGATGGAATGATTCTGAAAACCTACTTTGTCAAAAACTTTTTGCGGGAGTATATAATTTATCAGTAGAAAACAAAGTAGAGGTAATACCAGTATCAGTATTTAAAGAAACTGAATCAGGAGAGATTTATGTAAACTATGGAAATCCCCTAAAGTTATATGAAAAAGAAAAAGATGAAGCTCTTCAAATAGTAAGAGATAATCTCGCAACAATGTATTATGATCAGATAATGAAACATTCAACTCCATATAAAAGAGAAGACATAAAAGGTGATATTCATTATAATTTTATGGATGATCGAATGTATGAGTATAGTAAGGCTAAATGGAAAAGTGACTATTGCTGGGATGAAGAGTTATTTACTTACAAAGGTAAAGAAATAGATTTAGAAGATGTTTGGGAAGATATTGATAAGGTAAAAATTACTGATAAAAATATTCATATTTTTAAAGATATTTTAAAAGAACTACATCTTCGTAAAAAATATAATTTTACTGACTATATGAATGAAAATTATCGAAAAAAATATTAACATCGCTAAAGCGGTGTTTTTATATTATAAAAACAACAATTAGATAGATTACTTATAGACAATAATATATTAGCAATAAATAAAATAAGTATGATATACTATTACTACTTAATAAGTGGAGGTAATTAATGAAGTATCAAAAAATAACCGACAGTACAAAATTCTATTTTGGAAGACAAGAAGACTATTCAAAATATCGACCTGAATATCCTAAAGAATTGTTTCAATTTTTAACTAATAATTATAATTTAAAAAATAAAACAGTTGTTGAATTAGGAGCAGGTACTGGCAAGTTTTCTAAATTAGCAAGTTCATATTGTAATAAACTTTATTATATAGAACCAAATATTGACATGTTAAATGAAGGTAAAAGATATTGCCAGAATTGTACAAATATAATTTTTATTAATAGTAGAGCTGAAGAAACAAAGATTCCAGATAATAGTATTGATATTATTTTTGCAGTTCAAAGTTTTCATTGGTTTAACAAAGTAAAATTAAAAGAAGAAGTAAAAAGAATTTTAAAGAAAGATGGCTATTTCGCAATAGTATGGAACGATTTAGAAGATGAAAATAATAAATTCAGTCAAGAATATTTTAAATATATAAATGAATGGAACACTAAGTTAACAGGTAATAAGTATCAACATAAAAATACTGAAGAAAGAAATAATTTTTTTAAAGATAAAAAATATGAAACATATACTTTTGTCCATTCAAAGGATTATACATTAGAAATGTTAATTGGTCTATCAAAGTCCCTATCATATGCTCCTAAAGAAGATAATGACTATTATGATGAATTTATAAATGGAATAATAAATATTTATAACAAATATCAAACTAATAATTATGTAACATTTGACTTTCATACTGAAATGTATATTGGTAAAGTTTAAAAATATAATAACAGAATAATAAAATATCTATAATGAACTTGTCAGTATAGATATTTTTTAAATTATATTAATATAAATTTTTTAATACATGTTATTTGACGTTACTAACTATATAAAATATTCATATCATACTATAGAAATGGTAGTGATATTTTATGATATTCTTTTTGATTATTATTCCAATTGTATGTATTCTAGTTAAAATTGTTCTACATCTAATAGTAAAAAAATATGGTAAGTTTTCTTATGATGGGTTTTCTGCAGCAGGATTTGCGTATAATTCAGAAAAGGACATTTTCTATTCAACAAGAAATGCCTGGCAAAAAAACTTTGGTTATACCCATGCATATGATGTTTTTGCCCCTATATTTAGAATGATTATTGATACAGAACCGGTAAGATTTAACTATAATAAAAAAATTGGTTAATTACATTTTGGAAAGGACAATATGGTATTGTAACAGGTGCAGAAGTAGGAATTTATTGTACTAATGAACAAAAAGTAACTAAAAGAACAGTTTACTTTCCAACAAATGAAAATGAAATGTTAAATATTTATCTTACGCTATATAAAAATGGAGAAATAATTACAAAGGTAAGTGCCAAACATTGGTGGCTTGCAATATTTAAATTAGGTATGTTTAGTAAACCCAAAGAACTAACAATGGATATTAATATTACATTCAAAGATAAAGAAATGTTAAATGCTTTCTTAGTATCATTTAAAAAGTTAGGATATAAAGAAAAAGATTACCACATAGTTGATAATACATTTTGCTTTAAATACATAAAGCCTAAAACACATAAAGTTTGGACAAGAAATTGGTTAATTGACTCCATAAGGCAATTCTTTAATCGTAAAAATGTTGAACTATATAATGAATATTTAAATGACTTGATTGAAAATAATAGGATAGATGATTCAAAAACAAATAATAAATTAATTATCATTAACGAACTAATTCCAGCATTAATTAAAAATAGCAAAGAAGAACCTCTGGAACAAGAAAAAATAACAAAAAAAATTCTTGGTATAAATGGGGAAAATATAGTTTTACTAAATAGTAATGTTTATTCTGAAATAAAAGTGAAAAGATTATGAATAAGAAGTTAGATATTATTTTTAACAATTCAAAGAAACTCAAAATAGATGATAATACCGAAATAGTTATCATGAGTGATTGTCATAGAGGTGCTGGAAATAATTTTGACAATTTCATTAAAAATCAAAATATTTATAAATCTGCACTACAATATTATTATGGAAAGGGTTTTACTTATATTGAATTAGGCGACGGAGATGAAATGTGGGAAGTAAAAAATTATAATGATATTATTGATATCCATTTAGAAGTATTTAAAATCTTAAAAAGATTTCATAATTCGAACAGGTTAATTATGATTTATGGAAATCATGACATTGCAAAAAAGTCACCTCTAGTTTTGGAAAAATACTTTTATAAATACTATGACACAGTTACTAAGAAAGAAGAACCACTACTAGATGGCTTAACAGTAGATGAATCCCTTATCTTGAATTATAAAAATTATGATATATTTTTAGTTCATGGTCACCAAGCCTCTCTTCTAGATGGAACATTTTTGAAATTATCAAGATTTCTTGTAAAAAATGTTTGGCGACCACTTGAACAATTTGGTCTAAAGAATCCAACTGATGCTGCAAAAAAGTATCAGGTTTCAAGAAAAACAGAAAAGAACTTAGAAGAGTGGAGTGCTAAAAACAATAAAATCCTCATAGCGGGTCACACCCATAAACCAATTTTTCCTAAAATAGGTCAAAGTCTTTATTTTAATGATGGTAGCTGTATTCATCCAAATGGAATTACGTGTATAGAAATAGAAAAGGGAAATATCACCCTTGTAAGATGGGAATCTGAAGTAAATAAAGATAAGTTTATATCTGCAAGAAGAAAAATATTAGATGGAGGAGAACAAATCATTAACTTTTTTAACTTAGACAACAATAAATAATAATTGAATAAATCAAAATTATATTGTATTATTATACAAAGGAGGAGATAGGTATGAAAAAAATAATTAACTACATCATATCAATCTCTTTTTCTTATTAGGGCTTATTATCCAGTGAGGTAATAAGTCTTTTTTTAGGAGGAAGTATGGAATATAAAAGAATAATGTTAAAACTTAGTGGTGAGTCTCTTGCTGGGAGTAAGGGAACAGGTATTGATTTTGATAAGGTATTAGATATTTGTCGCGAGATAAAAGAAATATCCTCACTTGGGATAGAAGTTGCGATAGTAGTAGGTGGAGGAAACTTTTGGAGAGGACGTAGCAATAAGCAAATGGATAGATGCACATCAGATTACATAGGAATGTTAGGTACAACCATGAATGCTTTAGCGATAGGCGATGCCTTTAAGCAATTAGGTCAAGAAGTAAGAGTGCAAACAGGAGTTGAAATGCGTCAAATAGCAGAATACTATATAAAAGATCGAGCAATTAAACATCTAACTAATAAAAGAGTAGTAGTATTCGGTTGTGGAACAGGTTCACCATTCTTTTCAACAGACACAGCAGCTGCCTTAAGAGCGGCTGAAATAGGTGCTGATGCACTTTTAAAGGCCACTAATGTTGATGGAATCTATACAAAAGATCCAAAGAAATATGAAGATGCTGAAAAGATAGAAGAAATAACATACTTAGAAGTATTAAATAAAAAATTAAACGTAATGGATACTACCGCAACATCACTATGTATGGATAATGATGTACCAATTATAGTATTTGATATAAATGAAAGAGGTAATTTAAAGAAAGTTATTGAAGGAAAAAATATAGGCACAATTGTAAAAAATTAAAAATATAATTGATTAAATGAGTTAATGGGGTGAAATTGTTTATTGGATGTTTAGCTAGTAATGATGTTACAAGTGAATATTATAATGATTGCAAATTTCTATTAAAAGAATTAATGAAAGAAAATGAATTAGTATTTGATGCATGTAATTATAATTTAATTGGAATTAAAAGCAACCGGTATTTGCCTAGAGGCATATAAAACAGACTTTAAATATTTAAGTTGTATATATAAAAATAATAATAAAGTCAGTCATTAAAAGAACCAATATAATTATTTTGGAAAGTGATGTTCTAATCTTTCTACCAAGAAACATCGAAACAATATATGAATTAACTACAACCATTGAAAGTAAAAGATGTCATGAATTTGATAAACAAATTTTTATTTATAATAGAAATTTTCTTTTTATAAAGAACATAAAATGAGTGGACCTTTTGTCTCCTCCAAAAACAGATCATAATATATGAATTTTAATTGGTTAAATATTTGTTTTTAAATACTTTGAAAGAACATAAACAAAAAATGAAAATATAATATGATGTTTTTAGTAAATATATGTTGTTATATGCTTTAATTTCATCAATTTACTAAATACATTATATGTGATATAATGTCGATAGGAGTGAGAAAATATGTATTATAATTATGATAAAATTTTTCAAAAAGATTCAAAACATAAGTTTTTTTATTCAGATTATCGTGGTTCAAAATTAATAGATGGTAAAGTAAATCTAGCAAATGCTAAAGAAAGAAAAGAATTAGATGAATATTATGCTTTAGTATCTTACAAAGAAGGTGAGGAATTACCAAAAGAGTATAGACAACTAACTGGATTAGCAAGTGAAGATGGCGAATTGTTTGCTACTATAAATCTACAAGAAACACCTCGTATGGACTATATCTGTAGAGATGGCGGTATCCAACTAATCTCAAGATTAAACGATGCTGCTTTAGGAAACTCTAGATATCTTCTTGGACCTGGAGATGATACAGTAGAATTATTAGACTTAGTAATGGAACAATATGATGGCTATATCAAAGACAAAAATTCGGAAAAAACAACTTCAGTAAATAAATAAAAAACAAAACAAGTTTAATAGATAAAGTACCATTCATAGTTGACACACATAAAAATGGTTAGAATAAAGTCAATTATGAAGAGGTACTTTTTTATTTATAAGGAATTTTCTCTAAAATTTGTAGGAAGACACGCAGTAATTGTTAATAATATAAGTGTAGAGATGAATATTCTCTATATTTAAAAAATGTGGGTGTATAGTATTATTTTATTAAAAGATGAGTACGGCAGCGACTGTTGCGAATTTAAGCCTATGGAGAATAGAGGATACTCTAGTCAAGGAAGTAGGAAGTTGGAGAGGTGACGACCAAAGCGATTAAAAATTTTGATTTTTAATCGTTTGTTCTTTGTAAATTATGAAATATAGCAAAGAAAAAAGAGAAGTAATTCTCTTTTAAAATTTTTGTGGTTTATATTTGTTTTCGACACCTCTAATTATTTGAGCTAATAAATTTAGAGCTATTTGTTCTGTTTTACGATCTTTATCACGTAGTGGGTTAAATTCTACTAAGTCATAAGAGACAATTTTGTCCATATGTTTTAGAATAATTTTATTAATTTCTAAAGCTTCTTCTTCAGAAATACCGTTGAATTCTGGAACTGATACGCCGGGAGCTATTTCAGGATCTAATAAATCTAAATCGAAACTTACATGAACACCTTTAGTTCTTTCAGTGGCGATTCTAAATGCTTCTTCGACAACAGTTTCTAGACCTTTTTCTTTAATATCTTGATCAGTAAAAACTGTGATTCCAGAATATTTTAAATTATCTTTTTCCCATGGATCGATACTTCTGGCACCTACAATAACAGCTTTTGATGTTTGAATAATGTTACCATCATGAAAATAACGAAGTTCATGATTTTTATATCCAGTGATTGCCGCAAGAGTTAGACCATGCATATTACCACTTACAGTTGTATCAAAAGTATTGTAATCAGCATGAGCATCAAACCAAATTATTCCAATATTGTCATGAATTTTCGCACTTGCAAGAGCAGATGCGGCGGCTACAGAATGATCACCACCAATTAATATAGGAAAAAAATCTTCTTTCATTTTTTCAACTATTGCATTGTAAACAGTAGTATTAAAATTATCAATTTCATACTCATTTTTACGTCGATCAGATAAATTTCTACTTTTTAATATATCTTTATCTTGAAGAAAAAGAGTTTGTTCTCCTTGATAGAAACTTTTTATATCATTCATTAATTGTACTGGACCTAAGTGAGCTCCATCGATATGAACACCTAAATCACTACCAGCTCCGACTATTATTGTTTTCATATTATCACCTTACTTAATTCTATCTTATTTTTAAGAGTTTATCAAGTAAATAGCTTTTTAGTTATTTATATTTAACAAAAAATAATGTATAATTACGGTAGGTGAGTAAAATGAAGAAATTAAATGAATTATATCCAGGATTAGAAGTTGATACGAAGATAAAGTCAATAAAAATTAATTCAAAGGAAGTTACTAAAGGGGATTTATTTGTTTGTACTATGGGAGTTACAGCAGATAGACATGATTTTATAGATGATGCGATTAATAATGGTGCTGCGGCTATACTTGTAAGTCGTGATGTGGGACATAAAAATGTTCCAGTAATTAAAGTTTCTAATACTAATAGAGAATTTCCTTTCTTATGTCAAAAATTTTATGATTATCCAGATCATAAATTGACAATGATTGGTGTTACTGGGACAGATGGAAAAACTAGTGTAGCTACTATTATTCAAACTTTGATAGGCAGTAATTTGTGTGGTTATATTGGAACTAATGGGAGAAGTTGTGCTGCTTTTACTGGAGATAATCCTAATACTACTCCAGATGCGGATAAATTGTATGCATACTTAGATGAATTCGTTAAGTTTGGTTGTAAATACACAGCGATGGAGGCTAGTAGTGAGGCTTTTTTCAGAGGAAGACTTCAGTCTGTTATGTATGATTTAAGTGTTTATACTAATATTACTAGTGAACATCTAAATATTCATGGTAGTTTTGAAAATTATGTTGAGTGTAAATTACAATTATTTAAACAAACTAAAAAAGAAGGTCATTGCATTTTAAATTCAGATGATAGTTTATTTGAAACAGTAAAAAATGCTTGTAATGGAACAGTTTTGACATATGGTACTCATGATGATGATACATTACAAATAGTTAGTTATAAAGTATATCCAACTAAGACATTAATTACTTTTAAATATCGTGGAGATGAGTTTGATATTTCTAGTCCTTTACTAGGTGATTTTAATGTTTATAATTTAGCGGCTGGATTACTTAGTGTTTTAGCTTTAGGTTTTAAATTAGAAGATGTTCTTGTAAATATTCCTAAAATAAAAGTAGATGGAAGACTTGATATGCTTAGCACTAATACTCCTTATTATGTAATGGTTGATTATGCACATACTCCTAATGGGATTGCAAAGTTATTAAATTTTGTACATACACTTGATATAAATAAATCAATTGTTGTAATTGGAGCGGCAGGAGAAAGGGATTATCAAAAAAGACCAGTAATGGGAAAAACAGTTTGTGATAATGCAACACATGCAATATTTACATACGAGGATCCTAGAAGTGAAGAGCCAATAGATATAATTAATATGATGATTCAAGATATTAAAGATACTTATAATAATTATGAAATTGTAGTAGATAGAAGAGAGGCAATTCAAAAAGCAATTGATATTGCTGGACCTAAAGATATAGTATTGATTTTAGGCAAGGGAAATGAAACTTATCAGAAACTAAAAGATGGTAAGATAGATTTTAATGATGTAGAAGAAGCTTATCAAGCTGTTGCGAATAGAAATATAAGAGAAAGTGTTAATTCATAATACTTTCTTTTTTTGGGCGTTTGTAATAGATCATGTCCTTTTAAATAAATATAATATAGGGAAAGGAGAGAAGTTTATGTATTACGGTGGAGGCTGCGGCTGCGGTTGCAACAACAATAACAATAATGCTTGGATTTGGATTATCTTAATCGTATTTATAATTTTATTTTTATGTAGAGGTAACGACGGACATAGTTGTTGTAGATAAATATAGAGGCACTTAGGTGCTTCTTTATTGTATTTTACTCTTTGTTGTGTTAAAATAGGCTCTAAAACGGAAGTGATAGTATGGAGATAATAGAAAATTTAAATACTTGTTCTAGATGTGGTGGTAAATGCTGTAAGAAGTCAGGTTGTGATTATTGGCCAGAAGATTTTGAGGATTTATCCTATAAGTCATTATTGGAAATACTTAGTGAAGGTAATATATCGATAGTTGCTGCTCTTGATTTTGTAAGAGTTAATGATAAGTTGGTTTCTTTTCCATTCTTGTACTTAAGAGCTAGAAATACTAATCGTGATGTAGTTGATTTAATTTCGATGAAAACAAGGTGCAGTAGATTAACTGATACTGGGTGTTCTTTATCATATGATGAAAGACCATCTGGAGGAAAATATCTTAGACCTAAAAAGTGGTATTTTGGGAAATGTAGACCTATCTTTAGTTTAAGAGATAAAGTATTAGAATGGGAACCTTATCAGGGAGTTTTACGAAAAGTGGTAAAAAACTATACGGGAATGTCAGTAGAGAGAAAAATAAGTGAAGATGTAGAAAATTTATTTAGAGATGTAGTAGAACACAGATTTGATGGTGTTTCAAAAGAAGAATTGAATGATATAAACTACTTGTTAGTACCACTAGTAGAAGCTTTTCCAGAAGAATTTAGACGTGGTACTGATAGAAGTTTTTGTAAAGTGATTAGTAATAAATAAAATGGATGGGGCAATTTCTTGCTTTTTTCTTTTATTTTCGATATATTTAATTAGGGTGAAGATATGAAAAAAATTATCAAATTACTTCTGGTTATTCTTTGGATGGGTTTAATATTTTCATTCTCAAATGATTCAGCAGTAGTTTCAACTAAAAAAAGCGATAGTGTTATTATTAAGACGGTAGAGTTTTTTTTAGATCGTGATTTAAATGATGAAGAGAAAGAAAAATGGATTACTTATTTAGTCTTGCCGGTACGAAAAGGTGCACATTTTTTTGTGTATTTAGTATTAGGAATTTTAATTATTAGTTTTTGTGGAGAATTTATGTCTTTAAATAAAAAACTAGTGTTACTATCAGTTTTTCTGGCCTTTTTATATGCATGTAGTGATGAGGTTCATCAATTATTTGTTTCTGGTAGGAGTGGACAGATAAGTGATGTAGGTCTTGATACGTTAGGTGCGTTTACTGGTATTTATCTATATAAATTAATTTATACTAAAATAAAGGGAGGAAAAGTATGAGTAAAAAGACAGCTTTAATGAAAAATACGATTATAATATTTTGTGGTAAAGTATGTACACAGTTAATATCATTTTTCTTATTACCGCTTTATACAGGATATTTATCTACTGGTGATTATGGAATAGTTGATTTAATAACAACATATGTAACTTTATTAGTACCAATTATTACATTAGAACTTGAAATGAGTATTTTTAGATATTTGGTTGATAGTAGAGGAAAAGATAAAGAGACAAAGAAATTAATGAGTAATAATTTTTTTATATTACTTGTTGCGCTTAGTTTATTTACAGTTGCTTATATAATTGTAACGCAGTTTTGGAAACTTGATTTTAGATGGTTAATTTTAGTTGATATAATTATTTGTACATTATCAGGTAATTTCTTACAGATTTCGCGTGGTATGGGACGAACTCTTGATTATTCAATTAGTTGTCTTATTACTGGTGCTTTTACAATAGTTTCAAATATATTTTTAATTGCTTTTTTAAGACTTGGGGCAATGGGTATGATTATATCAATGGCCCTTGCTAATGGACTTGGTGCTTTATATTTATTTGTTAGACTTAGATTATATAAACTTATTAATTTTAAATTAGTAGATAAAAAACTAATTAAAGATATGCATCGTTATTCAATACCACTAGTACCTAATGGGATCAGTTGGTGGATAGTTAATGTTTCTGATAGAACAATTATTTCATTTGTACTTGGTACTGCTGCAAATGGATTATATGCTGTTAGCAATAAATTTCCAACTATTTTATCAAGCTTATTAGGAGTATTTAATTTAAGCTGGAGCGAGTCAGCAGCATTACATATAAATAGTCCTGATCGAGATGCGTTTTTCTCAGATATATCAAATACAGTTACTAAATTATTTACCTCTCTTGGAGTAGGAATGATTGCTTGCATGCCCTTTGTATTTCCATTACTAATTAATAGTAAATATAATGCAGCATTTGATCAGATACCAATTCTTGTTCTTGGGGCAGTATTTAATGTAGTTATTTGTTTATATAGTGCAGTTTATATTGCGAAGAAAATGACTAAACAAGTTGCTACTGTTTCAATTCTTGGAGCAGTTATTAATATAGTAGTTAATGTTTTATTTATTAAATATATTGGTTTATATGCAGCATCTATTTCTACTGCAGTATCTTACTTTATAATGATGATATATAGACATATAGATTTAAAAAAATATATAAATATTAAATATGAAGATGGATTGGTTATAAAGACGGTGTTGATTTTTACTTTTTCAATTATTCTTTATTACCAAAAAAATTTAATTTTAAATATTATTAATCTTATTGTTGTAGTAATTTACGCAATAGTTATGAATAAAGATTTCCTAAATTCTGGAAAAAAATTACTTTTAAGTAAATTTGGAAGAAAATAATTACAATATTTCGACATATAATTCTTTAGGAGGATTATATGTTTTTTAATGTTTTTGAATTATTAAGAGGTTTATTTTGTTTTATGGGGTCTTATTCGAATGAAGTGTTTCCTGAACCATTATCAGCTGAAGAGGAAAATTTGTGTATAGTTAAGAAAATTGAGGGGGATAAGGAGGCTCGTAATAAATTAATTGAACATAATTTGAGATTAGTTGCACATATTGCAAAGAAATTTGATAGTAAGTTAGTTAGTAATGATGATTTGATTAGTATTGGGACAATTGGTCTTATAAAGGGTGTAGATACATTTTCATTGGATAAAGGGGTTAAAATAACTACTTATTGTGCGAGGTGTATTGAAAATGAAATATTAATGTATTTTAGAAGTAATAATCGTTATAGTCGTGATATATCAATAAATGAAACAGTTGGGTATGATAAGGATGGTAATGAAATTGCGATAATGGATGTTTTAAAGACACCAAATGTTGATTTTTTAGAAGATATAGATTTAAAAGATAAAATTAAGTTATTGAATAAATATATGAAGGTATTGAATTCCAGGGAAAGAGAAATTATAAGTAGGAGATATGGTTTAAATAATAATGATGAGGAGACACAGAAAATGATATCGAAAAAACTTGGTATTTCTCGTAGTTATGTTTCTAGAATAGAAAAACGGGCTTTGATGAAAATTTTGCGTGAATTTATGAGAGAAAATAATTATTAATCTTTGTGTACTTATTTTCTTGTTTTTCCCTCTTAACATTGACATGATTTTTAAAAATTGATATATTTGTTTTAAATAATGGTAATATATCAGGTAGGGAGGATACGTTTTATGAGTAGTGAATATACAGATATTATCGGAGATGATCAAGTCTACTATAGCCCTTCTGCTACAGACGAGTTAGTTAATGATGCTAATTTGATGTACAAAGACTTTAAAGAATGGCTTGATGAATGTGAAAATACTGATGCAGTTTTTGATTCAGTTATTAGTCCTTATGCGAAAGGAAATCCACCTGCGGATCAGAGAATAAAAAAGAAAAAAGCGGAATATGATTCTGATATTTTAGAAGCAAAGAATATTTTTGATGATACCTTAGAAGAAATGATTAATTACATTATAGATTATTCGAATAATGCAAATCTTACATTATCAGAAGATGTTGCAGTAAGTGATACTGTTATGACAACACTTCCTGAGTTTGTTGTTGAAGATGAAAGCGTAGTAGAAGAAACAGTTGTAGTTGGACAAATTGGAGAAGATAGTAGGGTGATGGAATAATGACTTATAAAGAAGCAAAATCAGTAGTAAATAGTGGTGAATTTAATAGTTGCTATGCTAGAGTCGGAGACAAGAAAAAAATATTTAAAAAATTATATGATGATGGTCCTTTTAAAAGTGCAACAAGAACTTTTGAGCAAATAAAAGATGATGAGGAAGCTTTTAGATCGGGAGATACAAATCTTTATTATACTTTAGTGGAAAACTATGAAAATGATTTAAATTTTGTTTATGGAAAAGTAGCAGAATGTCTTCTTCTTGCACAAGGTTATTGTACAAGTATTCAAAATGGTATGGATATAGATCGTTCTGCTTTATCATTAGCTTTGACAAAAGAAGAAGAAGTGTTTGATAGTTTAGAGCCACACATAAGGGCTGATCAAATTGATACAGCTGCAAATGGTGATCCTATTTATGGTAAACCATATGATCATTCATCACTAGATAGAGCTGAAGCTGAGGAGGCAGCCGAGGATATATGGTATGATAATTGTTGTGCATGGTCTAAATAGAAAGTTAATCTTTTTATATTAGGTTTATTAGATTATTTAGTAGACAATAGAATGATTTTTCTTATTAGGAAGAAAGGTTGTTTCTATTGTCTTTTGGTGATGGAAAACTTTATAATTATCTTTAGTATAATGGACTTTGAGATGTAGTTTTGATACAATTATGTTGATTTATTTGTAGGTGGTAAAATGGTAAATAAGTATAATAGAAGATTATTGAGTGTATTTAAGGGTAGAAAAGAAATGATTTTGTATTTTGTGGTGATTATATTTTTAATAGTTTTAGCAATTTGTATTTATAATTTTTTATTACTTCCAAATATTTTACTAGATGGTTCAAAATATGTAGAACTTGATTATTTAGAAGAATATAAGGAAGAGGGGTATTCAGCGTATTTTTTACATGATGATGTTACAGATAAAGTTAAAGTGAAGAATAATGTTAATTCTAAAAAATTAGGTGATTATGAGATTAAATACAGTATTGATATTGGTGGTTTCAAGAAAAATGTTGTGAGAAAGGTAAAAGTTACTGATAAGAGTGCGCCTGTTATTAAATTAGTTAGTAATGATGATATATATATTTGTCCTGGTAGGGAGTATGTTCAAGAAGAATATTCGGCTAATGACGTATATGAAGGCGATATTACGAATAAAGTTAAAGTAGAAAATAAGGAAAGTAAAATTACTTATTCTGTTGCGGATGAACATGGTAATAAGACAAGTATTAGTAGAAATATTATTTATGAAGATAAGGAAGCTCCAGTTATATCTTTAAATGGTAGTGATACTGTTTATGCTTTTGTAGGTGAGAACTTTACTGATCCTGGCGTTAGTGTTACAGATAATTGTGATGATTTAAATAGTTCAGTTATTGTAGAGGGAAATGTTGATATTAATAAGGTTGGTAAATATGAACTTACTTATAAAGTTAGTGATAAAGCAGGAAATAGTTCTAGTATAAAAAGATTAGTCATTGTATCAGAACGTAATAGGAATGGAACAATATATTTAACATTTGATGATGGCCCTAGATGGGGAACTACTAATATTATTTTGGATATTTTAAAAGAAGAAGGAGTAGAGGCAACATTTTTTGTTACTAATACAGGCCCTGATGAATTAATAAAAAGAGCCTATGATGAAGGTCATACCATTGCACTTCATACTGCAACTCATAATTATTCAGTAGTTTATGCATCAGTTGACTCATATTTTAATGATTTAAATATTATCTCTGAAAGAGTTAAAAATATTACTGGGCAAGAGTCAAAAATTATTCGTTTTCCTGGAGGTTCTAGTAATACAATAAGTAGGAGATATTCTCAAGGAATTATGTCAACCTTAACTAGTGAAGTATTAAATAGAGGCTATCGTTATTATGATTGGAATGTTTCGAGCGGAGATGCTGCTGGAGGTAGTCCTACTTCTGAGCAAATTGTTAATAACGTAATTAATAACTTATCAAAAAACAAGGTTAATATGGTTTTAATGCATGATATAAAGACATGTACGAGAGATGCACTTCGAAGTATAATTCGTTATGGAAAAGAGAGTGGTTATACTTTTGAGAAGATAACTATGTCAACAGAGATGATTACGCAAAGAGTAAATAATTAGACTAATTCTAAAAAATAGTATATAATTGTTTCAGGTGATTTCATGAATTTGTTTAAACCAACGATGTATCGTAAGAATATATTTGAGATTGATTATCAAAAATTAAAAGAAATGGGTATTACTTGTTTAATCTTTGATCTTGATAATACTCTTGGAATGGTTGATCAGAAAAAGTGCCCAGTGAGAGTTAAAAAATTACTTAAAAGATTACAAAAAGATTTTTTAATACTTATTAATTCTAATAATACAAAGAGTAGGTTAGCACCTTATTTAAAAGAATTAGGTATTGGAGGATTTTCTTTTGGGCTTAAGCCTTCAACTAGAAATTTAAGTAAAATAAAGAAACAATATAATTTAAAGAAAAAAGAAATGGTAATGATAGGTGATCAGATAGTTACAGATGTTTTATCAGGTAATAGATTTAGAATTATGACTATTCTAGTTGATCCATTAGGAGAAAAAGATTTAAAAATAACTGGACTAAATAGACAAGTTGAGGCTAAAATAATAAGACATTACCAAAAACGAGGGGTATTTGAAAGAGGTAAATATTATGAATGATAATGAAAAAGTAAAAACATGTATGGGTTGTGGAGTAGTATTACAAGATCAAAATGTTTTACAAGAAGGATATACAACTAGTTTAGAAAACGATATATGTCAAAGATGTTTTAGAATGAAAAATTATGGGGAATATCAAGTAGTTACAAAATCAAATGAGGAATACTTAAATATATTAAAAAGTGTTGGTGAAACTAAAGACTTAGTTTTATATATTACTGATTTGTTAAATTTAGAGAAGGATATTGAACAAATTAGAAATATTATTCCTAATAAAATGATTTTAGTATTAAATAAAAAAGATGTTTTACCTAAGTCAGTTAAAGAGACTAAATTGATTAAATATTTAGAAGAAAAAAATATACATTTTGAAGAAGTAATAGTAATTAGTGTAAATAAAAATTATAATATTGATTATTTATTAAAGAGAATTAAGTATTATCAAACAACAAAAAAAGTTTATGTTGTTGGACATACTAACGCCGGAAAGAGTAGTTTGATTAATAAACTTATTCAAAATTATTCGGATAATGTACAAGAACTTACTATGTCTCCACTTCCATCAACTACGTTAAATACAGTAACTATTGAAATTAATGATTATTTAACATTAATTGATACTCCAGGACTTATTGATACTGGATCAATACTAAATCATATTGATTCAAATTTAGTGAAAAAGATTTCTCCTAAAAAAGAAATTAAGCCAAAGACTTTTCAATTAAAATCTAATCAAGCTATTATTATTGAAGATTTTATTAGAATAGATTATGTTGAAGGAGAGAAAAATAGTTTTACGTTGTTTGTCTCTAATGATTTGAAAGTAAAAAGACTTCTTAATTCTAGTAATAAAGATGATTTGAAAGATTTAAATAAAATTACTTATTCAGTTAAATATGATGAGGATTTAGTTATTAATGGTCTTGGTTTTATAAAGATTGTTAATAAGGGATTAATCGATGTTTATATTGATAAGAATGTTGAGACTTTTATGAGAAAATCTTTAATTTAACTTTGCATTCGCAAAGTTTTTTTGTTATAATGTTGCTTGCTGTGCAAAAGAGAAGTATTAAGCTTTTTTTTAACATATATTGTACAGGAAGGATGATTGATTATGAATTACACAGATAGTGTTAGTAGTAATCGTAGTAGTAAAAAACAAATTAATAGAAGTGAAGCGTTAGAATTAGATAATATATTAGTATGGGAAATTACTTCTGATAGTTTTAGAGATTATATGATTTCTTTACAGGGATATAGTGATGATAATTGTACTGATCGAGTTATGGTGTGTGATGGTAGAAAAGAAGCGACAGTTATTAGTAAATATCAAAGAAGTGGTTGTAGTATTAGTTGTTGTAGTGCTGCTTGTAGAATGACTATGCAAGAGCAAGATAGTTATAATAGTGCTTTAAGAGATGGTCAATATGATCAGTGTATTTTTGATTTGTTTTCTTTAGAAATAAATTTAAATAGAGTTTATGGATATCATAAAAGTGGTAAAACTTATAAAAAAGTGCGATAATTTTAAACAACATACATAGATATGTTGTTTTTGTTTGACAATTTTCATGTTAGTAAGTAGAATATCTTTATATTTGGGGTGGAGTATGACTAAAGAAGAAAGACTTGAAAAAATTAGAACTGAGTATATGTTAACTGAAGTAGATGGTGAGGTAACATGTTATGAAGATATGATAGAGTATTTAAAGCAGGAAGCTAAAGACTTGGGCTTTACTTATAGACATATTGTTAATTCGATTTGGCATGATTCATTTGAACTTTATAAGACGAAAGCTATGAATGTTTTATTTGAATTAGTGGGATTTGAAGTAGAGTCTGAAGAATACTTAGTAAAAGATATTGAGGCTTTAAAACTATATGGAGAATCGATTGGAGTATATGAATTTTTATATCAGAGATTACTTGCCTCACTTACTGAAGATAATTGGCGAGATATTTATGGTTTAGCGGAGTTTATGGGAAATAAGTTTGTAGAAACTGATAAATATTATACTAGGGTAATTGAAAGTATTGAAATTTCTTATCAAGGAATAATGTGTGTTGCTGGAGGAGAAGATGAGACACCATTATTTAGAGAAGTATTTGAAGAAGGACTTAATAATATTCTTTGTAAAGGTATGGAAAAAACTAAAAATTAAGGGGGATTATTATGACAAAAGAAGAAAAATTAGAAAAAATAAAATTAGAATATCAATTATATGAAGCAGAAAGCGTTTCACATAGAAGCGAAATAGTAAGTTTTGTATTTCATCAACATAATTATTTAAATGGATTAATTACTGAGATTGCAGAACAAAAGAAGTCTAATAATAAAAATAGAGTTATTGCAAGTATTTTAGGAGAATGTCGAAATAAAGATATCTATTTTGAACCTGATTATTATGATAGGGATAATAAATTATTAGATTTAGGGTATATGGTTGCTTGGAGTTATCGAAGATACTTTTTTATACTAGGTAGTTTAATTGAAGATGAAGAAGATAATATAGATGAAATTAATAAATTAGCAAGATTTACTTATACAAGTTTCTTTAGGAATCATAAAGGCGTATCTAGAGCTAGAAGTGTTATAAAAACAGACAATCCTTCACTTGTTGGATTAAGTAAAGTTGCTCCAATGGATTTTAGAGAATTTGGAGAATTCTTTGATGAAGAGGTAAAACAAATTCAAGCTAAGAAGAATGCTGAAATTGTTAAGAAGTAAGGATTATGTTTAACGTAGAAGAATTTTCTTTGATAAAAGAAGCAGACTATGTTGATAAAATACATCTTTATAAATGGGATTTATTATGAAAAAAGAAAAATTAACTGAAAAAATTAAATTAGAATATGCATCATATCAAACAGATTATGTTTATAGAATAGACCATGTTTATGATATGATTACGCATTCTATAAAGACTTCAAATAGTGATATAGTCTATCTTTGTAATGAAAAAAATAAAGATAAAAAATTACGTTTATTATCTAGATTTTTTGGTAATGATAGGGAAGAATATAGATTGTTTAGTCCAGAATATTATATTAGAGATCTTAAATTTCTTGACTTGCAATGTAGAATGGTAGTTGAGCATCGAAGAAGAATGAATGAATTATTTGAATGTCTTACTGAAGATAATATGAGGGAAATATATCGACTAGGAATGTTTTCTGTAGAAAAGCATTATCAAAATTCAGTATACATGACAGGTAGTAGAAAAATCTTAGAATGTGATGGGACGCATTATGCGACTATGACAATAATGTTTCCTTTAGATGATGCTGGTTTTCAAGATTTTTTTGATGCTGAATTAGAAAGAATAAAAAATATTGACAGTATTCAATATTGTAAGAAATAGGAGGAAAATTATGACAAAAGAAGAAAGATTAGAAGAACTAAAATTAGAATATCAATTATATGAAGGGACAAAGATGTATTCATTAAAGGATGTATTGTTCTTTATCCAGGATTCACAAGATTATTTTGATGATGTATTATTTGTAGCAGGCAAAGAAAGAAATGTTAGTAAAATTAAAAGAGTAGTTTCTAAAACGTTAGGAAAAAGATATCGAGAATTTGGGTATATGCCTAGTGCTGATTACAGTATAGATATTGGTTTATTACAATTAGAAGAAGCAATATGTATTGGTGCTAATTGTTGTTTACAAAGATTAGCTAATGAAGTTAATGACGATAACGTGGAAAGCGTTTCTCAACTAGCACAATTTACTCAAGATAAATGTGAAGAAGACATTGGTAAAATTGAAAATTATAGAAAGATTGCTAGAGATAATATTGGTTATGTAGCGAAATCATTATTTGAAGAACCCCTAAATTTTGATGCTTTTAGTTCATTTTTTGATGAGATGGTAGTAGGAGCAACTTATGTTGCAAATCCACAATATACAAGAAAAAGTACAGATAAATAGTAGTTGTTAATGTAGAATTTTGTAGAAAATAATGATATAATTAGAGTTAGTTTTATAAGGAGTGGTGTCAATTGAATAATGACTTAGCAAATGAAATTAGACGCAAAGTTGATATAGTTGACATCATTGGAGAAAGAATACCACTTGTTTCAAGAGGTAAAAACTTCTTTGGAGTATGTCCTTTTCATGATGATTCGAATCCATCAATGTGTGTTTCAAGAGAAAAACAAATATATACATGTTTTTCGTGTCACGCAACAGGGAATGTTTTTACATTTTTAATGAATTATGAACATATTGATTTTAGAGAAACATTACATTATTTGGGTGAAAAAGTTGGAATAAATGTTTCTGGTATTCAGATAAAGAAGAAAACTACTAAATTTGATAAACTTTATGAAGCTTATAATTTTTCAGTTAAATATTTTCAAAATAATTTATCTAGTTTGGTTGGTAAGAGTGCTCGTGAGTATTTAGCAAGTCGTAATATTACAGATGAAGTTATTAAAGAATTTGAGATTGGGTTATCATTAGAAAGTCGTGATGATTTAACTAACCTTTTATTAAAAAAAGAGTATGATTTGGCTGTTTTAAATAGAATAGGATTATCTAGTGATGATCATGATATATATAATGACCGTATTATGTTTCCACTATATGATGTTAGTGGACAAGTAGTGGGGTTTAGTGGTCGTATATATAAAGATAATGGTCAAAATAAGTATTTAAATACGAAAGAGACTGATATTTTTAAAAAGGGTGAGATGCTATATCATTATCATATTGCTAGAGAAGAATGTCGTCTAAAGAAATCAGTTATAGTAATGGAAGGTTTCATGGATGTTATTAGAGCCAGTACTATTGGTGTTAAGAATACAGTGGCACTTATGGGTACGGCTTTAACTAATAATCAAATTAACTTAATAAAAAGATTATCTAGTAATATAATTCTTTGCTTGGATGGAGATTCTCCGGGAGTAAAAGCCATGCTTAGTATTGGAGATTCGTTACTTAGTCAAGGTATAGAAGTGAAAGTAGTTTTACTTTCTGATAATGATGATCCTGATACTTTTATTTTAAAGCATGGTAGTGAACGCTTTATAGCATTAGTTGATAATGCAGTTAATTTTAGTGATTTTAAGATGCAACAGTTACGTAGTAATGTTGATTTTAGAAGTGATGAAGAGAAAGCTAATTATATTAATACTGTTTTAAAGGAAATGACTAAAATTAATGATTCAATTAGAGTAGAAATAGTCTTAAAAAGACTTGCAAAAGAATTTGATATAGGTTATAATACACTGGAAAAACGGTTAAATGACTTGGTGACATTTAAAGACGTGAGTAGAGAAATAGAAGTACCGGTTAAACAAAAAAAGAAACAAAAAACAAAGTATGATAAGGCAGTTGAACAAGTTTTATATTTCATGCTTAATAATGATTGGGTTATCTCACAGGTAGAAAAAGAAAGATTAGTTTTTCCTAGCGAGGGAAGCAGAGTATTGTCTAGTGAGATAATTTATTTTTATAAGAAGTATGGTAATATAAATGTTGCTGATTTTTATACTTATGTTCAAGATAAAGAAGATATTCTAATTTTACTAAACTCTATTTTAGCAGATAACTATAGTGAGGAAACTACAAAGGAAGAGTTGTTTTTATATTTTAAAGTCATTAATGATTATAGACGTAATCAGGAAATTAAGAGACTTACAACATTAATGAAAAAAGAAGTAGACCCGTTAGAACAGGCTAAGATTGTCGAGAAAATTAGAAAATTAAGAATAGGAGAATAGACTATGGTTGGAGAAATTAAAACTTTAGAAGAAAGAAAGAATAAACTACTAGCGAAAGGTAAGAAACAGGGATATATTACTTATGAGCAATTGGCTGATGAATTAAAGGGACTAGAAGTAGATAGTGATTCATTAGATGAATTGTATAATGCATTAGTAGAAGCTGACATTGATATTGTTGCGGAAGATGGTTCAGATGATGTTAGTGGTGAAGAGATTACTGCTGATGTTGAAGTTGAAAGTATTACTTTATCAAAAGATGTTAAGATTAATGATCCAGTTCGTATGTACTTAAAAGAAATTGGTCGTATTAACTTGCTTACTTCTGATGAGGAGTTTGAATATGCTCAAAGAGCTGAAGAAGGCGATGAAGAAGCTAAAAGAATGCTTGCTGAATCTAATCTTCGTTTAGTTGTTAGTATTGCTAAGAGATATGTTGGACGTGGAATGTTATTCTTAGATTTAATTCAAGAAGGTAATATTGGATTGATGAAGGCAGTAGATAAATTTGATCCTACTAAAGGTTATAAATTTTCTACTTACGCAACTTGGTGGATAAGACAGGCTATTACTCGTGCAATTGCTGATCAAGCTAGAACTATTCGTGTGCCAGTACATATGGTTGAAACAATCAATAAATTAGCAAGAGTTCAAAGACAATTAACTCAAGAATTAAATCGTGAACCTACTGATGAAGAAATTGCTAAGAAGTTGGGAATTTCAATTGAAAAGGTTCGTGAAGTTTATAAAATATCACAAGATCCAGTGTCTTTAGAGACTCCTATTGGTGAAGAGGATGATTCACATTTAGGTGATTTCATTAAAGATGAGAGAACTATGGGTCCAGAAGAATATGCGACAGTTGAAATGTTAAAAGAAGAATTAAGTGGTGTTTTAGCAACCTTAACTGATCGTGAGGAAAAAGTATTGAGACTTCGCTTTGGTCTTGATGATGGTCAATGTAGAACACTTGAAGAAGTTGGACAAATCTTTGGTGTTACTCGTGAAAGAATTCGTCAAATTGAGGCTAAAGCTCTTCGTAAATTAAGACATCCTTCTCGTTCTAGAAAATTAAAGGATTTCTTAACCGACTAATGAAAATAAATGACAGATTAAAAAAAATAGGGGATTTAGTGGAAGCTAACTCCTTTTGTTTAGATGTTGGTTGTGATCATGCTTTACTTGATATCTATTTAGTAAAAAAAGATAAAAATATTAAAGCTATTGCGTCTGATGTGGCAGAAGGCCCAGTTGAGGCAGCAAAACAAAATATTAAAAGAGAACGATTAGAGGGAAAAATTGAGGTTCGCTTAGGTGATGGATTAGATACCTATAGTGATGAAGTTAATACTATTATTATTTCTGGTATGGGTGGCAGAAATATGATAGGAATCTTTAAAAGACATTTAGAAGTATTGAAAAAAGTAGAGACAATAATACTTAGTCCAAATAATTATCAAGTCGATGTAAAAAAGTTTTTGGTAAGTAATGGTTTTTATATTGAAAATGAAGAATTTGTTAAAGATAAGAAATTTATCTACCAAATAATTGTCTTTAAAAAAGGAAGAAGAAAATATACTGAAAGAGAGTATTTTTTTGGACCAATTTATCTAGAGAAAAAAGGTAAATTATTTGAAGAATACTATAAGAGAGAATTAATGTCTCGACAAATATTATTACAAGTACTTCCTAAAAACTATGTATGGAAAAGATTTGTTACAAAAAGAGAAATTAAAATGTTAGAAAAAGAATTATAATGTATATGGAGTTATTTTTATATATTTTGAAAGGTTATTATTATGAAAGTTAGTGAATTAGAAAAAGAATATGGCGAGGTTCGTTTACCTAAAGCATTTCGTTTTGCGGTATCTAAAAGCAAAGAAGCTGAAATATTAGTATATAGTGTACTTGCAAATTGTCTTGAACATTGTGAAGATGTAGCGGTTTCTTTAGATAGAAGTGACGTTGTTTGTAATTTTTTAAGAAATTGGAAAAGAGAAGGACATTTAACAAGTAATGCATTACGTTATGAAGAAACAGAAGAGACTGCTTCATTATCATGTGTTTTTGATATTTATAAAATTAGAGATGATTTAGAATTTATAAACGATTTTTTTGGAACGATAAACTTTGCCGCTATTGAAAGCTCTTTAGATAGTTGTAATATTGATATATCATATGAGAGATATTCAGAAATTGTTGGTGGTATTCAGAAAGCAAAACGTCCCCAAGAAGTTTATACTGGCGGTAAAAAGGATAATTAGATTAATATCTAGTTATCCTTTTTTTTACTTATGCCAACCATACTACCAAAAACAGCAGTAATTATTAGAATTAAATAATATAGTAAAATAGATAATTTTAATGGTTCTTTAGTTATAAGCGTTAAAATAAAGAAGAGAGCAATTATAATTGTGGAAAGCTTTATTCCTTCTAAATATCCTTTACTAGCAGTATTTTTGCCTAGAATAAAAGAATTTATAAATAAAGAAAGTAGAACTATAATTATTTTTAAAACTTTATATGTACCATTATTAATTATATTAAAATAATATAGGGTTGTTGTTAAAAGAAGGGAAATGATAATAAAAATAAAAGCATATAAAATTCTTAATCCGTATTTTTTTAAATAAGTCATAATGCACCTCAATAAATATTATGTTTTGGTATAAAAAATATGAAAAAGATAATTATATTAATAGGTGATTTTTATGGATTATATAATTCTTTTTTTTAGAAGTATATTGTTTTATGTAATTATTGCAATCTCTTATAGATTTATGGGGAAAAGAGAGATTGGAGAATTATCTGTAATGGATTTTATTGTTTCTATTTTTATTGCGGAACTTGCGGCTATATCAATAGAAAATTATAAGGATAGTATGGTTTTTTCTCTTTTACCAATAGTGGTTTTGGTTTTACTTCAATATACCGTGGCACATATTTCATTAAAAAATGAAAAGGTTAGAAAGATAGTTGATGGGGATGTTTCTGTTATTATAAATAGGGGTAAAATTAATTTTAAGGAAATGTTAAATCAGAGATATAATTTAGATGATTTGTTGACACAACTTAGAGCTCAGTCAATTAAATCGATAGAAGAAGTTGATTATGCGATACTTGAAACTAGTGGGAAATTATCTATTTTTAAAAGAGATGATGATGAAGATAGAACATATCCTCTACCAGTAATATTAGATGGAAAAATACAGGATGATGTATTAGTTCAAATAAATAAAAGTGAGTCTTGGCTAAATAAGAAACTTGCTGAAGAAAATTATGAATTAGAAGATATATTTTATGGATTTTATCAAAAGAATAAATTATTTTTAATAAAAAGAGAAAATATAAAGTGACAAGATTTTTATAAAATTATTGGTATGTTGTTTTTGGTGATATTATGAAGAGATTGTTTGTTTTGATTATTCTTTCTATAATTTGTATAGGTGTTTGTATAAGTAAGAATAATACAGGTGGGGTAAATATACAAAAACAGGAAAGCAAAGAAGTTAGAGCTATATTTATTAGTTATATTGAATTGAATAAGTATATTAAGGATAAAAATGTAGATACTAGTAAAGAAAATATTAGACTGATGATTAGTAATATTAAAAATTTAGGCTTTAATACAGCAATTGTACAGATTAGGAGTTTTTCTGACGCTATTTACGAATCTAATATTTTTCCGTGGAGTAGTACAGTATCTACTGAAGAGGGAGTTTATCCTGGATATGATGTATTAGAATATTTTATTGAAATGTGTAATTTAAATAACATCTCGATATATGGATGGATAAATCCTTATAGGGTTAGAAGTAGTATTACTTCAATTAGTGAGAAAAATCCTGCGTATAAATATGTTGGGACAGATTATTTATATGAAGATGATGGAATTTTTTATAATCCTTCAAAACAAGAAGTAGAGGATTTAATTGTTGATGGAGTGGAAGAAGTAGTTACTAATTATAAATTAGATGGCATTTTATTTGATGATTATTTTTATCCTAATCAAGACTTAGATTATTTAGATTATTTACAGTACTTAGAAAATAATAGTCATATTGATTTTGACAATTACCATTTTATGATAATTAATAAAATGATTAAAAGAGTACATGAAGTTTGTCAGGATAATAATGTTTTATTTGGAGTTAGTCCGGATGGTAATATTGAGAATAATTATACTAAAGTATTTGCGGATGTTAAGACGTGGCTTGAGGGTAATCAGTATGTTGATTTTATTATGCCTCAGGTATATTATGGATTTTTTAATGAAACAAAAGCTTTTAAAAGTGTTATTGATGAGTGGAATAGTTTAATTAAAAATGAAGAGATAGACTTGTATATTGCTCTTGCATTTTACAAAGTCGGAGTTGTTGATAACTACGCAAAAAGTGGGATAAATGAATGGATTGATAATAATAATGTTATTATGCGAGAAATACTTTTATCTCGTAATCTTAAACATTATAAAGGGTTTAGTTTATTTAGATATGATTATTTATTCGACAATTCTCTTTACACTAATACTACAATGTTTGAAATAGAAAATATGAAAAAAGTATTAAAATAATATTTAATTATTATGATTATTTGTTATAATTGTTTTAAGGTAGGTGAAGAGAGTTGAAAAAAAATCAGAGGGGATTTACGCTTGTTGAATTATTAGCTGTAATGGTTATTCTTGGTATCATGATGGTTATTGCGCTTCCTAATGTTACTGGTATCTTGTATAAGAATAGAGCTTCAACATATGTAGAGGACGCTAAAAAGTTGGCAACTACGGCAGAATATAAGCTTAGAGGAAGTAGCAATGGAATTACTAAACCATCTAATGGACAATGTATTATTATGAATTTGGCTTATCTTGATAATTCTGAATTTGAAGAACCACCATATGGTGGAAGCTATTTGAAGAATAAATCATATGTCATAATAAAGAAGAATGGTTCTGAGTATGAATATTATGTTCAGTTATTGGAAGAGATTAAACCAGGAGATAGTTTAAGAGGAATACCATTACTTGCGGCATCTGATTTATATGGAGATGGGGCAACTGATCTTGTTGCTAATGTTGAACAAGATGATACTAAAGTTTTTAATATGTCAGATTATAATTTTGAATCTGGTACTGATACAACTACAGTAGCAACAAATACTGCGTATGCTAATACTGTGGCAGGATTAATTGGCACAACTCCAGTTGAGTGTACTGGTGGAATTGTTCATATTTATGCATCAGAATAATACTTTACACTTTTATTCTATTAAAATAAGTAATTTTTAAGTAATTTGTGTAAAATAAATTTTTAAAATAATTAATTTTTATTTTGACTATTGCAAAATGAAAATGATTATGCTAATATTAAATCATAAGAAAAATAGAAAGAGAGAGTGAAAAAATGAAAAAAATCAACAGTAAAGGTTTTACGTTGGTTGAGTTACTTGCAGTTATCGTAATCATGGGTATCTTAATGATGGTTGCTATTCCTTCAGTAACTAGAACTATTGAAAATTCAAGAAAGGATACATTTATTGATATTGCTAAATCATATGCAAATGCAGCTAGAACATTATGGACAGCTGATGGATTATCTTGCGGAAGCAGTAATACTGTTTCGTCAGCAACAGATAATGGAGATTATTATATCTTAATCGATACAACAAGTACTACTTATCCAGTTTTAGTTGATCAAGGTGGTAAGTCATCTTGGGGTAACCGTGATGTATCAGGATATGTTAGAGTTAATATCAGTACAGATTCAACTGGTACAGAAACTAAACGTATTACTAAATTTTATGTAGCATTATCAGATGGAACACATGGTGTTTATGATCCAGCAGATACAACTGCTAAGACATCAGACTCTTTAAAAAGAGGAGACGTTCTTATGGATTTAGATGCTGCTAATGATAGTAAACAAGCAGATATTGTAGCACCTTTAACTGATACTACTATTACAACTTGTATCGAAAGCTAATTTGATAAATTAGATATTTAAGGACTTGACTTGTTCAAGTCTTTTTTTTTGCTTTTCTTTTTGCTATACTTGTTTTGGAGGTAATGATATGTTAATTATTGGTAGTCATGTTGGTTTTAAAAAAGATAGTCAATTACTTGGAAGTTTAAATGAGGCTTTAAGTTATGGAGCAAATACTTTTATGTTTTATACAGGAGCTCCACAAAACACTAGTAGATATCCAATTGAGGATGGTCTTACGTTAGAAGCAATGAATGTTATGAAGAGTGAGGGTATTGATTATTCTAAAGTTATTGTACATGCCCCTTATATTATAAATTTAGCAAATGATACAGATCCTGATAAGTTTAAATTTTCAGTGCGTTTTTTACAAGAAGAGGTAGAACGTTGTAGTTTACTTGGTATTAAATATATGGTTCTTCATCCTGGCAGTCACGTGGGATTAGGAGTAGAAAATGGAATTAATAATATTGCGAAAGGTCTTAATATGATACTTGGAAATTATGATGTTACTATTCTTTTAGAAACAATGGCTGGTAAGGGTAGTGAGATTGGATCAAAATTAGAAGAGATTAAAGCAATTATTGATATGGTTGATGATAAAGAACATATTGGTGTATGTTTAGATACTTGTCATTTAAGTGATGCAGGATATGATATAAGTAATTTTGATAAATTTTTAGATGAATTTAACAAAATTATTGGGATTAATAAAATATATTGTGTGCATGTAAATGATAGTAAAAATGAAAATGGTACGCATAAAGATCGTCATGAAAATTTTGGGTTTGGTAAGATTGGCTTTGATACATTAATTAATGTTATTTATAATGAAAGACTTGAAGATGTACCTAAAATCTTGGAAACACCTTATGTTGAAAAGGAATTTGCTCCATATAAATATGAAATTGAAATGATTAGAAATAAAAAATTTGATAGCGAATTACTTGATAAAATAGTTAAACAGGCGTAGTCTGTTTTTCTTTATTTATAAAGAAAGTGTATTTTTATGTATGAAAAATGGTTTTATTGGGGGAACCAGGAAAGGAAGAAAAGTTATTTTTAAGTAAATGTCTTTTGGCAAAATTTTCCATTTCTATATTGTAACTAATGTAAATTAGTAGTATACTTTGTGTAGGGGATATTAGTTTTATATCTACCATTAATTTTGAAGAGATGGGAGGTTATAGAATGAAGAAAAGAATTTTTATAATAGAATTTCTTAGACTTACTTCGATCATTTTATTACTTCTTATTGTGTTGGTAATTATGGTAAAAAAATAGACATTTAATCTTTAATAATTAAATGTCTAACATTAAAATACTGGGTAGATATTCAATATTGGGTAACTGAATATTCCCTTTTTAATTTACAAGTTTCCTTGGCATATTTATGATATCATACCTTTATATTTATGTCAAAGATACTTAGCGGCATATTCGTCATATAATTCTAATGCTTTATTGTAAATATTAGGGTTTAATTTTAACTTTAAATATTTGAATGCACTAGTTTTTTTCTCTAAAAGTTCATTATAATATGTTTTAATAAAATCATAGATTATTTTAGCTTCTTGATCAGTTAAAATGACATTTTGTGTCTTAGCATAATTCTTAACATTATCAGGAGTCAGAATTTCTATGTATTTTTTTGCTAATTCTTTATAGATAATATCACCTCTAAAAAAATATATGAAATAAGTTTTTAATTATGTGATAAACTAATAAAGAGGAGATAAAAAGATGCGAAAATATAAGAAAAATATTAATTATGATAAAGTAGTAAATAACAGATTTAATGTTTTTATAGTAGTTATTATTTGTTTGTTTTGTATTTTAGGAATGAAGTTATTTTCTGTTATGGTGCTTGATTATGAAAAAAATAGTTCTGATTTATTGTCACTTACTTCTAATCAAGTCACTTTGAATAGTTCTCCGAGAGGAAGAATATATGATCGTAATTATAATATTATTGTTGATAATAAGGCAATAAATACAATTGTATATAAGAAAGAGAAAAATGTGACTAATGCAGAAATGATTGAATTAGCATATGAAGTAGCACCTCATTTGGAGCTTAGTGTTAATAAGCTTACTTTGCGTTCTAAGAAGGAATTTTATTTAGCAAAATATCCTGATCTTTGTAATAAGAAAATTACTAGTAAAGAAAGAAAATTAGTTGAAGAACGTAAGATGACTAATCAAGATATTGAAGAGTTGAAAATTGAAAGAATTACTTCTGAAGAGTTGGAAGAATTTACTGATGAAGATTTAGAAGCGGCCTATCTATTTTATTTAATGAATAGAGGATATACATATGAAGAGAAAACAATAAAGAGTGATGTTACGGATAGGGAGTTTGCTTATATATCGGAAAATAATGAAAAGTTAGCTGGTTTTAATACTCGAGTTGATTGGGAGAGAATTTATCCATATGGTGATACTTTAAAATCGATTCTTGGAACTGTTTCTAGTTCTAGTCAAGGAGTTCCTGCAGAAGAGAAGGATTATTATTTAGAACTTGGATATTCTTTAAATGAAAGAGTTGGTCTTAGTTATATAGAAAAACAGTATGAAGAGTATTTACGTGGGGAAAAGGCTGTGTATGAAGTTGTTAATTCACATGAGTTAAAACTTATTGATGAAGGTAGTCGTGGTAATGATATAGTTTTATCGATTGATATTAATTTACAAATTGAAGTAGAAAAGATTATTGAAGAACAAATGTTACGTGCGAAGAGTGAACCAAATACTGAGTATTATGATCATTCTAGTGTAATTATTCAGGATCCTAATACTGGTGAAATATTGGCTATGGCATCTAAGAAAATAGTTAATGGTAAAATAGTTGATAATGTTACTAATATGTTAATTAGTCCAATTACTCCTGGATCTGTTGTGAAGGGTGCATCGATGCTTGTTGGTTATGATACGGGAGTTATTCAGATGGGTGAATATTTAGTTGATGAGTGTGTTAAAGTAGCTGGAGCACCTGAGAAATGTTCTTATGTTACTTTGGGTAATATTGATGATATTACAGCGATGGCTAAGAGTAGTAATGTTTATCAATTTAAAACAGCTATTCGAGTTAATGGACAAGAGTATTCTAGGGGGATGAAACTTAATTTTAACCAAAAAGCTTTTGATACTTATCGAAATATGTATCATGCATTTGGTTTGGGTGTTAAGACAGAAATAGATTTACCAGTTGAAAGTAGTGGTTATACTTCTTTAGATAAAAGTGCGGGAAATTTACTTGATTTTGTTATGGGACAGTATGAGACATATACTCCAGTTCAATTATCACAGTATGTTTCAACTATTGCGAATGGTGGTAGTAGAATAGCTCCACATTTATTAAAAGAAGTTCATAAGGCTACTGATAGTGATGAAATAGGGAAATTGTTGTTTAGTGTAGAAAAGAAATTTTTAAATACTGTTGATGTTAGTGAGGAACACTTAAATAGAGTAAAAGAGGGTTTTTATGCAGTTATGCATATGTCTGATGGATATGGACGAGGATATATTGATGATAAATTAGATGCGGCTGGAAAGACTGGAACATCGCAAAGTTTTATTGATACAGATAATGATGGGGTTATAGATACAGAGACAATTACAAGTTCGTTTGTTGGATATCTTCCTGCTAATAATCCTAAAATGTCAATTGTAGTTACTTCGCCAAATTCATCACATCCAAATTCATCAACGGATTTTGCGAGTTTAGTAACGCTTAGAATTACTAAGGCGGTTACAAATAAATATTATGAAATGTATGGGATTTGATTATATGGAAGAGGTATTAAATAAAGAACAATTTTTAAATTTATTAGATGCTTTGTATATTAAGGTAGTTTCTGAGGAGGCTTCTAATAAATTAGCTATTGTTAGTAGTGAGATAAAAAAATTAAGAGAATCTTTTGATAGTAATTATTATCAGTTTCCAATTGATAAGACTATTCAAATAGTTTGTAATTTGTTAGATAAAAATGAAGTAAGTTATGAGGGACTTAGAAATGTTTTTCGTTCTAAAAAAGTCACAATGATAAATGAGATTGCGGAAGCTAAGCTTCCGGTGACTTTTGGTAAAGATATGGAAAAACTTTACTATGATGATAATTATGTTATAGGTATTCATGGATCGCTTCATCCGAATTATGTAATAGAAAATTCTAGGTTTACAACAGGATTGATGTGTATACATGGTCCTAAAATTAATAGAACAGTTAGATTTAAGGAAGATGGATTAGATTTTTATTCGTTTTTACAATATCAATATTATGAAGATAGTGATGTTAATGCGATAATTATAAGAATTCCACGAAATGAGGTTTGTTCTCCGATGTGGAAAATGGGTGAGAGAGGTGCTTATTTTAATCCTAAATATCTTTATGGTTATTATAAGTCTTTTTATTCAGATGGTAGAAATAGAAGCCCTAAAATAATCAAAAATCCTAATTATGGTAGAGATGATTTTTCATATAATACTTGTGATGAATGGTTACCTAGTGTTGTTGATATTAAGAAAAAAGTTAATTGAGATGGGAAATCTCGTCTTTTTTTTGAAATATTTCGATATTTATGAAAAAACTTTTGCATTTTTATAAAAGTTTGGTATAATACCTATAGACGTAAGGAGGGATAGACAATGGCTAAAGTAGGAAATAGACAAAATAAGACTCTAATTTGTACTGAATGTAAAGAAGAAAATTACAGAGTAGAGAGAAATGTAAAGAAAACAGACCGTCTTGAATTAAATAGATACTGTCCTAGATGTAGAAAACATACTGTACATAAGGAGAAAAAATAATAGGAGTTAATTATGAAAAATGACGCAATTAAAGCTTTAACTTCTCCTGGTGCTGATTTGAATGAGTTAATTGAGCTTCAGGCTAGCCAACAAACTGGTACTGTTCCTCCTGTTACTCATTTTAATTTGAAAAATTCTAGTAATGGTAATGTAAAACGAGGAAAAGTGTATCAAAAAACAAGAAAAACTAATAATAAAAGACACGATTAGGAGGTGAATTAGATGATCAATACAAATGATTTAAAAAATGGTATTACAATCGAATTTGAAGGTAATATTTATGTAGTTATGAATACTGAACATGTAAAACCTGGTAAAGGTGCTGCAATTGTAAAGGCTAAATTAAAAAATTTAAGAACTGGAGCTATTTTTGAACAAACATTCAATGCTGGTATTAAGGTTGCTACAGCAAGAATTGAAAAACAATTGATGCAATATTTATATACTATGAGTGATGTTTATTACTTCATGAATATGGATACTTATGAACAATTAGAATTAAGCAAGGAAACAGTTGGTGAGGGTGCTAAATTCTTAAAGGAAAATTTAGAAGTATATATTACTATGTTTGAAGGTGAAGTTTTAGGAATTGATTTACCAGATAAGGTGGAATTAGTTGTTACACATACTGAACCTGCTGTAAAAGGAAATACTACTAACAATGCATTAAAAGATGCTGAAGTAGAAACTGGTATGAATGTTAGAGTTCCTTTATTTATTGAAGAAGGAGAAACTATCATTGTTTCAACTAGTGATGGTAAATATGTATCAAGAGCGTAGATGCTCTTTTTTTTTGTAAAGTTTGCAGATTTTGTATGTAGTATTATTTAATTTGTTGTATAATAAATATGTATAGAATGAGTGATTAGGAGTATCATTATGGCAAAAAAGAAGAAAAAGAAAAAAGAAGAGAAAAAAGAATTTAGTTATGGTGCGGAATTACGTGGTATAGTTTTGATTCTTATTGGAATATTAGGAATTGGTGGATATGGTCCAGTTGGGAGATTATTTACTTCGTTTGGTGTATATCTAGTTGGTTCTTTATACATGGTATTTTTATTAGCGTTATTAATTGTTGGCGGTTATTATTTGCTAAAAAGAAAATCTCCAGAATTCTTTTCGACTAAGATGATTGGATTATATATATTTGCGATAGGTTTGTTGACTCTTATGCATAAAAATTTTGTTGTAGAAAATGATAGTAATGTTGCAGCGATTTTTCAAGAGACAATGAATCAGTTGGCAACAGCATTTAATAGTATTATGCATAATGGAAGTTTAGAAAGTTGGTTAGCAGTAGGTGGAGGTTTAATTGGATGTTTGATTTCTACTTTGTTTGTTAAATTATTTTCTTATACTGGAATGCAAATAATATCATGGGTATTAATGGTAGCAGGAGTTTCTTTATTTACAGGATTCTCAATTTTAGATTATGTTAGAAATAAATACGAATCTGAGAAAGAAAAAAGAATTCATAAGAGGGAAGATAAAGAGAAAAAATCTTCTGTTATTATTAATGATAGTAGTACAGATGCTGAAGAGGAGACTCCAAAGGCTGATAATAGAATTAAGATTACAAGTATTGATCAGTTGAATAAGATTTCTGATAAAGAGGAAAAGGAAGAAAAATACGTTCCAGCTCCTGAAAAGAAGGAAGTTGTTGTTAATCATAAATATCAATTACCGCCACTTAGTCTTTTGGATAAACCTAAGAAAAAGGCTACAGAAACAGATGGAGCAGTGATTGAAAAAAATATTGAAATTCTTGAGAGGGTACTTCGTGACTTTAAAATTGTTGGTAAAGTGGTAGAGGTACATATTGGACCAACCGTTGCGCAATACGAATTAGAAATAGCTTCTGGTACTCGTGTTAATAAAATTACATCAATTGATCGTGAGATTGCTCTTGCTCTTGCGAAGAAAGATGTTAAAATTCAAGCTCCTATTCCTGGCAAAAACACAGTTGGTATAGAGTTTGCTAATGAAGTTGCAACTTCTGTTAGTTTCTATGAAATTATTAGTAGTAAGTTAATGCAAAATGCACCTGAAAAGAAATTAATGGTACCACTTGGAAAAAGTATTATGGGTGAAATTGGTGTTTGTGAAATTAATAAGATGCCTCATATGTTGATTGCTGGTACTACTGGTTCTGGTAAATCAGTCTGTGTTAATGGAATTATTTGTTCAATTCTTATGCGAGCTAGACCTGATGAGGTTAAAATGGTTATGGTTGATCCTAAGGTCGTTGAATTATCTGTTTATAATGGAATACCACATTTATTATGTCCTGTTGTTTCAGATCCTAAAAAAGCAGCAGTGGCGCTTACTAAAATGGTTAATGAGATGGAAAGACGTTATCAGACGTTTAGTGATTCTGGAACTAAGAGTATTGAGACATATAATGCTTATGTAGATAAATGGAATAATGAGCATGGTGAGGATGCTAAAAAACAAAAGCTGCCATATATTGTTATTATTATTGACGAGTTGGCTGATTTGATGATGGTAGCAGCAAAAGAGGTTGAAGATTCGATTTTACGTATTACACAAAAGGCTCGTGCTGCTGGTATGCATTTAATTGTTGCAACTCAAAGACCATCAACAGAAGTTATTACTGGTTTAATTAAAGCTAATATTCCATCTCGTATTTCATTTGCGGTAGGATCTGGAATTGATTCACGTACAATCTTGGATCAAATTGGAGCAGAGAAATTACTTGGTAAAGGAGATATGTTATTCTTACCAATTGGAATGAATACACCAACACGTATTCAAGGTTCATTTATTAATGATGATGAAATAAAAAGAATTATTGATTTTACTGTTGAACAGCAAAAAGCTCAATACGATGATTCATTGTTAAATTTAGAAGCAGTTGATACTAGTACTTCAAGTAGTGGTCTGGCAGATAGTGATGGTACAGTGGATGATGATGATCCGTTGTATAATGATATAGTTCAATTTGTTATTCAAACTCAAAAAGCTAGTGCTTCACTGTTACAGAGAAAATTTAAGCTTGGATATAATAGAGCGGCTCGAATAGTTGATTTATTAGAAGAAAGAGGAATTATTGGTCCACAAAATGGTTCTAAGCCACGAGAAGTATTAGTTCAATTTGATGATAGTGCTAATGGAGATGTAGTTGATGAATATTAACTACATCTTTTACTTACTTATAATTCATAAGTATATTTATTTTGATATTTGTTTTGTAAGTAACTTGCAAAATAGTTACTTCTTTTTATGAGATATGTTATAATCTTATTAGAGTTCAGATAATTTTGACTAAATATTATTAGAAGGAAGGTAAAATATGACGGCACATATTGAAAGTAAGAAAGAAGATATCGCGGAAATAGTATTAATGCCAGGAGATCCATTACGAGCTAAGTATATAGCAGAGACCTTTTTAGATGATTATAAATTAGTTAACGCTGTTAGAAATATTTATGGCTATACTGGGTATTATAAAGGTACTAGGATTACTGTTTTTGCATCAGGTATGGGAATTCCTAGCGTTGGAATTTATGCATATGAATTATATAAGTTTTATGATGTAAAAACAATTATAAGAATAGGTACTTGTGGTACTGTTCATCCTGATGTTAAACTACTTGATGTTGTTTTGGCAAAGTCAGCTTATTCAGTAAATACATTTCCATTACTATTTGATGGAGATACTGATAAAGAATATGCATCTACTGCTAGTTTAAACAAAAAAATTATTTTAAAAGCTAAAGAATTAGGGTGTTCTTTAAAATATGGTAAAATAATTACTAGTGATGTGTTTGATCCGTATGTTGATCATGATAAATTTATGAGTAATTTTCCAGATGATGATTATCTAGCAAGTGAAATGGAGGCATTTGGACTTTTCTATTTAGCTTATAAATTAAATAAGGAAGCAACTTGTTTATTGACAGTAGTTGATTCTAAACATGATAAACGTAGTTTAACTAGTGAAGAAAGACAAAACTCATTAAATGAAATGATAACTTTAGCACTAGAAGCAACTATTAATAAAAATTAAAAAATTGAATATAATAGAAAATATGAGGTGGATTATGAAATATACAAGAAAGGATTTAGGAGCTTATAAATTACATTTGATTAATACAGATAAGTTTAAAACAATAATGATTAGAGTTTCTTTTCGTAGTCCGATAAAAAAAGAGATGATTACGGCTAGAAATATTCTAAGTAATATGTTTATGCAATCTAGTAAAAAATATAATAGTAAAAGAGCTCTTACTATTAAAGCACAAGATTTGTATGCGGCTGACTTACAGACTAGTAATACTAGATTGGGTAATTATATTAATACAGATTTTTATTTATCTGTATTAAATGACAAGTATACCGAGAAAGGTAATTTTAAGGATGCGGTTGAATTTTTAGGAGAAATTATATTTAATCCTGATGTAGAAGAAAATAAATTTGATGAAGAAAAACTTGATATAGTTAAAACTACTTGTCGTAGTGCTTTAGAGTCTATTAAAGAAAATACATCAAATTATAGCTTAGTTAAGATGTTTGAATTATTTGATAAAGATTCTCCTTGTTCTTATAGAATGATGGGATATTTAGAAGATTTAGATAATATTAATGTAGAAAATTTATATGAACATTATTTAGATATGCTAAAAAGTGATTTAGTAGATATCTTTGTAATTGGTGAAATTAATGAGGATGAAGTTACTGATTTAATTAAGAAAAATATGAATATTAATACATTAAAGAAACAAAAAGTACCATATTTACTTGAAGAAAAGGAAGTTAGAAGTAAAGTAAAATCTGGTAGTGAGGAAATAGAAGGATCACAATCTAAACTTGCGATGGCTTTTAGAGTAAATGGTTTAAGTGATTATGAAAGAAATTATCCATTATCATTATTTAATGTTATATTTGGAGGAAGTTCTGATTCAAAATTATTTAAAGTAGTTAGAGAAGAAAATTCATTATGTTATACTATTCGTTCTATTCCTAATAAATTAGACAATTTAATATTAGTTAGAGCTGGTATTGATAAAGATAGTTATGAGAAATGTGTTTCATTAGTTAAGAAATGTTTAGATGATATGTGTAAGGGTAATTTTACTGAACGTGATATTAACATGGCTAAAGAATACTACAATACAGCTTTAGAAGAGTTAGAAGAAAGCGAATATAAAATAATTAATAATTATTTAATGACAGAACTTATTGGTACTGATACTATTGATGTAAAACGTGAAAAGATGAATAAAGTTACTAAGGAAGAAATAATTAAAGTAGCGAAAAGAGTTAGTATTGATACAATCTTCTTGTTGGAGGGTGTAAAAGATGAAGGAAATTAAATTAAAAGGATTAGATTTAAGTAGTTATGTTGAAACTTTAGATAATGGACTTGAAGTTATTTATGTACCATTTAAAGATAAGAAAAATTATTTTGTAAGTTATGCTACAAGATATGGATCTGAGACAACTACTTTTATTCCTGCAGGAACAGACAAAGAAATAAAAGTACCAGATGGAATTGCTCATTTCTTGGAACATAAAATGTTTGAACAAGAAGATGGTGTAGATCCATTTAGTTACTTTTCTGAAAGTGGTACAGGGGCAAATGCTTCAACATCATTTGATAGTACTCAGTATATTTTCTATGGAACTAAGAATTTTGAAGATAACTTAAGATTTTTATTAAAATATGTAAATGAACCATATTATACAGATGAAAATGTTGAAAAAGAAAAAGGTATTATTGCTGAAGAGTTAAAAATGTATGAAGATATGCCTGATTGGCAATGTGAAACTAAATTAAGAGAAGCAATTTATAAAGTACATCCAAGAAGAGTAGATATTGGAGGTACAGTAGATGAGATTATGAAAATTACAAAAGAGGATTTATATACTTGTTATGATAATTTTTATAGTCCAAATAATATGTTTTTACTTATGGTTGGTAACTTTGATAGGTTTGAAGCCAGTAAAATAGTACATGAAATGTTAGAAAGCCATGAAAATAAAGAAAAACCAATTGTAAGAGAAATAGTAGAGCCAAAAGAAGTTAATATTAAAGAGCAAACTGTTAATCTTGCTATTAAAGTACCTAAAATTGGTATGGGATTAAAAGTTTCTACAGAAGAATTAAGTAATTATGATGATTTAACTCTTGATTTATATTTAGAGATGTTAACAACTTTATGTTTTGGATCTTCTTCTGAATTTAGAGAAAGAGTACGTAATAAAAAAATCTTAAATAATTTTTATTCTGAATGGGAAGCGATTACTGGATTTAGAACATTTTTAATACTTGCATCTACTAATGATCCTGATGAATTAATTAGTGAGATTAAGAGTGAACTAAAGAATATTTCAATTGATGAAGATGCTTTTACAAGAATGAAAAAGGTATGGATTGCTAATGAAGTAAAAATGGCTGATTATGTCGATTCAGTTGAGTCTAATATGTATGATGATATTCTTAATTATAAGAGGGTTATTCCTGATAAAGTTGATATGATTAGAGCATTAAATGTTAAAGATATGAATAATATTTTAGAAAAAATTGATTTTGATAATTTAGCAGTAGTTAAATTTATCGGGAAAGAGTAGGAAATAGCACATTTTAGTGTTATTTCTTTTTGTTTTTTGATATAATTATTTTTACTGGAGGGACTTTATGAAACAGGATAATATTAGAAATTTTTGTATTATAGCACATATTGATCACGGTAAAAGTACACTAGCCGATCGAATACTTGAAGTTACAGGTGCTATTGAAAAGCGTGAATTAAAAGATCAAATGTTAGATTCAATGGACTTAGAAAGAGAACGCGGTATTACAATTAAATTAAATGCAGTACAATTAACTTATAATTATAAAGGTGAAGAATATAATTTACATTTAATTGATACTCCTGGACATGTAGACTTTTCTTATGAAGTTTCGCGTAGTTTAGCGGCATGTGAAGGGGCTATATTAGTAGTTGATGCAGCTCAAGGAATTGAAGCTCAGACACTAGCAAATCTATATTTAGCACTTGATAATAATTTAGCAATTATTCCTGTTATTAATAAGATTGATTTACCATCAGCAGATATAGAACGAGTTACTGAAGAGTTAGAAATGCTTGGTTTTGATAAAGAAGATATTGTTTTAACTAGTGCGAAGAATGGAACGGGAATTAAAGACTTAGTGGAAAAGGTTATTGAAAAAGTACCTTCGCCTAAAGGGGATATTAATAAACCACTTCAGGGATTAATCTTTGATAGTATCTTTGATCCATACAAAGGAATAGTTGTATCTATGAGAGTTGTTAATGGTAAAATTAAAGTAGGAGATATCATTAGGATGATGGAAACTGGTGCTACATATGAAGTTTTATCGATTAATACATCTACTCCAAAAGAGGTTAAAAGAAGAGAACTTGTAGCAGGAGAAGTTGGATTTATTAGTGCTAGTATTAAGAATATTTCCGATGTAAAAGTAGGTGATACTATTACATTGGATTCTAATCCGGCAGATAAACCACTTTCTGGATATAAACCAATGAAATCAATGGTATTCTGTGGAGTTTATCCAATAGATACTTCTAAGTTTGAAGATTTACGTGAAGCATTAGAAAAACTTAAATTAAATGATGCCTCACTTGTTTTTGAACCTGAAACTTCTAGTGCTTTAGGTTTTGGTTTTAGATGTGGTTTCTTAGGACTTTTACATATGGATATTATTAAAGAACGTGTTACTCGTGAATTTAATATTGATCTAATTATGACTGCACCATCAGTTGTATATGAAGTAGTATTAACTAATGGGGAAGTTATTATGGTTGATGCCCCTAATAAGTTACCAGATAAAAGTAAAATTAGAGAAGTTAGAGAACCATATATTAAAACTAATATATTTACACCAAAAGAATATATTGGTTCAATTATGAAACTTTGTCAGGATAAACGTGGTATTTATTTAAATATGGAATATATTGATACTACTCGTGTTAATATTCATTATGAATTACCTTTATCAGAAATAGTATATGATTTCTTTGATAAATTAAAGTCTTATACTAAAGGATATGCTTCATTTGATTATGAGATTATTGGCTATAAGATGAGTGATTTAGTAAAGATGGATATTTTACTTAATGGGGATGTAGTTGATGCTTTAAGCGTTATTGTTCATAAGGATTTTGCTTATCGTAGGGGTAGAGGAGTAGTTGAAAAGTTGAAAGAGTCTATTCCTAGACAATTATTTGAAGTTCCAATTCAAGCTGCTTTAGGTAATCATGTTATTGCGCGTAGTACAGTTAAAGCTCTTCGTAAGGATGTATTGGCTAAGTGCTATGGAGGAGATGTAACACGTAAGAGAAAACTTCTTGAAAAGCAAAAAGAAGGTAAAAAACGTATGAAACAAATTGGTAGTGTTGAACTTCCACAAGAAGCATTTATGAGTGTTTTATGTATGGATGGTGAGTAGTAGTATGGCAATAGATAATGATGAATTACATTTCATAGCTTTAGAATATATTAATACTCCAGGATTGACAATGCTTGCATTAGCAGAGAAACATGGATATTCTAAGGCAACTGTTGTTAGGGCATTAAGTGGTCAGTTTCGTGAAAAGCTAAGTCCTGAAATGCAGAAAAAAGTTGATGATGTTAAAGCTGAGAGATGGATTGCTGGAAAGTCTACTTACGGACATAAAGGACACAAAAAGATTTCAGATGCAGAAATGACTGATTTAGCTAAACAAATGGTTGAGGATGGTTCTACTTTAGAAAACTTAAGGGAGGTAGCTGGAGTAAGTAAGACAACTCTTTATAATAGTTTTACTCCTGATATTTTAGGTGATGATTTGCATGCTCTTGTTACTGAACAATATGGTAAGAATAAGAGAACTAGATGTGGTAGAAAATAAGGATGTGGTAATATGAAGAGTAATGTTAGAGCTTTATATATTCACATTCCTTTTTGTAATAAAATATGTTCTTATTGTGACTTTTGTAAGTTACTTTATACTGATAAATTTATTGATAAATATTTAGAGGCTTTAGAAAAAGAAATCTTAGATACTTATCATGGAGAAGTAATAGAAACAATTTATATAGGTGGTGGGACACCTAGTTGTTTAAGTTATGATAAGTTAGAAAGACTATTTCAAATACTTAACGTTGTGAAAAAAAGTGAGGCTTGTGAATTTACTATTGAAGGTAACTTTGATAGTACTAGTTATGAAAAACTTGATTTATATAAAAAATATGGTGTTAATCGACTTAGTTTTGGAATTGAAACTACTAATGAAAAATTACTTAAGTTTTTAAATAGAGATTTAGATAAGAAACAGGTAATTAATATTATAGATTATTCTAATAAGATCGGTCTTGATAATATTAATGTAGATTTAATGTATGCCTTACCTGGAGAAGATTTAAGTATATTAAAAGAAGACTTGGATTTTATATGTAGTTTGAATGTTAAACATATATCTACTTATTCATTAATAATTGAGGATAATACTGTATTAAGTATTAATGGGTGTCAAAATATTGATGAAGACTTAGATTATGAAATGTATAAATTTATAAGAGAATATTTAAGCAAGAATAATTTTAAACATTATGAAATTAGTAATTTTTCTAAAGATGGATATGAATCTAAACATAATTTAGTTTATTGGAAAAATGAAGAATATTATGGTTTTGGTATGGGTGCTAGTAGTTATATTGGAAATAGAAGAATTAGTAATACTCGGTCAATTAATAAATATTGTTTGGGGGATAGAATAAGTAGTTGTGATATTCTTAATATGCACGATATGATGGAATATGAAATTATGTTGGGACTTCGGACTGTTTATGGAATTTCTAAAGAAAAATTTAGAAAATTATATGGCAAAACTATTGATAAATGTTATAATTATAGTAATTTAATTAATAATAAATTTGTTATGGAAAATTTAGAACATATTTGGATTAATCCGGATAACTTTTATATAAGTAATGAAATTATTGTTAAATTTTTAGAAGGTGAAGTAGATGGATAAAGTATTAAAGTTAAAAACGGAAATTGAATATATAAAAAATAGTCGTATTAGAAATGCATGTCAAGAGATGGTAAAGTTATTGCCTGATTACTTCTTTGAAGTTCCGGCAGCTTCAACTGGTAAATATCATCCAGCATATGCTGCGGGAGAAGGTGGACTTTTACGTCATACTAAAGGAGCAGTTAGAATTGCAGTTGAGATTTTAAGTGATCCTTCTACAGGAGATAAATATACTGATGATGAAAAAGATATGATGATTATGGCATTAATATTACATGATGGGTTAAAGTCTGGTATGCCTAAGGAGAAGTATACAAGGTTTGATCATCCTTTATTAATGGCTGATTATATTATGGATAATGAAGAAGTGTTAGGGCTTGAGGTAGAAGAGATTGAATTTATTTGTGATGCGATTAAGACTCATATGGGAGTTTGGACTACTGATTATAATGGAGTAGAAGTATTAGAAAAGCCAAAAACTAAGTATCAAAATTTTGTACATTTATGTGATTTTTTAGCTAGTCGTAAATGTATTTTATTACCATTTGATGAAAACAATGAAATAAGTGTCCAGTAGACACTTATTCTTTGTTTCTGGTTGTAGAATAAGGCTTTTTTTGATAAACTATGGTTGTGAGGTGACGGTTATGAAAAATTCTGATATAAATAAATATAGTAGAGAGATTGTCACTTCAATTTTAGGAATAATGATATTAGTTTTATTACTGTTTAGCACTAGCTATGCAGTGTTTGTTGAAAGTGTTGATGGTGAAAAAATTAATTCTATAACAACAGGTTATCTTAGTTTGAGTTATACTGATAACGCGAATAACATTGTTAATTTAACTAATGCTTTTCCTATTAGTGATGAAGTTGGAAAGTTTGATGCTAGTAAGGGATATGAATTTGAATTTACTGTTTCTAATAACTTCTCACAAGAGATTAACTATGATATTATAATTGATGAGTTGGTTAGTGAGATTGACTCAAAGTATTTGAAAATATATTTAATGGATGCTTCTGGTGTATCGTTATATACTGATTTAGAAGTTCCAGTATTATCTTCATTTGAAATGGATGATATGTTGGGCGAGAGAGTTATATATAGTGATAAGCTTTCGTTAACAAAGGAAACATTTAAATTACGTGTATGGGTTAGTGATGAATATACTGATAATAGTAAACCTGTAGCATTTTCATTTAGAGTAAGTGTTCGTGGTAGAGTATAGAAGGGATATGTTAAAATGGCTGGAAAAATAATTGTAATTGAAGGAACTGATTGTTCTGGTAAACAGACACAAGCAGAGTTATTAGAAAAGAGATTAAATGAAAAGGGAAAGAAATGTATAAGTTTGAGTTTTCCAATGTATGATACTCCAACTGGCAAAGTAGTAGGCGGGGCTTATTTAGGTAAACCAGAAATATCTGAAGGGTTCTTTCCAGAAGGAGCTGCAAATGTAGATCCACATGTGTCTTGTCTTTATTATGCGGCAGATCGCAAATATAATATTGACAAGGCTTTGAAATATTTAGAAGATGATTATTATGTATTACTTGATCGTTATACAACGTCTAATCTTGCTCATCAAGGCAGTAAGATTCTTGATAAAGATGAGAGATTTAATATGTATCAATGGATTGATAAATTAGAATATTGGTTATTAAAATTACCAAAGCCTGATAAAACAATCTTCTTGCATGTTCCTTATGAATATTCATGTGAGTTAAAGAAGAATAGAGAATGTTTAGATCAATTGGAAAAGTCTCCAGAACATTTAAAACATGCAGAAGAGGCATATATTGAATTATCAGAACTTTATAATTGGGATAAAATAGAATGTGTTCAAGATGGTAAAATTAGATCTATTGAAGATATTAGTGATGAAATATTAAGATTGGTGGAAGAGTTCTAACTCTTCTTCTTTTTTTGCCCAAAAGAAAAACTACTTTGCAGTAGTTTTTTAATCTTCACCTAAAGATAAAAGTTCTCCATCAATATCTAAATCTAAATCTAATTCTTCAGTATTTTCTACAGGTTCAGTTTTTGGTTTTTTCATTTTTGAATTTGTAGTATCAATTGGTTCTTCAAAAATATTTATTGATGGTTTGGTAATTTTTTTTGAACTTTCTTTTTCTTCTTTTAATGTAGTAGATGAATCCTTATTAGTTACTTTGGTATCATTTTTTTCAACTTTTGGAAGATCAAATGTTGTTTTTTTCATTTCAGTAGATTCTTTTTCAGCATTTTGAACTTTAGAATTATTAACTTGAGAAACTTTCATTTCAGTAATAAAAGGTTTCTTTTCAGTTTGTGGTTCAGTAGTTTTTTCTTTAGGCTTTTCTTCAGTTTTTGCATTCGGAATGTTTAATGCTGCTGGTTTCATTTCAGTAATAAAAGGTTTCTTTTCTGATGTGGGTTTATTAATTTTATCAGCAGTAGAATTCTCTTTTTTTGTTATTGCTGGAAGCTCAAATGTATTTATTTCTTTAACTGTAGCTATTTCTTCTTTTCTGTTATCTTGAATTACTTCGGGCATTGCGAATGTTTTATTGCTGGTTTCTTTACTATCTGTTATTTCGTTTAAATCATTTTTTCTTGTTATACTTTTAACTTCTAAAGTTGCTTTCTTTTTTTCGATATTTGCTTCTGTCTTTTGTGTAGTTTTTGCTTTTGTAACTCCAACTGGTTTTACTAGTGTTTTTGCTTCATTTTTCTCAGGTGTTTTTATTGCGGCTGCCTCTGGTCTTTTTTCAACATCAACTTTCTTTGTTGGGGTTGCTTTTTTAACCGCTGTAGGAACAACTTTTATTTCTTTACGTTTAGTTGGTGTTTCTTGTTTCTCTGAATTCTTATTTTGTTCAGTTGCAGTAGGTGCTTGTTTTACTTTTGGTGTAGCAGATTTTTCAGAAGCTATGGTTTTTGTTTCACTTTTTGTTGCAGGTGTTTTTACAATCTCTTTAACAGGTGTCTGTTTTGGAACAACTACTTTAGGAGCTTCTTGTTTTTCTTTTGTCTCAACAGTTGGAGTAGTTTTTACGATTTCTTTAACAGGTGTTTGTTTTGGAACAACTATTTTAGGAGCATCTTGTTTTTCTTTTACTTCAACAGTTGGAGTAGTTTTTACGATTTCTTTAACAGGTGTTTGTTTTGGAACAACTACTTTAGGTGTTTCTAGTTTTTCATTTACTTCATCTTTGTTTTTTTCGTTCTTTTCAGTAACTGTAGTTACTGGTGTTGTACTTTCAACTTTAATTTCAGGTTTAGACGTTACTTTTGAAGACTCTTGTTTAGTAGATGTTTCAATTTTTGAAGTAGTAGGTTTAACTAATACTTTGGTACCATCAGGTTTAACAAGAACTTTAACTTTTTCAGTTCCATTTGTATCTATTTTAGCACTTGTAGGTTTAACTAATACTTTAGTACCATCAGGTTTAACAAGAACTTTAACCTTTTCGTTTTCATTTTTAGTATCAGCTTTAGCACTTGCAGGTCTAACTAGTACCTTAGTACCATCAGCTTTAACAAGAACTTTGAATTTTTCGTTTTCGCTTGATGTTGAATTTTTAGTATCTGTTTTGGAAGCAATTGTTTTAGCTAATACTTTAGTACCATCAGGTTTAACTATTATTTTAACTTTATTATCAGATGTTGTTGAGGCTTCAGGTTTAATCTTATTATCGTTATTAATGCCAGGAACAAAAGTTTTAACTTCAGGACTTGTAGTTATTTTACTATTTTCAGGTACTGAAAGTTTGGGCTTTTCCTCGCTATTTATTGTTTTTATACTAGTGGTTTTAACTTTATCATTGTTATCTGCTTCATCATTGTTTTTTGTTTCTACAATGAGAGGTTTAATTTCAGGTTTAACATCTGTTTCATCATTAGGCATTAAAAGTTCTGGCACATCTTCTTCTAAGTTGAGAGGTTTAATTTCAGGTTTAATATCTATTTTGTTATTTTCTTTAGGTGTTAAAAGTTGTGACTTTTGCTCACTTGCTATTTCTAAATCAATAGATTTATCATTTACTTTAGCTTTTTCAGATTGTGTCTTTTCCTCAGATGTTGTTGTTTTTGAATTATCTACAGGTTTATTTTCATTTTGAACAGTTGGTGTAGTAGAAGGAGCATCTTTAACTTCTTTAGTATTTATAATTAATGGTTCGTCAATTATATTTGTAATTTCAGGTGTTGTAGTATTAGTAGTTGATGTTTCATTTACAATTTGTTGTTTTTTAATTTCATTTAATACTGGAACCTTTTTTTGATCTGATTCTGTATCAAATGTGTCGATAATTACTGGAGTAGTTCTTGCCTGTTTTTTGTTATCATCTTTTACGGTAGGAATTAATGGATTATCGATTAATTCTTTATCTTTTTGTAGATCGATTGATTTACTTATTTTATTTACATCAACAGCTTCAACTTTATTTTTTTCATCGAATACATTTTCTTCTTCACTGATAATTGGAGAATCATCTAATGTTGGAGCTAAATGATTGTCTTTATCTGTTTTAATTGAAATATTTAGTTCTGGTATTGGGTTTTCATCTTTTTCTGGTTGTGGTACTGTTGGTGGAGCTTGTTTTACCAATACTTGAGGTTTTTGTTCTTCTTGTTTTAATGGTTGAACTTGTTGTGGTTGCTGTGGCTGTTGTTGTGTTTTTGTTTGAATTTTTGTAACTACAGTAGGTGTAATGTTTGGTTTAGTAATTACTAATCGTTTCTTTTTATTTGCATTTTGTTGATCTGGTTTTGATAATAAATCAATTATTTTCTTTTCGTTTTCTTCTATTTTTTGTTTGTTATATTTTTCTTTAGCCATTTGTGCTTGAGCTTGCGCTTGTTCAGCAGTTAATAAAGTTGGTGCAACATCTGCTGTTGTTTTAGTTGTAGAAGTTTCTTGTGCTTTTTTAGCAGCTTCTGCATCAGCTCTTGCTTTAGCTTCTTCAGGTGTTAATGTTGTTACTTGAGGTAGGGTAGCAGGTGTTGAAGTTCCTTGTGTTGGTTGATTTATTTGTGCTTGTGCTGTTGCTTGAGCTTTTTGTTGCTCAGGTGTCAATGTTGTAACTGGTGGTGTAGAGGCTTGCGCTTGTTGTGGTGATGTTGTTGCTGTTGCATTTGATACATTTTGTTCTTTAAGCATATCTTTTATATCACGAATTTCTTTACCGTCAGCACCTATTTTTGGCGTTTCTTTGTTGGCTGTAGTTGCAGCAGTAGTAGTATCAGTGCCTTGTTTCTTTTCAGTTTCACCTTGTTTTAATGGTTCAACAATAGGAACTGTTTTTTCTTTTTGCTTTGAAGTATCTTCATCAAGAGTATCAGTTGCTAATTCTACTTCTTTCTTTTCTTCTTCATCATCATCAAGTGATTTTGTTAAATATGCAACGTCATCTTCTGGATCACTTTCCATTTCGATAACTCTGTATACTTCTTCAAAACTTGTTAGACCAGAAATGGCTTTACCTAAGGCATCTTGTAGTAAACTAATTGTTTTTCCATTGTAAACCATTTTAGATAATTCTTCTTTTTTTAGTTTAGGATTTGAAATTGCATTTCTTATTTCATCATCAAGTTCTAGTACCTCATGAATTGCGATACGTCCTTTGTATCCTTTACGACAATTTTCACAACCTTTTGGATTCGCATCATAAAGCTTTTCTATATCACGATTCATAAATTTTTTGAAAACTTTTTTTTCGTATTTTGTTGTTTCTCTTTCTATACGGCAAGACATACATAGTTGCTTTGCAAGTCTTTGAGAAACAATACCTGTTAAGGCAGTTGACATTAAGTAACGTTCAACATCCATATCAAGTAAACGTTCAATTGTTGCAAGAGAGTTGTTTGTATGGATTGTAGATAGAACTAAGTGTCCAGTTATTGAGGCACGTACGGCGATTTGGGCTGTTTCAGAATCACGAATTTCTCCGATTAGAATAACATTTGGGTCCTGACGTAAGATAGAACGTAGGGCAGCTGCGAAAGTCATACCAATTTCAGCGTTAACCTGCACTTGATTCATACCTTCAATGTTCATTTCTATTGGATCTTCAACAGTTATAATGTTGATTTCGGGTCTATTTAATCCTTGAAGAATAGAATAAACTGTTGTTGACTTTCCGGAACCAGTTGCTCCAGTGATAAGAATAATTCCATTTGGAACTCCCATCATACGTTTAATTTTCTTTAAATTAGTTTGATTAAATCCTAGATTGTCGATTCCTTGCAAGCTTCGAGTATAGTCTAAGATACGAATAACGATTTTTTCACCAGTATTAAGTGGAAGACAAGAGACACGCATATCCAGATATTTTCCACCAAATTCACCCTTGATAGCACCATCTTGTGGTAGACGTGATTCAGTGATATTCATATTTGCCAAAAGCTTTAAACGAGTAGTTAAGTTTCTTTCATAAAGTTTTGGAATGTATGTATAATCTTGTAGATCACCGTCGATACGAAATCTAACCATCATGCCATCATCACGTGGATCAAAGTGAATATCTGATGTTCCTGTGTTTGAGGCTGTTATAATGATATAATCAGCTATCTGCGTAATAGGAGTACGTTCAAAATCAAACGCAACCATATTTGATTCTACACCTTTTGTTACTTTTCTTACTTCCATTTCTACCATTGTTTCAACCCCTTTTGTTTACTTTTAGTATGGTATTTTACTATATTTTATTATATAATAGTTTTATGATAATGGCAAGGAGAGAGTTATGAAAAAGAAAAAATTGAATAATAAGGGGTTTATGCTTGTTGAGACACTTATTGTAGCGGTGTTTACAATGTCAATTTTCTCGATTATTTACAGTAATTATTACCCAATAATGGCTGAATATGAGAGAAGAGAAGTATTTGATGATATTGATGGAAAATATGGAGTTTATTGGATAAAAAAAATAATTCAAAGTAATAATGTTACTTTTGGTAGTGCAGATACTGCAAATACGATTGCTTATAATGTTACTCATGATAATTATTATCATCAATTTGATTGTAATACAGATATAATTAGTGGAGATGTTACTACTATAAATTTATGTAATAAATTGGTTGAAAAATTAGAGATTGTTAGACGTAAAGATGATGGTACAGAAGTTGCTAGTAATTCTGCAGATGGTAAACCTTGTATATATATTTCAACATTTAATTTGACAAATTTTAAAGCTACTGCTGAGGGCAGCGATGGAAGTGGAATTTTTGCTAACAATTTAGCTGATTATCTTTCATTTTTACCAAATTATAATAAAATTGTTTCTTTGAATAGAGCAAAATACAGGGTAACTGTTGAATATCATCGTACTAAAGATGGTAATGATTATTATGCATATTCTACAATTGAGGTGAAAAAATAATGGGATTAGCAAAACTTAATAATAAGGGCTTAACGGCAGTTGAAATATTAGTTTGCTTTGTATTGATGATTGTTTTGGTTGTATCAATGTATAGTACCGTTACAGCATATAAGAATAAGCAAAGTATTGAATCAGATCGTGATAAAATTGTTTCATATAAGAATCTTTTAACTAAAGAAATTCAGGATGATTTAGTTAAAAAAGGGTTGGTTGATGCAAATATTATTGAACAATTAAATACGGCAGTAGATAAATATTATAAGGTTGAATTAACTTTTCGAGATGGTACTACAAAGGTTTTAGAAGTAAGTGCTGATTATGCTACTGATTTTGGTGAATGCTTTGACTCTACATCGGCTTATTGTTTGAATGATTCTGATGATGTTTTAAGTATTAGTTATGGTACTCCTGGAGGAGATGATTATACAACATATAAATTACCTGATTTAGGTTATGGATATAATGGTAATAATGTTGCGACTGATAGTAGTAAATGTACTGGTGGTATAGAGGGATGCAAAATATATGATTTCAGAATAAATAATGTTGTGGTTTCTACTGATAGTGATGTGTTTACTTTCTATGTTGGTTTTTATCATCCAGATTTAGATACAAGATATGGTATTGATATTGTATGTCCAATCAATTATTTCTAATTAATAAGAATAAAGTTATTGCTATTGTTACTTGAAGAATTCGCCCTAATAAATAATTTTTATATTTTATAGAAGTATCAGAAATGATACTTTTTATTTGTATATGAATAGAAATACTTCCTAGCGATAGTAATATTAAGATAATTAATGCTCTTGTTGTAATATCAGAAATTATGGGAGTAGAGAATATTCCTTTAGTTAGATCAAATACACTATTTAGAATTACATAATTTAGAGGTGAAAATGTAAAATATTTAGTGATAATTACAGATATTAAGTAAAAGAAAAGAGAAGTACTATAAACAATTAATAATGTTTTAATTGCGTTATAGGTAGCGTTTTTCAGGGAGATTGCAATGGTGGTAGGTGGTACATTTTTGGTTTTTACTATGTCTTTTTCTTTGGGTTTAAAGATAAGAGAAATTATAAAATTACTTATGATTATTATAAATAATAGTTTTATTGCTAATTTTTTATTTAGTATTGTAGAAATTGGTCCTAATAAAAATATTGGATTAGGAAAATTGGTATATGTTATTAGATAATTGGCTGTTTTATCAGAAATTAAATTTTTATCTAATAATTCTTTTGTATATTTAGCTCCACTAGGAAAACCACTAATAAAACTCATTAAAGTAACATAAGTAATATTACCATTTAATTTTAATTTGGATAATAGATTTATAATTCCATAGTCAATTAAAATGGATGATAAAATATAAATGATAAAGCTTGTGGGGAATAGTTTAGTGAGAAAGAGATTTGTATGGTCTAAAATACTTTTTACTATTAAATTGGCATTTAATAAATAAGATATTAATAAGGTTGTTATAAGTATAATTGTTAGGGTTTGATAATTTCTTTTCATATTTCTCCATTTCTTTGTTATAATTAAACAAGGTGATATAATGAATAAAAAGGTTAAAAATAATGTCGTAAATAGGATTAAAAATATATTTGATGAAATAAAAGATTTTATTAGGGATGAGTATAAGTTTTTAATAGCTTGTTTACTCATATTAATATTATTCTTTTATCCAGTAAATTATTATATTGTTATTGGTGGGGGGATAAGTGATGTTGGTGAGCGTATTGAGATTGAAGATGAATATGCTAGTGATGGTAGTTTTAATATGTCTTATGTATCTGAGTTGGTTGGAACTTTAGGACCATATTTATTAAGTTATGTTATTCCGACTTGGGATAGAGAAAGTGCTGATCTTTATAAATATGATACAACTGAAAGTATTGAAGATATTGAGTTTAGAAGTGATTTGGATTTGTTGAGTGCTAATAGTACTGCTATTTATTGGGCTTATAAATTAGCTGATAAAAAGTGTGAGGTTGTCGATACTAAAATTTATGTAATTTCTGTTATAAGTGATTATGGTTCGTTTTTTAAAGTTGGGGATGTATTGCTTAGTATTAATGATGAATCGTTTGATACATTGGGAGAATATCAAAGTTATATTCAAACTCTTACTGTTGGAGAGATGGCTAAAATAAAGGTGCTTCGTGATAGTAAAGAGGTTGTGTTTGAAACTAAGTTACATGATGAAAATGGACGTATTGTTATGGGAGTTTATTTACAAGTTGTAAATAAATATGAGACGGATCCAGAGATTGAATTGAAATTTGAAAGTGATGAGTCTGGTCCTTCAGCGGGACTTATAACAACACTCGCAATTTATGATAAATTAACAGAAGGGGATTTAACTAATTCATTGAAAATTGCTGGTACTGGTACAATTGAGATGGATGGATCTGTTGGTGAAATTGGTGGAGTAAAATATAAACTTTTGGGGGCTGAAGCAGGAGATGCAGATGTATTTTTAGTACCAAGTGGTGACAATTATGAAGAATGTGTTAAAATAAAGAAAGAAAAGAAGCTAAAAATTAAGTTAATAGAAGTTTCAACAGTTGAAGAGGCGATTGAAAAGCTTGAGACTTTGAAGTAAAGGAGTAGTATATGCGAATCGGAATGGATTTAGATGATACAGTTTGTAAAACATCAGAAGGTTTAAATAAATGGGCTAGAACTTATGCTTTAGAAGAAGGTATAGAGATGGCTGATATATTTATGAGAAAGAGTGAGAGAACAAAATTTTTAAAGAGATATTTCGTTAATATTATAAAGGAAGCAGAATTAAAAGATAATTTTAAAGATGTGTATGAAAAATTCTTGAAAAAACATGATATTTATATTATCACTGCTAGAGGTGATGAGTTTATGCCCTCTTCAACTAAAGTGGACTATGTTACTTTAGAATGGTTAGAAGAGAATGATATTCATTTCAAAGGTTATAATAGTCATTCATATAAAGAAGAGAAGGCTAGAATTTGTGAAAAAAATAAAATTGATGTAATGATTGATGATGATTTTGCAAATTATGAAGTTTTAAAAAAATATGGTATAAAGGCAATTTTATTTGACGATAAAAATATGTACCCAGAGGTTAAAGATAGAGTTACTTCTTGGGAAGATGTTGAATATGTATTAAAAAGTATGAAGAATTAAGTTCTAGTCTATACTAGAATTTTTTTGTTGCCTATTACAGCACTTCATTCATAGAAATTGGCTATGCCTACACACAGTGATATAACAACTATGATTGAAAATACTGGTAATGGTTGTGCCGAGATAATATTTATTTCAGATTAAAATGCTAGATATTCTAGTGTTTTTTCATTTTTCCCATAATTTCCCATAAATGTGCGATATTTCGACTATATTTAGGAGGTATGATGAATGTGTAAAGGAGGTAATAACATAAGATAAAAGAAAAATATGATGATTAGATAATTATACTTAACTTTATATATATAAAGGAGGAATAGGTATAAGGTAATAGAAGAATTTAGAATTTAATGGTATACTATTGGTGGTGATTAGGAATGTATACTATCTGTTTAGTAGAAGATGAAGTTGATCTTGCGACACTTATTAAAGCTTATTTAGAAAAGGCAGAATATAATGTTGTCTGTTTTACCAAAGGTAAAGATGCGATAGGTTATATTGATCAAAACCCAGATTTATGGATACTTGATATTATGTTAGCAGATGACGTTAATGGGTACGATATAATTAAAGCTATTCGTGAAAAAGACGAAAATGTTCCAGTGATATTTACATCAGCTAGAGATCAGGACTTAGATAAAATATTGGGTCTTGAACTAGGAAGTGATGATTATATTACAAAGCCTTATTCAACTAAAGAATTAGTTTTAAGAGTTAATAAGATAATCAAGCGAGTATATAAAGAAGATGTAGCAGACATTATTACTTATGGTGATTACTCGATTGATTTAGTTAAAAGATTAGTATCTTTGAATGGAAAAGAAATTAAACTTACAACTTTAGAATTTGATTTATTAGTTGTGTTCTTAAAGCATTTAGATAAGAGCTTCTCAAGAGAAGAAATTTTAAATGCTGTATGGGGAATTGATTATTTTGGATCAGATCGAGTTGTTGATGATTTAGTTAGGAGACTTAGAAAAAAGATGCCTAAATTAAATCTTAATGCAATTTATGGATATGGGTATAGATTATCATGAGAAATTCAGAAAATAAACTTAGTAAACAACTAATTTGGTTAATTGGATTAGCTTTTATTCTACTGTTTATCTTACTTGGATTAGTACTACCTAAAATGATAATACCCGTTGCAGAAAATAATCTTTATGTTTATTTGAGCGAGCCTTTAAAACTAGTTAATACTGGTAATATGGATTATAAGATATTAGATACAGAAATAGCTTATATCTATGTATCTGGAAATGAGACTACTGCTACAAATAATTTAAGAGATATTATTGAAGTTGATAGTTTAAACACTTTACTTGATAAAATTACAGATAATTACGGAAAGTTTACATATAATCATAAAAACTATTATTACTATACTATTAAAAGTGATAGAATTGTGAAAATAGCTTTATCTGATGATAGTTATATTAATAAAACGAAGAATGCTATTCTTGGCGCAATATTTCCAATAGTATTAGTAACTTGTTTACTTATTGGTTTAATACTTACAGCTTGGTCCTCTTTTACAGTTAGAAAGATAGAGAAACTAAAAAGTAAGATTGATAATATTGATAATCCTGATTATAATCATACAGTTGATTTTGAAACTGATGATGAGATTAGAGCACTCGCATTAGCAATAGAAGATATGCGCCTTTCTTTAATTAATCAAGAAGAATATCGTAATCAAATGTATCAAAATATTTCACATGATTTTAAGACACCTCTCACTGTTATAAAATCATATATAGAAGCAGTTGAAGATGATGTAGAAGATGAAGCAACCGCTCTAAACATCATTAAAGAACAAACTGCTAAATTAGAACAAAAAGTACACTCACTTCTTTATTTAAATAAACTCGATTATCTTAAAAGTACTAAGAATATTGAAGTTGTACCAGTTAATATGGAAGAAATAATTAATACGGAAGTAGAAAAGTTTAAATTCCATAGAAAAGATATTAACTTTATAGTTGATATTGATAAAAAATCATACTTTGTTGGTACAGTAGAACACTGGGAAACAATTTTAGATAATTTACTTAGTAATTTTATGAGATATGCTACTACGACTATAAAAATTACGGCTAAGCAAAATAAACTTGTTTTATATAATGACGGTGATAATATTGATAAAGATTTTCTTGAAGGAATTTTTACTCCGTTCCGAAAGGGAATCAAAGGTGAATTTGGGCTTGGCTTATCGATTGTTAAAAAAACACTCAATTTAATGAATTATGATATTAAGATTGTTAATGAAAAGAAGGGCGTATCATTTATTATTACAAAAGGAACCCATAGATAGGGTTTCTTTTTGTTTGTACTTATGTTATAATATGAATCAATTTAGGGGATGATTTTATGGAATATAAATATGAGTGGATGAATGGAATATTTATTGATAGTGATTTTTGGAAAGGAAAGAATTTTCCACTTTATGTATTGAATAAAGAAACTGGAACAAAAAATTATTTTGGTCATGTTCGTAATGATGAAGTAAAGGGAAAGATGATGATCATGAATCCTGAATTAAGAGATGATCCAGAGTTTTGGGAATTTGCTTGTGCTACTGCACCGGATATTTGTTGTTATGCGCCTCGTAAATTTCATACTTCAGAATTATTAAAGATTATCGCAGAAAACACAAGCTATAAAGAAAATTTACAATGGATGGATATAAAGAAAGTAGAAAGAGAAGCAGGAAGTGCTGCGGTAGAAGAAATTTATGCGATTATGGCAGCAAGATTTTATGAAGCTATTAGTGATATACCAGAGGAGTATTTGACTGATAAAGTCGTTAATCAAGCTTTAGTTAATCATATATTAGCTTTATCGAAATTACCTGTAGAACAAAGAACACTTGAGAGATGTTTACTTTCTGTTAGTACCTGGGGTAAAAGTTTAAGATCTGTTCCAGAAGATAAAAAATGTACTATAGTGGAAACAACTGATGACGAAAAGAAATTATATGAAGTGGCGTTAGCGGTTGATCCTTTATCTTTTAAATATGTTCCTACTTCGGAACTTACTCCAGAAATGTGTTTAGAATTTTTGAAGAGGGAACCATCATTAATAAGTAGCATACCATGTAGAATGATTACACCTGAGTTTGTAGAGAAAATGTACGAAAATAAAATTATTCTTTCTCCACGAGAAAGATGTTATGTCAAAACAAGTTTAAAGATATGGTCTCAGTTTTATGATGTTGTTAAGTTTAATACAGAACTTGATTATGAAGAGGATACGGATTTTAGTGATATTAAGTTAGCTGATATGGAATATCTATTTAATAAAAAAATTATAGAGAAATTAAGTAGGAATGGTATTGTAAGTATTGGACAATTATTGGCACTGGGTGATAATCGTGAACGGTTAAATTCATTATTTAGTGGAGATGCTAGATTAGAAGTAATGGGAACTATAAGAGTTCTTAATTGTAAATTTAGAGGAATAAATCCAAACCTTGATTTAGATAGTTCGGATAGAGTAGATATGCAGTCTAGAATGGGATTACCTAAAGCTTTTGCGATAGAAGTTAGTACAAGAGGCTTAAGTATTAAAGATTTATTAGAACAATTAGCGCTTCCTTATAAGAGACAGGCTTGGAATCGTTTTACAGGTTGGGATAGAATTGGAGAAGGTGCTATTAATTCTTCTATTCAAAGATTAGAAGTTCTTTCTGATTATTATAAATCTCCTGAAGATAAAAGACGAGAGGATGAAATTGCATATCACAGAAGAGAACTTGAACAACTACAACAATTTTCTCTAGAACTTAATAATAAAATAAGTGCTACAATTAATAAAATTAAAGAATTAGAAGGACAGAGAAATAAAGAGAGTGGGGTTAGCTATGTTAAAAAGTGATGAAGAAATAATTGCAGAATTAAAAAGAAAAATAGAAGAAGAAAAAAATAATATAGCTGCAAAAGAATTAGCTTTATATTATTTATTAAAAGATTTAGAAAAATTACAGAATAAATAGCTATGTATAAGGTCAAGATAATAGGTGAATGTTATCTTGATTTTTTTGTATTTTAAAATGTTTTTAAAAAAATGTTAAAAAGATATTGACATTTTATTTTGTTATTAATATAATGTTAGTAACAAGTGAGATAACTTGTATAAATTTTAGCCTATGTTATTAATAAAATGTAAATAAGAGGAGTGGTAAAGATGGGAAAAGTTAAAAATTTAGAAGTTTATGAAAGCATGTTTATTGTTGTTGATATGGTGAATGGATTTGTTAGGGAAGGGGTGCTACATGATAAGGAAATAGCAAGAGTGATTCCAAGACAAATCGAGCTTATTAAAGAGGCAAAAAATAAAGGATCTTTAATTGTATTTATTAAAGATACACATGATAAGAATGCTAGTGAATTTAGAAGGTTTGGTAATACAGAACATTGTGTTAGAGGAACGAGTGAAGCTGAAATTGTTGATGAGTTACTTCCTTTTGTAGAAGATGATGACACAATCGTAATTGAAAAGAATTCAACAAGTTTTATGGAAGCCCCTGATTTTAGGAGAGTAGCGACTGAGGCCACCAATGTTAGAAATGTTGATGTAGTTGGTTGCTGCACAGACATTTGTGATTTTAATGGAATAATGGGATATGCAAACTTTAGTGATCAACATAACCGTGGTATTGAATTTACTTTACATACTGATGCTGTTGCGACATATGCAGAAGGTGTAAGACAAAACTATGTGGATGCTGCAAAATTACTTATGGAACAACAGGGCATTCAGTTAGTTAAGAAGAGATAATTTTTTTAAATTTGTGATATTAATAAAATGTAAATAAGAAAAGGAGATTAATATGGAAAATAAAACTTTAATGACAGATTTTTATGAGTTAACAATGGCTCAAACTTATTTTAATGAAGGGAAAAAGGATGAACAAGTTTACTTTGATGTATTCTTTAGAAAAAATCCCTTTGATGGTGGTTATACTATTAGTGGTGGACTTGATGAGACAATTAAATATATTCAAAATTTTAAATTTGGAGAAGAAGAGATTGCCTATCTTAGAAGTCTAGGTAAATTTAATGAAGAATTTTTAGATTATTTAAGTAATTTAAAATTTGAAGGTGATGTTTATGCAATACCTGATGGAACTGTAGTATTTCCAAATGAACCTGTACTTACTGTTAAAGCTGATGCGGTAAGTGCCCAAATTCTAGAAACAGCATTACTTACAAACTTTAATCATGGTAGTTTAGTAACAACAGCTGCGAAGAGAATTACTAGTGAGGCAAAAGGTATTCCAGTAATGGAGTTTGGAGCAAGAAGGGCAAGAGGAATTGATTCAGCAATAGAAGCTAGTAAATGTGCATATATTGGTGGATGTGTTGGAACTTCTAATACATATGCTGGTATGAAATATAAGATTCCAGTTCTTGGGACTATGGCTCATTCTTTAGTAACTGAGGCTGAAAGTGAGTATGATGCTTTTTTAGGATACGCTAAGAGTAATCCTGATAATTGTGTATTTTTAGTTGATACCTATGATACTTTAAGAAGTGGTATACCAAATGCTATTAGAGTGGCGAATGAGTATTTAAAACCAAATGGATATAAATTTAAAGGTATTAGAATCGATAGTGGAGATTTAGCTTACTTATCAAAAGAAGCAAGAAGAATGTTAAATGAAGCTGGATATACTGATGCGACTATTTGTTTATCTAATGGATTAAGTGAATATACAATTCGTGATTTATTAAATCAAGGAGCTGTCATTGATTCAATTGGGGCTGGAGATAATATTGCGGCTCCTAAAGAAAGAGTTGGTGGAGTTTATAAACTTGTGGCGGTAGAAAATAACGGAGAAGCTGAACCTAGAATTAAAGTAAGTAATGATAGTATTAAAACAATAAATCCAGGTTATAAAAAGGTTTATCGTTTCTATGATAAGACTACTGGTTATGCTTTAGGGGACGTGATTAGTTTAGCTGATGAAAAAATCGCAACTGATAAGTTTACTTTAGTTCATCCAACTGAGGTTTGGAAAAGAACAGAACTTGAAAATTATGATGTACGCCAGTTACAAGTTCCGGTATTTCAAAATGGTAATTTAGTATATCAAGAGCCAACACTTCAAGAAAAACAGGCTTATTGCCAAGAAGAGTTTGAAACAATGTATCCAGAAGTGACAAGAATTAATATGCCACATGAGTATTATGTTGATTTAACTGATAAATTAAGAGAATTAAAGAATGAACTTATTGCTTTACATGGTGGAGGAGTTCCTCAAGAAAAACCAAAGATGATGGTGAAAAAATGAGAAAAGAAAAGCTTAATGAATTAGAAAGTTATATTGAAGAGTTAAAAGTCAAAAGAAGTAAACTTCTAGAAAAATATGGTAGCTTTTTAACGGTAGAAAGACATTTAATTGAACTTAATAATGGTGAGGTTTTACAAAGAGAAAAACTTCTTAAGAATGGTAAGGATGGTAATGCTTCAATCATTCTTCCAGTTACTGAAGATGGTGAAGTATTATTAATAGTACAACCAAGAGTATTTACTAGTGAAGGAGTTTTAGTTGAACTTCCAGCAGGTTATGTAGATAAAGACGAAAGCTATGAAGATGCGGCAAAAAGGGAACTGTTTGAAGAGACAGGATATGTTCCTAAAAAGTTAACATGGCTTGGAAGTTTTTATCAAGATCAAGGTTGTAGTGCTGCATACAATCAAGCCTTTTTAGCAGAAGGTTGTATAAAAGTAGGTGATCAACAACTAGATAAAGATGAATTTGTTAAATATTTTAGTTGTAGTATTGATGAGATGTTTGAACTTGTTAGTATGGGAAAGATAAGTGATTGTCAGTCACAACTTACAATAGAAAGAAGTAAGCAGTATTTGAAAAAATAAGTTGTGATATTAGTAAATTTTAATTAGAATATTTTTTAGGAGATGATTTTATGAAAGAGTTAGGTTTTGTAAGAGTAGGAAGTATTGTTAATAAATTGGTGTTAGCGGATCCGATTAGTAATGCTAAAGAAATTGTAAGAATGATTAAGGAAGCTTCTCGTAGCGGTGTTGCTATTGTATCAACACCAGAACTTTCTTTAACGGGCTATACTTGTGGTGATTTGTTTTTACAAGATAAGCTTTTAGATGAGGCAGAAAAAGGATTAGCTGTTATCTTGAATGAGACTAGTAAATTAAATATTATTTCTTTAATTGGTATGCCAGTTAGAGTAGATAATCAATTATTTAATTGTGGTGTAGTTATTAGTAAAGGTAAAATACTTGGAGTTATTCCAAAGACTTATATTCCAAATTATGCTGAGTTTTATGAGAAAAGATGGTTTGCATCTAGTTTAAATTTATTATCTTCTGATGTTACTTTATGTGGACAAATGGTTCCTATTTCTACTAATTTATTATTTAAAGATAAGAATAAGAAGAATATTTGCTTTGGAGTAGAAATTTGTGAAGATTTATGGACTGTATATCCGCCAAGTAATCATCATGCGGTTAATGGCGCAACTATTATTTTTAACTTATCAAGTAGTAATGAGATGATTGGTAAAAATGAGTATCGTAATAATTTAGTTAGTATGCAATCTGCTAAAACAATGTCAGCTTATATATATGCTTCTAGTGGAGTAATGGAGTCAACATCAGATGTATTGTTTGGTGGAGCAAGTATGATTTATGAAAATGGTAGTTTATTAAAGAAGAATGAACGTTTTAAAATTGAAAGTGATTTAATATATGCAGATGTTGATGTTGATAAATTAGCAAATGAACGTATTAGAAATGCTTCATATATGGGTAAACTTATGAATGATAATTATAGTGTAATTGAAGTAGAAGTTAATGACACAAAGAAGTTTGATAGAGAGTATAAGGAATATCCATTTGTACCAAGAGGAAAGGAACATCGTGCTGAAAGATGTAAGGAAATATTTACTATTCAAGCAACAGCTCTTGCGAGAAGATTAATACAACTTAATTATCCTAAATGTGTAATTGGAATTTCAGGTGGACTTGATTCTACATTGGCATTTTTAGTTATTGTTGAAGCTTATAAAAAGCTTGGGCTAGATATGAAAAATATTATTGGTGTTACAATGCCTGGTTTTGGTACAACTGGTAGAACTTATAATAATGCCTGCAAATTTGTTAATGAATACGGCGCAACTTTAAGAGAAGTAAGTATTAAAGAAGCAGCCCTTTTACATATGAAGGACATTGGTCTTCCAGAAGATGATCGTAGTGTAACCTATGAAAATATTCAAGCTCGTGAGAGAACACAAATTTTAATGGATATTGCGAATATGGAAAATGGGCTTGTAATTGGAACTGGAGATTTATCAGAATTAGCTTTAGGATGGTGTACATATAATGGAGATCATATGAGTATGTATTCTGTTAATAGTTCAATTCCTAAAACTTTAGTTAGATATTTAGTTGATTATGTTGCGGATGTATCTGATGATAATAAGAAAAAAGTTTTAAAAGATATCTTAGATACACCAATTTCTCCAGAGTTATTACCTCCAGATAAAGCAGGTAACATTTTACAACAAACTGAATCAAGTATTGGGCCTTATGTATTACATGATTTCTTCTTATATCATTTCTTAAGATATGGTGCCACTCCAAAGAAAATTTACTTTTTAGCGCAAAAGACATTTGCTGGTAAGTTTGATGATGAGACTATAAAGAAATGGTTAAAAGTATTTGTTAAGAGATTCTTTACACAACAATTTAAAAGAAACTGTGTACCAGACGGAGTAAAAGTCGGTAGTATTAGCCTATCTCCTAGAGGAGATTTAAGAATGCCAAGTGACGCTAGTTATAATGTTTGGTTAAAGGAAGTAGAAGAGTTAGATTAATAACTCTTTTTTTGTTATTTTTTTATTTAATTTTAAATGTATAAAAAAGTCACTTTATGTACAAAATAAAAAAGAGTTACAACCTAAATTATTTGGTAAATAACTCTTTTTATATTATATATGCATAAAGTAACAGACTTTATATATCATTTTTTGTTTCTTTTTATTTTCAATATATTAATTTTTTTATGACTAGATATTTGACTGTTTTAATTCTAAGAATGGAAGTCTATTGATTTGACATATTTTATCTTCATTAGTTATATGTACATATCTATCAAGAGTAATCTTAACATTTGAGTGACCAAGTATTTCACTTAATGTCTTAATATCAATTCCATTTAATAATGCCCTAGTCGCAAAAGTATGTCTTAATACATGAAAATTATATTCTTTAATATTTAAACTACTAATAAATTTTTTATAGTAATGGTAATATACATTTGTAGGTAAACATTCATTTGTACCAGTAAGTACAAAAGAGTTATCATCTCTTTTAAATCGCTTTAATAATGTAATCAATTGACTATGGATAGGAACAGTTCTAGTAGAAGTTTCTGTTTTTGGTGTATCAATAATTATTTTTGTTTTATACTTATTTTCATCCTCTGATTTCACTCTTATTGCAGTTTTGGAGATGTACATTATTCTATTTTCAAAATCTATATCTTTCCATTGAAGTGCACACATTTCTCCAATTCTTAAACCAGTATAAAGAACTAGTAATATAGAAAATTCTTTTATATCGTTTGAATATAAAGTATATTTTTCAATTGTTCTTATATCATCTTCTGATAAACTTTCTACTTTATTTTTTAATTGCTTAGGATAAGTTATATTAATATCAACTCTCATATATTTAAAAAATTGTTTTAATACTAACAATATATCTTTAATTCTTTTACTAGAAATACCTTCTTCTTGTAATTTTTTTGTGAATTTTAAAACCAATTCTTCATCAATATTTTTAATTTTAATATTAGAAAAGAAAGGAATAAGTTTTGAAAAAACTATTGAATAATAGTTATAATATGTTGATTCCTTAATATCAATCTTATTATTTATCCATTTTTCAACTTCAATAGAAAAGATTTTTTCATTTGATCTTTTACTTTCAATTTTTACTATATTTATATTTTCCATCGCTCTTTCTTTTTTCACTTTTGCTTCTTTATAGGTTTTACCATATACATATCCATACTTTAATACTCTGTTTTTATCATCTCTTTCTTTTACATATCTAGCTTCGTATCTGTTATCTTTTCTTTTATATATATTTTCTCCTTTTTTTGACATTATAAAATTCCCTCCTAATTATTATTTTTATGACTATTTTTTTGACGGTTAATAATATAAATTAATTATCAAAAGTCAATTATTATCTAAAATTACATATTTCTTATTTATTTAAAAAGTATATATTGAAAAAGTAATAATCTATGATATACTTTGGTTAAATAGAGTAAGTATATGTGTATATAAAGTCTGTTACTTTATATATTAATCTTTATACATTATATGCAAAATAAATGTATAGGTAACATTATATACTTATGAAAATGTATGGGTAAAAGTGAAAAAGTTAAAGTCTAATGTACTTTGTATTTTGCATGTGAAATTTTATTGAAGGTAGAAAGTGCTATAAGAGGTTTGATTTATTATATTACCCAAAGGAAAGGATTGAGAAGATGAGAAAAAATAATAGGGGATTTACTCTAGTTGAGTTACTTGCGGTTATTGTCATTATGGGTATTTTAATGATGGTCGCAATACCTGCGATAACTAGAACGATTGAAAATTCAAGAAAGGATACATTTGTAGATATTGCGAAGTCTTATGTTAATTCGGCTAGGAATTTGTGGACTGCAGATGGGCTAACTTGTGAGGGAGATGTTTCATCGGCTGTAGATGATGGGGATTATTATATTTTGATTAACACAGCAGATTCAGCAAGAGACCATTTACCAGTACTTCTAGATCAAGGAGGAAAATCATCTTGGGGAGATCGAGACGTAAATGGTTATGTAAGGGTAAATGTTTCGACAATTCCCGGAACAGATAGTGACGGGGACGGAGTATATGAAGTTGAACCAAAACGAGTAACTAAATTTTATGTAGCTTTATCAGATGGATTACATGGAATATTAGATGATGGAAATACAGTATCAGATGATTTAGTAAGAGGCAACGTAAATATGGAGTTAACAGATAGTGATAAAAAGAAGGTAGAATTGACTGCATAT
>JBGVNW010000052.1:0-2749 GCA_045125935.1 Bacilli bacterium | reverse complement strand
TATCAATTTCTTGATTTCTCTAACTAATCTCTTCGAATTTTAGATTAATCTCTTCTTGTTGTTTTCTAACTACTTCTTCGTGTTTTGCTTGCTTTTCAATAAATGCTTCTTGCTTTTCTTCTAAAGCATTTTCTTTTGCCAATAAAACATTATCTCTTCGATCAATATTTTGTTCTCGTTGATTTAATCGATTTTCTTGATTAGCAATTTCAATCTTTCTTTCTTTTAATTCTTTCTCAGCATTATTTTTTGCTTCATAAATCTCTTTCTTTGCTTCTTCTTTAAGCTGTCTAACAATACTTTGTCCTTTTTCTTCTGCAGATTCTACAATCTTTTTTGACTTTGCATCTGCGTTATCAATGATTTCATTTGCTTCTTTATGCGCGTCATCTACAATTTTGTGTGCTTTATCAATAGCACCTTCATTATTTCTCTTTGTTAGATAATGACATACAAAATAACCGACCAAACCACCTAGGACTAATACTGCAACGCAAAGAATAACCCATCCATATGTTGGCATTTTATTCCCTCCTATTTGTATATTTTCAGTCATTGTTTAAAAATTCGCGACTGATAATGCGAATTAACTTGTTATAGCTTATTAAAAATATCAGAAGTTTATTAGTTGACAAGCAAGAATATCAAACTAATAAACTTTATAAAGCCTTACGTAGATTTTTCTACAATATTATTATAGCAAAGAGCAAAAAGAATAAAAACCCTTTTTTACATTTTATTTGTAGCATCAAATGAATCGGTAATAAAATGAAACATGTAAATAAATTATATAATAATTTAACATACGCAAAGTAACTTTTTGTAAAAATCCCGTTTTTGGGATTAACCACCTTAAAAATCTAGGATAAACAAGTTTCAAGAAGAAATTAATTACTATAGTAATTAAAAATATTGAAACTTTTTTTATTGTGTTATATAATTAAGGTGGTCGGGTGGTATATATTATGGAGGTTTACTTATGGCTTATTTTTGGAGAAAACGCTGTTATCCTAAAGGAGATTATTATCAAATTATTTTAAATGAATATGATTCTGTTTCTAAACAAAATAAATGTGTTAAAACTATTTCTTATGGTTATGCCGATGATATTGTTAAAAAACATGGTTCTGATATTGTTTCTTTTCTTAATTCTGAAGTGGATAGATTAAATCAAAAACATAATCCTTCTCCACAGATAGATTCTGTTTCTAAATCTTATTATGTCGGACATTTTTTACTTAAATCTATGTTTGATTCTTTAGATTTGAAAGAAGTATTTAAACTTATTAATATTGATTATCATCCAAATCTAGATATCTATGATTTCTTTAAAACAATGTGTTATGCTCAAGCTCTTGCTCCGGGTTCTAAATATAAATTATTTGAATCTGTTATCCCTAATATATTTGGCTCTTGTTCTTTTAGTTATGATCAAATTCTTGATAATACTTCTCACATCGGTAAGGACTATTTAAAATACATCGAAATTCTTAATGATGGTATTAATAGAAAGTTTGGTAGAGATACTTCTAAAGTGTTCTTTGATTGCACTAACTATTTTTTTGAAATTGACTTACAAGATGATTTTAAAAGAAAGGGCCCTTCTAAAGAAAATAGAAAATCCCCTCTTATTGGTCAAGCTTTAATGCTAGATGCTAATCAAATTCCTATTGGTATGCAACTTTATCCTGGTAATCAAAGTGAAAAACCTTTCTTAAGAAAAATGATTTCAGACATGAAGGATCGATATAATGTTTCTGGTAAAACAATTCAAATCGCTGATAAAGGGTTAAACTGCGCTAAAAATATTTATGCTGCTTCTATAGAAGCAAATGATGGTTATATCTTTTCTAAATCAATTCATGGTAATGGTTTAAGCGATATAGAAAAGAAATGGTTATTACTTTCTGACAATGATTCAAATCTATGGTCTGATGTTCGTGATAAAAATGGTAGATTAATTTTTAAATACAAATCTTGTATCGATAATTTTAATTATTCCTTTGATGACGACGAAGGTAAAAAAGTTATCTTTTCCATTAAAGAAAAAAGAATTGTTACTTACAATCCTTCACTAGCTAGAAAGAAACTTAGAGAAATTGAAAAAGAAGTAGAAAAGGTTTCTTTAAAACTTTCTTTAAAAGAGTATTCAAAAGATGAATTTGGTGATTCTATTAAATATGTTTTATTCCCTAAAGATAATGGAAAAACTATTAAAGGCGTTCTAAATATCGATAAGATTGAAGAGGATAAACGTCTTGCTGGTTATAATTTGCTTGTTACTTCTGAACTTTCTATGCCTGATATTGATGTTTATCACGCTTATCATGGCCTTTGGAGAATTGAACACTTCTTTAGAATGCTTAAAAGTTATCTAAACGAAAGACCTGTCTTTGTCCATTTAAAAGAAACCATTTATGGTCATTTCCTAATTGGTTATTATGTTATTACTCTTGTTAGATTATTAGAATTCTATATTTTTAACGATCAAATTTCAGAAGAAGAATTATTTGATTTTATGAGACAGTACAAAGTAACTAAATACGCGGATGATCGCTTCGTTAATACTTCTTGTAGTTGTGACACTTATCAATTTGTTAAAGATACTTTCGCCCTTTCTAAACTTGGCAATGTCTTCCTTACTTCTAAAGATATTAATAACATTTTAAACGCTTATATCGATTATTCTATACCTAAATAATTCTGATTCTAACCACCTTATTTGGGGGTCTCATCCCAAAGTCAGGTT
>JBGVNW010000051.1:0-18945 GCA_045125935.1 Bacilli bacterium | reverse complement strand
AAAACAATTCTTTTACTAAATCTTTATCTTTTCTTAATTTTCTTCTTTCTTTTCTATTCATTACTGCATACCACCTTTATTCTTATATAGATAGTAACATATATTAAATATAAAAATGTACGGATATCCGACTATTTCTTTTCGAAGAAAATTTACTCTTTTTCTCTGTTAGGGAAGGTAAAAATTGTGATATAATAAAGAAAAGTTTTAGTTAGAGGTGTGTAATGTATAAGAGAATGCGTGAATATAGTCATGAAGAGTTTGTAGAACTTGTTATGAATTTAAGTGAGGATGAATTATTAGACTTAAGTTCCAATTATGGAGGGTATCCGGTTCTTTTTAGAATGGCTTTAGATGAAAGATTAAAACACATACCATTTATTCAAACTGGTTCTGCTATTATTATTAGAAATGAAGAGGGGAAAATTTTATTACAAGAACGTACTGATCGTAATAAGTGGGGACTTCCTGGAGGTTGTCAAGATTTAGGAGAATACTTAGAAGATACCGCAATACGTGAGGCTTATGAGGAAACAGGAATTTCTCTTGCGAGAGAAGATTTAGTTCTTATTGATACGTTATCTGGTCTGAAACGAAAAAATGTTTATCCTAACGGTGATGTTGTTTATAATAATACTTCTTTATATTTAGCTGATGTAGGAAATATTGATGTGGGTAGTTTAAACCATGATAGCGAAACTAAAAGATTAGCTTTCTTTGATGCGGAAAATATTCCTGATAATATGATGGATAAAGATTTAGTAGATAGATATTTAGTTTATGTATATAAGAAGTAGAGAAAGTTTTTTTTCTGTTGAAAATATATTTTAATTTGATACAATAGATATGTATATAAATAGGAGGATAAGATGAATTTGTTAAGAAAAATTGCATTAGTAGTTATGATATTTTGTGTATCGATATTAATGACTGGATGTGGTAATCAAAATGTTGAGGGTACTTTAGAGGAGTTAATGACTAAAGTATATGAAGAAATTCCAGAAGAAAATAGACCTATGATGTTAGAAAATATAGAAGTTACTGATGATAACGTTGAATATTATTTAGGAAGTAGCGATATTGAATATAGCGAAGCTTTAGCAAGTGAACCAGGTATTAGTTCTATTGCACATTCAGTAGTATTAGTTAGAGTAAAAGATGGTGCTGATGTAGAAAATGTTATGACTACTATTAAGGAAAATGTTAATCCTAGAAAATGGCTTTGTGTTGGTGTAGAAGAAGATGATGTAATTGTTAAAAATAAGGGAGATTTAGTTATCCTTATAATGGTAGAAGATGAGGAAACAAGAACTACTTTAGAAGAGGGATTTGATAATTTATAAGACCGTTTTAAGGTCTTTTTCTATAGGGAGGAGAATATGTTATTTTCTAGTATTACTTTTTTATATTATTTTTTAGTTATATTATTAATTATTTATTTTATAGTACCTAAAAGATGTAAAAATATTGTTTTGTTAATATTTAGTTTATTATTTTATTTTTTTGGAGAACCTAAATATATAATAGTTTTAATATTGTCATGTATTTTAAATTATATATTTGGAAAAGCAGTTACTGGTGAAAAAAAGAAGTTATTTTTAGTTATTGCTTGTATTTATAATATTGGTCAACTATTAGTTTTTAAATATACTGATTTTTTTATAGAAAATGTTAATAATTTACTTGGTATAAGTATTTCATTTATGTATATTGTGATGCCTATAGGGATTAGTTTTTTTACTTTTCAAGCTTTAGGGTATGTAATTGATGTTTATAGAGAAAAACATAAACCAGCAAAGAGTTTGCTTGATTTTATGACTTATCTTTGTTTATTTCCACAGTTAGTAGCGGGTCCTATTGTTAGATATAGTGATGTGGAAAAAGAACTTAATAAAAGAGAAGTTGATTATGATAAATTTAGTGAGGGTGTTGGAAGATTTGTTATAGGACTTTCTAAGAAAGTATTGTTAGCGAATGTGCTTGGGGAATTTGTTTCTAATTTAGTTGAAGTTAATGTACTTTCGGTTTGGTTAAAACCAATACTTTTTACATTACAAATATATTTTGATTTTAGTGGTTATAGTGATATGGCAATTGGACTTGGTCTAATGTTTGGATTTAGATTTTTAGAAAACTTTAATTATCCATTGATTGCTTCATCTATTACAGATTTTTGGAGAAGATGGCATATATCACTTTCTAGTTGGTTTAGAGATTATGTTTATATTCCATTAGGAGGAAATAGAGTAAGTAAGATTAAATGGATTAGAAATATCTTTATAGTGTGGTTTTTAACTGGATTTTGGCATGGGGCAAGTTGGAATTTTATAATATGGGGACTTTATTTTGGAGTTATTTTAGTAATTGAAAAAGTATTATTAGGTAAGTATTTAGAAAAGACTAAAGTCTTAAAATATATTTATAGCTTGTTAATTATTGTGATTGGATTTTTAATATTTAATAGTAATAGTGTTAGTGAAATAGTTATTAGTTTGAAAAATATGTTTTTAATTAATGATATTCCTTTAAGTAGTAAGGAAAGTATTTATTATTTTAAGAGTAATTTTATGTTACTTATTATTTCCATTTTTTCAGCAACACCACTTATAAAAAATGTTATTTGTAAAATAAAAAAGACTAAGTTTTCTAAAATTATTAATGTATTAGAACCAGTAGTTTATATAGTTTTACTTACTTTATGTACAGCATTTTTAATAGATGCTTCATTTAATCCATTTTTATATTTTAGATTTTAGGAGGTAAGGATGAAGAATAAAATAATTACATTTTTATTTATTGGTTATTTAGGATTATTTTCTATTTTAGGGATCATTTTTACTGATAAAGAAATAAGTAGTAGTGAAAGAAGAAAACTAAAGTCTTTTCCAGAGATAGAATTTAGTAGTAATTATATTACTGAAGTAGATAAATATTTACTTGATCATTTTCCTTTTAGGGATAGTTTTAGAAGTATAAAAGCAAGTTATAATTATGGTATTTTAAATATGCTTGATAATAATGGAATTTATTTAAAAGATAATTATATTTTTAAAAGTTTGTATCCTACTAATGAAAAATCTATTTCTAATTTTGTTGATCATATTGAAAAGATGAGTAGTTTATTTCCTGATAGTAATATTTATACAATGATTATTCCGGATAAGAATTATTATTTGGATGATGATAATTTTTTAAATATTGATTATGATTATATTTATGATGAAGTGAGTAAATTATCTAATTTTATAGATATACGTGATGTTTTAGAATTATCTGATTATTATGAAACTGATACGCATTGGAGACAAGAAAAGTTATTTGATGTAGTATTTAAAATGAGAAATAGTATGAATTTTAATTATTATGATGTTGTTTATAAAGAAAAAACTTATGATAAGTTTTATGGAGTTTATTATGGTGAAGCATCTATTACTAGAAATCCTGAAAGACTTACTTATTTAACTAGTTCATTATTTGATAAAGTTAGTGTTAAGTATTTGGAAAATAGTAATTTTACTGGTATTTATAATGAATCTAAATTGACTGGTTTGGATAGTTATGATGTTTATTTAGATGGGGCAAGTAGTTTTATTGAGATTACTAATAATAATGTTTTAGATAAAGAATTAATTGTATTTAGAGATTCTTTTGGGAGTAGTTTAATTCCTTTACTTATTCCATATTATTCAAAAATTACAGTTATTGATAATAGATATATTAGTAGTAAATATTTTATTGATTTAATAGATAGTGATAGTTATGATGTATTATTTTTATATAGTACTCTTGTAGTTAATGATAGTAGTAGTTTAAAGAATTAGATGTTATAATATTTTACATAAGAAATATAGAGGTGAATATGATAGTTAGTATTTTATTTTTAATAGTTTTGATATTTTTAAATGGAATATTTTCAGCTAGTGAACTTGCGTTTTTATCACTTGATAAGTTTGAGTTAAAGAAAGAGATAAATAAAGGTAATAAGAAAGCTATAAAGATTGAAAAGATTTTAAAGGATCCATCTTCATTTTTATCGACTATTCAGATTGGAATTACTTTAGTAGGTTTTTTTGCGAGTGCTTTTGCGGCTGATTATTTCGCAGACTACTTTATGGGAATAATTGAAATTAGTTTTTTATCTGATACTGTACTTAGAACTTTACTAGTATTTGTAATTACAATAGTTTTGTCTTATTTTACTTTAGTATTTGGGGAACTTGTACCTAAAAAGGTTGCGATTAATAATTCTTTTACTATTGCTTCGATGTTTGTTGGTTTGATAAGAGTAGTTAATATTTTATTTTATCCATTAATCAAGTTGCTTACTTGGTCAACAGAGGTTATTTGTAAGTTATTAAATATTAAAGATAATCCCGATAAGCTTACAGAAGAAGATATTAAGAAGATGATTATTCTTGGTCAGGATGAGGGAATTGTTGAAGAAAAGGAAAAAGAATATATACTTAATATATTTAATTTTAATGATATTAATGTTACTAAGGTTATGACTCCTAAAAAGGATGTTGTGGCGATTGATATTAGAGATGATTTAATGGATAATATTGATTTGATGAGAAGAACTAAATATTCAAGATTTCCAGTATTTCAAGATGACATTAATAATATAATTGGGGTTATTAATGTTAAAGATATAATTATGCAACATTCTGATGGTAGTAAGCTTAATTTAAAGAAATTAATTCGTCCTGTTACGAAGTTTTCATATGATGAGAAAATTGATGATGTATTTAGATATATGCAGGAGAATAATGAAAGTATATGTGTAGTTTATAAGGGTAAGGAATTTGTAGGTATTTTAACAGTTGAAGATGCAGTTGAGGAAATTGTTGGAAATATTTATGATGAGTATGATAAGAGGTAGTTTTTAGGGTGAGGTTGTATGAAGGAATATTGTTTTGATTTAGGTGGATTTGCGGAGTCACCTGATGTACTTGAAGAAGGTACAGAAGAAGCGCAAGTGGCATTTAATTTTTGTTTGGCAATGGATTATATTAATGCGATATATGATGAGGACTTTGAATCTTTAGGAGCAGTTGACAATTATCTTCTTGATAATATTTTAACGTGGTACGAGATTGGTGGAGGAAAGTTATCTTTAGAAAAGGTACATGACATTAAGGTTGGAAGTGTTATTACTTCTAAAAATAGACCTTTAGTTGAAGCTGTTTTAGAAGATAGAAATGATTTTTTAGCAAGAACATTTATTGGTAATGGTAATAATGATCCAAGACTTTATGCATTATGTGTAACAGAAGATGAATGGATGGGAATATTAAATTCTGATTCTAGTATGAATCGTTTAGAATATTTACAGTTTTTAAGAGGCGTTTTTGATATAGTTGAAGAATCATATAGTTCTGTTAGTGGAGAAGTAAAGATAAAAATGCTTTCTTGTATCAAAGAAAACATCTCTAGCATAAAATATAATAGAGAAATGGGTCCACTAAAACTTACTGATGTTGGTAGTTATCAGTTTATAAAAGATATGAAAAAGAGAAATTAGAGGTATTTTATGAGTGAAAAATTTAAGAATATAAAAAAAGCATATGTTTATAGTGATAAGAGGACCTTATTTGTTTATATACTTTTAAGGGTGTTGATTATTCTTTGTATGATTAGAGAATTTTTTCATGGTAATATTCAAAATGTAATGTTATGTGTATTATCATTAGTACTTTTCTTATTACCAAATTTTATAGAGAAGAAATTTAAAATTGATCTTCCGAGTACTTTAGAAATTATAATTTTTTTGTTTATATTTGCGGCAGAGATTTTAGGTGAAATTAATAATTTTTATGGTAATTTTCCTGGTTGGGATACACTTTTACATACGCTTAATGGTTTTCTTTGTGCAAGTATTGGTTTTTCTTTAGTGTATTTGTTAAATGAAAATTCTGATTCGTTTAAATTATCACCGATATTTGTAGTACTTGTATCGTTTTGTTTTTCAATGACAGTTGGGGTAGTTTGGGAGTTTTTTGAATATGGAATGGATAATATATTTCATACAGATATGCAGAAGGATTGGTATATTTCAGAATTAAGAACAGTGACTCTTGATCCAGAACAGGATAATAATGTTGTGACAATAAAGGGAATTGATTATACAATTTTATATGATGAAAATGATAATAAATTAGTTAAACTTGATGGATATTTGGATATTGGATTACACGATACAATGAAAGATTTACTTGTTAATTTTATTGGCGCAGTTGTTTATAGTGTATTTGGATTTTTATATATAATTGATCAAGAGAAGCACCAGTTAGCAGGTAAGTTTATTACAAAAAAGCAGGAGAAAGTATAAACTTGAATTTTATTTTTATTAGAGAAAATGATAAATAATGTTTGACATAATTATAAGGAATAATTTATTAAGACAAATTCAAATGAATTTGTTTTTCTTTTTACGAATATTTTATTTTGATGAGTTATTTTTTATTTGAGGTGAAATTATGTCTTTAGAAAAATTTAAAAGTAGTTGGCGTAGATTAGATAATACTGCGAAAATATTTTCTTTAGATAGTAGTGATAATATAAATATTTTTAGATATTCTATTATTTTAAAAGAGGATATTGATGCGGATATTTTACGATGCGCTACTGATGTGGCTTTACAAAATTTTTTAGCTTTTAAAGTAAAAATAGGGACAGGTTTATTTTGGAACTATTTGGAATTTAATCCTAAGGATATAATTATTGAAGAGGAGAATGATATTCCTTGTGGGTATATTGATTTTAAGAAAAATAATGATTATTTATTTAAGGTGAGTTATTTTGAAAAGAAAATTAATGTAGATTTTTTTCATGTTTTAACTGATGGTACTGGCGCAATAGATTTTGTTAAAGAAATAATTTATAATTACTTAAAGTTGAAGTATGAATTATCTATAGAGAGTAAAAATTATATTGGGATTGAATATGAAGATCAGTATTTAAAAAATTATGATATGAAATATACATATGATTCTAAATATAGAGTAGCTTATCAACTTCCTGGGAAAGTTAATAAGTATATTAATAATACATATCATTATATAGTTAATGTTGATGAGATAAAGAAAGTATGTCGAAAATATGGAGTTAGTATAACTGAGTATTTGACTGCAATATATGTTTTTTCTTTGTATAGGGTATTTCATAAGAGGCAGTCTGATAAGGAAATTATGATTTCTGTTCCTATTAATCTTAGAAAGTATTATGATGTTGATACTTTGTCTAATTTCTTTGTTTGTATGAATATTAATTCTAGAATATTAGAGAAAAAATTGGTAACTTTTGATGAGATTTTAGAGGAGATACATAAAGAATTTAGAGAGGGACTTATTGATTCTAAGGTTAAAGGTTATTTAACTAGAGATGTTGATTTAGGAATGAATATTTCAATTAGGTTAGTTCCGCTATTTATTAAAAAACTCTTCATAAAATATATTGGTAGAGTTGTTAGTAGAGCTTCTACATCAACTTTATCTAATGTGGGTAGTATTAAATTTGATATGGAATATGAAAAATATATTGATAATGTTTTGGTACTTGTAATGCCTAATAAAATGCAGAAGATTAAGTGTACTGTTTGTTCTTTTAATAATAAGTTAAATATATCATTGAATTCTAATATAGATGATGTAGAATTTCAAAAAATGTTTTTTAAAATGTTACGAAGAAATATATGTGAAGTAAATGTAGAAAGTAATAATTTAGTAGATTGGAGTGATGGTGATGTATCCAGTAATTGTGAGAAGAAAATATAATAGTAAAAATATATTTAAGGAAATATTTGATAATATGAAAAGTGTTTTAAGTAATGTATTTTGTTCTTTCTCGAGTATAGACATTTTTATCTTATTTCTTGTGAAAAGTTTGCATTTTTAAAAGAAGTTTACTAATATTTTACTTATATTAAGTTATAATATGTATTTGTATTTGGGATTAATTGGAGGAAAGTTATGAAAAGTAGTGAAACAAAGGATTTTGTCGCTTATGAATATTTGTCATTAAATGTTAAAGCGGATAAAGAACCATTATATATTGATTGTTATGAAAATTTTGGTTGGGAACTAGTAAATAATACGGCTTTAGTTGATAGGGAGGATTATTATTTAAATAGTTCTGTTAATGGTAATAGATTGGTTAATTTGAAGTTTAAGAGAGATAGGAAGATTAAGAATAAGATTAAATTAATGAGTTTACAAAGAAAGATGGAAGCTGCATTAGAAGAGATTGGTCGATTGGAGCGTCAACCAGAAATTTCAGCTGTAATTTGGGCTTTATCAATTGGATTAGTTGGAACAGCTTTTATGGCAGGATCAGTATTTGCGATAATCGCAACTAAGCCATTATACGTGTTATGTGTCATACTTGGGATAATTGGATTTATTGGATGGGGTCTTGGTTTTTATATGTATAATAAAGTAAAGAAAGAAAAAAGAAGTGAAAATACTTCTTTAATAGAAGAACAATATAATATTTTATATGATTGCTGTGAAGAAGGAAAGAAGCCTAGTAATTAAGTTTCTTTTTTGGTATAATCAATTTAGGAGAGTGATATTATGCCATATATACAGATTAGAACTAATGTTAGTATAGCTAAACAAAAGGAATTAAGTATTAAAGAAAAACTAGGAGAAGCTATTAGTATTTTACATAAGAGTGAGGATTGGTTAATGATAGAGTTTGTTCCTGAATGTAAAATGTATTTTGGAGGAGAAGATTCTAAGGATGTAGCTTATGTTGATATAAAGATTTATGGTACTGGTGATAGTAATAGTTTTACTCTTATGACTGAGAGGGTTACAGAAATACTTAATGTAGAACTTGGAATATTACTGGAAAATATTTATATTAGTTATGGTGAATTTTCTAATTGGGGCTGGAATGGTAGTAATTTTTAGAGACCTTTTGGTCTTTTTCTTTTTGAAAAAATTTACTTTAAATTTACTTTTGTTTATAATAATGGCATTAGAGGTGGTAGGATGGTTACTATTATGGTGGTTGAGGATAATGAGTATACAAGATTACTTACTGAGGCTAGATTAAAGAAATTTTATAATGTAGTTGTATGTGAAAATGGAAAAGAAGCCCTTGATATGTTTTATGAGAGACAAATTGATTTGATTGTTGCGGATATAATGATGCCAGAAATGGATGGATATGAATTGGTTCGTACTTTAAGAGAGGATAAAAAGGAAGTACCAGTTGTATTTTTAACTGCTAAGTCTACTTTTGAGGATAAGAGAAGAGGCTTTGATTTAGGAATCGATGATTATGTTACTAAGCCAATCGATTATGAGGAATTATTACTTCGTATTAAAGCATTACTTTGTAGAAGTAATATAGCAAGTAAGATGAAAATTAATATTGGGAAGTTTTGTATGGATGAGGCTGATTATTCAGTTTTCTATAATGAACAAAAAATTGAACTTACTAAGAGAGAATTTGAATTGTTATTTAAACTTCTTTCTTATCCAAATAAGGTTATGACTAAAATGCAGTTATTGGAAGATATTTGGGGATATGAATCTAATAGTAGTGAGGATACAATAAAAACACATATTAATAAAATTCGTAATAAACTTGGGAATGTAGAAGAGTTTGAGATTGTTTCAGTAAAAGGACTTGGTTATAAAGTTATTTTGGAGAGTAAAGATGATGAGGAATAATTTTGATAAAGTAACAGTTAAAAATATTATGCGATGGATGAAACTTCAGACACTTTTTTTGGTAATTGGAGCTGTTTTTTCGTCAATACTTGTGCATTGGGGGATAAATGGTTATGAAATGACTTGGGAGGTTTTTATTAAATCTTTAGGTGTTATTATCCCAATGGTTATGTTTATAACAATTATTAATATTATTACTTCAAGAAGTATGGCTAGACAAGCTACGGATTTAGCTAATGGGTTAGCTAAAGCTGCGAGTGGTGATTATCATGCCAAACTTGATTCGAGAAAGTCGGCTATTTTTGCGGTTGCTTATGAAAATTTTAATAAATTGGAAGAAGAGTTAAAGAAAGCTAATACATTACAGGATGAATTTGTAAATAATTATTCCCATGAGTTTAAAACACCAATTACTTCTATTAAAGGTTTTGCGGAATTATTACTTGAAGAAGATGTTGATTGTGATACTAGAAAAAAATATTTAAGAATAATTGCAGAAGAGAGTGAAAAGCTTACTTATTTAGCTAATAGTTCAATTCTTTTAACAAAGCTTAATTCTCAGGGAATTATTCCAAATAAAAAGAAATATTCTTTAGATGAGCAAATAAGAAAATGTGTAATTGTACTTGAACCTGAATATAGTAAAAAGAAGTTAAATGTTACTTGTAATTTAGAAGAGGTTGAATATTTTGGTAGTGAAGAGATTATGGAGCATCTTTGGATGAATTTAATAAATAATGCGGTTAAGTATACTCCTGAGGGTGGGAATATTTCAATTAATTTAAGAAGTTATGAGGAAACTATTATTTTTAGTGTTAGAGATAGTGGCATTGGAATGCATAAAGATGAACTAAATCAAATCTTTAATAAATTTTATCAAGTAGATAAGAGTAAAACTACTAAGGGTTTGGGACTAGGACTTACTATTGTTGGGCGTATAGTTCAACTTGTCGAGGGTAAAATAAAGGTAGAAAGTGAAGTGGGCAAAGGAAGTGTCTTTATGGTGACACTTCGTAAATAAATTTTAATTTGTTCTAGAAATTTACGATAAGTTTACTTTGATTGGTTATTATTGGTACATACAGAGGAGGAAATTTGTATGTCAGAAAAGAAAAGTTTTTTAGGTAGAGCATTTGATGATATGAAAGAGAGTGCTAAAGAACAAAGAAAAATTGATAAGGAAAATTATGAAGCAATTAAAGCTGATTCTAAGGCAAGATTTGAAGAAGCTAAAAAAGTTGATCCTGATTTTCAAGAATTTAAGGATGCAGAAGGTTTAAAAGAAAAAGCAAAAGTTGTTGTATCTCATATGGAAAGAGATGCTAAGAAAGTGGCTGCAGAAAATCGTGAGAATTATAAAGAGATGTTAGCTGAACAACGTAAAAATATGAATGACTTGATTGATGGAAATAAGTAGGGAGAATTTATGAAAAAAGAAACTTTATTAGAAATTATTTTAGGTACTATTGGGGGATTAATTTTTGCGATAGGTATGTGTATGTGTTTACTTCCTGAATGGGATATGTTTACCACTGGTGTAGTAGTTGCGATAATTGGATTTATTATATTACTTTGTATTATTCCAATTTATAGAAAAAGCCATCCTAAAAAGAAACGTGGTCCAATAAACTGGGGAATGGTATTTACTTGGACAGTTGGAGTAGTTGGATCATTAATTATGGGATTTGGTATGAGTAGAATAATGGTTGGAGATGCTTCACAAACTGATATGCTTGTTGGTTTAGTTACTGGAGTAGTTGGACTTATTATTTGTGTACTAAATTATCCAATATATGCTTATATTAAAAGTCCTAAGGAGTAGAGATTATGAAGATAAAAGGTATTTTTTTAGAATTAGAAAAAAAGGACCGAGTAGTCTTCTTTTTGTTTTTAACGACTATTGGTAATAGTGTAATGGCACTAATAAAACTCATTTTTAGTTTGACTCTTCCATCGATGTGGTTCTTTGTAAATGCCATATTTAGTGGAACATTAGCGATACTTAGAATATTTTCAATTAGAGATTATCGTAAGATGAGATATATGGAAAGTTTTTTAGAACAGAGAAGACTTGGTTTAAAAAATTATTTGATTAATGGTATTCTTTTGATTTTACTGGGAATTACATATTTTTTAGTTAGTATTTATATGTATTATAAAAATCCTAATATTGGAATGCATGATTATATGACTTTTTTAGTAGCTTTTATGGCTTTTTATTCAATAGGTTCAGCAATATATGGAATGATTAAATATAGAAAGAATGATGATCCTATTATTTCGGCTGTAAAGACAACTAATTTTTGTAATGCTTTGACGTCTATTGTTTTAACACAAGTAGTTTTACTACAAAATTTTGGTAATGGAGTAGATGTTAGAATATTTAATGGATTGATGGGAATGGGAGTTAGTCTTTTGATAATGGGTGTAGGTTTATATATGTTTATAGGTATAAAAAAATATTATGATTTTGATTGAGGTACTGATATAGTATCTTTTTCTTTTTAAAATTGTTTGTATTGCTTTAGAATTTTAGCTATAATTAGTATAAGGTGATACAGTGAGACGTATATATGATTTAAAGCTTGTTTATGATTATATTTGGGGTAATGATATTGAAAATTATAATGTAGAAGATTTGGAAAATGATCCAGATTTTATGTTACAAGTAATGGAAAGATCAAAAGATAAGAAGATTTATGAATTGTGTTCGGAGTCGGTAAAAAATGATTATGGTTTTGTACGTGAAGTAGTTGAGTTATTTAAGAATGACTTGGAATTTGTGACTGAGGTTGCGGATACATATTTGGATTCATTAGATGAAGGTGAAAGAATTCATGATTTACCATATACTGAATTAAATATTATAATGAGTGATTTGTATGGTGAGGTTTTTAATAATTTTGCGGTTATTTCTTCTTTCTTTTATGAGTATGAAAGAAGAAGGGCTAAAGCTTGTATTGATGCTTTTGATGATGAATTAATGAAAGATGAAAGTAAAGCTGGTTTTGTTATTACCGCAGTTCAATATGAAGAAAGTCCAATTATTGTTGATTTTGTTGCGAGAAGAATGTTTAATAGTGCGCTTTATGATGCGAGGGATAATAATTTAGAATATTTAATTCATAGTCGTTTTAAGAGTTTGGAAGAGTTTAAGAGTTATGGCGAAGTACAATTTTTACGTGATTGTATAGATGATTATGATCGTAGATTGGGTTTATATGCATTTGAGCAAAAGTTGTCTAGTAGTTTTGAGAATGTTTTGGCTCGGGCACTTAAAGAAGTTAGATATGTTGAAAATAGTTGGTCTATGTATATGGATAGGGTTAATTCATGGAGAGTCGATGTGTTTGAACATGAGATGTTTGAATTTATGTTAGATAGTGGATATTCTGGAAGTTTGTCATATGATGATGTTATCTCTTATGTTGCGAATAAATTAGGTGTTGTTGATGTATTTAAGAAGTTTGATCCTGAATTTGAATTTTCATATGATAGAGAAAAGTATAAAATTGTTGATACGACTGATGTTCAATCTTTAAATAAGGCAACAGAATTAGCAACAAGATTATTTAGTGTTGATGTTATCGATGATAGTTATGATGATTATGTTGATGATGATTTTGCTGAGAATTTGACTGAACAAGATGATTTGTCTGGGAAGATAGTTAGATTTAAGTTGGCAGATGAGGCGAGTATACGTATTAGAAAGTAAAGGTGGTAAAAATGAAAACAGTAGTTATTACAGGGAGCGCTAGAGGATTTGGCTACGCTATGGCTGAATTGTTTAGAAAAAGAGATTTTAATGTAGTTTTATGTGATATTTCAGAGGAGAATTTAAAAGAAGCTAAAGAAGATATTGAAAGAATTAATTCTAAAGGAAAGGTAATTAGTCATTATGTTGATGTTACAAATGAAGAGACAATTACTAAGTTAATTGATGATACTTTAGAATGTTTTCCAACTATTGATATTTGGATTAATAATGCAGGAATTAATCAACCTAATAAACCTATCTGGGAACTTGATAAAAAGACAATTGATAAGTTAATTGAAGTTGATTTAAAGGGAACAATTTTATGTTCTAAGTTAATAATGCCAGTTATGATAAAACAAAAGAGTGGACAAATATTTAATGTAGAGGGTCATAGTAGTAATGATGCGACTATTATGGGATTATCATTATATGGAACTAGTAAAAGAGCAGTAACTTATTTTACTGAAGCACTTGCTAAAGAGAGTGAAGTTATGAATACAAATGTCTTAATTGGTAAAATTACTCCAGGAATTATGATTACAGATTTTATTACAACATCTCTTGGTAATGGAGATAAAATAGAATTAGATGAAAAGACAAAGAAAGTTTATAATATTTTAGGTGATTATCCAGAAACAATAGCTGAATTTATGGTAGATAAAATAATTAAGAATACTAAGAATGGTGTTAAATTTACATGGCTTTCTAATGGAAGAGCAGCATTTAGATTTATGACTGCGGGATTTAATAAACGTGATTTTTTTAGTGAAAAGTAAAAGAAGATTTTTCAATCTTCTTTTTTGGTATATATAAGTTGATATTTCCAATTATTATCAATTAATTTTACTTCTTTATCTTCAGGTATTTCATAATATAATTTAAATTTTTGTAGATGATAATCATTTTCTGGATTGATATTGCAACTTACAAAATTTGGATATTTTATTATTTCAATTACATCTTTATCTTCTTCTAATTGTTCTTTGATATTTTTATTATTTTCAATAAGTTGTAGTCTAGCACTAGTATATAGTGTTATATAAAAGATTGATGATAATATGCAGATGGTTGTTGCTAGGAAATTAATTATTTTAGTTTCTTTCATATAACGATTAATTATTAATAAATATGAAATAGATAAGAAAATATAAGTTGCAAAACTAGTTCGATATCCCCAAGTAGGTGATACTGTCATTATAACATTTGCTCCATATCCAAGTAGATAAAAGAAAAGTGTTTTGTTTATTTTATCTTTTTTTGTTGCTTTATAAACTAGTAGTAAGTCTATTAAGATATAGGAAATAAAGTATAGTATTACAATTATATTATTATGTACTATAATATCTTTATTTAATAAACTTGAATATAGATAGATTAGAGAATTTATAATTGGAAAAATTAATAAATATAAATAACTTAGTAGTCTTAATTTCTTATTTTTAATTTGCCTTTTTACTAAGTAGTAATTTCCCAGAGTCATTATAATTGATAGAGTATAATTTACTGTAAATGTATAATAGATAAAGTTTGGTACGTTATATAATATTTTTTCAATAATATTTAGTTCGTTAAAAGTTATATTTTCTGTTAATGATCGTTTTCTTGATCCAGGACTAAAAAGCATAGTTATTAGTCCTAAGGTTGAAGCAATTGTATATATTAGTATTTCTTTATCTATTTTTTTAGTTTTTATGTATCTTGATAATAATATTAATATATTTCCTGTGACTAGAATTACTGCCATATGTTCTACAAACATAGTCATAATAATATTTAGAAATGTTAAGGCGATGATTGTTTTTTTATTATTATTTTGATGATGTAAAATATAATTAAAATAAAATAGAAGTAGGGGTATTACAAATAAATATGTTATATTTCCAGCTAGCCATGTAACTACTTGACCAAATGTATGAATATTCATTAATAATACTATTAGTATTGCGAATAAAAGAGATTGTTTTTTACTTTTTGAATTAGTTATTTGTACTATTAGATATATAATACTTGTTATTAAAAGACTATTTATAATATTCCATAATACTTTGTAATAAGTTAAGAAATTAATTAATAATCTACTTATAAATCTTCCTTCCCAATCAAAGTACATACCGATAGCTTGACCAATCATGTGTCTTATTCCTAGTGTTCCTTCTAAGTAATTTCCCCAGTCATCTCCTGCTATAGGGGTAAGAGTGGTTATAATTAAAAAGATAATAAATATAATTAAATAGGGATAAATCTTTTTAAATTTTTTCATATTTAACTAACATTCCTTTCTATCGTCCTTTCAGTCCTCCGAAAGGCACAAATTGAGTTGAAAATAAACTAATTAAATCTTCAACACTTTATTTATTGTATAATAGTAACTGTTATTGGGCATACTACAGAGCGCGGCAAGGTGAGTGGTGTTAAAGTATTACTTTAAACCCGTATATTTATATGTGTCGATTATTCTCGGTGTACAAATGAGTGTTGCCTTTTTGAGCACGGAACCTTATCTATGTGAAAACCATTTCTTGTATTTTCTAGTTGAGAATTTTCAGTCAAAGCCCTTTAACAAAATATTTTAGAAAGGAAAATACTTATGTTAAAGATTGTTAACAGAAATTGTGCAGGTATTGATGTCCATAAGAAAATTATTGTTGTAACTATTGCTAAATCAAATGAGCACGATATCACTGATTATCAAACCAAATCATTTAATACTTTCACAGAAGATTTAATTAATTGTAGAGATTGGTTAGTTTCTAATGGTACTTTTGATGTCTGTATGGAATCTACAGGGAAATATTGGATTCCTGTGTTCAATATTTTAGAAGAAAAATGCAAATGTATTATTACGCATCCTAAATATGTTAGATCAATACCAGGTAAGAAAACTGACAAAAAAGATTCAATATGGATTGCAGATATGTTTAAGCATGGTCTTGTTGAGCCTTCATTTATGCCACCTGCAAATATTAGACAATTAAGAGATTTAATGCGTTATAGAAACAAACTAATTAATATTCGTTCTAGCGAAAAAAATAGATTTCAAAATTCTCTTACAATGTCTAATGTTCAAATTGCAAATGTTGTAACTGATGTTTTTGGAAAAACATCTCAATCAATCTTAAAGTTAATGCTTTCTAACCCTAACTTAACTTTAGATGATATTACACCATTCTTCGTAAAAATTTGCAATCATCACCTGAAGAGATTTTGAAATCTATCAATGGTAATTTTGATAATTCTCAATCATCAAAAATGAATATTGTTCTAAAACATTACAATTCAATTAATGAATGTATTGATGAATTAGAAGAACAAATTTTAAAACTTGCTCTTAAATATTCAACTGAAATTAATCTTCTTTTAACCATTCCTGGTATAAGAGAAATATCAGCGATATTTATTATAGCAGAAATTGGTACTAATATGAATACTTTTATTGATGATAAACATCTTTGCTCTTGGGCTGGTTTAACACCTAGATGTAATGAGTCTGCCAAGAAAAAGAAATCTGTTAGAATTACTAAAGCAGGTATTTATATCAAACCTTTACTTGTTCAATGTGCTTTATGTGCTATCAAAGATAATTCTTGCCCTTATATTAAGGCGCGATATGAATCTTTAAAAAGACGTCGCGGTCATAAGAAAGCAATTATTGCAATAGCGAGATTACTACTTACAAGTGCATATCACATTTTACTTACTGGTGAAGTTTTTGATTATAATAGATTTGAAAATTTAATGAATAGAAATTTTAAATCTCATAAAAATATTCAAAATACTCCTGAAGAAATGATTTCTTATTTAACTAATTTAGGTTACAACATTACTTTGCAGAATACCTAATAACAGTTTACTATTTCAAAGAACAACTTATTTTATAGTCTTCATTGACTTTTCTAAGTTCAAAAAAATTTCTTATTTTTGAACTCCTTTTGCGTGTTTCTATTTAATTACTTTTTTTCAACCTTCCTCCTACTAGTATTATAAAATAAAACAGTTTCTTAGAAAAGATAAATGTTTGCTTAGTTATTATTTGTATGTTATAGTTAGAATGGTGAGTTAAATGGATGATGCATATTATAAAGCTTATGATAAAAGGTATAGACAAGTTCATGAGAAAAATACTTTGTGGGCATCTTTTATTCCGACTTTAGAAGTGATGGATGTTATTAATAGATTTGGTATTAATAAGAATAGTAAAATATTAGAACTTGGTTGTGGTGAGGGAAGAGATGCAATATATTTACTGGAGCATGGTTATAATGTTTTAGGTGTTGATTATTCTAAAGAGGCAATAAAAAAATGTAATGAGCTTAGTCAGAATAAATATGTTAATAAGTTTAGACAATTTGATGTTATTGAAGATAGTTTGGATGGAAAATTTGATTTTATATATTCTATTGCGGTATTACATATGTTTGTTGATGATTGTCATCGTAAGAAGTTTTTAGATTTTATTAGAGAACATTTGACCGATAAAGGTGTTGCTTTTATAGTTATTATGGGTGATGGTGAGGAACAGTATTGTTCTGAGAAAGATGAAGCTTTTGATGATTCTAAACGTGTAAATATTAATACTGGAGAAGAAATGACAATTGCGACTACTTCATGTAGGATTGTAGATTGGGATTATTTTATGAGTGAACTTAATAATAGTAATCTTTTAGTAAAATCGCATTGGTTTTCTGATAGAATACCTGATTTTAATGTTTCGATGTGTGTTGTTGTTAGTAGATAAATAAATTTAATGTAGATAGGGTGGTTTATTATGAAGAGTGTAAATGTTGAAAGAGAAAGAATAGATGTTATTTCGGATTTTATTTCGAAAGTTGTACATTCATATGAGGATGATGTTAGGTTTGAAGGTGCTTATATTGTATGTGGAGAAAATGAGGAATTACTTACTCATGTTGCGTTGCATTTAGTTTATATCGATTATACTTTTAAGAGTGATGTTTTTGTTGATGCAATAGAGGAGGTTTATTCTAAAACTGGTATATGTGTAAGTGTTAGTGAACATCCATACTGGATGTATGGTGGTAGACCTGGTGATATATATGTGGAGTCTTTAATGATGGGTGAAATTGTTTATGATAGGAATGATAATTTAACTCAGACAAAGAGATTATTGGAATTTGATAGTGAGAGAAATTTAGTGATGGATAAGGTTGCTACAGATCCACCAATTCAGTATAAGAAAGTAAATAATTAAGAGGTAAAAAAATTTTAAAAATAAGCATGACTAAAAGTTCATTTGTGTAAAGCAATTGAATTTTATTGTTGTGTTGGAAAATGCTTAGGATTTATATTTATTACTAAATAAGTGTCAGTAAGTATTAATTGACAAAATAACATATTGTGGTTATGATTTATGTATAATAATGAAGGGAGAATAATTAAAAGAGATGTATATGAAAAGGAGAAATTTAAACAAAAGAGGATTTACTTTAGTTGAATTATTAGCGGTTATTGTAATTATGGGAATTTTAATGATGGTCGCAATACCTG
>JBGVNW010000050.1:0-2844 GCA_045125935.1 Bacilli bacterium | reverse complement strand
TCCTTCAGTATCTTTGATATTTAGGCATGCGTTTTTAACTGCTTGAGTAGCAAGCTCCGCAGTAATGTTTTTACCATATGACCAGCCTATTATTTTCCGGTCAAATAAGTCCATTACTGATGCCAGATAAGTCCAGCCTTCATTTTTTACATGTATATAGGTTATATCTGTTACAAGCTTCTTAAATACAGTATCTGCCTCAAAGTCACGATTTAAGATGTTTTCTTTGTCATTAGGTACTGAGCCTTGATTCTTCTGGTATTGGTATTTTTTGACAACAATACTTTTGATTTCAAGGCGACGCATATGACGCTGAACTCTTTTTATAGAACAAGAAACACCTCTGGAATTCAACTCTTTTTGTATCTTAATGGCTCTATAACGCTTTTTGAATTCAAGGTATACGGATAATACTTGATTGCTAAATTCATTGAATTCCTGTTCTCTTTTAGAAAGAACATGATTTACAGCAGCATAGTATGTGCTTCTTGGAAATTTAAGTACTTTACACATCTGTTTTACTGTGTATTTATCAAGGTTAGCTTGAATAAAGGACACGTATTCAGCTATTGATTCTTGGCGAATATGGCAGTAGCTTTTTTTAATATTTCATTTTCAATCTCTAATTCTTTCATTTTCTTTTGAAGAGCCTTGAACTCCTTAAGAGATACCGTTTCCGTATCAGATAGTTGTACTGGTGAGAGATTTTTAATCCATGTAGAGATTGTGCCTTTAGGAATGCCATATTCGTTGCTTAATTCAGTTATACCTTTACCAGCTTTATTGTGTAGTTCCACAATCTGCTGTTTAAATTCTGGTGTATCCCTTTTTTTAAGAATCCTAGAGATAGGGTTCTTTTTTATTAGATTAGATTAGAAAGAAGGTGGCATTGATGATAAAACTTACAGCAAAGCAAGAGAAATTTATACAAAATATAGTTAGTGGCATGAGTCACAGAGAAGCTTATAAGAATGTTTATAATGCCACTAATATGAAAGATGAAACAATAGATAGAAAAGCTAATGAGTTGATGAAAAACGGCAAGATTACGGCAAGGTATCAAGAATTAATAAAGGAATTCAAGGATAAGGCACTATACACAAGAGAAGAAGCAGTAAACGACCTGCTTTGGATAAAAGATAAATCAAAAAAAGAAATAGAAGAGTCTGGAATTGATAAAGTGAATGCTCCAACATTTTTAAATTCAGTCAAGCAACTCACAGACTTAAACGGACTTCAACCAGATAAGAATGTTAATGTAAGTCTTGGAGAAACTAAAAAGCTCGATTCTATTCTAAATCAAATAAAGTTAAAGAACGAAGATGAGTGAAGAATTATATCCTCTATCAAAAAAATATCTTGATTTTTTGGAGCATAAAGCTGATGTTGAATTTCTAGAAGGGACAACAGCAGCAGGAAAAACAACAGTTGGATTAGTAAAATTTATGCTTGAGGTTGCCTCTTCAAAAAAGAAGCAACATGTCATAGCAGCTAAAACAACTGGGGTTGCAGAAAAGAATTTAATTCAAAAGGAATATGGAATAACTGATGTATTTGGAGCATTAGTTGAGTACAAAGGGAATGGAGACAAGGATAATAAGCTACCACACATTCTATACCATACCACTTTAGGAGATAAGATAATTTATATCTTAGGGTATGATAATGTTGATAAATGGAAATTGGCTTTAGGCTCACAATTTGGCTGTGTTCTTATAGATGAAATTAACACAGCCTCTATTGAGTTTGTAAGAGAAATAAGTACGAGAAATGATTATCTTATGGGTACACTCAACCCGGATGACCCAAACTTACCAATTTACAATGAATTTATTAATTGCAGTAGACCTTTAGAAAAATATAAAGATGATGTACCAGGAGAAATATTAGACGACCTTCTTAAATGTGAAGAGAAAGCTAATTGGACTTACTGGTTCTTTTCTTTTTATGACAATGCCTCATTAAGCGAAGAAGATATTGAAAAAAAGAAGTTAAGTGCTCCAAAAGGAACTAAACTTTATAAAAATAAAATCTTAGGTTTAAGAGGTAGAGCCACAGGTCTTATTTTTGGCATTTTTAATAGAAAAATACATTTAGTAAGTAAAGATAGAGCTAAAAAACTTATAAAAAATAAAAATAACAAAGAGCAAACAGAGTGGTTTGAGATATTCACAAGTGGCTTGGACACTTCTTATTCATCAAATAGTGAAGATACTATTGCTATGAGTTTTGGTGGAATAACCAATAAGGGTAATTATTATTTACTAGATGAAAGAACTTATAACAATAAGAATTTAGATATTCCAATAGCTCCATCCGATACTGCAAGAAACTATTATGACTTCTTAGAAAGAAATAGAATCGAGTGGGGATTTGCTAAAGATGTATTTATTGATAGTGCAGATAGTGCTACTATTACAGAATTAAATAAGTTTAAGAGAGAACATGGAGTTATTTATAATTTTATTCCTGCATGGAAACAGACAACCATAATAGATAGAATAATACTTCAAAATGGTTGGATGAATTGGAATAAGGAAAAGAAGATAGCACCATGTTATTTTATTTTGAACCATTGCAAAGCTTACATTCAAGAACTAGAAAGCTACAGTTGGTTAGAAGAAAAAGATAATACTCCAGAGGATAAAAATGACCACATGATTAATTCCGTTCAATATAGCTGGTTACCATATAAAACAAAGATAAAGAGGTGTGAAGAGAATGTTTGAAAAAATAAAGCAAGGAGTGAAAAACGTGCTAAGAAGCTTTTTACAGATACAAGAAGCTCAATCAACGAGTTTTACAATACAAGAACTTATGAACTATGAAACTAATGCTTTTAAA
>JBGVNW010000049.1:0-2071 GCA_045125935.1 Bacilli bacterium | reverse complement strand
CTATTATACTATAATCATTCTTGCCTAGTCAAAGAAAAAATGGTAGTGTCAAATAATTTATGAAAAATTGAAATTTGATACTATAAAAAAGTCATCCAAATGATAAAGGATGAAAAGTTAAAGATCTTTGACAAAAAAGATTAACCTAAAAAAACCTCATTGAGGCTGAATTAGGTTGAGATTCATACTAATTTATATATTGTTGGCTTATGTTTAAAAGCTTAATCCATTTATCTGGCATTAAAGTGCATTCCTGTAATTCTTTAAGTTCGACTGGTGTTTTGTAACCTAAAGAAGAATGAGTTCTTAAGAAGTTAAAGAAGGTCACATAAAGAGTCATATAGATATTTGCACATCGATTATTGCTATAACCATTTGTGCCGTGATAGTTCTGCTTATATGTGCGATTTAATCGTTCTTCAGTTTGCTTGAACGGCCGGTATTTCTTGGATGTTTCGTCCTTATTTGATACGCCGATAACTTGTTGTAAATCAAAGTTAATTCCGTTCATAGATAGAAATAATTGAGCTGCGTTATATATTGGATTTCCATCAGTGATGATTAATAAATCTTCAGGTATTTTCTCATATTTATTTAATGCCATAAGGATAGATTCAACAGCGTTTCGAGTATCTCTATTTGGATAAATATGCCATGCTGTTATGATTTTCTTGATTGTATCTGAAAAGAAGAAAACATAGTTTTTCTTGCCTGAAACATCGATGTAAGTTTCGTCACCTGTTTGGATATTTCCTATATCATATTTATAGTTAGTTATTAGATATTGCGTTAGTGAAGCCGCTGCTTCAGCGTAGTTTGCTACGGTTTGATGTGATATCTTTACTCCAAACAAATCATAGATGAGTCGTGAAGTCTTTCTAGTGGATAAACCATAATTGATATATGCGGTCAAAACAGTGCCTAAAATAAATTCAGAATGGTGAATGTTTTTAAGTTTCACTTTGGATTGTAATTCTAATTTTGGCTTAGATACGTCATTAATATTGAATTTAAAACATCTAAAATGATAACGAAGTCGATCGGAATCGGTAATTGTTTTAATAGATTTATCTCCATTATCTCTTTTCAAAAGTGATGATTTATAATATGAACAATTATCATTTCTACAACGATACACTACATAACCATTTCGGTCATGCTGAATTTGTAGTTTACTTTTACAATGGGGACAATAAAAACCTGCTTCATCATATTTATGAGTATTCACTTGAAATGTATTTTTACAAGCTTTACAAAGATACTGACCTTTATGGTTGTTATCGTAAATATATTCATTAGGAGCTCCGCAGTGAGGGCATTCTCCTTTGTAAGGCAATTCAGACTTTCTATTTACTGGTTTAATAGGTCTTCCTGTTTCATCTAAATGATTTTGATTAATAACTTCAAAACTAGGAATTGGTTCTTGCATTTCAATTAATTCTTTGCCGGTTATAGGTTTTTCATCAACCTTAAAACCTGCGTAAGGTTCTCCTTCGCTAGTAGGATTTGACTGAATATAAGCTGCTTTACGAAGTTTTAAATTTAAAGAATCTAAAATCAATTTAAGTTCTAAAATATTTGAACAGATTTCAGCTATTTTATTCAGCAAAGTTTCATCAGATAAAAGGTTTAAGATTTCATCAGGAATAGGATCTAATATTTCAATAAGATTTAAATTACTTTCAATAATATATAAATTTAAACTAATTGAATCAATATTGTTTCTTAATTGATTAAGTTGTGTTATACTTTCCATAGGTAGATTCCTTTCTATTTATTGGTTGTGGTGACTTAATTATATCAAGGAATCTATCTTTTTTGTTATATTAAATTAATTAGATTTTTACGACAAAATAAGTCGTTAAAATAAATACAAAAAGGGAACTCAAAACTGGTTGGTTTTGACAGTACCTTAATAAATTGAGGAGGTCGTATTATGAAGAAAGGGTTTATAAAAAAGAGTTTAATATTCACGACATTTATTGTTTTTGTATTGACTCTTATTTCATGTACGGAAAAAGAAGAATATGGTGATGATATTCCATTAACAGATTTAGCTGCTACCTATGAA
>JBGVNW010000048.1:0-3126 GCA_045125935.1 Bacilli bacterium | reverse complement strand
AGTCGATGATAGATATTTTTAATTTGATTTTTTATTTTATACCTTTTTTACACAAATAGAGAATCCCTTTAAACCCAATAAGGTCAAGTATTAACGCTATTACATAAACTTAATTTTACACTTTTTACACAACATTTTGATATCCCCTCTAGGGTATAGGATAGAGAGAAATCTATCGTGTGTACCTTTAATGTAGACCATATAGGAATAGAAAATTTTATAATGCCTACCTTTAATGTAGACCATATAGGAATAGACAAAAGAATCACTCTAGTCTTGTGACTAGAGTTTTTTATTTACCATGATTAGTAACTTCATGCCCACAGTCAATGAATTTGATATGGATAGGAAAGTAACAATATTTAATGAGAAGGAGATGTTAATAATGAACAACAGAAACAAAAAACCAGACTTATCAAAATTATCAGTAGGAATGGTGATTGACAGTTTTGCAGATTTATGTGCGTTAGTTGGATTTCAATTTGACGGTGGAGGTAGACAACGCACTCAGATTACTAAAAAATTGCAACAATACATTGAATGGGAACATCCTATGAATGAAGAAACTGGAAGACCTAGACGTAAAATTATCATCACAAAAATTAAATAAGCATCGTAATAATAATACGATTGCTTTTTTTTTATAGAAATTAGTAACATTCAAAGGTTGAAAAATGAAAACGCTTTATACTATAACAATATTGAGAGGAAATTTTTGTACATAATCCATTTTCACTATTTAAAAAAGAACAATAATATAGAAATTTAAAATCGTATTTTTTTGAAAGGAGTGATAAATATGACAGAAGAAGCAATGTTAATAGAAATGATATGGCTTAGTTTACGTTGTTTTGAACGAGCAATGGGTAAAGCAACTATTTTTGTGTGTTCATCAGAGATATATCAACTATTGGATGAACCACAATATATGCTTGGACGAATAGTAGAGATTGATAGTAATCTTTACGGATATACTGATGAAGGATGGTACTGGATTTGAGTGGTTGAAAAACGGTTTCAAAAATACTATTAATATAATATAACGGAAACGAACAATACAATTATGTATTGTTCAGAGAAGGGATGTCATAAAATTATGAAGGAACAATTTCTAATCTATACTTCAATTAAAAATGGAAGCAAATATATTCAAACTAAAAATCATGCTGCAGCTAACACTCTTCATTTTGTCACAGGAGTGCAATATTATAAACTTGGTGTACAAGGCGAGTTAATATTTTCATTCCAATATTCTGAAGAATTAATGGATGCAATAGAAGTAATGGATTCATTAAAAATTGTAGATTTACCAAAACGGTAAATTTATAACCGTAGCTATTGTGACAAATTTACCAAAACGGTAAATCTACAACAATAGTTGAGGACATAAATTTACCAAAACGGTAAATTTATCGTACCTATAACTACATTAGAAAAGAAAACTACATTAGAAAAGATTAAAAACTCGAAACTGACGTTCGAGTTAAAAATTAAACTTATTTTAGAAAATTAACTGTTAAGAAAGAGGTAAAAAACTATGAACAAAAAACAAAGTCAAAATTCAAGTCAAAATTCAAAAAGAGGAAAATTTATGAGAATATCATTAAAATTATTAGAAATGATTGATTTTAATAAACCTTATGAATTACAGCTGGCATTAACTTTATTATTTCGAGGACAAGCAATGAGTATTGCATGGGATGAAAGTTTAGTACAAACAACTCCATCCTTATTGATTAAATCTTTCGGAAAATATGAAACAACAACTAGACAACAAGAAAAAAATATTAATTCGGCATTAATAGATATGCGTGATAGAGGTTTAATTCTATTCGATAAAGATGTAAAATTTAAAGAAAACCTAGAAATTGATACAAAACCTTTATTAGACTTAGCAAACGAAAGTTATGTTTATGTTGAATTATTAATTAATGATTTTTATAACATCATGAGATGTGATAATACTATTATAATCAATAATGAAGAAAAAGTAAAAGACGGTATTGAATCGTTATTGCTTCAAGCATTCTTAGTCGTTAAAGCAAGATGGAATTTTAAAACAATTGACTTTTTAGAAACAGTAGAAGATTTTAAATATGCTATCAATTCAGACGAAAAAGTGCAACAAGCCAAAGGTGTTTTCTGTTCTGACAGTTTAGACTTCATTAGAACTCATAAACACTATGAACTTGAAAAAATTGAAGCATGGTGTGACGATAGATATTTAAAAGCATATTTGGATAAATTAGTTGAATTAAAATGCATTAAAATTTATAGTCATAAAATGAAAGCACAAGATGGGATTTCTAAAAATAGAAATTTCTATTATGTTCCAACCATGAAATTTGAATGTATTGATGCTATGGTACGTCAATATGCTAGACGCAATAATTTTGTAATTAATGAACAAGAAGAAACAGTACAACCGGTAGAACAAAAAGAAGGTTCATTTGTACAACAACATAGAAATTCTAATGCTACCACTGGAAGACAAAAACCAAGAAAGCTTGATTAATGAGGAGTGATGTGTTATGAACTTTGAAAATGTAAAAAGCGTGGTCATTGCAACTATTAGCGAAGAAGAAGCAAGATTTTTTTGTGATTATATTACTGCAATTCATGGTGTGGTTGATAAAGATATTGACGATAATGGCGATTTAATTGTGTGGTACTGTGAAAAAGATATTAGTAAAGAAAAACTTTTAATTAGAGTTTCTGAATTAATGACTGAATTTGCTTTACGCAAACAACAATATTAATTTCAGTAGACAAAAATAAGGAGTGATTTATCAATGACTTTAAAACAACCGTATTGGACATATGAATTAGATGGACAAAAGTATTTAGCAATGTATGATTATCAGTTGGCTAAAGAACTTGGTTCTTGGGATTATGATTTTATATGTGTTAAAGATGACAATGGAGATTATATTTGTATATTTAGATTAGGAACCAGTGAAGAACCGTTAAGAATTTTAAAAATAATATTAGCAAATCGTGATTAATAAAGAAATATATTATTACAGATGATGAAGATGTACAAAAACTTATACCTAAGGTTGAAAATAAAAACATTTGATACTATATTATAGATATAAATGAAAACGCTTACGGGAAGGATGATTT
>JBGVNW010000047.1:0-3685 GCA_045125935.1 Bacilli bacterium | reverse complement strand
CCCTCTGGTGCAAGTTCTATTGCAGTAACTGTTTCTCCAAATGTACTTGCCCAATTATCAAAATGTTCTAAACTATTTTCTTTTAGTCCAGAATATTGTAAATATCTCTGCATTGTATAAAGTTCTGCCATTGAGTTACTTACTGGTGTTCCAGTAGCAAATACAGAACCTTTGCCTCCTGTAATTTCATCTAAATATCTACATTTCATAAAAAGGTCGGAAGATTTTTGTGCCTCAGTTTGTGCTATTCCACCTACATTACGCATTTTCGTATATAAAAACAAATTCTTATAATTATGAGCTTCATCAACAAATAATTTATCTACACCTAATTCTTCAAATGTTACAACATCATCTTTTCTTTCTTCCTTATGTAATTTCTCTAATCTAGTTTCTAATGATTTTCTTGTTTTCTCCATTTGTTTAATAGTATAGTTTTCTCCTCTGTTTGATTTTTCAGAGGCAATTCCTTTTGTAATATCACTTATTTGTTCTTCTAATGATGCAATTTGTCTTTCTATTGACATTGGTATTCTTTCAAATTGTGAATGTCCAATAATTACTGCATCAAATTCTCCTGTTGCTATCCTACTACAAAATTTCTTTCTATTTTTGGTTTCAAAGTCTTTTTTAGTAGCAACTAAAATATTGGCACTTGGATAAAGTTGCAAAAACTCACTTGCAAACTGCTCTATAATATGATTTGGAACTACAAATAAAGACTTATTACATAAGCCTAAACGCTTACTTTCCATTGCAGCTGCAACCATCTCAAAAGTCTTTCCTGCACCTACTTCATGTGCTAATAATGTGTTATTACCATATAAAACATGTGCTACTGCATTAAGTTGATGTGTCCTTAATTTTATCTCTGGATTCATTCCTACAAAACCTATATGAGAGCCATCATATTCTCTTGGTCTTATGCAATTAAATTTATCATTATAAAGTCTTACTAAATGATTTCTTCTTTCTGGATCTTCCCATACCCAATTTAAGAATGCTTCTTTTATTGCGTCTTGTTTACTACAAGCTATTGCAGTTTCTTTTCTGTTTAATACTCTTTGTTTTCTGCCCTCATCATCTATAAATGTATCAAATATTTTTACATCTTTTAGATTAAGTGTCTGTTCTATTATTTTATATGCATTTATTCTTGATGTACCATAAGTTGTATATGCTTTTACATTGTTTCTATCATTACTTTTTCCATCAATATACCATTCAGCAGTTATATTAGAATATTTAACATGAATATCCCATCTGTTATAACTTGGTGTATCTAATAATTCAAAAATAAACTTTCTAATGATTTCTGGAGGTATCCATGTTGAGCCTAACTTAATTCCAATTTCACTTGCAGTAAGGTCTTTTGGAATAACCTCTTTTAATTTTTCAACATTTATATTAAAACTAGAATCTTCTTTTGCAAATTGTTCTGCAACTTTTAGTTTTTCTCTAACATTACCAGATAAATATTCATCAGCAGTTACCCAATTTTTTGTATTTTCATAATCAGGTACTTTAAATATAACACCCTCTAAACTATTTATTATTTCTTCTTTGTCTATCTTGCATAATTGTTGCATATAATCTAAATCAACTTTTGCCTTATCTTGTATAGATAAAATCAAAGCCTCATCTGGAGTATCTACTTGTAATACTTTCTTTTTAGCTTTTATAGTTCTTTTGCTAAATATATCAGCTTTTCCTACAAAATTACCCTCTCCATCTATCTTTTCAAGTGAGCATAATAAGAAATAACTACTATCATTAGAAAATGCTGTTTCATTTGCTCTTGAATTTATTAAGCCATATTCTTTTGTAAATCTATCATATAATTCATTTAATTTTGCTTGTGCAATATGAATTTCCTCATCTGAATAATCTTCCATTTGAAAATCAATTAATTCTCTTACCTGTTCTCTTAACAAAATTAAACCTTTTATTCTATTTTGTGCCGTTAAAGGTAACTCATCTTGTAATATCATTTTTGAATTTTCTCTAAAATACAATTTATCATCTACTATTGCATAAGAATAATTCTTAACAGTTGGAATTGCAGGTATTGATGTGTCTTCTTGTTCAATTTCATTTTCAATACTATTATTCTGTAATTCTCCATGTATATTAGTTATCGCATAATTTAATTGTTCTTCTAAATTTGTGTCTTCTTCTGCTTTACAAGTTGAATCATAGCCATAAGCAGTAGATACCATTTCCATTTTTCCTAATATCATATCTGGATTATCTACAAAATATTTATTCATTGTAATATTGTTTTCATCTCTATCAAGATATACCCAATCTGGCATTATATCGGTCAAATTTTCTCTTTTTTGTAAGAAGATAATATCTGATGTTACTTTTGTTCCTGCATTCTTTGTAAAAGTATTATCTGGTAATCTAATAGCACCTAAAAGGTCTGCTCTTTGTGCTAAATACTTTCTAACCTCTGGACTTGCTTTATCCATTGTTCCTTTTGAAGTAATAAATGCAATTACTCCTCCTGGTCTAACTTTATCTAAAGTTTTAGCAAAGAAATAATCGTGTATTAGAAAATTATTTTTATCATATCTTTTATCATTAACTTTGAAATCTCCAAATGGCACATTTCCTATTGCTATATCAAAAAACGAATCTGGTAAATCTGCTTTTTCATAACCTTGAACTTTAATATTTGCTTTTTGATATAATTGTTTTGCTATCTTACCACTTATGGAATCAAGTTCTACTCCATATAGTTTTGAGCTTTGCATTTCTTGTGGCAACATTCCTAAAAAATTTCCTGTACCACAACTTGGTTCAAGAATATTTGCTTGTTCAACACCCATGCTTTTTAGAGTGTCATATATTGCATTTATAACTACTGGTGGTGTATAAAAAGCAGTTAATGTTGAAGCTCTTGCTGACTTATATTCTTCATCTGTAAGAATTTCTTTTAATTCGTTATATTCTTCTCTCCAATTATCTTTACTTTCATCAAACACATCTGGAAGTCCACCCCAACCGACATATTTCGACAAAATATTCTGTTCTTCTGAATTTGCTAATCTATTTTCATCTTCTAACTTATGTAAAAGTTTTATTGCCTCAATATTTCTTCTTACTTTTTCTTTTGGTGTACCTTCTCCTAATAATTTATCATCAATGTGATAATTAACTTTTTCTTGTTTAGATTTTGTTTCAACTATTTCCTGTTTATTAGTAGTAATTTCTTTGTCAAAGTTTCTTTCATTACTATGATAAAGTGAAACTGCTCGTAAATAACTTTCATTTCTCATAATAGGATAATGTGCAGTTTCTAACATTGTTTGGTCTAACAAAACAATTTCATCTAATTCTTTGTTAATAGCTTCAACTCTATATTTTCTATCACTTTCTAAATAAATAATTTGTCCTATTTTAAATTGTGTTTTTGGATCTTCGCTTAATTCTTTTACTGCACTAATAGCATTAGCAATTATTTGAGTTTCAACTCTATCAGCAATATCTTTTAATTCTGCCTCTTGTTCTAAATTATCAATAAATTCTTGACTAACTTCTTCTAGTTTTGTATCTGCTAGTTCTGTAATATCAGTAAACTCTGCTAAATCTTTCCTTATATCATCTAAAGTCTTTTTATCTGCATTTTCTGAATATTCTAAAAGTCCACCATCAATTTCTGTTCCTCTGTTGTCATATA
>JBGVNW010000046.1:0-2095 GCA_045125935.1 Bacilli bacterium | reverse complement strand
TACTATTCAACCTCTAAAGTCAGGTATTATAATTTCATTAGTTTAAAGATAAGTTTATAAAAATTAATTTATAAATAGATATGATTGTTTTTTATTAAAGAGATTATATCATTTAACAAGGAAAAGAAAAATTATAAAAATTATTAAATAGGAAACAGCTTTGGAAAACTTCATTTTCCAGAAGAATTTGAAATATGATATAGTTTATAAAATTATTTGTTGTCAAGAAAATAATTTCATTATCTGATAAATCAATAAAAAATACGAATTCACCAACAAAATATGTTATTTTTTATGTAAAGCAAATTTGAAAATGTCTTAAAAAATGTTAAACATGAGCACCATTATTTAGGTGCTTCATGTAGTTTTTAAAATGAAGTATATTATTTTGACGCCATGGATGATCTAATGGAGGAATATACTTCTTTTTCTTTTTCTCTTTTTTAGACTCTTCATCAAAATTTCTGGATACTTTTTTATGATCTTCAACTTTTTCCATTATGAATATATTGTCCAGTACATTTGCATATAGATTGCCATCGAAAGCTTCAATAACAATTGCAGTTGATTTAGGTTTTATGCATGCTTGAATTCCATTTTCCGTAATTAGCTTATAATAGCTATTCCTGAATTTGATACAATGCCCTGAATCAACTTTTCTTTCTGAAAATACTGCCAGAGTTCTATTGATTACATCATCTGCCGGTTGCATTTCAAATACTGATTTGGTACTATTAAGTCGTAGAGCGAACTTATCATTGAATTTCTTTAGGTAGGATTTTAGAAATTCATTTGCCTGCTCTATAGTTGTAATCTGAGCGCGTCTGAGTTCAACAGGCAATCTTGATTGAAAAGTCTGGTTAAGTCTTTCAATACGACCTTTAGCTTGGGCGACGCTCGTTGTTTTTATTTCAACACCAAGAGTATGACAGGCATAAGAGAACTGTGTGAATGTATCTTCATCATCAAAAGCACGTTCTTTTTTTATGTATTCGAAAACAGTTCTTTTGTCAGTATAAAACATAGCAGGAATACCGTAATTGTTTAAAATCTGATAAAAAACGTTGTAATATCCATTTAAAGTTTCCTGTAAATCAAAATAAGCACCTACAACTTCACCAGTTGCATCGTCAACAGCCAGGTGAAGATGCCATATAGCTCCAGGAATCCATTCAAAGGATGAAGCATCCATCTGAATCATTTCACCTGCATATTTAGATCTGGGTCTTCTAGGATGAGCATCTTTGGAATCGAGTATTTCTAGAGATTCCTTGATATTGTTTTTATTTTTTTCAGATTTTGTATTATTTAAGCGCTTATTAAGTTTGGATTTCAGTTTCTTTTTTGTTTTTCTTCTGGCTTTAGGTGAGATAATGTCTTCTTCCCATAACCATTTATTTAGAGTTGTATCAGAAATTTTAACATCAAAATCTTCTTCAACGATTTCACAGAAGTGAGTAAAATTAGTATCAGAATATTCATTGATATAATATGAGATAATTTTATTTTTAATATCCAAAGGGATAGCAGTAGAAGGAGCTTTGCCTCTATTGCCATGAACAAAACCTTCTTTGCCTTTAGTTCTGTAAAGAACAATTAGCCTGTCAATAGTTCTGATAGAACAATTAAGTTTAACAGCAGCCTTCTTTTTATTACCATTTGTTTCAATTAATTTTTTAATAGTTTTATATTTGATTTCTTCATTCATTCTTAATTCGACCTTTCTCATAATAATCTATAACCTCCTTAAATCTGAGGATATAGTATAACATGTGAATTGATTATGTCTCAACTCGTTGAGACATAATCAACTTGGTTTACTTAAGACATTATCATATTTGAATCAGAAAAACGAGAAAAAAATCTTGTAAGCCTTTACATTTTCAAGATATTTGATATAATGTAGGTGTTAAGTGATATTCGCTTAATCATACCCCCTATTATCACCCTAACGTGTAAATAATAGAGAAAAAGACCAGAAAGTATGCTCCCCCGCATACTTTCTTTTCTTTTGAAAGATGTTATAATGTAAATGGTAGGTGAAGAAAATGGAAAAAGAAATTGAAAGAGAAGTAATCATGGATGGTAAAATTAT
>JBGVNW010000045.1:0-3912 GCA_045125935.1 Bacilli bacterium | reverse complement strand
TTAATAAATATATCTATATTTTTATTATTATTTTATAAGCCAACATATAATGTAATGGTGATTTTTTATGAAGTATTTTTTTGTTGGAATTAAAGGGTCTGGTATTGCGTTTTGACTGGCAATATTTGATTGATTCTAGGTCAAAAACAAACTTTTTCACCCAAACACTTTCTTTTTTGATATACTAGGATATATCGTGAATTTTTATCAGGGTCATCATCTGTTGCCATTGCAAAGGGACTAACAAATGATGGAATAGAGACTCCAGGACATAAACAAAAATGGTATGCTACAACTGTTAGGAGCATTCTTACCAACGAAAAATATAAAGGAGATGCCTTACTTCAAAAGCATTATACTGTTGATTTCTTAACTAAAAAGCAAAAAATAAATGAGGGAGAAGTACAACAATACTATGTTGAAAATAACCATCCAGCAATTATAGAACCAGATGTATTCGAGATGGTTAGATTAGAAATTGATAGACGATTAATGCTTAAGGGTAAGTATAGTGGGACTGATATTTTGACAGCAAAAATTAAATGTGGAGAATGTGGTAGTAGCTATGGAGCTAAAGTATGGCATTCAAATGATAAGTATAGAAGGGTAATGTATCAATGCAATAGTAAATATTCTGGAAAAGAGAAATGTAAAACACCCGCAATAAGGTCTGAAGATATTGAAAGCAGATTTGTAAATGTAGTTAATATATTAATTGAAAGTAAAGATGAGATAATTTCAAATTTAGAAAAAGTACTTGATAAGATATGCAATAAAAAAGAATTATTAGAAGAAAAAGAAAAATTAGAAAATAGCCTAACGGAACAAGTAGAAAAAATACAAGACCTAATCGATATAAATTCTAGAGTAGCACAAAATCAAGAAAAATATAAAAGTCTCTGTACGAGATAAGTATTGATGTGTATAATTGAACTTTTTATTCATTTTTTGAATACACAATGGAAAATGAGAAGGAGCAAGGTATATTTCAACCTTGCTCCTATGGGATATATGCTATTTAGTTCAACAAATTGGAATTTATCTTCTTCCTATATAACGAAAAACTTTATACTTATATGTTATATATTTTTCTCCAAAAGTTTTCTCTAAATATTTTTCTTCTTGAAGTATTTGAAAATGTAACATTACAATAGCAAATAATGAAAAAATTATTGTTAAAACATTACAGTATAATAAACAAATCCCAATATACATTAAATCAAAACCCACAAATGCTGGATTTCTACTTATTTTATAAATTCCATTAGAAACAAATTCTGTGTTGTCTTCGCTTGGAATACCTGCTCTCCAACTATTCTTCATTGTTATTATAGATATTAAAAATAATATATCTCCTAATATTCCAACTAAAAAGCCAATAAATCTAATGTTATCATTTAATATAGTTAAATCAAGTATAATTGAAATTAATTGTATTGGAACAATTACAAGTGTTGCAATAGACAGTAAAATTTCAACAGCTCTAACATGTTGATTTTTCCCTTTTCCAAGTTGTCTTGTTTTAATTCCCTGTCTTTTTTGAATAATCATTTTGCCAAAATAAATACTATAAAATAAAATCATTATCAATAATGCAAAAATTTTATAAATCATTTTTACCTCCTCCACAAATTCTTATTTGTTTAACTGTTTTATTACCTATATAGACAGAAAATTAGCAAAAAGTTCTATTTTCCGTCTATATTATAGCATACTTTTTCTCATTTGTCACGATACAGAGATAAAATTAACAGAATTCTTAACTTAACATACCTTTTAAGTCAAAGGATATGGGTTTTTCCTTGAACTTATTGAGTGGTATCTTTTTAGCCTGATTGGATAACAGAGTGATTATGTCATAGGCTTGTTCAAGGTAAGGTTTATGCTTATTCTTCTCAATCCAATAGAACAGAGCCAAGTAATAGTCAAGAAACTTGGAACTAACACCATGATACAGATACATAAAATCACTTATATTGTGGTGATACCCATTGATATGACCAAGACTATATCCACCGCTTGTATGCTTTCCGCTTGGGATTTGCTTTAATGGTATCTTGTGCTTGTTTGCTACGGTCTTATATGCTCTGTGGCTGTCTGTAATCAAAACAGTATCTTCCGTAAAGTGTGGTAAAAGTGTTTTTTCAATATGACTTGCCCATATTCTGCCAACACAAACAGTTTGCAAGAAATGGTTATTATTTCTATCAACACAAGACAAACAACATACTTGCTGATTGCTGATACCTCTCTTTTTCTTCTGCTGTTCATTCAATGTCTTCAAGACCTGAATAATTTTCTCTGTATCCATACCATTTAGGGCATTTGAGAACTTTTCTTGCGATTTTAAATCATCGTAATTGACGTAGTTAAGCAACTCATTTCTAACCTGTTCTTCATTATCATTAAGAACTTGTAAGAAAGCACTATCAAAACCTTGTTTCTCAATATATTCAAGTTTCTGTTTGTAATTTCTATGAGTATATGGCATTCTGCCAAGTGTATTCAAGAAAAATATTGGGTCTTTTATATCCTTGAAAGATAAAGGATAGTAATACTCGTCACTCTCTGCTAAACTCTTGAAATCGTCTTGATTGCACACAAACTGATGAAGAACAGAACATATCCTGTGTCTGTTGTGTAATACTGTCTGCTTGTTGATACCAAGTTCTTTTGCTATGGTACGGCAACTCTCACCTTGTAAAGTCAACTTGATAAGTTCAATCAACTTTGCAATAGATAATTTGGAGCGAAAGACAACGGTACCAATGGTATCCCCAAAGGTTCTTGCACAATCTTTGCATTTGTATCTCTGTCTGCCATTTTTTGTACCATTCTTGATAATGTTAATTGAACCACAAACAGGACAAACAACAGTATCTAAATCCTTATTTGCAGAATAACTCCTACGTTCTCTGCAACATTGAAGAAAGACTTTTTCTTCCTTTGTAAGTTTAGGCTTTGCATTTCTCTTTGTTTGCAAAATAGACAATAACTCCAGAATTTGCTCGTCTGTAAGGTTTGCAAAAGAGATTTGTTTTTGAATATCACTAAAATTAGAATTAAAACCAGTCATAAAAAGTTCCTCCACAAAATGTATTTGTAAAAGAACGTAATTTTTTATGTTAGTAACAATTCTATTTATGCATATTTATATTTAAAATTGTATATTTTTTGTTTATCAATACTCATGTAGGACAGAGACATATAAAAAAGAATATGACGCCATGATTAAAGTCTATGACGAAACAAAATGTAGGTTTGAACAGTTAGAAATTGAATTATCTAGACAAGCCGCAAAGCATCAGGTGATAAAGGATTATATTAGTACTTTAAATAAACAAGAAAAGCCTTTGACAAAATTTGATGGATTGATTTGGGGAAGTTTGCTAGAAAGTGCAACAATTAAAGATAAGGATGTTATAGTATTTAGATTTAAAGATGGAACAGAAATAAAAGGATAAAATTTATATAAATTTTAGGAGCAAATGTAAAAATTTGCTTTTTTTTGTGTTATAATATGCTTACAGATAAATAGTAATTTACCAAAAAGATTGTCAGTAATGACAGTCTTTTTTGTACGACAGGCAGTTATACAAATAAATTAGTTCAGTGCAACTAATCTATTTTTTTATTATATATTGACTTTTAACGATAATTACTATATAATATAGTAGTGTAGTTTATAGTAGAAAGGAGGACATTAAATATATGAAAAATTATGACAATTATTTTCTTCCTGTAGATAATATGGAAGAAGCAAAAAGATACTATGAGGAAATATTGGGGTTAAAAAAGAAATTTGATTTCTCTGATAAGGGAATGGTTGCTTATAATATTGGAAATGAAGAACCTGCAATAATTTTAAAAGACAAAAATAAATTTGAGAATTTAAAGCCTACAATATGGTTT
>JBGVNW010000044.1:0-2284 GCA_045125935.1 Bacilli bacterium | reverse complement strand
TTTTGTGCACCAACACCAATTCCACCTCAAATAAGCACATCTATCTTATTGATAGCTAAGACTCCTGCTAAAGCACCATGTCCCTGTCCATTTGAACTAATTACTTCAGAAGAAACTATTTGATTATTTTCAACTTCATATACCTTAAAATTCTCTGTACGTCCAAAGTGTTGAAACACTTCTCCATTATCATATGTTACTGCTATTTTCACGACTTCATTCTCCTTTTCTAACAATGCTTTTTGATTAATATAGTTACCATTTAGGTGACATCGTTTACAACTAGGGCTTCCATCACATAATTTATAATTTCCTCCTTCTATTTGAAGTCCCATTCCATAAACCAAGACTTTTGCCATTTTCTAAAACTGATTTTTCTTTAGCTTTTAATTTAGAAGTATCATTATAAAAAGATGGTTTGGATTTCTTTCTACTTTTAAATTTAGGTTTATAAGCTAAACCTTTAAAGAAGTTTTTATAGGCATTACAACAATCTTTTATTGCTTGTTTTGCTACATTATTGGACACTTCATTAAGCCATGATAATTCATCTTTTTTAAGTTGAGTAATCTCTTTTCTTAAATCACTATCTTTGATAAATTTACCACCATTTTTATAATTTTCTTCTTGCCTATTTAAAGTCCAATTGTAGATAAATCTTGCAGTACCAACGGATTGCCATAGTTTTTGTTCTTGTTCTTCTGCCTAGATATAATCTAATCTTTTTTGCAATTATCATCTTCCATTAACTCCTTAATCATTTTTTTAGTTTTATTTGCGCTTTTCCCTTGAAGTCTGCAAAAAGTCCTGTCTCCTAAAACTATTATATCCAACTTATATAATTTTTATTTAATATTTTATCAGCTGTTATAATAACCTCCATCAATATATATCAATATTAAATATACCACAATATTAGAATTATTGACACTAACAACTATTAAGTAATTGTTTACATAAATAAAAAATAATATTATACTAAAAGGGAAATGGTAGATAAGGATGTGAAGGAATTTATGTTAACAATTTTAGCAATATCTGATTCAATAGGGGAAACTTCTAATCAGGTAGCAGTTGCAGCTGCTAGTCAATTTAAAGATAGCGTTGTGGTAAAGAGACTACCATACATAAAAACATTAGAAGATGTTGATGATGTAATAAAAAGTTTAAAGGATTATGAGAAAGTTATGATAGTCTCAACTATTATAACTGTAAATGTAAGAGAGTATTTAACTCAAAAAGCAACAGAGAAAAATATTTTTGTAATTAATGTACTTGGTCCGATAATAAATGTAGCTTCAACTTTATTAAATAAGTTGCCGGATAATAATCCTGGTGCAATGTGGAATACAGATGACGAATATTTTAAAAGAATTGAAGCAATGGAATTTGCAATGCAATATGATGATAGTAAAGACTATAGGGGTCTAAAAAATGCTGATGTTATACTTATTGGACTATCAAGAACGTCTAAGACACCACTATGTATGTATTTAGCTAATAAGGGTATTAAAGCTATTAATATTCCATTAGTACCTGAAGTTGGAGTGCCGGATGAACTATTTGAGGTAGATAAGAGGAAAGTTTTTGGGCTTGTTATAAATCCACTTCAATTGATAGAAATAAGAAAAAAGAGATTAGATAAATTTCATAGAATGCCTAATGATATTGAGTATGCAAGTGATGCTAGAATTTTAGAAGAATTTGAATTCTCTGATAAAATAATTAAAAAGGTAGGATGTAAAACTATAAATGTCACACAAAGAGCAATAGAAGATACAGCATTAATAATATTAGAATCTATAAAAAACAATGTGGATAAGTAAAAACATTTCCTGGTGTATCAATATGCGTAATAAATAGAAAATAAAAGAAAAATGACGGAATTAGAGAATTATTTTAATAGAATGAGTCTCTAATTCTTTTTTTGTTTTTTATATATGATAAGATAAAACACGTCGCTGAGACAGACAGGAAAACAACCTAGAAAAAAAGTAAAAAAAGTTGTTGACAGATGTCTTGCTAAGTGATAAACTAAGTGAGTCGCCTGAGGGCGACACAAAAAATTGGTCTTTGAAAATTGAACAGAATACAGATATAACAAACCAGCAATTCTTTTATTAAGTAAGTTTTTGAGTAAGCAATCAAACTTTTTATTGAGAGTTTGATCCTGGCTCAGGACGAACGCTGGCGGCGTGCCTAACACATGCAAGTCGAGCGATGAAGTTTCCTTCGGGAAATGGATTAGCGGCGGACGGGTGAGTAACACGTGGGTAACCTGCCT
>JBGVNW010000043.1:0-9468 GCA_045125935.1 Bacilli bacterium | reverse complement strand
GATTAGTATACCACTCTCTTACTTAAGCGAGAAGATCTCAGAAGTACTATCACAGTCAGCGCATCACACAAATGCGATAAGGTTATCACTTAAGGCGCAATTTAAAGCTCAAATTAGATGTCCTTATTGTGGGGGCAAAATTAGAAAGTTTGGCTTTTACCCAAAACAGATATTTGATGCTGTAACAGGAACACATAGAATACGAAGTAAACAGATATAAAAAGTTGGGGATAAGAACAGATGCAAAAGAGATTTTTTGAGTTTAGGAGAGGTTAGAACTCCCCTATCAGTTTTACATATTACCTAATAAAACGGCATTTACTCCATAAAAAAAACTGCCGATTTTTTTTACCCTAAAGTATTTTTAATGACGCATATATGAAAGTATTTCGTCTCTTTGACCTCTCTTTAAAGAAGAAAGATCTTCTTTAATGTAATAAGAATCATTACCACTATTGTTTGTGATATAGAAATAATCTGAGTTTTTTACAAAATAGTATGTATATGCCGTAGGCGCTCTGCTATATTTTCGAAGATCAAATAATCCCGGAATTTTGGCGTTTAATTCTTTTAAGATATAAACGCAAAAGTTATCCATGGCATCATTCGTCATCGACATAACCATTCCTCTGCGGTCATCTGTAATTATTCCGTAAAAAATATCAAAACTTTCGCCTGAAACTAAGGACAATTCAATCTTATACACAGGGCCTCTAAAAACTCTATCTCCATCCTTATCCTCAGCCTCAAAGATGGAATTCTCAAACTTGTTGACATACACCGCCAAATTTCTTTTTAGTATTGCTAAAACAACAATATCAACTGTATCGATAGCCTTAACTGATTCTATATGGATACTGTTTTTAGGTGAAATAAGGCTTGAAGATACTGCAGATTTAAAAAAATCAAATAATCCCATAGTTATTTTCCTAATCTTGATAACATGCTCATGTAAAAAAGATTATTGCGTGGTACGCGTTAAACTCGATACAACAAATTATAGAATTCGTTATATCTTCAAGAAGTAAAGGAACATGCAATTTTTTTTATTTATCTGCAATCCTGTGTAGGTAATCCCTGTTGTTTATTTAATTTATTAGCTGCTTCACATGCAGATCTTGATTGTTTCCCAGCACAATTTTGATTAAACCAGTTTGATAACGAATTTACTTCATTAACTTTATTATTGTAATCTTGAACTGCTTCGTTTGAATTTAGGCTATATTGCTTAGCAGATAACTCGTCTTTTAACCATTTTGCTTGATTGTAAACTTCAACACATTTTTGCATCATCTCGTCACTAATTACAGGCACATGTCCATAGGAACGAGCAGAAGGCGGAGTTGTATATACTTGGTCCGATAAACAGTTACCGGTTAATACAGTCATCAAACATAATGAAATTAATAATTTGTAATTTAATATTCTCATAAAGTCACCCCTCATACTTATTTGCTCATAATTATTAATATATTTATTGAGTCGAGCATCATTATAACTTATAAAATATATTCAAAACTGTCCTAACATCTTGAAAGAAACAAATTTTTCTTTAAAGTTCAAAGCGTTTTACCAAATTTAATTTATAGAACTCCCCTTGCTTTAAAATAATCTTGTCTTACGCCTAGACCTTTGTAGTACATGTCACCTAAACTAAAGTGAGCAAAAATTTATTTTAGAGCTTTTTTATATCAGATAATAAAATCGCTTCACAATCTCGAATTTTTGAAATAGAGCTTTTTAGTAAAAAGTATTCTTCACCATTACCATTTCTAGATAAAGTTACTAGATCAATACCATATACTTTATTTGATTCAAGTATTTGCTCTCCCCATGTACATTCTTTATTGGTTTTAATATACAGTTTGCTCTCGCTATGTGTCAAGTTACTTGCGACAAATTTTTTTCCTTTTTTCTAAAAGGGGGCCCGGGGGAAAACTCTTTTTTCCTTTGTGCCTAGCTGATTAGCTAGCCTAATCAGCTTGCTCTTTAATAATTAGATCATGCGACTTCAGGTTTATTAGCATTCTTGTACTCATAGTCTTTGGTTTTCTTTTCAGCAATCCTAGACTTACGTGCAAGACTGGTAACCTTAGCCTCCTTAGGCATCTTAAAAAGCTTTTTGCTTATTGGATTACCAAAGGAGTCTTTGGTGTTCCTAATGATCTCGTTACGCTTTTCCATAATGGCAGGACCTAAGCCTCGATGACACTCATCAGGGGTAATAAAGTTAATGCCACTATGTAGGTGCTCATAGTTGTACCAATTAACAAAAGCATTGGTCCAATTACGCGCATCTTCTATGGTTTTAAAGTACTTAGGTATTGGAATATTGTGACAATGCTTTAAAGTTGAAAAGAACGATTCAATATGCGGATTGTCATTTGACACTCTTGGGCGACTGTATGAGGATGTAATACCCAATTCAGTCATCTTCACAAGCATGTTTTGACCACGCATAGGGGTACCGTTATCAGAGTGTAGAGTTAATGAATCTAGGATGATATCGTTAGTTAAAACGTCATTGCCTAGTTTCTTCAAGTCATTGTCTAGACTACTACCCTTAATCACGATGTGTTCGTTCTTAAGTGCTCTTTCAAGGAATTGACCTGCAATATGTGCACTTTGTGTCTTATGGACCTCAGCATTCACAATCTTGCGACTGTAAAGGTCCATCATGGCGTAAAGATAGTGGTACTCACCATCAATCTTTGAGTAGAGATATGTAATATCCCATACCCAAACTTGATTAGGTGCAGTTGCAACTAGTGCTCGTTTATTAACGTTATGCATTTTGCCAGCGCCAGTGCGTCTGTCTTTGTTCATATTAAGTTCACGTAAAAGTCTATATACAGTATTACGATGGCCTAGATAGAATCCCTTAAAATCACCGACAACATCACGTCCATCAAGGCATGATGAGATAAGCTCGTCTACGGTTAAATCTGGATTTAACAATAAACACTCAGTTACCTTAGCCTTATGAGCATCATCGTACTTTTTAAGGTTATCGTGAACTGCGTATTTACGCTTATCCTCAGGTGATTTAAGCCATCTGTAATAGGTTGCCTTATCAATACCATTAATTTCGCAGTAATCGGCTACATTTAAGGTTATGTAGCGGTACTTAGGATTGATACCAGGTATTTCCTCAGTTACATCGATGGATTGTTGCAACAGGTTCTGTATGTGATTAACTAGTTTGGCTCTCTCTTCTTCGGTTGTTAATCTTCCTCGTTGTTGTTTTCCGAGAAGAGTTTCTGAAAATTTCTGAGGGTTATAACCTTTGCAGCATAAGTGGCAAGTACTTTGTCTTTCTTATCAAGCTCTCGTGCTTGCTTGTTGTTCTCACGCTTAAGTTGGGTAACTTCCTTCTTAAGGGCTTTAAGCTCTTTAGCTTGTGCCTTAGGATCATCAGCAGGAGGCTCACCAAGTTTCTCCTTGATTTCAACATCCCATCTTAAGAGGTCTGCTTCATACAAGCCATGCTGACGGCAGTAAGCACCACGATCTTCTGGTGAAAGACCGCTAGTTTCAGTAATAATCTTGTACTTTTGGATGAAGCTTAACTCATTAGCTTCAATACCGATTTTATCGTTAACTTCGTTGATTGCCATACCTAGTTCATCACCTACAATATCTTTGAATAGACTGTACCAATTATATACGGTTGTGAATGGGATATTGTGTGTTTTAGCGTGAGACTTGATAACTGATGTTGGAGTAGCATCTGGATTGGCTTTGCGTTCTTTTATGATCGCTGCCACTATGTTCTTTTTAATATCTAGAGTATACTTAGGTTCCATGAATCTTTAGTCGCATGTTCTTGATCTTCAACAATTGAAGATCTTCTGTCGCAACTATTATGAGACAGAGGGGGTTCAGCAGATTCAATCATAGTAAATAACTCCATTTTGGGCTATAAGATGTTGCATATTGTTGATTCTATCTATTCCGATTTGAATGATTGCGAAGAGCTAAAGAATAACTGGAATAAAGAAAAATAGAGCTTTATCAAATAGATAAAAAACTAATAAATATTTTAACCATGTGTTATCTTCATATTTGGAGAGCCTTGTAATGAGTACTCCTATATACGTAAGTATAAATTTTGAATTTCTAAAAGATCGCTATTCTGACATATATAGACTAGCCTCAGAAGCTGAAAAATTATTAGGCGAGTCTCATATTGAAACATCATGTATTACTTCAAGAAAATTTCTTGAAAAAATCGTCAAATTCCTTTATGTAACATTTAATCTTCCAGCAGATAATTCGACTTTATTCGAAAAAATAGGTAATGCTGAATTTCAGGAACATTTAGATAACCCCAAAAAAATAGTTCCGATAATGCACGAGATTCGTATTATAGGCAATAACGCTGCTCATTCCGAAGATGAAGAAGTTACTTTTGAAGATGCTTTAAAAGCATTGAATAGAGCCTTTAATTTATCAGTATGGTTCTGTAAATTTAATGACCCACAATTTAAATATTATGAGCGATTTAGAGATCCTACATGTTTATATATAAAAAATGAGACAAATTCTTCTGTAGATAATAAAAAAGCCGCCTTAGCAAAGCTTATGGCGTTTAATTCAAACCAATTTATTGATAAAAAAAATCCCCAAAAAGAAAAAACAATTAATTCTTCTCCTATTGCTCTTGTTGAACCAGATAGTACCTCCAAGTTTTCAAATGAATGTAGTCATGAAGAGCTGCTCTCTATAGAAGATGTTTTCGAGCAATACTCTTTAACAGAAGGCCAAAATAATCTAGTAAAAGAATTAAAAAATTTTTTTGAAGATATAGCGGCTAATGTTTTTCTTTTGAAAGGGTATGCTGGAACAGGAAAAACGTTTATAACAAAAGGTATTGTCGAATATCTTAATGCTGTAAGAAGATCTGTTGTATTACTAGCCCCAACAGGTAAAGCAGCAAAAGTCTTGTCTGAAAAATCACATCACCTTGCAGCAACCCTTCATAACTGCATATATAGGAGCGAAATAATACGAGGCCATAGAATTGACGATATACCTGAAACAGAAGTTCAAAAGATTTTCTTTAGTTTAAAACATAATGATTTATCAACAGATACAGTGTACATAGTAGATGAAGCTTCAATGATTTCTGATTTTTCCATGGAACAAGAAATGCTAAAGTTTGGCTCTGGAAAATTATTAAGTGATTTCTTTGAATTCGTAAATATGGATCACAATGAACATAATAAAAAAATTATCTTTATTGGTGACCCAGCGCAGTTACCACCTGTTTCTAGAGATAAAAACAGCGAATCTCCTGCTTTAAGTGAGTCGTATTTAAAAAAACACTTCAGAGTAACTGTAAGTTCTTTTACTCTTACAGAAGTTGTTCGTCAAAAAGAAGGTAGTAATGTATTAGCAGCGGCTACTGCTATCAGAAAATCCATTAGTAAAAAAGATTTCAGTACACTTAAATTCAATTTTAATAATACTGATTTTTTTAGAATTAAAGCTAATGAATTTATTGATACTTATGCATCATTATGTAATGGGGAGATCTCTAAAGATATTATTGCTATCGCACATAAAAATGATGAAGTATATAAATTAAACAATCGTATAAGACACTTTTTATTTAATAAACAAAAAAATTTTAATGAAGATTTTGATGAAATGCTCCCAATTAAGGAAAAAGATCTTCTACTCATAACTAAAACCAATTGTTATGACGGTGTATTGATAAAAAATGGCGAGATTGTGGAAGTTTGTGAATTACTTGGACAACCGGAAACAATTCCTAGAACAGTTAAAAATAATGATCTGACTGATAATACAATTCCACTAGTTTTTCAAGATGCTGTTCTAAAAGTCAAATCAGCAGAAGGGTATTTTTGTCATAGATGTAAGTTATTTCTTACAAGCATCTATCAGCACAAGTATTTCAATGATCAAAAAATCAGCGTAAAGGATAGGGAACGACTGATAAACCAGGCAATGATCGTTCATTTCAACAAGAATCATCCAGATATAAGCGTAAGAAAAGATCCAGAAATATATAAAAGAGAACTTGAAAACGATCCTTATTTTAATGCTCTCAGAGTCTTATATGGATATGCAATAACATGTCATAAAGCACAAGGCAGTGAATGGAAAAATGTTTTTGTTTTTTTTAGTTCTAATAGAGCCCAGCATAATGAGGATTTCTTCAGATGGACGTATACAGCCATAACGAGAACATCCAAAAATCTGTACGTGATTAATCCTCCCTCACTGGAAGTGCTTTCTTCTTTAAAATTTATTTAGGAAATATAAATGGATTCTTGTGAAAACAAATTTGATTTTACTAATACAGATTTTGTTCAGATAAGACAAGGTATTTTGGAAAACGTGAAAAAATACTTGCCAGATAACATACAAATTATAAATATTCGACATAATCAATATCATGAAGTTTATTCTTTTAAAGAACAAGAGCTCTTTGCAGATATCAGTATTTTCTTTAAGGCAAAGGGAATTATTTCTGATATCCGAGATTCAACTAGACCAATGCAAAATGAGTTGGGCTCTAGAATAGTAACGACCCTACTGCAAATAAAAGGAGGTCGAATTGATGTGATTAAATCAATGGATCTAAGAGAACTTGATAAGCTATCGAGTAAATTTACTGATTTCGTCGAAAAAATAAAGGATAGACTAAAGCAACGCGATATAAAAACCGATTTGATTGGTATAGGTGATTATAGTTTTACTCTGTCGTTTTCTAAGCAGTTACAGAATTGCACGTACATCTTTTATTTTAATAAATACCTTCAAGATCTTAAGCTCCAGGCACGAGATAAAATTAATAATCAAGAATTTCAAGATATTATTAATAAGGAAATAAATGAGATTTATAACTCTATAAATAACAATACTGATCAAGGAGGCTGTGATAATTCTGATGATGAAGATGACGAAGTTCCATACTAATGTTTCAGAGTCTGCTAGTAAACGTATTTTTGATTTAAGAAAATCAGGAAATCTTGAGGATGCTTTTTGTCTTCTTTTAGATAATTTGCCAGATAATTATCCTTCAAATAAATTGAGTTTGCTCTCAGATAAATGGCTGACTATTGCAGCTTATTATGTTCTACTTGATTTGATAAAAATCGAAACTTCAAAAGATATAAAAAACAGTGACAGAGTAGACCATCTCAAATTCTTGCTATCAGGTATTGATGTATCAAGTGACCCATCTAAATATTCTTATCTAAACAAAGTACTAAGCTCAACAAATCAATATTATTATTTGATTGAACAATACAAAAAAATTCCGAAAAAAGAAGAAAATTTATTAGCAATAAATTTACTTAAAGAGTATAAAGCCAAGTCTCAGGATTTCTCTTTTGATCAAGACTTAGCATGGCGTATATATTTTTATATAAAAGAAAACTTAGAAAAAGATAGATTTAATCTTCAAGATATAAAATTAGCTTTTAATGATTACTTTAAATTAAATCTTTCTGATAAAACTTTAATTCATTCTCAAATTCTTATAATGGCTAAGCAATTCAAGAGAAAACTTGAAGAAAAAAATTGGGGAAATGAATTCAGGTTTTATGCTTTTGTAAAAATATGGGATCTAGAGAATCTCTCTGAGGATGATTGGTGTCAGAATAATCCGAAATTCAAATCATTAGCTGAAGATGTTATTACTATTGCTGCTAAAGAATTAGCTAATTTAAATAATGTACCAAATGATTTCATTGAATATTATTTGCCCTATATAAATGAGTTAATTAGTCGTGGTACCGATAATATCTGGATTCATTTATATTATTCAAGGATGCTTTGTAAACTCAACAGAATTGCTGAAGCAAAAGAAAGTCTAACAAAAGTAATTAAAGAAAAGAAAACAGAAAGCTGGGCTTGGAATGAGCTAGGGCTCTTATTGGAGGCTTCTGACAAGAAACTGGCTTTAAGCTGTTTTTGTAAAGCATTGGTATGTGGTGGCCCTGAAGAGTTTAAAGTTAATATTCACAAGAATCTAGGAATGATTCTTGAAAACATGAATGAATTAGCTCATGCAAAAACAGAATACTTACTTTACTACGAAATTAAAGGTTCCGAAAAGGGGCTAGATAGGCCAAATTGGTTTGAGCAAATTGAGGCAGTACATGACCATAAAGAATTTTATCAACAGAATTCTGATATGGCCGAAGAGGTTCTGTTTGAAAATCTTCAAACAATCAATGGTGTTATTGGCAAAGAAACAACATATTTCGATAGAAATAAAAATAAAGACGTTAGAAAAACAATTTTATACGCTCAGATAAAGGGGAATTTTTCTTTTACAAATATCTCTGCAGAGACAATTCCTCTTGAATTAAAGGTAAGTAAAAATCTCTTGCCATATGATCAGAAAGTAGGAGCTTCTATCCTGATAAAAGGGGAAATTAATGGTAGTGGTTTAAATATATTACGAATTGATAATGACAGTAATATAAAAAAATTTGAATTTCCTCAATTAATAGGAGTCGTCACAACTGTAAATAATAAAGAGAGTTTCATGATAGTTACTCTTGATAAGGGATGTTCTGTAAGAATTGATCTTAAATTATTAAAAAAATTTGATTGTTGTGTAGGACAGGGCTTAAAGCTAAAAGTAGCCTATAGATATAACAAAGAATCGAAGCCTGTTTTTACTGCTGTTGAAGTAATGGGCTCAGTTCCTCCTAATAATATACCTTCTTATCTACTTAAGTCTGTTCAGGGAACAATTGATATCAGGTCTCCTAATGGATTTGGCTTTATTGAAGATATTTTTGTACCGGAACACGTCATTAATAATTCAAATGTTAAAGATCAGGATTATGTAACAGGAACCGCAATCATTAGTTTTAACAAGAAAAGAAATATGTGGGGATATTCGGCAGTTAAAATTGAAAAATGCTAGCTCTACAATCTATTGAATAACGAAAGCTTAGACATTGATTGAATTAGTAAATAAACTATAATAAACATAGATCTCTGGCTTTAGATCTGCATTATCCCATTTGAGAATTCTATTCTCAGATGGGAAAGTTATGAAAATTATTTCATTGTAAGCTAAGCATTCTGTCGCAAGCCAGATAAAGACAGAATGCATATTAGTTTAATTTTTTATTTGTTCAATTTTTTTAGTTTTGCTATCGAAAGATAAGTTTCTTTTTGAATAACAAACGATCTCTCCTTTTCTTTTCCTTTAGATTCTTTTATCGAATCGTAATTTCTTATATTTAGATAATCATACCGATTGAATTTTACAAATTTCTCATCAGTGATATCTTCAAGTTTTCTTGAGAATTCCAGATAATTATCAATATAGATTTTTTGGTTCAACGTAGAATTTTGTGTGATCTAGGAGCCTGAGATCATACAAAAAGAGCCTCATGTTATAATTGAGTTATCAAGAAACAATCTAACAAAAGGCTCAAAATGAATTGTACTAATAATGCAACTGTAACTCAA
>JBGVNW010000042.1:0-5838 GCA_045125935.1 Bacilli bacterium | reverse complement strand
TACAATAGTTTAAATGAAGAAAGATTTACAGTAATGGACATACCACACTAAATATTAATAACATAAATAGAAAAAGAAAGAATAGTAGCGAATAAGGATAAAAGTACATAAGGAATTAATAACTTGGTACTTTTTTCTTTTAGAGACTTTGTTTCAACTACTAAGAATAAACACGAAAGAAAAGTACCTAGACAACTTACAAATCCTAGAAAATTACTCTTCAAACCAAAACCAACTAATATATAAGATTGATTAAATAGATAGTTTATAAGTAATGTAATTTTATAAGAATTAGGTATATCTTTAAATTTATAACTATCAATAACACCACTTATACTTAGTGCAATTAAAAAATAAACAATGGACCAAGCAATTCCATAAAATATATTAGGAGGAGCAAAAGAAGGCAAATTTAAAGTATTATAGTAACTATAATCTACAGGAAATAAATTAGATAAAAACCAGGGTACTAATATTAATATAAAAATCACAAATTTTCTTAACATATAAACACCTCTTTCCTTATTCTATGTTTTGTTATATAATATTATTAGTCTTTTAGGAGGAAAATGATGGAAACAGAAATGATGTTAGACAATAAAAACACTATAACCATGAAATTACTTCATTATTTTATAACTGAAAAAAACTATAATCCTATAATTCTTCAAGGAGTAGAAAATGAAATTTGGTTAGAAAATTTAGATGAAGATTACAAAATAGTTCGTATTGTTTCTGGTTATATTCATAATAATGAGCAATTTGACTTTGATAAATTTAAGACTAAGAGAATAATGAAGAAAATCAAAAAGAAAACATTATCTTTAAACTTAAATGTTCTTAGTATTTTCTTAAATCTAGGTGACAATGTTACAACTGAGTTGAATGAAAATCCGAATGCAATTTGTGTGAAAATAGATGCTGAATCTGATTTTGGAAAAAGCAATGAAATAAATAAGGCCTTTCCAGATTTATCTAGCAAGTTAAAATTTACAGAAGAAGGAATGGAATTATTTATGAAAATAACAAAAGATATAAATAAACATAATAAAGAAGATGCTAAACGTATTGAAAAGGTTTTTAAACAAAAAACACCAGTAATAACTTATGTATTAGTTGCCATAAATATAGTGGTATATGTATTTGGGGCGTTCTTCACAAACTATGATACTTTTTTAAACTATTTTTGCATTCATGGACCAAGTATCAGAGCTGGACAATATTACCGATTATTAACAGGAATTTTTGTTCATAGTGGAATAACTCATATTGCATTCAACTGTTATGCTTTATATGTTCTTGGAAGTCAATTAGAAAGCTTCTTTGGTAAATGGAAATTTACAATAATTTATCTATTTAGTGGTCTAGTTGGTGCATTATTCTCGATGACATTTGGTGGTAACTCTGGATCAGTTGGTGCAAGTGGTGCGATCTTTGGATTAATGGGTTCACTACTATATTTTGGTTATCATTATAGAGTTTATTTAGGAAATGTAGTTAAAAGTCAAATTATACCTTTAATAGCAATTAACCTAATAACTGGATTCCTAGTTCAAGGAATTGACAATTATGCCCATATCGGTGGACTAATTGGAGGTGCCCTAGTAACTATTGCATTAGGTGTAAAGGACAAAACAACAACATTTGAAAAAATAAATGGCCTAGTTGTCGCAGCAATTTTCTTAATATTTGTATACTACATGGCTTTCGTATATGCAGCCTAAAATTTTATTGTATTTAAAATCAATAAATGATAAAATATGATTAAGATGAGGTGATAATATGTCACAAGACAATACAAATTTATTCGATTTAAAAGAAATAGATGCAGAACTGACAAGAAAAATCTTAAGAGAAGTATGTACTTCTTTAGAGGAAAGGAGATACAATCCTACTAATCAAATTGTTGGATATTTAATTAGTGGCGATCCTGGATATATATCAAGTTATCAAGACGCACGTAGTAAAATTCAAGAAATTGATCGCGCTAAGATTGTAGAAATTCTTCTAAACGAATTTCAAAAAAATGAAAAATGAAATATATAGGACTGGATTTAGGAAGTAGAACTCTTGGCATAGCGCTAAGTGATAATACTGGTCTTATTGCCTCAAGCTACAAAACAATAAGGCATAATGAAGAATATGATATGCTTCTAGATGAAGTAAAAAAATTAGTAGAAGAAGTAAACGCTGCAGGAATAGTATTAGGTTTTCCCAAAAATATGAATAATACAATTGGTCCAAAAGGTGAACTAAGTTTACAATTTAAAGAAAAGCTAGAAAAAATTTTATCAATACCGATTTATCTACAAGATGAACGCTTAACCACAAAAAGCGCAACCGATATGTTGATAATGGGGAATGTTTCTAGAAAAGATCGTAAAAAAGTAGTAGATAGCGTTGCCGCTACAATAATTTTACAAGCATTTTTAGATAAGAAAGGAAAAGAAAAGTGAAAGAAAATAAATTTACATTAATAGATGATAATGGTGTAGAAACAACATATGATGTTTTATTTACATATGAAAGTGAAGAAACAAAAAAACATTATATTGCATATACAGATAACAGTTTAGATGAAACAGGAAACATTCAAGTATATGCATCAATATTTGATCCAACAAATCCTAACTCAAGATTAGAACAAATTGAAAGTGAAAAAGAATGGAAAGTTGTAGAAACAATCCTTGAAACATTACAAGAAGAAGTAAAAAAGAAAATTGAGGAACAAAATAACGAGCAATAATAGCTCTTTATTTTTTGAAAAGGAGATTTATGGCAGTAAAAAAGAAGTTTAAAATCCTAATAATATTTATAATTTTAATTCTCTTAATTATACTAGCGGGACTTATAACATGGAATATTTTAAAAAGTCCGGTAAATTCAAATGATAAAACTAATATAGAAATTGTAATTCCCTCTGGTGCTGGTGTAGGTACGATTGCAACAATTCTAAAAGAAAACGATTTAATTAGGAATTCTGAATTCTTTAAATTATACATAAAAATTAACAAATCAGACTCACTAAAGGCAACTACATATAAATTCAACAAAAGTATGTCTTTAGATGAAATAATAAATGCCTTAGAAAAAGGCAATAGCTACAATCCTGATGAAATAAACATAACTATTCAAGAAGGATTAAATATGCGTGAAATAGCTTTAATTATTTCAAACAAAACTTCTAATAGTTATGATGAAGTAATTGCTAAAAGTAATGATGAACAATACATTAGAAGATTAATGAATCAATATTGGTTTATTACAGAAGATATTTTAAATAATGAAATTTACTATAAATTAGAAGGATATTTATATCCTAATACTTATACTTTAGCAAATGAAGACGTTGACGTTGAATACATTTTTGATAAAATGTTAGCTGAAACAGCCAGACATTTAGAACCATACGATGATTATGATTACAGTACAATGAGTATTCATGAACGTCTTACACTAGCAAGTATGGTTGAAAAAGAAAGTTCTGTTTCTACAGACAGAACAAAAATGGCCAGTGTTTTTGTAAATAGAATGAAACAAGGTATGCCACTAGGTAGTGATGTTACTGCAAAATATGCCAATAAAATTGATGAAAAAAGAGCCTTAACAACAACTGAATTTCAAATGAAAAGTTCATATAATACTCGTCTAACCGATGGTAGTATGAATGGAAAATTACCAGTAGGACCAATTTCAACAATTTCAAAAAGTAGCATTGATGCAGCATTCAATCCTGATTCAACACCATACATTTATTTTATTTCAAATATTGAAACATTAGAAACATTCTTCTATGAAGACTATGCTGGTTTTTTAAACAAGAAAAATGAACTAGCAAGTGTAAATAAGGGTTATTAGGTGAATTAAACATGAAAGAAGAAATAGAAAAAATAAAAAAAAATGCAAAAGAAGAAAATGTTCCAATTATGATGGAAGATGGAATAGAATTTTTAACTGCGTACATTAAACAAAATAACATTAAAAATATCCTAGAAATAGGTACCGCAATTGGTTATTCTGCTATAATGATGGCTCTAACTAATCCAAATGTTAAAGTAACAACAATTGAACGTGATGAAAAAAGATATTTAGAAGCAGTTAAAAATATCAAAAAATTCAATTTAGAAGATAGAATAACTTTAATATTTAAAGATGCTTTTGACGTAGAATTAACAGATGAGTTTGATCTTATCTTCATCGATGCTGCAAAAGCTCAAAGTATTAAATTCTTTGAAAAATTTGAAGGCAATTTAAAACAAAATGGAACAATCATTACAGACAATCTAAACTTTCATGGAATGGTTCGAGTAGAAGAAAAAGACATTGCTAGTCGCAATGTTCGTGGTATAGTTAGAAAAACTAAAGCATACATAGATTTCTTAAAAGAAAACAATAGATATAAAACAACATTTTACAATATAGGTGATGGAATATCTATAAGTATAAAGAAATAATATTAATTAAAAATCTCTTTATCAAATAGTATTAGTAAAGATAATATAGTTCAATTAAGGATGATGAAAATCATCCTTTTATAATGCCTTAATTAATAGTATTTTATTATTATTATATTCAAATAAATTATCATATATACTGTCTTATTAGAAATATTGTTACTATAGTGGTAAATTACATTTTAAACTTCTAAAATTTTTATAATTTGTATAATTGTAAACTTCTTTACAAGCATTAATATGTAATTTTTTTATTTACTTGTATTCAGTAAATAAGCATTTTTAAATCCTGACGTTTAAATAAAAAAGATATACTCAACATAGAGTAGGACATTAGAATAGAGAAGGAGTATTTTGAATGAAAAACATAAAAATAATAACGGTTTTTCTATGGTTGAACTACTTGCTGCCATTGCAATTTTGGGATTGCTAAGTACTATAGCGATAGTTGGTATTAACACAATACTAAATAAGGCAGAGAAAAATCATTATGAAACACAAAGAGAAAAAATGATTTTAGCAGCACAATCATATGCTCAAGAAAATCGTAATATCTTACCTAAAGAGGTAGGTGACACACATGTAATTACTTTAAATGAATTACAAACAAGAAAATATATTGGAGAGGTTGTTGATAGAAGTAAAAATCAATGTGACAATGCTGAAAGTACGGTTGTTATATTTAAATATTCAAAAATCGACTATAGTTATCGAACATATTTAAAATGTGGAGATAGCACATATGGTGATCCAATTGATAATTTATCTGGACCTAAAGTAAATCTTACTCTTGATAGTACATATAAGAATGCTAAGTTTACATATAGTATTGAAAAACAAAATGATGAAGACGAAGATAAAATTATTTCTTATAGTTATCAAATTTATAATTATGGTTCATTACTTTATGATAGTGGAAGCGTTTCAGTTAGTAAAACTGACAGAATAGAAGAAAAGAAAGTTTCACTAAAGAAATATCTTCCTGGAAAAATCACAGTAGTTTTTAAAGCTGCAAACCTTTATTATTGACGATCAAGTTGATATTTAGGTTCTAAAAGATCAAGTATGAAGTAGGAGGCATTAAAAGTGCTTCTTTTTTTATTTACTAGGAAAGTGCGTTTTTTTGTATGAAAACTTTCATTATATTTGGTAAAAATTTCCTCTTCTAAGTACCTTGACGATTCTTGAAACTACCTTTATTATAGTAAGATAAGATTATGGGGGAATCGTATGTATAAAGCTTATAGATTCAGATTGTATCCAAATGATACACAAAGAATCTTGGTTAATAAAACATTTGGTTGTGTTAGATTTATTTATAATCATTTTCTAGATAAATGTATGAAAAATGGTTTTATTAAAGCATTTGATATGTGTAGTGAAA
>JBGVNW010000041.1:0-140689 GCA_045125935.1 Bacilli bacterium | reverse complement strand
TATAGAAGGATGTGTAAAATCACATAGATATTTATAAAATTTATTTAACTCATCTAGAACTTCTTTTTCATCTTTACAATCCATAAATAATTCACTGAACAAACTTTTATAATTATTAGCAACTATTTTTCTTATATTATATGGTTTTAGAAATTCTTTTCTTTCTTTTCCTAAATCAGGAATTACAAACTTTGGATTCTTTCTTTGTATTTTTTTATATTTTTCTTTTAATACCTTAACATAGATATTTCTATCATAGTGTTTATACATATCATATGTTTTTTCATCAAAATAAATTGCTATAGAAAACATAATTGCTTCAAATGAACTCCTTAATAAACATAATGAATCAATATATTCATCATTTTCTATTAATGATAAACAATTATTTATTGAATTTTTTGCTGATTCTAAAAATATAAAAATTTCTTGTGGGATTTTTTTATTATTTTTAGATAATGCTAAATATTTATCGATTTGATTATTAAAAATATTATTATAAAATTTATATAATTTTAGTTTATTTTCATACATAATATCACCAATTTATTAAATATATATTATATCAAAAAAAGAGAATTATTTCTCCTTTATTTGATTTATTCTACATATATATTTTTTCTTAATTGTTCCTTCTGTATCTTCTACATAAGCATATACTCTAGTTCTTCCATTATATTTTATAAATTCTTTTTTTAAATATTTAGAAGTAAAATATTGCGTTGTTTCGCTTCCTTGCTCTAATTTAATTTGGCTTTCTCCAATTGTATTAAAATTAATAAATACCATATTGGGGTTTATAAATAATCCTAACTTTTTAATGTGAAAAGTCCTATTTCCGCAATTTATACATGTTACATGAATTCCATCATCTATGAATCCTACTCCAATATAACTTCCACATGTTAAAACTATTTTTTTCTTATAAGGTAGGTTTGCTGTTCTTATTGATACAACAATTGCTATTATACTTGTTATAAGTGTTAATATAGCCAATACAGATTGAATAAATCCAGAATTTAAATTGCACCATTCAATAATATTATTCATAATTAATTCCCACTAATTATATTATCTAAATCATCACATAATAGAAATAACTTTTCTATTATATTTACAATGCTTTTTTGTATATTAATTGGGAAATATGAAATAGGCAGTTCTTTTAAATATTTATAATGTCTACTATATCCATTGCGAGGAATAAAATTTAAATTAAATAATATGTTATAATATAAATATTTTTCATCAAACATATCCTTACACTCAAATACTTTTGTTCCATCAGCTCCAATCACAAAATTAAAATCAACATATTTTATATTATTACTATGGTCACCATAAACTAATACCGGTTTGTTATGCTTAAGCAGTTTTAATTCATTATCATAGTATCCTTCAATTATATCTTTTGATTGACTTACTACAGGATACTTACCAACCTTTTTTATATCGGATTGTTTAATTTGATACTCCTTACACGCAATATTTATTAAACACTCTTCTAAATTCATCATCTTAGGTTTTTCATTATTCATTTCACCTGAAAAAGCAGATTTTAGAATAGATTTTTTCATATCATTAGGAAAGTTATTTTTTAATTCTTTTAATTCAACTTCTATTGATTTAACATAATCTAATTTAATAAATAACTCTTCTAATTTATCAACTATTCTTTGCTGTTCTTCCATTGGTGGAATTGGTATCGTTAAATTTAATATATAATTTCTATCAATACCAGGTATCATGCTTTTTGAATTATTTTGCATATCGAATACTTTCGATTTCAAAAAATATAGCAAGTATTCATTATTAAGTTGTTCTGGCTTAATAGCCATGAATTGTCTAGCAATATGTACTTTTTCTTCTTTTAAAATTATAGATGTACCAATAGTACCTTTACAAGTTAAAAGTATATCATCTTTTACCGCTGTTGATGTTGGAGTATCCGTATATCTATTTATTATTACAATATCATTTTCTATATTACTAGCACCAGTTAAATATGGTATTGAATTTTCTTTATAATTTGGGAAATATCTAGTTGATTCTAGATCTTGTCCCGAAATTAATGTAATAACATTCCCTAATTTAAATTGTTTCCAATTTTGTGGTAAATTCAATTCATTTACTTCTACAATATTTTTAAAATCTTTATTATAAATTTGTGGAATTATATCAACTTGTTCTTCTTTTTTTTGCTTCGTTAAACTACCATCAAAAGCACTTTTTAAAATGCTTTGAAATAACATTTCGTTAATCATATGAATCACCAATTAAACTCATCAATTCGTTTAATTTAATATCTAATTCTTTTTCTAAAGACTCTCTTTTTGAAATAAAATTTTCCATAGTTTCTTTAGGCGATAAAACAACTTGTTCTTCTAGCGGATACCCACAAAATGCTAAATTATAATTATTATTTTTTATTTCATCAATAGAAACTTTTTTAGATTTCCAATTTTTATCATTATCCTTAATTTCAACTCTATTATTCCACCAATTTAAAACATCTGTCATATGTTTTAATTCTATTGGTTTAGTTTTACTGAATGCTTTATAACCATCTGGTAAATCTAATCTATAATACCAAATATTTTCGGTTGGAGTTGTTTTATCAAAAAACAATAAATTAGTAGGAACTGATGCATAGGGTTTAAATACCGAGTTTGGCAATCTAATTATTGTATGTAAATTACATTCACTTAACAATTTCTTTTTTATTGCAACTTTAGCATTGTCGGTACCTTCTAAAAAGCCATCTGGAAGAACTATTCCTACTCTACCATTATCTTTTAATCTATACAAAATTTCCACCATAAATAAATCTGCAGTCTCTGAATTTCTTAATTCAGCAGGAAAATTTTGTTGAACAGACTTTTTTTCAGTTCCACCATATGGAGGATTCATTAGAATAACATCAAATTTATCACTTTCTTCATAATCTCTAACATTTTTTTCTAAAGAATTTCCTCTTACAATATTGGGTTCATTTATATCATGTAATAATAAATTGGTTGTACATAAAAGATATGGTAAGGATTTTTTCTCAACACCATAAAATGATTTTTTTAACTCTTCAGTTGAAGATGTATCTTCAGCACTCTCTTTCATATGATTTAATGCTGAAACTAAGAATCCACCTGTTCCACATGCAAAATCTGCTACAGTTTCATCTATTTTAGGATTAACCATTTTGACAACAAAATCAGTTACAGCTCTAGGAGTATAAAATTCTCCCGACTTACCTGCCGATTGTAAATCTTTTAATATCGTTTCATATATCTCATTAAAAGCATGTCTTGTTTGAAAATCAGTTAAATCAATTTCATTTAACACATTAACTACTTGACGAATTAATACGCCATCCTTCATATAGTTATTTAAATCTTCAAATACTTCTCTTACAATTCTACCTCTAATAGAAGTTGTTTCATTTATTTCTAATTCTTTTAGAGCATTAAATAAATTAATTATAAAGTTAGATAACTCATCACCGGTCATTGCTTTTCCATCTTTATTATCAGGAGCCCAATTTCTCCATCTATATAATTCAGGAATTATTGATTTATAATTATCTTCTAGAATTTCCCATTCTGATTCTTTTGCATCATATAGTTTTAAGAATAACATCCAAACAATTTGTTCTATTCTTTGAGCATCACCATTAACACCTACATCTTGACGCATGATGTCTTGCAGTCTTTTTATCATTGTTCCTATATTCATTTTATCAACTCCTAACTATATAATAATTCTTTAATATTACTTATCATTTTAAGATATTTATCTTTTCCACCAAATAAATTTACTATAGGTACTAGTCCTCCATACTTATTAAAGTTCTTAACCTCTAATAGCCTAATATTTTCAAGTTCAATAACACCTTTATTTTGATAAACATTTAATATTTCATCTATGACATTTCTTTGATTATCAGTATACTCATTTATTTTTTCACTGTTTTTCACTTTTTCAATTCTTTCCTCTTTTGGTACAACTTCTTTATCAAATGCTACATTACTTAACAAGTCAAAAACATCAATATTATCGTTTACTTTATCAAATAATGCATCTACCATAACACCTTCACCCAAAAGATGTTCTATAAACTCTTTTTTAGAATCTGCTCTAAACCATTCTTGTTCAAAGCCTTCATAATTTTCATATAGTCTTTTTAAATTCTTTTTAGAATACTCCATAACTGATTCTGTAATCAATTTTCCATCTGCATCATAATATCTGATTGTTTCATTTAGAATGGAAACATCTACACCTTTAATGTATACTTTTCTAAATCCGTCTAATTCAACTCCACCATTTATAGGTAATTCAGGTTTTGTTTTATCTATTCCATAATCTTTAGGTCCTTTAGGTTCTTTACCTTTACCATTTACATCTAGTACCATTTCAGCGGGACCATTGAAATTAGGATCAGCAAATTTTTCAGAATTATTTCTAAAATCCATTATAGTAAAATACTCTTTACCTTTGTTTGGTAGTAATCTTGTACCTCTACCAATTATTTGCTTAAATTCAGTCATTGATTGTATATCTTCATCTAACACTATTAATTTAACTGTTTTTGTATCCACACCGGTTGACAATAATTTTGATGTTGTTGCTATTACAGGATAAGTTGTATTTGCATCTATAAAATCATCTAATTTATTTCTTCCAACCTCATCATTACTTGTTATTCTAACTACATAATTAGGATTGATTTTAACTAAATCACTATTTTCCATTGCTAAAGCATTTCTCATTCTTAAAGCATGTTCAGTATCAACGCAAAATACAATAGTTCTTGCATATCTATCAGTAGCTTTTAAATATTCTGTTATTCTTTTTGCAACAACTTTTGTTCTTTCATCAATTACTATTGTTCTATCAAAATCGTGTACAGTATATTCTTTATCTTCTACTTCATAACCATCTTCATCAAGTTTGCCTTTTTCAGGTCTATAACCTTCTAAGTCTTTATCTAACCCCACTTTGATAACTTTGTACGGTGCTAAGAAGCCATCTTCTATTCCATCTTTTAACGAATAAGTATAGATTGGTTCTCCAAAATAATTTATATTTGAAACATCATTAGTTTCTTTTGGAGTAGCGGTCATACCAATTTGTGTTGCACTATTAAAATATGTGAGAATTTCATGCCAATTCGAGTCATCTCTTGCACTACTTCTATGACACTCATCAACAATAATCAAATCAAAGAAATCCGGCTTAAATTGCTTATATATTTCTTCTTCACTACTTCTTAATTGATGATATAAAGACATATAGATTTCATAAGATGAATCCATATTTCTATTTTCAATTTTAGTCATTACTTTTTGGAATGGTTTAAAATCATTTTGCATTGTTTGATCAATTAAAACATTTCTATCTGCTAAATATAATATTTTTTTCTTTGCACCAGATTTATGTAATCTATGAATTATTTGGAAAGCAGTAAAAGTTTTACCTGTTCCTGTTGCCATAACCAATAAAATTCTTTTTTGACCTTTTGCAATCGCTTCAATTGTTTTATTAATTGCTATTCTTTGATAGTATCTTGGAATTTTATAAGCACTCATAAAATAATATGGTTCAGTAATAAGTTTCAATTGTTCTTCATCTAATTGTTTTTCTTCAATGTATCTATTCCATAATTTTTCTGGTGTTGGGAATTCGTTCATTTCTAATTCTCTTTCTAATCCAGTTATCATATCATGCTCATAAAAACTAGTCCCATTAGACGAATAAGCAAATGGAATATCCAAATCATTTGCATAATCAATTGCTTGTTGAATACCATGAGAAGCAATAACATTATTATCTTTTGCTTCCACAATAGCAATTGGAATATTAGATTTATAAGATAATAAATAGTCTACTTTTTTGCCTTTACCCCTATTAACAACATTTTCTCTAACATTAATTTTACCAACAGTATAATAATACTCACATCTTATTTGAGTTTGTATATCCCAAGTGGCTTTATCTAATGCTGGGGTAATAAATTTTAGTTTTATATCTTCTTCAGTTAAATCTTTTATACTTAAACCATTAAACATTTTACTCACCACCATTAATTAGTTTCTTTAAAGAAACATTATCTTTGTTTTTCCATTCTGTATAACCATTTGCATTTCTTCCTAATATTGCGATTGCTGCCATTGACGGAGAAGAAAATAAATGATCATTAATATAAACATTATCAACTATATCCGAAGAGTTTCTTTCTTTCTCACAAAATCCATATAATGATTTTGAAAGGCTATCATATATTCCTTCTTTAATCTTAGAATCTTTTAGCACTACAAATCCTTCATCGGTTACCATACCCTTTGCATATTCAATTCCATTATTAGTTAAATGTAATGTTTTATCTACCTCTTTAGTTTCATTAACTAACTGAATAAATAATTTATACCCAAACATATTAGTAATTATTTTTATTTTACTAATAAATTTTTCTGCTCTTATTTCATCAGCACTGCTTAATGATGACTTTGCCGGGTTAGATTCGTTTTTTATAATACATCTATTTGCTTTTTTTCCAATTTTATACAATTCATGTTCTATATATTTTATATGTGCTTTATTTAATGAATTATCTTTACTTACAAACACAACACATTCATTCCAAAAATCCTTGTTTTTATTGTGTTGATATAGTCTATTGTATATATCTTCTGCTTCACCAATATATGCTATTTTTTCAGCGGTATTTTCATCATCACCGAATAGAATATATACTCCTGTATTATTTATGTAGCCCAAATTAGATGCTTCTTTTAATTTGTTTCTAGGTATCTTATAACTAATTCCAAACCAATCGTCAACTGAACATTCTATTATTCCTGTAGGGTTATTTTCTTCTAAAATAAATTGTAAAACCTGCTTATTCATACAAACCTCCTGTATAAAGTGCTTATTTCTATATAAGTTATATTATATCATAAATAAAAATTAGAGCATCTTATTTATCGAAATTTTACGGTAAAAAGCATAAAAGAAGCTATCAAGCTTCTCATTATTTATTATTAATAATACTAATTATCAATTCTCCGTGTGTTTTTATTTTTATTGGAGTTAAGATATTTAATGATTGCAGTTCTTTTGGTCTTAGTTCTACTAGCTTATCTAGTTCTTCATTTGTATATACGTAGTATGCTGGTATATTCATTTCTTTAGATCTTGCTGTTCTAAATTCTATTAGTTTATCTTTTAGATTGTCTTCTATTATTACTGGTTCTTCTTTTATATTTTTCACAAACTTTTCTTTACAGTATTGATAATAGTCTATATTTTTAGGTACATTTAACCTTAACACGGCATCAGCCCACTCTTCCATTCCTTTTTTACTTTCCTATGTATCTTTATCAGAATGTTCTAAATCACATTGCATTTTTCCAATTAAACTATCTGCTTTTATTACTTGGTCTTTTATATTTTTAGGTGCATATTTAGTATTTAATATTGTTTCTTCATTAGCAATAACTACTAATACTCGATATGTATCGGTAAAGTTATTTTCTGCTAAAACTCTTCTTATAAAATTAAATACTTTATTATGACTTAATCTAGTATTCCATAGTTTTTTATAAACATCTATTTGGGCTTCTACTTGTCTTAATGGTGAATACATTCCTTTTTTTATTCTTTTACCATTAATTGTATATTCTTTAATGAAGTCTCCATTTTCATTTACTGTAATGTTTCCTATTAAATTTTTACATTCTATAAAATAGCAATATCTTTTAGTTAGTACAATATAATCTATTTGTGCTTTTAAGTCTTCAAATTCTAAATTAATATCTCTTAGCACATACATTCCTAAATTAGATTTAGATAGTTGATATCTTATTTCATTTTCCCCATCTAATCCTTTTTTTACTATATATAATTCTTCATTATTAGGATATTCTTCTTTTAATTTTAATAAAGCATCTATCTATCTTGAAGATCAGAATTTTCTTTTAAAAATATTGTATCTTTAAAAAAATCAAATAATGGCATGTTATCAACTCCTAAAAATTCTTCATAAACTGACCAAATATTCTTAATAAATTAGATTCATACAATCTATTAAAATCTTTAAAATCGAACCTAGTAATTCTTCTATAGTAAGCATAATCTTGTTTATCATTTTCATAAGCATATCCCGACACATCACTAACCAATTTAGAAAATAAAATATTTAATTCTTTAAATAATTTAATAAAAGAACCAGCACATACTTCAATTTCCTTGCCATCTATATCAAAGTCAAAGTCAAATAAAGAAAGAGAACCACTTCCTGAAGACTTATGGTTTATTCCATGCATTTTATGTTGATAAGTATTTCTAATTATTCTTACATCATCTAAAAAAACATAATTGTTTAATAATATTTGTTCATAGTCTTTTTTTAGATATGTTATAATTTCATCGTATTCTAACAATCCATCTCTATTTTTCAACTCTAATCTATTTGTTTTTTTATTAATAGAATACGGAATGATTCTAGGTATATCTTGAATAATATCTAAAACTTCTTTATCATATGATTCAAAATCATCTATAACATTGATACCGCATAGTTTGATTAGTTTCTGATTTAAATAATATAATGTCTCAAAATACCCAGACAATGAATTTGCAATTTTAACATTCATAAAAAATCACCTCAAAATAATTCTATCACATACTCAGCAAGTGGCACATCAGCAGTAGCTAAATCATAACTTAATAATTCATCCTTACTTACCCACTTATATTCTGAATGATCATGTAATTTAAAGTCACCACTAATATACTCACAATCATAAAGTCTTAATTCTACTGTCTTAGTAGGATAACTGCATACATTATTAATTAAAAACTTATTAGCTTTTATCTTTAATTCAAACTCTTCTTCTATTTCTCTTTCAATAGCATGAGCCTCATCTTCTCATTGTTCTACTTTACCACCAAAAAATTCCCATTTACTCATAACATTCTCATCTCCAGTAGAACGTCTCGCTATTAATACTTTATTATCTCTCATAATAGAGGCAGCTACTACTTTAATCATAATTTCACTTTCTAGAAAAATTATAACATAAAAAAGTAACATTTCTGAATGTTACTTTTTTAAACAAATTACTCAACAATATTTAAACACACATCGCATTCTAAATAAATATTTTGTGCTGTCAACCCAATTTGGTTTGTTAAAACTGACCTTTTAATAAATGAATCTATGTCCGTGAATTTTATATTTTTATCATCAGATGATATATCATCTAATAACTGTGTTTTAAATTTTATCTTATCACCATAAATAAAGATTGACTCAACTTTAAACAAATATTTTATATCATTTAACACGAAATAATAAAATCCTCGAGAATCCACAAAAATACTAAACACGTCAATTTTTGAAGTATCACATAAAAACATATTATTTTCTTCGAGAGAAAGCATAATTCCCAATTTGGAAATACATTTTATAAATTCTAAACATTTAGAATTATCAGTGATTGTAATAACATCATATTTAGAGTTAAACAAATCAGCTAGTAAACATTTATATTTCATTATATTACAATTAGCTTCATTTCCTAAAAGGCCATCTCTAATTAATATTAATGAACTAAGAATTTGTTCTAAAGAAAGACGCTCTAAATAATTTTCTTTAGTGGCACCTTTAATTATTCTTTCTAAAGCCATAACAATTCCATCATGAATTTCAGGGATAATTATTTTACTACTAATATTAGATGAATCATATGTTGTAAATTTGTGAGCATTGCGATCGTTAGTAAGAATAATCCACATTGTTTTTCCTAACGAATATATATCAGAAAATTCATTTTTATAACCTGCTTGTGGAAAAGAACGATTAACCATTTCTGGAGCCATAGTACCTCTACTACCCATTGGTTCACTACTATCAATGGTTTCAAAGCCAGGAACGCTAGCTGTGCCATAATCAATGTACGATAATTTACCTTGATAATAAACAATATTTTCTGGCTTAATATCTCTATGTTGTACATTCAACTTATGATTTTTATTTAAACACTCACAGATTTCAATTATTTTATTTAATTTTTCTTCAAATGATAAATTATTATAATTAAATTTTTCACCTCGTTCCATTATAAAAAATGGTGAGCTGTCTACTTTTAACGAGTTAAAAAGTCTTGCATTATATTTAGGAAAATTACTTTCAATAATTTTTGGAGTTATCCCTTCAATAAAACTATTAATATAATTAATTTTATTAACCTCAGATTTAAATCTTTTATATCTTTTAATTCTATTACCAACAAAAAATTTAATTACATACTTAGAGTCCAAATATGAACACCCAAAAACAACACTATTACCACCTATGCCCATAAGTTCATCCAATACTAAAGTTTTACCATCAAAAGTAATTGAACTGCCAATCAACGTGGCATATTTTTTATATTTATCGAACATAATTTGCTTCATCTCTAATAGCGAACGATTCGTTTTTATAAGTTTCCGCTAAGTCTTTCAAAATTTTAGATGTTTTAGGATATTCTATTTTCATTTTATTTGACCAATCAGAATACTTTTTATATAAAGAATATTCTTCTTCTCCAATACCAATAAAATGCATACCTCTTTGATTATACTTTTCAATTTTAAATGAACTTGCTAAATCATCAGATTTATAATGTTCAATCACTTTTCTAACTATTTTAGAAGGAAACATACCATCTTCTTTATCATTATTAGTTCTCGCCAATAATTGACCTAAAACATGAAACATAACTTGACTTCTTTTCTTTTCTTTCATTAATTCTAGAAATTCATCACACCATTTAAATGCATCGATATTATTAAAGTCAATCTCTAAATTATGTAACTTTTCAAAACAAGTAGAAACAACTGTTTCCATTTCTACATAATCACTTGAATTCCCATCTTCGTCTTTATAGACTATTTCCACTAATTCTGCAACAATGCTAGGATATTTATTTGCTTCTTTTGACAAAAAGTATGTACTATTTTGTAATATTGGACCAAAATAGATTTCTAATTTAGATAATCTTTCAAAATTATCAATTTTCGTATAATTATAGAAACTCTCAAATATTTTTTCTATTTTATATTCATCTAATTTACTTGCCTTTACTTTAGAATCTCTAATTTTCTCTAACAGTTCACATTTTTCATCATACATATCAGCCTTTTCGTAAAGCATATCAAGGCAAAAATCAAAATTACCATATTTTAAACATAATTTATATACAAAATCATTTCTTTCACCATCAAACATATTCAACTTATTCCAATAATATGATTCTGCTTCGCTGTCCTTAATTTCATTATAAGCCAAATTATTAAATCCCATGTGCGACAATATTATGATACGTTTTTCTAATGACAAATAATTTAATTTATCACTATTAAATACACTAATCACTTCTTCAACAGTCTCATTTAAATATATCATTCTCAAATATGAAGTAACATAATCACCATATTTATCAAATAATTTTTTTAAAAAATCTATATTATGATGGCAATTATGTTTATATTTATAAATATCACATATAAGCGCATTTTTATTATCACATTTTTCTAATAACAAATCTTCATTATTATCATTATCATTCAATAATGAAATTGCTCTAACTCTTAAATCACTTATATCAACATCATCAAGAAATATATGCCATTGATATAAAAAAACATAATCATAAATAGGATTTTCATAAACAAGTTGTTCTTTAATAAAAGTATAATACTCTAATTCACTTGAACTTAAATTCCACGCAGAATTATGAAATTTTTCATAACCTCTAAGTTTTTCACTAATTTCTTCTTTTAATTTATACTTTTCTTCATCTGAACTATTTGCAATCAAATGAATAGTCTTTTCTTTTATTGCAGCAAAACATTCAAAATCAATAAAATAAGTCTCTTCATATATACAAACCAAATCATCTAATGTATTTACATAATTATTTAAATATAACAAATAATATTTTTCAAAATAATCTTTTTGTTCTTTTACAAATTTGATTGGCTTTACATCATCAAATACATCAAACTCTGGCTTTTGTAAAGGAGACCACGTCCCACCTCGACTAGGTAAAAGTGATTTCATAAGTTTTTTTCCTAATTCATAATGATTATTTATCAATTGTTGTAGCAAAACAATTTTTTCATTCATATCTAGGCAGGTAAGGTTATCCCATCCAATAAATACATCTCTTAGTGTATTAAATGGTGTGTTACCCATATTTTTGTAATTCGCATTATTCATTTCTGATAGAAGCGCCAAAGTTTCTATAGCATCAACAATATAGTCTTTTTTATGTATTGCTTTTTCTATTGCAAAAATAATCCTGCAATATTCATTAGAGGAAAAAATAATATCTTTATTTGTTAAATCAAACATTTTCTCAAACTCTTTATTTCCTAACGAATCACGCACTTTTTTCAGAAACTTCTCATAGTTAAACTCAACTAATTTATCTGCTAGGTTGGCAAAACTTAAAAACATTCCTTCTGTAGTTATAATACTATAATATTGATCAATCAAATCATCTAACTTTTTTATCAAAGTTACTTTATTTTCACGTTGTAAAAATAACTTTGTAATTATTAAACCTTTTAACAAACCATTTTTTACTACTTTGCTGTATTCTCTAATTGCAGTTTTTTCAACATAATATTGTTTCCCAATATTTTCAGGTAAATATTTTGGTTCTAAGTAAAACAACACTTTTCTAGCAACTTTACATAAATTATCAATAGACATTTCATCGATAAAAGGACCTAGCCATTCAATAACATTGTAAATATCAACAACTTTATATTCATCCCAATACTTATAATAAACAATATACGGATCTTTTTCTTTTACTAATTCATTTAACATTTTTTGTAATTCATCTAAATCAACATTGAATTCTTCGAAAATTTTTAAGTCTTTAGTCTTAAAATCATTAATAAAAAACAAATAAAGATATAATTTTATATTTTCTTTTTTATACCATTTTGGCTCAATAAACTCTTTAAATAATTCCCTTTTTAAAGGAATATACCTGCCTAAACTTTTTCTTATTATAGTATTAATTTCATCATATTCAATATGTTGTTTATCATCTTTATAATAACTTTCTAATGCTTTGTGTAAATTATTAATTGTGCGTTGTTCAATAGAATAATCAGATTTTTTAATAAGTTCCTCTCTATCATGGATGAAAATAGTTATATTATTTTTTGGAACTTCCAATCCATCTTCATGATAAAAATTTGGAATCAGTATATTATTATTGGAAATCTGATTAATAACAATATTTTGCCATGCTGAATAACTATTAATTATTAAAACTTCATCAGTTTTTTTTAATTTTCTCAAATAAAATAATGTAACAAAAAGACCTTCCTCTCTAGTAGATGCAACAACATTATAAAAATCCTTTTTCAACTCAGACAACAATTTTTCATAACCTTTATCATCATAATCAAAAAAGTTCAAATCCAAATTTCTCTTTGTTTTAAGAGAAAATTGTTTTTCTAATTCATCAATAGTTCTAATATCATTTAAATCAATATTTATTTTATTTAATATATACTTTGTTGTTGATATATCTTCTTCTATCCAATCTTCTAAAACGGAGCCATCAATTATTTTAATATCATTCCAATCATACAATGCTTTTTTTTCTAATATCCAATCATTTTTTGATTTTTTTCTACTATTCCATCTAAATGGCGTTATAAACACAAAATTCTGATCTTTACGTGGAATTCGTTTCTTTATATCCGTATTTGCTTTAGATATATAATCTGCATCAGTTCCAATTTCAATATTAACAGGTTTGTCACCTAAATATTTATTAGTTCCAGTAAATTTTATTACACCATCAAATCCTATTTGAATAACATTATCTCCACTTGGAATATCAAAACCATTAATTCCATCAACCGTATTCTTTAAAAGTCTACCAATAATATAAGGAAATTCACTTTCTGCTAATTTTTTATTATTTTTCACATATTCCTCTAAATGCGAACTTTTTAATAACTTCATCTTGTTGCTCCTTTCTTTTAACTAATAAAAATTATAGCATACAATATTAAAATATACTATTTACACTTCTCTAACACATCACTTAAGTACTCACCAGACTTAAGTACAATCTTATTAGGACAACGATTTCTTTCACAGTCATTAATATGACTATCCCATCTAGAGAAGAAGCCTTTTGTAAAATTCTTATCACTTCCTCTAGCACACTCTACATATACTTCTTCCCAATTACTACCAGATAACTTCTTAAAATAAGTTGTATCCAAATCAAAACAACTTATATTACTATTCTTAGAAATATAACTTTTACCAATATTATAAAATCTACTTATAATACCATCCATATAATGCCTCTACTACAAAGTGATTCTTCTACCCCCCATATAACACAATGTGCTATAATAATAACTTGAATTAAGGCGGTGACACTATGATTCCTAATAAACCAATCACAAGAGATGAGTTTTATAGACTTGTTGACTACCAAAAATTATCTTTTGGTGGAGAAGCAACAATCTGCGAAGCGGATACTCCCTACTCTGTATATAAATTTTTTTACCATTGTTCAACTCCTGTTGCTATGCCAGAAAATAAAGTCAAAAAAATATCTAGATTATATGACATGAAAGTTGACCATAGTGTTCAACCTCTTTGTACTATTAGTCTTGATGACATCATAGTTGGTTACGAAATGACTTCTGACATAGACTTATCTAAAGCTGATATTTATTTCTTACCACCAGAAGAAAAATTATATTTCTTAAATAAAACTAAAGAAATCCTAGAATATTTTTCTTCTCTAGGAATCATATATGGTGATGTAGCAGCTCGTAATATTTTATTTGATAGGAATACTGGTAGAATAGAATTTTGTGATATGGATAATATTGCCTTAGATGAACTTCCAATGGACTTATTACCAAGTTATGTTATTGACTATAATACATCACGTCCAATAGATAGGAATCTTCATCCGTACATGCATAATCTAATGACTATGAAAGAATATGGAATAGATACTTACTGGACATCAAGAAGAGAATTAAGACAGCACTTTAAAAGACCAGCACTTAAAACAATAAAGTCAATGAAAGATCCAAAAGACTTTAATAATGAATATATTGTTCAGTACTTAAAAAAATAAAATTGACCAAATAAATTATTATTTATATAATATTCTTTAAAGAAGTGTCCTATAATCGAGGGTTGAGCACTTCTAAATAAAAACTACAAGTCATAAATGACCTGTAGTTTTTTATTTTACATCACTATAAACCTGCATCAAATAATTTAAAAAAGCAGAACAAGAAACCAACATATATTTTGCTTCTTCAAATGTAGTATTTTCATCTATACCACTATTATGTCTAATACCACTCTTGTCAGATGTATATCCATAAAGAGAGGAAAAAGCAGTCTTCATTGCTCCATGAATCTTAACACCTTGCTTTTCTAACTGCTTTAATGCATCACCCAATGTTGCATTATCCTTTCCTAAAATAATATTACACATAGCTTCTATAGCAGAAATTGATTCTTTAACAGAATTAGGATAATCCGGATTCTCTCTGTCATAAAGTAGATTAAATGCTTTCGTTATACTTTTCTTGCATGCAGAAAATTTATTATCTAAAGCATCTTCCACTTCAGAAATCTCAACATCGTCAATTATATCAGTTATCTTGCCTTCAATAAATCTATAACCAACACATTCTTTTTCAAACATTTCATTAAATATGTCATAAGTACTATCAGTAAAATCACTATTACAAAACCACTCTAACAATGACTCTAAAAACGAAAATATATCATAATATTCCCAATCGCTTTTTATTCCATCAACAATGTATTTTCTCTTCTCACTATAATGATAAGGAATCTCATCTTTCGTAACACAAAAAATATGTTTATAAATATATGAATAGCAAACGTCTTCTCTATTACGATTTTCACATACATTTAATATATAATCAAATAAATTTACAATAGTATTTCTAGTTCGTTCATCAAGCTCGTCTTTTTGAATAGTCATATTTATTTTATCATTTCCAGTTCTATCTGAAAAAGAGCCTCTAACCTTAGGTTTAAACATTACAATAATCACCTCACATATAGTTTACCACAGATAACAATTAATTACATATTACTTGTTTAAAATAAAACTATTACTTTTCATCAAACAAAAAAAACAGGTTAAAATTATGACCTGTAGTTTTTATTTACTCTCATCAAACAATTCTTTTACAATTAAGTCTCGTGAATGTAAATCATTATTCTTCCCTAACAATAAATTTTCATAAAATTTAATTAAATAACTATTATCTTGTTTTATATTTAAATAATTATTATAGTAATTACTTCTTACCATTGCATTTCTATAGTAAACTGATTTTTCTTTAAACATAGTATTATCTACATTATATCCAAGAGAAATTAAATATTTTTCAATAAATAAAGCTGTTGTTCTAGTATTACCTTCTCTAAAAGGATGAATTTGCCATATACTTGAAGAAAAATTAGTTATATTATTAATAACTTCTACAATGTTCATTTCATCATAATTTCTATTTTTCTCCAAAACAAGATCATATTCTAATGATTCTTCTAATGTTCTGCAATCACCATACGCAACTGAATCATTATTTAAAATTCTTTCATATTTAGAAAAATCTACTTTTCTAAATTCACCTGCAAATTCATACACATCTCTAAATAAATACTCATGAACATATTTTATATAATCAACAGATAATTCAAACTTATCCTCTTCTAATAATTGAACAATTCTTGTCGATACTAGATCACATTCATATTCATCATGTATCTTTTCATCATTTGTATTTTTATCGACATAATATTGTTTTAACTCTTGTTCCACTTCATAAATAGTTTTTTCACCAGTTACATTTTCTTGTAATAACTTTTCTAAATATTTAGAAGGTTTTAAATCATCTACTTCTTGTAAACCAATAGCCATATCCCATTGTAACTGTTTTATATAATTTTTAGGTGTTTCATTCTCAACATAATCAATCATACTTGAATCTAATTCTCTTTCTGACATAACAGCACCTCCGTTACAATTATTATAACAAAAAACAAGAAATAAAAAAGCAAATAATAGTTAATTATTTCATGAAAAATTGTTGCGAGTTCAATCAATCGGTTACAAAATGTAACCAACTGAAATATTTACATAAAAAAAGATGCCCCATCCAAACGGACTGGGATTATCTTCATTAGACAGATAACCGCAACCCTACGGGTCACGACCATCCTCAAAAAAGATTGACTCTTTTTCGTACAAACATTATATATCACTTATAAATAATCTGTCAAACTACTATCTCTTCCTAATCTCTTCCTTGATAAACTTAATAAACTCCTCCATCGGTAAAGAATAATTCTCTTCACTTCCAATTCTTATAAAACTTACTAAGTTATTATTTCGTTCATTATCACCTATGATTACTGAGATTGGATTTTTCATAATATTACTATTTCTAATCTTTTTACCTAGTTTTTCATTTTAATCATCATACTCTACTCGAATATCCTCTTCAAGTAACATATCCCTTAACTTACGACAGTACTCATCATGATATTTTACATTTACTGGAATAATATTTACTTGGACTGGTGATAACCATATTGGTAGAACTTCTTTGAATTGTTCTAAGAGAAGAACTAGGAATCTTTCATACGAACCTAGGACTGCTCGATAGACCATTACTGGTACTTGTTTATTTCCATTTTCATCGATGTATGATAAGTTAAATCTTTTTGGGGAGACAAAATCTAATTGTACAGTTGATATTTGGATTTTTCTTGTTAGGGCGTCTTTAAACATAAAATCTAATCTCATATGATATTACCATGATTATCTTGTAGCTCTATATAGCTCTTTGAAATAAGTATTTTCTTTTAGTAGTTCTTGGTAAGTACCCTGTTCTAGGATTTTACCATCTCTTATTAAGAAGATGTTGTCGACATCTTTTATTGTTTCTAGACGATGTGCTATTATGATGATAGTTTTATTCTTTAGCCTTTTTAGGATGTTTTCCATTACTTGTTTTTCTGTGATGTTGTCCATTGCTGATGTTGCTTCATCTAGAATTATTATTTTAGATTTATCAAAGAATAATCTAGCTAGGGATACTCTTTGTCTTTCTCCTCCAGACATTCTTATTCCTTTTTCTCCTAATTCTGTATCTAATCCTTTTTCTAAACGATTAAGTAATTTTTCTAGACAAACTAATTTTAAAATTTCTTTTATTTTGGAATCGGCTACTTCCTTATCTAAGACTATGTTTTCTCTTAGAGTTCCATCAAAAATTGGGGACTCTTGTGAGACATAAGAAACATTGTCATAAAATTCATTTAAGTTTAATTCTGATAAGTTATTTTTATCAATTAAAATTTGTCCTTCTTGGCATTTAATTAGACCCATTATTAATTTTATAATTGTTGACTTTCCAGAACCACTCTCCCCGACTAAAGCTATCTTTTGATCTTTTTTTATTTTCAATGATAAGTTTTCGATTAATTTCTTTTCTTTTTCGTGGTATGAGTAACTTACATTTTTAAATTCAATCATTCCAGAAATTTGTTTTATGCTTTTACCTGTAGTTAAATTTTGATCATCTTTTAAATCTAGAAATTCTAAATATTTCTTTACTGTTACTTTGTTTAGTTTATAATCAACATATTCTACATTAAAAATAGCAATTGGTTCATATGCTTTTCCTAGTAGTGATAAAACTGTTACTATTGCTCCTACTGAAAGATTTGAGTTTAGTACTGCATATCCTAATACCACTACTTTTAAGATGTTTACAATTAACGCAAATACCGTAAAGAATATTTCATGGACTAGTTTTATTTTTGTTTTAGAATCAACAATATTTTTTATTCCTTCTTCTGTTACTTTTATTTCTGTATCATACTTCTTGTTTGTCCTAAAAACTACTAGTTCCATAAATCCTCTAACTAGGGGCTTGTTTAATAACTCCTGATTATCTAAGATGTTTTCTTTTAAGATGTATAGTTTTTTTAATATTATATTTGAGATGATGATGACAATTAAATATCCTAAGAATATGAATAATACCAATTCTTTTTTTACTTGATAGATGAATATCAAACTAAAAAGACCTGTTGGGAGTAAATATCTTAGTGTTTTTAAGTAAAAGTTTACTAAGATGTCTCTTGATGATGTAGCGCCATCTTCTACTTTTTGGGTTAGTTTTCCAGTACCTAGTTTTTGATATTCTAAATAATCGATTGTTTTCATTTTCTTTAGAGCTTGTAGTTTAAAATCTAAATATAATTTGTTTTTTACTTGTTGTTCAGAATAATTTTCTAAATATCCAAGTATTGTTGATACAACTAATAATAATCCATAAATTATTAGCGGTGTTATAGTTAGTGTTTGATACTGGAATGCATCTAATATTTTTTGATAATAAGTTACACCGTATAGACTTAGGAAATTTATGGTTATTCCTATTAAGACGTAGAATATTATCATTTTTTTGTTTTTTCTTAATACTTCTTTAAATAATTCCATAATTTTACCTCGATTTTATTTATATATTTTGTGATACAAATAAAAGAACCTCCTTTCATAAACAGCAAAAACTATCACAATATCCTTACTGTGTTAATTTTTTGCCATTCATGAGGAGATTCTTAAGGCTCATCATTATTCCTTTAAACTTATTGTTTATCTGGTAGTAAAACGCGAATGGTCTAATTGATTTACTACGAGCATATTATAACATATTTTTATTATTTGTTAAATATTAATTATTTCATTTGTTCTAATTCTAGTTTTTGTATCATTAATTCTTTCTTTAAAATATCTAGTTCTAGTAATTTATTTTGATTTTTTAAATCTTTTATTTCTTGTTCTACTTCTTGTATTTTTTGATCTAGTTCTTCTATTTTATTTTTTTCCATATTGAACTCCTGTTTTTTTACTTCTAATTTCAGCTTCTACTTGTCTTAATTTTTCTGTTACTTCGATTTGTTCTAAACGTAGTTTAATATTTCTTTGACGAAGTCTATCTCTTTCAGTAGTTAGACTTGCTAGTTCTGATTCTTTTTCTATTTCTTCTTCTGTTTTTTCTGTTGAAATATAATCTTTTAGACTTGTAATAATTTCTTGTTCGTATGCCTTACCAATTCCTGGTATTGTTCTAAAGTCTCTTTCAAGTAATTCGTCTACTGTATAAATTCCAGCTCTATTTAAAACTAACATAGTTTTTCTAGAATCAATTACACTATCTACTAAAATTTCTCCATTTGCTTCTAAATCAGCTTTCTTTTTGGCTATTGAAATACCTGATGATGGTAGTGGATAACCTAAACTATCTAGATAAACAGTTAAATCTTCTTGGGCCTTTTTACCCATACCGCGTAATCCAACTATCTTTTCATATGGTGTTGTTAATAAATCTCCTAGAACATTAATACAACCAGTTCTTCTTAGAATTGATTTTACTCTTTTTGGTATTTCTAGAGCAGAGATTGGGATTAAAACTTCTTCTTCTGTAAGATCAAGATGAGCAAATTCACCTTTTAAAGTACATCCATAAAGATGAAGATCACGTTTAATTCCATTTAGCCATTGTATTTTTCCTTCTTTTTCAGCTTTAACTAGATTTTCATAATCTATTTCTAATAAATCTTCCAATCTTGTGGCACCAAATGTTTCATATAAGCCATATGCTCTTATAGAATGACTTAATATTTCACTTAATCTTGTTCTTAAATCACTTTCTGATAAGTCTCTTTTTCTTGATTTTTCTAATAGTTCCTTATTCATAATCTTCCCCCTCATTAGTGGCTACATTATACCATAAATTCTTTATTTTTTCAAGTTCAACCTGCTTCAACATTACTTTAAGAAGTAAATACAGCCTTTTATATTTAGATTATGCAAAAAATAAAACAAAGATAATTACATCCTTGTTTATATTTTTATCTCTTTTTGGTAAGCTTTTTTACTATTACTTGTACCTATTATATCCTCTTTATTTTCACCAGTATACGCAAGTGTTTGTTCAAAGATTTCATCTATATCATATTTTGAATCTTTAAAAGTTCTTTGTCTATTATATAAAGTATCAGTTAATCTCTTAGCCCTTTCATTTAACCAATCACGGTGTTCATGAAACGTTACAGGACTTACTTCTTGAAGAAAGTCAGCTAGTAAAAGAGTAGCATTTAAATTAGCGTCTACTTCACTACTATAACTTTCCTTATTTTCTTCATAGTATTCTGCACCATATACATCTCTAAAATAATCATCTATTTTGATCATACTAATGATACTTGGATCATTATACTCTGCATTTCTTTGAACCTTGCTCCAGGCACCATAAAATAGAGGATATAAAGTATTTATGATTCTACTTTTAAATTCTGTATCTATATCAGTATTAATATTTGTTGGTCTTTGATAAAATAAATCATTTTCTCTTAATAAATTACTAAAATAATAATTAATAAGTATATTTGAGACAGAACTTTGTGCTGAATTATTTCCCTCTATTAATTGTCCTAATAGATACTTTATAAATATGCAACTATTTTCATCATCAATAATGGATAATTTTGACAACTCATCAAACTCTTTTTGACTAAGTATAGCATCGTCTTCAACTAGACTTTTATAGAAATCTTTTACTTCTTGCATATCCAGTTTGAACTCTAATGAATCCTCATACTTTTTAAACTCTTCATCAATACATCCAGGGACATATTTTCCCATATAAATTCTTATAAAATTACTTAAGGGATTAGTATAAAGATTTAATGGATTATATTTTAATAAATGTGGCATATATTCATGAAAATACTCTACTAATTCTTCATATATAAATGTTCTATGTACTAAATCATTTTCAAATTTTCTTCTTAATTTTTCTAATTCTTTTAATAAATTACTTTCTGATTGTTCTCCTAGATTGCTCATTATATTTCCTCCAGTGTGACTTATTTTATCATAATATTTAAGTTAAGTAAATAATGCTCAACTTAAAATTAATTTAATTAATTTATAAAGATTATTTTCCATACAAAAAAGAGCTACACTTATTCTAAACTAACTATATTTTATGATAGAAAATTAAGCATTATTATATTTTTAACTAATTTATATTTTCTTCTCATTTGTTTATTTTTCAAAATACCGCTTATTTTAAAACAACCTATATATTCATGTGTAATTAATTATATAGGAAAAGTCATACCCTATGATGAATATGACTTTTGTACTTAGTATAAATAAATTTAAAACAACAAGTATTATGTATTAAATGATGACTTATTTTTAAAAACTACCCTTTTGTGATGTGAACTCCATTTTGGAGGCATCAAAATAAGAACTAGTTTAGAAAAAAAATCAAGGGCGAATGAAGTGAGTTCATCTAGACCCTTGATTTATATTTGTCCTTTAATATTTATTCGTCTCGTCCTCTTTTTACTTTATTATCAATTATTGCTAGAACTAAGCAAATTACTGCTTGAATTGTTAGAGATATAAAATAGCCTTTCCAATAATTATCTCCTACCATCATATTTAGATAAATTAATGTATAAAACATATAAAATACAATTAATGAAAATACATATGTTAAGAATACTAATGGTAATGGTGACTTAGTATTTTGTAGTAGAAAATAGTAAATTGTAAGATTTACAAATTGACTTACTACATAACCACAAAAGTGACCTGTCACACTAGATAAGTCTGTTGTTTTACCTAGAGCAAAATTCATAATAACTATAAATAAGATCATTGATACTGCTGATGCAGAAATAGCTACTACTGACCTAGTATAGTTATATTTTTTAGTTATGTAGTTTGTTATAAAATAAGTTAGTGGTAGTCCGATTAGAGAATACGACAATTGGACTCCAGCTATACTAAATTTGTAACTACTTAGAGAATATAGCAATATAGTTAATGTTGTAAGTAGTAAAATATACATCCAACTATCATCATATAATTTTTTTACTTTTTTAGTCATAAGAAACACCCTCTATTCTAAATTTATTTTAACATAAAATAATTATTTAGAGAAGTCTAAAAAAGAAAAAGATAAATATTTGCATATTTACCTTTCTTTATTACTTATTATTTATATCTTCAATTATATCTTCAATATGTTTTCCATAATCAATAGATGTATCAAAGATGAATTTTAATTCTGGTGTATGTCTTACTTCTACTCTTTTTGATAGTTCTCCGCGAATGAACGATGCTGCATTATTTAGGGCATCTAAAGTAGTTTGTCTTTTACTATCATCTAGAACAGTAAAGTAAACTTTGGCATAACTTAAATCATTAGTTGTATCTACATCTGTAATAGTTACAAACTTAATATCTTCATCTTTTATTTCAGTCATTAGAATCATACTTATTTCTTCTTGAAATGCATGATTTAGTCTTTCAATTTTTACATTGTTTGCCATGTTAGGAGACCTCCTTCATTTACTAGTTGTTTTATTTTTGGATCATCCTTAGTTCTTATTTTGTATACTGTATTTAACATATCCTCTCCTACAAATTTATGATATCTTAAATCATAAATTTTAGATATCATAGGTCGTGGAATTCCAAGACAAGTCACTTCTTTAAATACTGCAACCATTCGATCATTTTGTTCTATTGAGGTTCTTTCATCTAAAGACGTAATTAAATCTTCTTTTAATCTATCTTTTTCCATATAACAAACTGAGACCATTGGATTTTGATCATCATTTTTACTTACAACTAGTAATGTATTTTCATTTAATAATTCACTACTTAGAATAGTTCTATTATCTTTATTTATTTTTGTTTCCATACTACTTTTTTAGATTAACGTTTTATTTCTACAAGATCATAGACTTCAATAATATCTCTTTCTTTGTAATCTTGACAATTTTCTAAAGTAATTCCGCAATCCATGTCTTTCTTAACTTCTTTTACTTGATCTTTTTCGTGTTGAAGAGTTTTTATTGCACCATTATATACTACAACATCATCTCTAATAATACGCGCTTTTTGATTATGTTTAATTACTCCACTAGTTACGTGACATCCAGCAATTAAACCAATTTTTGAAAATTTAAAGATTTGTCTTATTTCTAGTGTACCAGTTACTTTTTCTTCATATTCTGGATCTAACATACCTTTCATAGCAGCTTCCATATCTTCTACTACTTTGTAGATAATATCATATGTTTTAATAGAAATTCCATATTGTTTAGCAGTATCCATTGTTTTACCATTTCCACGAACATTGAAACCAATAATTAGTGCATTTGAAGCTCTAGCTAAAACAACATCACTTTCAGTAATTGCACCTACTGCACCACGAATAACATTTACCTTTACACCTTCAACATCGATTTTTTCTAAGGAATTTTTAACAGCCTCTAAACTTCCATTTACATCTGCTTTTAAAACAACATTAATTTCTTTTACACCAGTTTGAATTCTACCAAATAAATCTTCTAAACTCATACCACTAAAGTTACTATCTTGTTCTTTAGAACGAAGACGTCTTTCTTCAGCAATTTGTTTAGCTTGTTTTTCAGACTCAAATGCCATGAATTTATCTCCAGCACTTGGTACTTCTGAAATACCAGTTACTTCTACTGGAGTAGATGGTTTAGCTTCAACAATATTTTGACCTAAATCATTCTTTAGAGTACGAACTTTTCCGAATGAAGTACCAATAACAATTGGATCTCCTAAACGAAGTGTACCATTTTGAATTAATAGAGTTACAACTGAACCAACTTTATTATCTTTCTTAGATTCAATTACTGCTCCTGTTGCATAACGAGATGGATTAGCTTTGTAGTTTTCCATTTCAGCTACTAATAAAATATTTTCTAATAATTCATCAATACCTGTTCCAGCTTTAGCAGAAATCTTATTAACAATAGTGTCTCCACCCCATTCTTCTGGAGTTAGACCATTTTCTACTAAGGCAGTCATAATTCTTTCAATATTTGCTTCTGGCTTATCAATCTTATTAATAGCAACAATTATTGGTACTCCAGCAGCTTTAGCATGATCAATTGCTTCTTTAGTTTGAGGCATTACACCATCATCTGCCGCAACAATAATAATTACTATATCTGTAATTGATGCTCCTCTAGCACGCATTTCAGTAAATGCTGCATGTCCTGGTGTATCGATAAATGTAATTGTCTTACCATTGCACTTAACTGAGTAAGCTCCAATAGCTTGAGTGATTCCTCCAGCTTCGCCACTAGCAACATTACTCTTTCTAATTGAGTCAAGTAGAGTTGTTTTACCATGATCTACATGTCCCATAATAGTTACTACTGGGGGACGTTCAACTAAGTCCTCTTCTCTATCATCAATTTCGAAATTTTCAAAATTAGAAATATCTGCTGTTTCAGCCTTTTTTAATACTTTATCATATTCAGAGACAACAACTTCAGCACTGTCATAATCAATTGATTGATTGATTCCTGCCATAACACCTAAACTCATTAATTTCTTAACAACTTCAACTGGTGCCACTTCAAGTAAATTAGCTAAATCAGTTACTGTCATACCTTGAGTATAAAGAACCGTATTTTTATCTTGTTCAGCCTCGTTACTTTGTAATTTTTCACGGTTTTTATACATTTTCTTTCTTTCTTTTAAGAAGTCTTTTTTATTTTCAGTCTTTTTTGCAACTTTATTAGGTTTAACCTTTTCAAATGTTTTTTCATTATCCAAGTCAAACTTAGTATTCATTGCTAACATTTCAACTTTATCATCAATGTCTTCTTCATCATGTAATTCTTCAAAATCTATATCGCCAGTGATATAGTCTTCTGCGTCTTGTAATTCATTATCTAGTAAAATAATATCAGTTTCATTTAAGGTTGAATTTTCATCTTCATATTTGATACCGATTTTATCACATAATGCTTTAATCTCATCTATAGTTTTTCCTACATCTAATGCGTAATCTTCTATAGTCATCATAAAGACTCACCTCACTTTTCTATAATTTTTCTTATTTTCTCATAAACACTATCCTCTATTTCACATTCCAAACGTTTTTCTAAAACTTTTCCTTTGATTGCTTTTTCAAGAACAGTGATATCTTTTTTAATATATGCTCCTCGACCATTTAACTTTCCAGTTTCATCTGCTACGACAGCTCCTTCTGGAGTTCTAACTATACGTAGTAGTTCTTGTTTAGGAAGTTGTTCTTTTGTTATAACACAAGTTCTTAAAGGAATCTTTTTTACTTTCATAAGCATACTCCTTATCTAAAGTTAATTCCAGCCTCACGAGCTTGTTCTGTTGTTTTAATATCAATTTTATAATGAGTTAATTTACTTGCTAACTTAGCATTTTGACCCTTTTTACCAATTGCTAATGAGAAGTTTTCTCCATCGGCAATAACCATTGCTTCTTGTTTTTTTGGATCAGTAATTGCTACTGTTAAGTCTTTAGCAGGTGATAGGGCATTTTCAATAAATACTGCTGGATCTTTATCATATTTAACTACATCTAGTTTTTCACCATGTAACTCACTAATAATACGAGCAATACGACTACCCTTTTCACCAATACATGCTCCAATAGGATCTACATTTGGCTTTTCTGAGTATACAGCAACTTTACTTCTGTTTCCTGGTTCTCTTGCTACACTATATAGAATTACTGTTCCATCATTAATTTCTGGAATTTCAAGTTCAAATAATCTCTTTACAAAACCATAGTGACTTCTACTTAATAATACTAATAAGTTCTTTCCAGTATTGTCAACTTTTGAAACATATACTCTTATTTGAGAACCCATTTCAATTTTTTCACCTGGAATAATATCTTTTTTAGGTAAAATACCATTTGTTCTACCTAAATCAATGAAGTAGTTATCAGTATCTTCTAAAGCTACTGTACCAACTAGCATTTCATCTTGTTTATCTCCAAATTCTTCAACGATGCTATTTCTTTCAGCTTCTCTAATCTTTTGAACAACTACTTGCTTAGCAGTTGATGCAGCAACACGACCAAAGTCTTTTGGAGTTACTTCATTATCAATAGTATCCCCAACTTCTAGCATCTTATCAATTTTCTTAGCATCAGTAAGCTTAATTTCTGTTTCAGGATTAAAGAATGATGGAACCTCTGGTTCGCTTCCTTCTTCACCTTCTTCAGTAGTTTCCTCTTCGTCATCTTCTTCATCGTCATCAGCGTAACTTTCAAATAAGTAATCTTCATATTCTTCTTTAGTCATCTTATCATCAGGTACAACTGTTAAAAATGAATATACTTTAATTTCACCAGTTACTCGATCAAATAATACTTTAACATTAGTTTTAGAATTAAAATTCTTTTTATAAGCAGATGTTAAAGCTAATTCCATCGCATCATAAACTACTTCTGGATCAATGTTTTTCTCTTTTACGATGTTATCAAGTGCTTTTTTAAACTCTTTCCCGTTCATTTTTATTCTCCTTTCGTTTTTGAATAAATATCAAGTTCATCAATGTCCCCTAATACTTCTTCATGTTCATCCATAATTTTGTTTATTATTCTAGAAGCATCAGTAATTTTGTTTAAATCAATTACCTCTTCACTATCAAGAACAATATTAAATAATTTCTTTCCTTCTTCTTCTGAAATAAAAGCATCATCTACAAAGACATTTAATTCTTTTATTTCTTCATTTACAAGATTTGCAACTGTCTCTTTCATAAGCACCTCCTAGAAATAATAAGAGTGGGATTTTTTCTGTCCCACTCCTTTCTGCTAATATTATAACATACTTTTTTTATTTTACAAGGAAAATATTTCGATATGTAGTCATTTCGTACTATCAGTATATATCATTTTTTAAAATAGTAGTAAAGTATTTTGATATTAGTGTTTTCTATAAACTTTATTACTTGAGGCATTTGATGTAGTATCATCTAGTATGCTTTTTACTTCACCTTGTAAATCATATGAACTAGTTTGTAAACTATCATCTACATTAATAATACTTTCACAATCTTCTTCTGCAATTACGAATTTTTCTTCTACATAATTTGATTGCTCTACGCTGTTTTTTTCTCTTCTTTTATCATCAATACTTAAAGCTATTGCTCCACCTAAAGCTGTCATTATACCAATTGTAGCACCAGCATTAATAATCCATGTTCTATCTCCAATAGTTACTTCAAAATTTTTACCATCTAATTTAATTTTTCTTGAACTTATAGTAGTATCAGTATCTGTTTTACAACTTTCTAAATCAATATTATTTTTTTCATCTTCTTTAACAGGTCTTAGTCTTATATTTATATATGTTGGAATATTAACTGCGTCATGTGTAATACTTTCATCAGCTTCGCCATACTTCATAGGATCTTCCATATACCATTCTAAATACTCTGTATTACCTTCGGCGATTGCTTCTGCTGCTGGATAAAATGCCCATGCTGGCACCATCTCACCACGCCATTCACTTTCTCCGACTATTCTAAAATCCGAAATATCTAGCATTGTAGAATCAACATAATATAATTTACCTTCTACCTCCGCAATATTCCAGGCGTGGTTTGTACTTTTAGCATAATATGATTTTAGACCAACTCTAGAAGCTAGGGCATCGACTAATGCCGCATAGTTACCACAAATTACAGTATCCATTTCTAAGGCGCCATATAATACTCCCTCTTGATAAAATTGACTTGATTTTCCCGCAAGATTTTCATTATTTTTAATCATTTTAGAAATATCAGGATCATATTTTAAATTATCCAGAGTATATATAAGAATTGCATCTAATTTTTCTTGATCAGTACTTTCAGGAGTTAAATTCAAACTATCTACTATGGTAGCTAATTTTTTGTTTATTTTTAAGAACATTTCTAAATATTCTTCTTCGGCAAATACTACATTTACATCATTATCTATTAATGTTTTGTATTCTTCTAGAGTAAAGTCTTTTGCTAGGGTATATGGCTTTTCTAGGAAAAATTCTAATTCATCTAAAAAAGTTAATTTTGAAAAATCTATATCATAATTTTCATCAGTATCTATCGAAAGAGTCTTTAACGTAGTTAGCCCTTCAACTACTCCTGGTTCAATTCCCATTCCACTTATAGTTAGACTTTCTAAATTAGGACAGTTTCTTAAAAAAGCAAAATCGATACTATTTACAGTTGGAATTACAAATCTTTCTTCTTTGGGAATGTAATCTATTGTTGCGACTAAACTTATTTCTTTTAAAAATTTAAAGCCTTTTAATGATTTTATATTACTTGTACTTAATGACTCTACATATAATGATAATTGTTCTATATTTTCACAATAGTTTAAAAAGTCTAGAGATGCTTCAGCAGTTAGTGAACCTGTAAATTTATCTATTCTTAACAAATCCGCAATTGTAATCTTTTGTGATGACAATTTACCACATATTTGAGCAATTTGTTCCTTGTAAAAGGGAGGGATTTCTACTTCAGTATTTAAGTAGTCTTGATCATAATCCTGAATTATATTTGCATCATTAGATGAAGCATTATCACTATTTGTATTTAGTCCCATACCATAATAATATAGAGCTACTGTTGTTAAGACTCCAGCAATTGTTCTTGTAAAGACTTTACTTGGTCTTCTCAAATTACTTTCATCATTACTTTGATTATTTTCATTTACTTCTAAACTCACTTTTTTATTCCCCCTCATAAACACTTTTTTCTTTGTTTTAATTCTATTTTAGAAAGATAAGCTAAAGAATTGTCTTTATATTTTACAATATAAGTATTGATGTTGTCTAATAAAAATTAAAATCGTAACCCTCTAAATTGAAAGCTACGACTATTTCTATTATTCCTTTTGAATTACTTTTATCTACTTTTAGATTATTATGTCTTGTTTTATACAAATAAGTATACATAATATACTAAGAATATTAGTAACATTATTATACCCTCTTTTTTAGAGATTGTTCTTTCACTTCTTGCAAAGAAGAATAAATTAAATGATGATAAGAATACTACTAATATATCTACTATGGAGAAGTTTTCTAACAAAATATCACCATATATAGTAACTGGTAAACCTAAAACAATGCATATATTAAAGATATTTGTACCAATGATATTACCAATGGTCATGTCAAATTCACCTTTTTTAGCACTCGTTACTGTAAGCATTAATTCTGGTAAAGATGTTCCTATAACTATGGCAGTCATTGTAATTATCTTTTCACTTAGTCCAAGTATTTTTGCTAATTTTGTGGCATTAGTTACAATAATATCACTACTTATACAAATCATTACTATTGATAGTAGTAAAACTAAGCTTGCAATTATTACATTATCATATTTTATTTCTACTTTTTCTTCAGCTTCATCTTTAGCTCTTCCTCTAAATAACTGAACTAAATATGCAACAAACATTATAAATAATAATATTAAAACAATACCATCTGCTCGAGAGAAAACATTATGTGCTCTACTGTTAAACAAACTATCTAACATTAAAACGCAAAACGAACTTGTTATTAATAAGAGTATTGGTAATTCTTTTTTTATGGTATTATGCTTTACTTTTATTGGTTTTATTAATGCAGCTAATCCTATAATTAAAAAAACATTTACTATACAGCTACCGACGACATTAGCAAAAGCCATTGTACCATTTTTAGCCATTACACTGTTAAATGAAATTGCAACTTCTGGAGCACAGGTTCCAAATGAAACAATTGTTAGAGCAATTAACATTTTAGGTACTTTACATTTTACTGCTATTGCAGATGCACTATCAACTAGTAAATCACTTGCTTTAATTATTGCGAAGAAGCCAATTAATAAAAATGCTAGCTCTTGCATTTTATCACTACCCCTTTTTTAATTTATTATACAATAAATATTTTGGGTATAAAAGGTATAAAATATGCAGTTTACAATAAAAGAATTATTGTTTACATTTTGTTTACTGAGTAGAAGACAAAATAAAAACAGATATCTTTTTCAGATACCTGTATATTTTTATTTATTCTTTAATATTTGTTTTTTCTTTAATTCTTTCTGCTGCTTTTAGGACTTCATAATCTTCTTTTGTAATGAAGTTTGGTACAACTAATGTATCAGTTGCGATTGCATATTGTGAACCATCATAATCTATTGCTTCTGGATTTAATGTTTCAAGTGTTACAATATTTGTTTCATATTCTTTAGCAAAATCTTCTATTGTCATTGATGGATTATATATAGCTGTTTGTGTATAAAATTTTAAATCTTCTGGTTCAATAATATATGGAATAATATAATCTTTTCCTAATTGAACAACTTCGCTTTTTGTATTATTTACTCTTTTAAGTTCTTCTATTGTTGTGTTAGAATCTTTAGAATATACTGATAGAATATCACCAGTAACAACTTTATGAATTCTGTATAGAACAACTGAATCATCTACTTCTTCTGTTGCTGCAGTTGTTTCCTCTGTTACCTCAGTTGAGTTTAGAGCTTCGAAATTATCGTTATTTTCTGTGGCATAATCAGTACTAGATGATACTGTTGTGATTACATCTTCGCTGTCGTCATTAGAAAAATGCATTGCTACTGCTGAACCGGCGATTGCAACTACTAGTGTTCCAACAATAACTTTATCTTTAAGTGAATATCCTCTACTATATTTTCCTTTTTTGAATAATTGATTTCCTTTTAATAAAGTTCCAAATGTATCAGTAACTTTTACAATACCACTTTTAATATTAATACTACTTTTCTTTTTTGGACGTGGTTCATATCTTCTGGCACTGATTGCATATAATTTTTCTTCATCGATATATGTAAATTGTCCTGCTGGCCCAGTTTTTTCTGAGGCTTTTTCTTTTGATGAACGACTTTTTAAACTTTCTTTCCATGGTTCAGATAAATCTTCACTATCTGTTTCTTCATATTCAATGCCATCATCTTCATAGATATTAGTAAATTTCAATTTACGTTCGTGTTGTCTGTATTTAAAATCATAGCGCATTTTTTTAAGTCTATCAGATAGAACACTTCTAGCTTCTTGAAGTTGTTGAAACTTCTTTGTGTATTCAGCTTGTAGTTCTTCTCCTAATGTTGCTACTTTATCTGGATGATATTTCTTTGACATTCTCCAGAATGCGTGTTTTATTTCCTCTTCAGTAGCATTGCTACTTATTTCTAATAGTTTATAATAATCTACAAATTCTTTTTCTTTCATGCAGATTCCCCCTTCTCGATTGCTGTCTAATTATAACACATTTCATTTATTTTGTAAAGTTTTTGTTTATTTTTGTGGATATTTTGCGTATATACAGTTGCATAATTTTATTATATTTTATGCTACTGTTTTTGATTTAGCAGTTGGTTTTAGTTCTAATTTTAATGACTTGTAGTGAGTTGTTGGCAATTGCATTTCTACTCTATTATCTTCTTGTGTATTTAACCTTTCCTCTGCAGCTATTAATCTTTTTCTGTACTCTCTTAACTCACTAAGTGTTGCATGTTCAACTATCTCATCTAGTGTAACTTCTTTTTCCTTACTAAATCTTTTAGATACTTTTTTTACTTTATATTTATGTTCTGATAATTCCTTGTCTTTTTCTTTCAATTCTTTTTTAGCTTTTTGTTTTTTCTTCATATCTGAAGCATTATTCTTTTCTATTACCTTATCAAATCGTATCCAATTATACCTTTGAAGCATTACACAATAAGTATTTATCACTGTTACAAGCAATGTTGAAGTATAACCTATTAAATTAAGTGCTGATAAAGGTAACACTACTGGAGTTGTTGCTAAAATTGAAATACAAGAAATTAAACTCATAGTATGTACTATACCATTAAAGAGCATTTCCTTTTTATGACTTTTTAGATCATCTAATGTTTTAGCTGTTCCTAAACTATAATTTGTATGCTTTTTCTTATATTCTTCTTTTCCTTTGGGATTGTTCATATATTTTGTATCTATTAAACTATCCTTTAGACCAATAATATATTTTTTGAATTTTTTTATACCTAGTTTTTCATATAATTTTAATTCAAAATCATTAATTTTCCCTTTCATTCGATATCACCGCATATTCCCTAAATGTGCCACATATTATAACAGAATTTTTTTATTTTGTAAATAACTGGTTATTTGATGGAAATATAAAGTTTTTTGATTAATATGCAATAAGCCTACAAAAAAGATTAGTATTTCAAAAGACTCATTTTTAACAGTATAAGTCTAACATTTTACTAATCTAGTTTATTTTTAATTAAAATTTTTCCATGTGCGAAGATAATTATTTTCTACTTCAGATATTCCTAGTAATTTATTATTTTCATTTAGGAAAATCACTTTATCTTCTATGTTATAAATATTTTCTATTTTTTGACCAGTAATTATTTTGTATTCTAACTCTTTATCTAATTTTATTACTGGATAATCTAGAACTTCTTCTATTCTATATAGATGATAATTTCCTTGTTTTAATTCTTCTAAAGAAGTTGCTTCTTTTAGCGTAAACTTACCTTGTTTTGTTCTAGTAAGACTTGTCATTGTAGCATACATATCTATTGATTTAGCAATATCTCTAATTAAGCTTCTGATATAGCAACCTTTTGAGACAAGACATTTGAAGCTAAAAGTATTTTTGTTTGTCGATAAGATTTCTATTTCCTTAATAGTTACTTCTTTTTTTGGTAGTTCAACCTTTTCATTATTTCTAGCATAATCATATAACTTTTTACCATTTACTTTGACAGCAGAAAAGATAGGCACTTCTTGAAGATAGGTCTTTTTAAAATTATTAATAGCATCTTCAATATTTAAATTATATGGGACAACTTTAGTATTTAAAACCTTACCAGTAATATCCAATGTATCAGTATCAACACCAAGTAAAACACCAGCCTCATATTCTTTATATTCAGCTGTTAGAAGTTCCGCTATTTTAGTAGCTTTACCAATTGTTACGACTAAAACACCTTCAGCTAATGGATCAAGAGTCCCTGTATGACCTACTCGTTTTATTCCAAATAAATGACTTATATCATTAACAACATCAAAAGAAGTTACTCCTTTTGGTTTATTAATTACTAGGACTCCACTAAAATCAGTTAGATACTCTTCTAGAGTATAATTATTTTCATAGATTATTTTAGAAATAAATTTACCAACATAACGAATATGCCATGGTTCATAAGAATAGCCAGTAATTTTTTCTTTTTCCTTTGGGTATCTTAAAATGAAACCAAATTCATGTAAATATGTATGTATTTCTTCGTAAAGTTGATGATATTTTTCCTTATTATCATCTTCTTCTAAAATTTTTCCATCTACTATTAGCGATAAATCAATAGCTAGTCCAGTATGATGTTCACTAGTACCTACAGGAGCAACATATTTCGATGTATAATCCTCACCATATTCTTCTAAAAATTCTTGATATAAAGCTTCTTGATCATCTAAACTTCTATATGCAGAATCAATTACTACATGAATATTTTTTGTCTCTAAAAATGTTTGTAGTTCTTTAAATGCTTTATAAGTTTCTTCTTCTACTAAAACATCTTCATTATCCTGATCTTTTGTAGTTATTAGCTTTACTCTATTTAAGTAATTACTTTTAATTTTATTATTTTTATTTATTAAAATTGCATAATTCATACTATCAGTCCTTCGGTTATATTATATAATTAGAAGATTTTTTTCACAAGAAAAGAATACTTTTTTGTATTCCTTTACTCTTCTAATAATTTATCAAATAATGTATTAATCTTTTCATAATTATCAGGACTATTAGTCATTATTAACTTTAATTTATCAACTAATTCTTCAGTTTTTTCAGTCTTGTTGTAACTCTTTTTAGCAAGACTTTTGTAAGATAAAAATGTCTCTTCATCCCTTAAATAAGATAAAACAATATTATCATTATCAATAATTATATAACTAATATCCAATTTATTTAATTTTAAGATAACCTTATCATAAGGAACATTGCCAAAAGAAACAGTATCATTTACATACTTGTAGTCAAATAAATACCATAATATTTTAGCATCGTCATTAAATGTCTTATAAAATATTCCTTCCTTCATAATGACAAGAGCATTTTTATATTTATCTTTATATGCATTATATTTATCAATTAACTTCATTTTAAAATTCAACTTCTTTGTTTTAAATACTCCTAAAAAATAACCATAATAACTCGCAAGTGAGCGATTATATTGGACTTTATCATGGATAGACAAATATTTTAACTTTTTCTTTATTAGATTATTATTAAGTGGTATTTGCCTAATTGAATTAACTGTTTTACTTTCTAATAATATTAACTTCGTTTTATATTGAGTGCTGGTATCATCATTTTTAACCCTAGAAACTGTTTTTTCAATGGAAATAATACCATTCTCTAAATCAATATTTTCCCATTTTAATGCACAAACTTCACCAATTCTAAGACCTGCATATAAAGATAGTAAAACACCTATAGAATACTCATTTAAATTTGAAGAAATATAGTTTTGTAATACTAACATTTCTTCTTTAGATAAAACTGAAATTCTTGATTTTGGAACTTTTGGTAATGCAACTTTTATGTTTAAGCCACAAAATGAAAGTATTTGTTTTAAAACAATTGTAATTTCTTTAATAGTAGACATTTGTAATTTATTATCTTCAATTTTATTTGTTATAAATTGGGTAATTAGATTGTCATTAATATTAGATATTAATATTTCTCCTAGTTCCGGTATGATATGTTTTGAAACGGTATTATAATAAAAATAGTATGTCGACATTTTTACTGTAATTTTTTGTCTTGCTAACCAATCGTTAATCTTGTCGTTAAACCTTATAGGAATATTATCCTGTTTTTTATTATTTGCTTTAATATAATTAGGATCCATTAATAATTGAATCCTTTTATTTTTTACTTCTTGATAACTCTTACCATAGATGTATCCGTAAATACATTTACCATTTAGATGATATCCCTTTACATATCTTGCTTCCCATCTTCCATCTTCATCAAGTAAAATATTTTCGCCTTTTCTTGCCATACAACTCTCCTTTATGTGACCATTTTTTTGACTAAAAACAATCCAAAAAAACATCAGATTTATATCATTATTTAGGCATTTATGGATATTTTTTCCAAAAAGCGTTGTCAAAAGTGCCGTTTCGAGCTATAATTTATACATAAGATATGGCTAGATTAACTTTCACAATATATTGAATATTGTGTTTTTTTTGACTAAAAAAAGTCATCTTATAGAAATAAGACGACTTTATTTTTATACTTTAATTGACATTTTTAATTTTTGGGGAGAAAAATATTTTACACTTTTCTTTACAACAATATTTTTATATATCACAATTTAAAAAGTTCATTATTAGATCTATTAATATTTCTTTTTCTTTTGGATTAGATTGTGCAATGAGTAGCGTTAATGCAACTAAAGTGTTATTATCAATTACTTTTTTATCCTCTTTATATAGTAAATTATAAAATTCTAAAAAGTAGATAAATAAAGTTGCGGCAATTCTTTTATTACCATCTATGAACACATGATCTTTTGTAATTAAATATAAGAAGTTTGCAGCTTTTTCCTCTGTTGTTTTGTATAGTTCTTCTCCAGCAAACGATTGATAAATATTACCAATAATCGCCTTTAAACCTTGATTTCTTTCTAAAGCAAAAATGTTACTATCACTGTTAAACTTTAATTTACTTATGACACTCATACATTCTTCATAAGTAATCATTTTATCTGTATTTGTGCCATTTGGTTTAATTATTCGCTTATGATCATAATCATCTAGAAGGTTTAGAGCATTTGAATATGTATTAATTACTTTAATTATACCTTGAGCTTCACTACCATTTAGGTCTTTTTCTATTCTTCCAGCAATATCAATTAATTTTACGGTTTTTTCTAAATATTCTAATCTTCTATTATTTATTGCATATCCTTTGATTAAGTAATCTTTTAAGACCTTATTTGCCCAACGTCTAAAGATAATTCCGTTTTTTGACTTCACACGATATCCAACTGATATTATTACATCTAAGTTGTAAAGAATTATTGGCTTGTCAGAATTAGCAATATGCATTTTTTGCATATTACTTTCCTCTTCTAGTTCTCCTTCTTTAAAAATATTTTTTATATGTCTGGAGATCACTGATTGATCTCTTTCATATAGTTTTACCATTTGCTCTTGTGTAAGCCAAACTGTCTCATCTTGCATATTTACTTCTAATTTTACATTTTGATTTTCAAAAAATATTATTTCATTGTTCATTTTTGTCTCCTTATTCTTATAACTTACCTTGTCTTTTTCAGCGGGAGACAAATATCATTGTAACTTTTTTACTTTTTAAAATCAATTGAAGATAAGAAACTTTTTATTGCCAATTTTTGGAAATAATTAAGTCATGAAAAAAAGATGTTTTTTGACATCTTCTCTTTGTGTTATTATATTTTTTCAAAACGATATTCTTGAGCATCTGGATACTTTTCTTTATCTGTTTTTGAGAAAAACTCTTCTATTTCTCTAGTCCAACATGGCATATTATCATATTGTCCTTGATAAACAACAATTTCTTTTAAATCTTCTGAATCTTTAGCAACTGTAATAATTTTATATTCATGGCCTTTGAAGTGACGAAAAATTGTTGCATTGTCTTTATCTTCTAAAATAGTTGTGAATTTTACTTTACTATTATCTTTTCTTATATATTCCATATTAACTCCTTAAAATAGTGATAATTGATTTGAATCTGGTAAATCTTTTAAAATACCCATTTCTTTCATTTTATTAATTAATGTTTGTGATACCTTGCCACGTTTTTGAACATCTTCAATACTTAAGAATGTTCCTTTTTCTCTTTCTCTTACGATGTTATAAGCAACTGTATCACCTAGTCCTTCGATAGCATTAAATGGTGGATAAATCTCTGTATCATTTTTTGCTACCCAAACAGTTGCATCACTTTTGTATAAATCGATTGGTAAGAATTTAATTCCACGAGCTGTTGCTTCTAGGGCTACATTTAGACTTTCAGCTTGTCCATTTTCTTTATTAGAGGCTTCAAATCCTTTAGCTTGAATATCTTCTAATCTACTCTTGATATCATCATAACCATTAATCATACTTATAACATCAACATCAGTTGCCTTTGATGAATACCATGAAGCATAAAAGTATACAGGCATGTGAACTTTGTACCAGGCAATTCTAAAGGCACTTGTTACGTAAGCTGCAGCGTGAGCTTTAGGGAACATGTATTTGATTTTAGCACATGAGTCAATAAACCATTCTGGAATATTAGCAGCTTTCATTGTTTCAACGTGACCTTTCCATGTTTCCGGATCTTTTGATGCTTTTCCTTTACGGACAAACTCCATAATCTTAAAGGCTTTAATTGGAGCAACACCACGATACATTAGGTAAACCATGATATCGTCACGACAACCAATAGTTTCTTTGAATGGGACAATGTTATTTTTTATTAATTCTTGGGCGTTACCTAGCCAAACGTCAGTACCATGTGAAAGTCCTGATATTTTAACAAGTTCACCGAATGTTGTTGGACGTGTATCTTCAACAAGTTTAATTGTAAATGGCGTACCAAATTCTGGAATACCAAGAGTACCTGTATTACACATAATTTGTTCTGTTGTAACACCTAGAGCTTCAGTTGATGTAAAAATACTCATGGTAGCTTTATCATCTAGTGGAACTTTCATGATATCTGTTCCTGATTGATTTTGAATTAATCTCAATTGAGTTGGATCTGAATGACCTAAGATATCAAGTTTTAATAAGCATTGGTCAATTGAGTGGTAATCAAAGTGTGTTGTTCGCCACTCTGCAGTTGCATCTTCTGCTGGGAACTGATATGGAGTAAAATCTGATACTTCTTTGTAATCTGGTACAACGACAATTCCTCCTGGATGCTGGCCGGTTGTTCTCTTTACTCCGGTGCAGCCTATTGCTAAACGTTCAATTTCAGCAGCACGCATATCACCTAATTCTTTTTCTTCACAATAACCTTTTACAAAACCAAAGGCAGTCTTATCAGCAACTGTACCAATTGTTCCGGCACGGAAGACATTATCTTCTCCAAACAATACTTTTGTATAGGCGTGAGCACTAGCTTGATTTAAATCTGAGAAGTTAAGATCAATATCTGGAACTTTATCAGCATTAAATCCTAAGAATGTCGCGAATGGCATGTCTTGTCCATCTTTAATTAATGGAATATTACAGTGCGGGCACATTTTATCTGGCAAATCAAATCCTGATGAGTATTCTGCTCCGTAAGAATTACCATTTTCATCTTCAAAGATACTTACCTTACATTCTGGGCAACGGTAATGTGCTGATAATGGGTTAACCTCTGTAATTCCCATCATGGTTGCGACAAAACTTGAACCTACTGAACCACGAGATCCTACGAGGTAACCTTCATCATTTGAGTGTTTAACTAGACGTTGAGCAATTAAGTAAATTGGATCAAAGCCCCCACCAATAATTCCTCCTAACGCTTTTTTGACAGCTTTTTCTAGCTCCTTTTCATCTAGTTCTTCTTCACTAGTCTTTTTTACATGTTCACGGACTAGTTCTTTGACTTTATCAAAACCTTCCAAAATAATATCATGGGTTTGTTTATAAGCTTGTTTAGTAAATTCTTCTTCTGATAAGTTTTGATCTTTTAGATTTTCTTTTACTGTTTTTAAAACAATGTCTCCATATAATTCTGTTGCGATGCGTTCTTCTATAAAATATGGAAGCGGTTCTCCATACCAGTCTTTTGCTTTGGTATAAACTAAATCTGTAACAACTCTAGGACAATCTAGATAACTTTGTCCATCATCACTTTTAATTCTTGGAGAGAAAGGAATTCCTCCCGTATCGGGAATTACTTCAACTATTTCAATCATATTGGCTATTTTATTAGTGTTTTCTACAACTATTTTATAAGCTAAATCTTCTCCTAGAAATTTAAAATCACTTAACATTTCTTCTGTCGTACGTAAATGATTGGATGGTATCGATTTGATTCCGGATTTTGCAAGTGGATGTCTTCCTCCACCGGGGACTTTTTGATTAACAATAATTTCACGATAGATTTTGTCATCTCTTTTAATATGATGTACATCACCTGTTGCGACAATTATCTTTCCAGCCTCTTCTGTTACTCTAATTATTTTTTCGATGTTGGCAGCAAGTTCTACTTCTGTTGCAAAGTCACCAGATTGGATCATATGATTGTAACACTCCAATGGTTGAACTTCTACATAATCATAAAATCTAATAATGTTTGATAATTCATCATCACTTTTTGATTTAGCTTCAGTAAACACTTCACTTTCGTAGCACCCACTACCTACTAATAGGCCTTCACGATGTTCTTCAATTACACTGCGAAGAATTCTTGGAGTCTTATATAGATAGGTTGTATTGGCTAGGGAAACTAGTTTGAAAAGATTTTTTAAACCTACTTTATTTTTTACTAGTAAATTTATGTGATGAGCACGTCCATATTTATGGATTTCATCTTTTGTTACTAAGTTATCTAATTGATCCATTCTTTCAATATTACGATTAGATAACTTTTTCATCATTTTATGGAATACTAAAGCTGTTCCTTCAGCATCATAATCTCCTCTATGATGAGCTGATTCATCCCATGGTACTTCATACCTTTTTACTAAAGCCGAAAGTGAATGTCTAGCATAAGTATTATCCATTGTACGTGACAATTCTAAAGTATCAATTACTGGATTTGTAAAGGTACCAAGATTATATTTTTTATAGGCCATTTCAAGAAATGATACATCGAATTTAGCATTATGAGCTACCATTGGACAATCTCCAAACCATTCGATAAATCTTTTTATGGCATTTTCTTCATTATCTTTACCAGCAAGCATTTCATCAGTAATATTTGTTACATCAATTATTTTTTGTGGTAATGGTCTTCCCGGATTAATTAATTCATCATACTTTTCAATGACTACTCCATCTTTTAATTTTACAGCACCAATTTCAATGATTGAATCAGCACCACCGGCATTAAATCCTGTAGTTTCAAAGTCGAAGACAACAAAGGTTTGATCTAACATTACCTCATTATTAGGTCGCAATACAATATTAACACTGTCATCAATCATGACAAGTTCAGTACCATAAATTGCTTTAAAAGGTTCTTCTCCTTCTTTTAGTCCCTTATTATATCCTGTAACCAAATTAAAGACATGAGGGAACGCTTGAACTCCATTGTGGTCTGTAATAGCAATAGCTTTATGTCCCCATTTCATTGCTTGTTTTACAATTGCTTCTTCATTAGCAACTCCATCCATTTGACTCATTACAGTATGGCAATGAAGTTCTACTCTTTTTACTTTGGCATTATCTTTAATAACACTTTCATTTTTTTCTATCTTAACAATATCTCTTGCATTTAAAACTAATTCTTTGGCAAATTGATCATTTTTTGTATAACCTCTTATTTTATACCAATTACCAGTTTTTAACTCTTTACAAAGTCTTGCATATTCTTCATCATCACGAACAAATACTTTACAATAAATACTATCTGAATAGTCTGTTATTTTTAATGTAATAATTTTAAAATCTGTTTTAGATGATTCAAAATAATCGGTACCAAAGACGAAGCCTTCTACTACAACGTTATTATCTTCTCCTAAAAGTGTTTTAATTTTAATTGGCTCTTCTTTAATTCCGCGACCAATAACACTATTTGGATCTTTCGGTTCACGTCGAAATTGTTTTTCTTTAGGAGCATCTTCTTTCTTTTCTTCTTTTTGTGGAAGTGGCGCTACTGGTGCTGAAACTTCTAATTCTTGTTTAATTTCTTCTAGAATGTTTTCTTCATGACGTATTACTATATCAACATTAAATTTATAGCCTAACATTTTATAGAATACATTAATTTTATCAAGACACATTTCTAATTTTTCTTTTTCAATTTCATTTGAAACAATTAAAATTAAAAATCCATCTTCAATATGAAGACAATCTTCATATATTTCTAAAACTTTTAGTTCTTCTTTTAACTGTTTTAGTAAATATGGATAGTAACTTGTATATGCTTCTAAATCTAAATTAGTAATTTCAAAGATGAAATTTATTTCACTAGCATTTTCATCTAATAGATTTTTCTTCTCTTCTAATTCTGAAAAAACTTCTACTGGTAATAAATTTGTTTTTGTAATAAACACATTCCAAATATTAGTATGAGAATTTACTTTTATTTTAGTTATTTTTGCATCAGAAAAATATTGATAATTATTTTTATCAATATTTATTTTATCTATTAGTTTTTGCATATTATTATCCATAATTATTCCCCCTACTACGTTCTTATATTAAATCTAATTGTTCCTCTTTGATTATATATCTTTTATGACGAATACAAAAGTCAATAAACTCTTCTAATCCATAATCTTTTAGCTGTTTTTCATATGGATATTTTTCAAGATCAAATGCTATTTTATCACGAGACATATATTTTGGCATATCTTCTTTTGTAATTCCTAAATACATTAACCAATATGGATATACTTGTCTTTTTATATATGTTAATTTTTCTTTTCCCATAAAATAATGACTATTATTGGTTAAATTTGTTGCTAACTCGTTATAAATTGCCATTTCTATTATAGCATCAGCAATTAATTTATTATGATCTTTATATTCTTTAATTTCTTTTTTTACAATACTCATTATTATATCTACCATTAATTTACGATAGTCTTGCTTTGTTACTTTTTTTCCTAGAATAACAGTTATTTGATCACATAGTTTTATTGTTTCTAAAACATCAAACTCTTCATTTACTAAAAATACTGTATATTCTTTTGGTTCTTTTTTTAAAATTCTTTGCAGATAAGCATTTAGTTTTTTATCCCATAATTTTAATATTTCTAATCGATATTTTTCAGTTTCTTTTTTTAGTTTTTGATATTCTTTTGTTTCTAATACCAAATTATAAATAGTATCATCGTTAGGTATGTAATTTTTTATATCTCTTAACATTAAAGTTTTATCTTTATATGTTTCATTATATTCATTTTTATAGTTAGTCCATAATTTTTGTTTTAATTTATGAACTGGTTCTGAAATAGAAGCTCTAAATAATAGATTCCATACTAAAATATAATCATTAACTACAAATCTTATGTCCACATTCACACATCCTTAGGTAACTCTTTTGTAATTATATAATATCATAGATATTAAAAAAATAGTTAAAAGAATAAAAGAAATTTAGAAGTGAAAATATCCATAAGAAAAAGTTAGGATATCCTAACTAAAATTTTTCCATATAAAGTATCCTGTTACTGCTAGTGCAGCTACTACTAGTATTATTAAAAATACTTTTAGGACAATTGGCATTTTCTTTTCTTGGAACTCTGTATCCATTTCGAAATCTTCATTTGATAAGTCCATACTTCTAGTATAAAAGTCTGTATCTGCTCCAGTTAGTTTTTCTTCTGGTTCGTCTGCTTTTTTCTTTAAATCATCAGCTGTTACTTTTTTTATTTCTTCTATTTGTGTTTTGTCTAATACCTCTCTTGATAGTTCTAATTCTGGATCTGTTTTTTCATCTTGTTCTTCTTCTGTATCTTCTTTTGGTGATTCGACTCTATCTAAGATATTAGTTGCCATTAAATCACTAAGTAAATCTATACTTGTTGCTTTATCAATTTCTCCGGCTAATGTTTTTGAAGTAATTGTATCAATTAATTCACGTAGCTCTTCTTCTTCCGGTGTTCTTATTTTATTTTGACGTTCTTTTCGATATTTTTCCAATTCTTCTTTATCTAAGCTTGTAATAATATTATAACTGCTATTTTTTAATTTTCTTTTTTCTTCTTTTTCATCTTGTTCACGATTTTTTCTTGCTTCTTCTAAAACTCTATTTACATCATAAATTCTATTTTCTCTATTTTGATATAGAAAGTTAAAGTCCTCTAATTCTTTTTTTACTTTAGGTACTGGTTCTATAGTTCTAAACTCTTTTATTTGATGATATCCTTCTCTAGTGTTAGTATTTTTTGAAGCATTTGTTAAGTCAATCGCATTTGCATTAGTAACATCGGTAATGTTAGTATACCTTGTATTATTACCTAGATTTTCATATAATTCTTTGTTTCTATCGGAGCGACTATATGTCTTCATCTCACTAGTGTCTGTATATCGATCCATTCTTGTTGGCACACCAATCACCTTCTTACTATGATAAGTTTATCATAAGTTATAGAAAAACAAAAGTAGATAAATTAATCTTTACGTAAAAGTTTTTATTAGATATAATTGTTTTGGAGGGATATTGAAATGAAAGTTAAAGTTAATAAAGAAGCATGTATTGGATGTGGTGCTTGTGCAGCAATTTGTGATAAAATTTTTATGATTGATGATGAGGGATTATCAAAGGTAATTAAACCTGAAGTTCCTAAAGAAGAAGAACAAGCTGCTAAGGATGCAATCGAATCTTGTCCAACAGGAGCAATTGTAGAAGAAAAATAATTCTTCTTTTTTTATTGTTTATTTTTTTTGCTTTGATATACTTTTATTAAGGTGATGATATGAAAAATAATAAAGATAAAAATCTTTGCCCTAACTGTGGAATGCCATTACAAAGAAACTATTGTCTACACTGTGGATATATGACTAATGGAATATTTATAGGGAAAAATAAACCTGAGAGTATTTCTGATGTTGAAATGTACTTAGGTAAAAGATATGATAAAATTAATCGTAATGAAAATAGTTTTATTGCATTCTTTTTAGGACCATTTTATTTTGCATATAATAAATTTGTATTATTTTGTTTCCTATGTATGATATTTGATTTTCTATTTTGTAAATTAGCGGTTTTAATATTTTATAAGCATACTGCACTTACAAGATTTTTGGCATTTTTTATATTAAGAATTGGATATTCAGCATGTGCAAATATGCTTTATTTGTGGCTATGTAGTATAAAAGTTAAAATTATAAAGAACATATATAAAGAAAAATATATTGATTACTTAAGAAGGCATGATGAAAACACATCGAGTATCCTAATGCTTATTTTAGCCATTGCTATCCTTGTTGTTATATTTATTTTAATATTTGAAGCTATGTCAAATGGAATTATTTAATTTTTTATTTAAAAAAACTACAATAGTGTAGTTTTATTTTTTTGAATACTTATCTAGTTTTACTTTAATTTTTTGTTTTAATTGTTCTTCATCTTTAGGTAAGTCAAGGTCTGGTTCTAAGAGACTTTCGACTATATTCATTCTTATTCTATGAAGTAATCTATTGTCTTTTTGTTCATGATATAATTCATGTTCTTGCCAAGGACCATACTTTGTTTTTATAAGTGCAGATGTAAGAGTTAATAATTCTCTTTTTTCATCTAGTGGCATACTTGAACCCACAATTTCTTTTAATCTAAATACACAATGATAAATTTGTGTATATTCTAGCAAGTATCTTAAGTTAGAATTCATATCTTCAGTTATACATTTTTCACCAATTATGTCCGAGCAAGTAAAAATATCCAAAAGATGACTATTTAAGACTCTTGCGTCAGTAAATGTTGTATTACTTCGATGCATATTGTAAGTATAATGTCTTTCTGGGATAGACGCTATTTGATTTGCTTTTATTGTTAGTGGAACTGTAAATGGATAATCTTCCCATTTTATTCCTTCAGGAAATTTTTCATCGCCAATTAATTCTCTTTTAAATAATTTATTAGTAGCACATGGTGGCTCAGCTATAATGAACCTATCATCAGTTTTTGCATTAATTACTTTAAAAGTAGTGTCTTTATTCTTTTTGAAAAAGCCTTTATCAATACCTAGAATTAATACTCTTTGATTTGTTCTTGCCATATCGGAGGAAGTTTCTTCACAGACAGTTATCATTTCCTCATACATTGTTGGTGTAATAAAGTCATCACTATCAACAAAGCCTATATATTCTCCTGTTGCGATATTTAAACCTAAATTTCTAGCAGTGGCTGGTCCACTATTTTGTTTTGTTTGAAGAATTTTTATGCTTCGTGGATTTTTTTCTTGATAGGAATTCATTATATCCAAACTTTTATCAGTTGATGAATCATCTATTAAAATTATTTCAGTATCTTTTTGGGTTTGACCTAAAATACTTTCAATACATTTTCCTAAATACTTTTCAGTATTATATACAGGAACTATTACACTTAATTTTGACATAATAAATTCCCCCTGAATTTATTTTATTTTGTTTCTAAACTAAATACTTTACTTACTTCTTTTGGTGTTAGTTTACGATATTCTCCTGATTGAAGATCTTTTAAATCGAAGAAGGCAATTTTTTCTCTTTTTAGTTTTATTACTTCAAAGTCAACTGCTTCAAACATTTTCTTTACTTGATGATTTTTTCCTTCAGTAATAGTAATTTGAACCCTACTTGTATTTGATTTAGGATCAGTTTTCTTTAGTTTTACTCTTGTTCCCCTTACCACTACTCCTGGTTCTATTTCAACACCATCTTTTAGTTTATTTATTTGTTCACCTTTTATGATTCCTTTTACTTTTGCCATATAAACTTTTTCTATTTTATGTTTTGGATGCATTAAAATATTGGCAAAATCACCATCATTTGTTAGTAATAAGGCACCTGTTGTATCATAATCTAATCTTCCTACCGGATATATTCTAGCGCTGGTTGGGATTAAATCAATAACTGTTTTTCTATTTTTATCATCTGATGTTGTTGTTACTACACCACGAGGTTTATTTAGTAAATAATATTCTTTTAATTCTTTTTCTATTAGTTTATTTTCAACTTCAATATGGTCTTTGTCTGATACTTTAGTACCTAATTCTGTAACTGTTTGACCATTTACTTTTACTTTTCCTTGTGTAATTAATTCTTCTGCTTTTCTTCTTGATGCAATTCCTGCTTGTGTGATTACTTTTTGTAAACGTTCCATATCATCACCTCTTCTATTTTTTTACGTATTGAATTACATATTCTCCATTGAATTTTCTTGGAATTATCATACTTTCAAAAACTTCCTTTGCTTCTTTGGAAAATCCTGTTGGATATATTTCTCTTGCAAGTGTTCTTGCAACCTCTTTAAATGTTGGATAATTATTAGGAAATCCTAATTGTTGTAATGTCATCAAATTATGAATATAGGCATCACACAGTTCAATTTTACCACATTTTTCAAAGGGTTGTACATATTCTACTACCAGATCCATAGGATATGTTCCAATACGAATATTATCCATATCACAAAATTCTATTTCTCCTGTTACTCTATCAATTAAAATATTATTACTTTTGACATCGCCATATGTTATATCTTGAGTTGCGAAGTATTCTAAAATCTCTTTAGTTCTTTTTAAAACTTCTATTTTATTAGCGCGATCTAATCCAGCTTTCTTAAACTGAATACTTTGGGGATTATATGTCATTTCATAACCTACTAAATGACCATTAACACTTACTGTACTTAATGGTTTTACAGAATAATTTAAGTTTAAGTTATATAATGCTATGATTTTTCTAAATTTATTATCAGGCATATCAATAAAGTTGCCATTTTGATCTCTAAAGAACTTATAAAGAGTATTAGGCCTTTCTGTTTTTAAAATAATAGCTTCTCCGCCCTGAGCAAATTTATCTTCGTCTTCTAGAGCAAAAAATTCATCTATTGTTAACTCAACATTTGGTATTCTTTTTGTTGACATATTATCTTCCTATCTTTTTTACATATTGAATTATATACTCGCCATTAAATTTTTCTGGTTTTTGTAAACTACGATAAACTTTCATACCTCTCATTTTAATTTGACTCAATGCTGGTAAGTCGCCCCAAGGGGATATATATAAGGCATGCACAGTCATTAGATTATGCCCAAAGGCATCTATTTCTTCATCTACGCCACGAACCCTACAGTATTGACTTAAAGATTCTGATGTTATATCAACCGGGTATTCACCTAAACGAATATTATCTATATCACAAAATTTAGCCTCACCACTCTGGGGATTGATCAGAATATTTCTACTGGCAACATCGCCAAATGTTATATCTTGTGATGCAAAATATTCTAAAATATCTCTTGTTTGCTCTAACCAATAAATCTTTTGAGCACGATCTAATTTATTTATTACATATCTAAACTCTTGGTCTTTTCTATCATAGGTCATTTCATAACCAACTAATTTTCCGTTACAACTTATGGTGCTAAGTGGCTTTACACTATGCTCTAGTGACATTTGATACAGTCTTTCAATCTTTCGTAATTTATTTTCTGACATACCGTGACGACCAGTGAATATTTTATATAAAGTGTTTGGTTTGTCGGTTGTATAAATATCTGCTTCACTGCCATAGTCAAAGCAAAATCTTTGCTTAATATTTGCAAATTCTTTTTCTGTTAATTTGATATCTGTAATTCTTCTCATGTTATCGTCCCTTTTTAATATATTGAATGGCATACTCACCATTAAATGATTCTGGGTTTACCATACCCTCAAAAATTGGATGAGCAAATTTTTCAAATTCAGTTGGGTATTCACCTTTTTCAAGGGTCATAATAACACCTTCGCTAGTTGTATATTTAGTTGGAAAGCCTAGTTCTTTTAGTGCAAATAAATTATGCATATAAGCATCAGCGTTAGCAAGAACTCCATTTTTTGCAACATATTGTCTTAAATCTTTTCCCATTAGGTCTATTGGATTTTCTCCTAATCTGATATTGTCCATATCACAAAATTCTATTTGTCCTGTATGTCTATTTATTAAAATATTGTTATTTTTGACATCGCCATAGGTTATATCTTTTGATTCAAAATATTCTAAAGCATCTTTGGTACGTTTTAAAATTTCAATTAATTGTTGAGGAGTTAATGATATTTCGTTCATAGAAACATGTAATGGATTACAACTCATTTCATAACCAACTAGTCTTCCGTCCATACTTATGGTACTTAATGGTCTTACACTATAGTCAAGTCCCATTTGGTAAATGGTTGCTATTTTCTTAAATTTATTGTCTGACATGTCAATTATTTCGCCAGTATATGGATTAATAAAAATTTTGTATAGTGAATTTGGCTTATTACTTAGGCAGATAATTGCTTCTCCACCTTTACTAAATCTTTCTGTATACGTTATCTCCTCTAAACTTTCCCTTGAAAAAGTAATATTAGGCATTCTTTTCATACTAACCATCCCCCATTAGTGAGCATATTATATCATATTTTTGCTATTTCTTCAATCTTTATCTTTTTACGTGTTGAATTACATATTCACCTGTAAAGTTTTCTGGATTTGCCATACTTTCGAATATTGGTCTGGCTGTTTGTTTAAACTTTGTAGGAAAGATTCCTTTTTCTAAGTCTTTTATAATTTCTGATTCATATTTACTTGGAGCATGTAATTTTTTTATTGTTAATAGATTGTGCATGTAGGCATCGGCTTTTTCATCTATTTGGCCAACTCTTCCATAATAACGAGATAAACTAAAACCTTTTATATCGATTGGATTTGCACCAACACGCATATTATCTATATCACAAAAACTTACTCTTCCTGTTTTTATATTTACTAAGATATTGTCTGCGGTTACATCGCCATATGTTATGTCTTGACTGGCTAGATGTTCAAGAATTTCTTTTGACTTCTTTAAAATTTCTATTAATTGTTTTCTTGATAGCTGTGATAGTGATTCAAGGCTTTTATCATGTCTATCAAAAGTCATTTCATAACCAACCATTTTACCATTGTAACTGATTGTACTTAGAGGTTGTACCAAATAAGGAATATTTCTTCTATATAGTTCAATTACTTTGACTGTTTTATTTTCATTCATCGGGCTTTCATAATGTGCTTGATTCATAAATAGTTTATATCTTGTATTTGGATTGCCGCTTGGTGAGATTATAGCTTCACCTCCACGCATTTGTTCGTTCTTAATTAACTGTTGATATTCTTCTTTTGTAAGTATTATATTGGGAATTGATAACATAATTTCACCTCTTTCTTTTTATTTTTTTACGTATTGTACTAAGTATTCGCCATTGTAGTTTTTGGGATTTCCGATTCCTTCGATAACATCAAATGCTGGTGGAGTAAAATGTTTATGGAAGTATTCATTTTGTAGTACACATAAATCCATGTCAATATCTAAACCGGTTAAAGTCATTAAACTGTGCATGTAGGCATCTGTTTTTTGATCAAGACCGTCTCTTTCTATTGTATAAGAAATTAATTCCCATGATTTTACATCTATTCCATAACTTCCAAGCTTTATATTATCCATATCACAAAACTTTGCTGTTCTTGTTTTGTGATTGATTAAAATGTTTCTTTTTGCAACATCGCCATAAATAATATCGTGATGAGAAAAATATTCTAAAATATTTTTGGTTTGTTCTAGATAGTGAATCAATTCAGACCTTGATAGATTTACGGAAGTTATGACTTGATCTTTAGGATCTCTTGTCATTTCATAGCCTACCAATTCGCCAGCTACACTAATAGTGCTTATCGGTCTTACACTATGTTCTAGTTGCATTTGATATAATTTTTCTAGTTTTCGTAGTTTGTTATAGCTCATCGTTGTTATGGGACTTGAGTTAAAAGAATATGAATTTGAATTTCGTATTTCTTCAGCCTTACAAAATATTTTATATAAAGTTAATTGGTTTCCCGTTTCATAGATACCTGCTTCTCCACCTACAATGTGATCTCTTTTAACTATTTCTTCTATTTCTTTTAATGTAAAATTAATGTTTGGTAAATTTTTCATTTTATCACTCTTTTTTCTTTATATATTGGATTATATATTCACCTTGAAAGTTTTCTGGCTCTTTCATTGATTCAACTATTGGTATGGCTTTTCCTTTAAATTCTTCACTTATGTCATCTCTATCAGAGTAATATAGTCTTAAACCGAAAGCATCTAGTGTAAGGAGATTATGCATGTAAGCATCTGTTTTATCATCAATACCACAAATTTCATGATAATCTCTTAATCTAGTGGGAATTATATCCATTGGATATTCGCCTATTTTTACATTGTCCATATCACAGAATTTCACTTCACCGGTATGCTTGTTAAATAAAATATTTCGCAAGGCAATATCGCCATATGTTATATCGTGGTCCGCAAAGTATTGTAAGATATTTCTTGTTTCTTTCAGTTTTCTTACTACTTCACTACGTTTGAAATAACCAGGAAAGAATCTTATATCATTTGGATCGTATGTCATTTCATAACCAATTAGTTTTCCTTGACTTGATATTGTTTGTATAGGTCTTACACAACCCTTTAGTTCCATTTCATGAATTCTTTCTAGTTTTCTTAATTTATTTTCGCTCATCGCTATAGTGTTATACATAGTTCCTTTGATAAAAATTTTATATAGTGTATTAGGATTATTAGTACGACAAATTACTGCTTCTCCACCACTGCTGAAGAAAGATTTTTTTATTAATCTATGAACTTCATTTTCAGAAAACTCAATATTTTTAAGTCGTGTCATATTATCACCTATTTCTTTTTAACATATTGAACTATGTATTCACCATTGTATGCTGTTTTTTCTCTTATTTGATGAAGAATTTTTCTACCTTCTCTCGTAAAATACCAAGCAAATTCTTCTTGACTACATTCATCTTCATCCAAGTCGAAAGAATTTAATGTCATTATACTGTGCATATAGGCATCTGTTGCAGCATCAACACCTCGAACTTTGGTGTATTTTTGTAATGTGTTACCGATAAGATCTATTGGATATTCTCCAACGCGCATGTTATCAATATCACAAAATTTTATTGTTCCTGTACGATGATTAATCAAAATATTACGACCAGCCACATCACCATATGTTATGTCTTTACTTGCTAGCTGTTCTAAAATATCCTTAGTGCCTTTTAAAAAATGAATTACTTCTGAATTACTTAGTGCGAAAGGATTAAAGGTTTTATCTTCTGAATCATAAATCATTTCATAGCCAATTAATGTCCCATCTAAGCTTATTGTACTTATTGGGCTAGTTATATGCTCTAACGACATTTGATATAATTTATCTATTTTTCTTACTTTATTATCTGGCATTGGAAATACTTTCTTACCAATACAAAAAATTTTGTATACGGTATTTTGTTTTTCAGTTCGACAAATTGTTGCCTCACTACCAGAACCTATTATCTTATGCTCTAATAATTTTTCAAAATCATCTTGTGTCAGTTTTATGTTGGGAATCCTTTGCATTTTATCACCTTATTTTTTTACATATTGAATTATATATTCACCATTAAATGTTTTTGGTTCTTCCATACTAGTTAATATTTCTCTTGATTCTTCTGTTAAATACTGTGAATAATCTTCTTTTACAATTTCACTTACTGGTTTAAATAAAAAGCCAAATTTATCACTTTCAAATTCATAAAGAGTCATTATATTATGCATGTAAGCATCAAGATAGGCCTCCTTACCACCAAGTAAATCGTATATTGTGGAATTCTTTTCTTTTACATCGATAGGAAGTGTTCCAATACGCATGTTATCAACATCACAAAATTTTACTTGTTTAGTACCGCTATTTACTAAAACGTTAAAAGCATTAACATCACCATATGTTATATCATTTTGAGCATAATATTCTAAGATGTTTCTGCTTTGTTCTAGGATGTTAATTAAATCTTCATGAGATAATTGGCTATTATGTAATGACTTGTCATCTTTATCATAAGTCATTTCATACCCTATTAATCGACCATTCATGCTTAGTGTACTTACTGGCTTTACGCTATGTTCTAATTGCATTTCATATAATCTTTTAATTTTTTCGAACTTGTTATCAGACATTTCAATTAAATCTAGGCGAAATGGTACTCCGAAGGAATCACAATACCTTTGAACACTTGCCTCAGCACAGATTTTAAATAAGGTATTAGGTTGAAAGCTTCGACAAACGATAGCTTCTCCACCACTTGTTAATTGACTCATAAATAATCTATTTAAACATCTTGGGTCTATTTCTATATTTGGTAATCTTTTCATAATTTTACTCCTATCTTTTGACATATTGAATTATATATTTACCATCAAAATCTCTGGGATTAAGCATACTTTTTAGTGTATATTCAGCTTTTTCTTCATAACCTTGTGGTTTTACTCCAGTTTTCATCATTTCAATGATATCTTGCACGTACTCGACGTAGCGATAATTTAACATTTCTAGTGTTAATAAATTATGCATATAAGCATCTGATTTTTCATCTATTGTTCCATAACACTGCTTAAAATACTGTAATTCATATCCTGCAACATCTATTTCTCTTGAACCAATACGTACATTGTCCATGTCGCAGAAAATAATTTCACCAGTTTGGGGATTTATTAATAAATTATCATTTTTGACATCACCATATGTCACATCCTTGTAAGCAAAATATTCTAGTGTTGTTTTGGCTTTTTTCAGTGCTTCAATTGTTGAATCCCTTGTCAAATCTGGTATAAATAATGGTTTATAACCACGTGCATTTGTCATTTCATATCCCACTAGTACACCATCCATACTTATGGTACTAAGTGGTATGGTACTATTTGGAAGTTCTAATTGATGAAGCAATGCTATTTTTATCTCTTTATTTTTTGTCATCGCTATTGGTTCTTTCGCATCCTGTGAAACAAAGATTTTATATAAAGTATTGGGATTTTCATTGCGACAGATTATAGCTTCACCACCAAAGTCAAATCTATTATTTTCAAGAAGTGATGTAACTTGCTTTTCTGTCAGACTTATGTTTGGCATTAGTCGCATTATTTATCACCAACCTCCATTTTGTTTATCTCATCTTCTAAGCACTGTTCTTCTATTTTTAAAATTAATTTTATCAACTTAGTATAATCGCCTGTTATTTGAGAATTTTTTAGTTGTGATAAATAATTTGATTTATACTCTTCTTTTATAATTATTGGTTGGTAGCCATTATTCATAAAAATTAAGTTCATTAAAAGTAAAGCGGTCTTTAAGTTATTATCCTTAAATGGTGAGAGCTTAATTAATTCACTATGTAAGATAACAGCTTTTATTATGACATGTGATGTTTTCTCATTATAATTAGAAATTAACTTTAACATTATTTCTGGAATTAATGTAGGATCTATATCGTTATTTTCTTGTTCTGTTCTATATGTATTTGTATTTTCATTATCAATATTTTGACTTACTATGTGATGAATGGTTTTTATCTCATTTTCAGTTATTTTAATGTTTTTATCAACAGAATTAATTAAGTATTTAATAGCATTTTTATAATTAATTATTTCAAGGTGCTCTTCTATTGATTTTCCACCTACGGTAATATTATTTATGACTATTTTTATTTCATCTTTTGTTAATGTATTTCTTTCTAATTTGCTATCATTGTAAATCCACTCAATTAGAAATTGTTCATCAGCATATTTTGCGTTTTTCTTAATTTGGTCTTTTAAATTATCTACTTTAGCAAAAAATATTTGACTAAGATTTATAATTATTTTTTTATCTTCATATTTGATACTACGTTTATCAATAGGCTTAGTGGCATTTGTTGGGATGCTCCAACTATTTCCAACTTTAATTGCTCCGATAATTCTTCCGTCTTTTAATAATTTTCTAATACGTCTTTCACTTATTTTCCACTTTTCTGTAGCCTCTTTTGTAGTCATAAAGTCCATAGTACCACCTCTGGCTGCTTATTATACCGTAGACGGTACTAAAAGTCAATATTTTTGTTCCGATAACGGTATTTTATTTTGACAAGATATTTATGTTGTGATATGATGAATTTGTCAAGGAAACTTGCATAAAATAAAAATAGGAACACTTAATTTTTTCCTGTTAGGTGTTACCTTTGGTGGTTGCCTAACTAGAATAAAATTTTAGTTAGGCTTTTCTTTTATATTAAGACTATGAATAGTAATAATATTAAAAGGTAGATAATTATTATTTGAAAAAAGATAAGTGTATCTTTTTTATTCATATAATCACCTCCCTTCTCTTGAAGTTTGGTTCCACCTAACTATTAAATGTTCCCATATATATGATACGCATAATTTATGTTTTTCCCTTAATATAATTGATATTATTAAAAAGTTATGATACTATGTACTTAGATGAAGGAAACTTCATAAAATAAAATAGGAACACTTAATATTTCTTGGTTAGGTGTTGCCATGATTGGTTACCTAACTAAAAGAAATTTTAGTTAGGCTTTTCTTTTATATTAAGACTATAAATAGTAATAATATTAAAAGGTAGATAATTATTATTTGAAAAAAGATAAGAGTATCTTTTTTATTCATATAATCACCTCCCTTCTCTTGAAGTTTGGTTCCACCTAACTATTAAATGTTCCTATATATATAATACAATTTTTTTATAATATATCTTTAATTTCAAAAGAAAAAGTCTAACATTGTTAGACTTATTTTTGTTCGTAGTTTAATACTTTTAATTCATCTATAACGAATTTACCATCTTTACGAATTAGGACATCATCAAAATAGATTTCTCCTCCACCAAAGTCTTCTCTTTGGATTAGAACCATGTCCCAGTGAATACTTGATCTATTACCATTGTCACAATCTGCATAACATCTTCCTGGTGTAAAATGTAGACTTCCTAAAATTTTCTCATCATATAAGATATCGCCCATTGGATATAAAATTTTAGGATTGAATCCTAAAGAAAACTCTCCAACATATCTAGCACCTTCATCTGTATCAAATATTTCATTTAATTTATCATCATCTTCATCACATGTTGCCTTTATTATCTTACCATTTTCAAAAGTCAATGAAACATGGTGGAAAACATTTCCATTATATGGACATGGAGTATTATAAGTAATAGTTCCATTTACACTATCCTTTACTGGGGCAGAGTAAAGTTCTCCATCAGGAATATTTTTATCTCCGGTACAAGGTACTGCTGGTAGTCCTTTAATTGAGAAAGTTAAGTCTGTACCAGGGGAGATGATTCTTACTTTATCTGTTTTCTCCATCAAATCCTTTAGAGGCTTGATATCTGCAGACATTTTAGCATAATCAACAGTCATTACATCTAAAGCAAATTCATTAAATTCTGTTGTGGTCATTTTAGCTTTAAAAGCATCTTGTGGAGATGGATAATTCAATAGTACCCAGTCTCTTTGATTGATTCTAATGTCATCAGCTGCTTGTGTTGCTAAACCTAATTTAATACGCATCTCTTTAGGAACATTCTTAGTTTCATAATCATTATATGTATATCTTATTGAAATAAATGCATCGTAATTAGCAACTTCAAACTCTCTTATTTCTTTAATTAAGTCAATTCTTTCATCAGTATTTTTTTCTGCTAATAAACTATTTAATTTAGGACTATACATGTCTAAAATCATAATAGCTTTTACTGCTTGAGCTTCTTTTACTAACTCTTCTACTAGTGGAGATGCTTCAGGAGTAAAGCTAACTAATACTTTACTATTTTCTTTTAAATGAAGCGAATAATTTACTATTGTTTTGGCCAAATTATTTAATTTTTCAGTATTCATATTATCACCTATTCTTTCTAATTACATAAGATACTGTAAAGGAGTGAGATATATGTACCCTCACAATTATATTATACCAAATAATAGTAATACTATGTACAGAAATTCTGTTAGTTATTCACAAGATGGTGAAAGATTTTTTTTGGCACCTTTTCTTGTAGGAGGTCTTGCTGGTACAGCATTAGGTTATGGAATCGCTAATAACAACCAAATGAATAATCAATGTTGTGGTGGTGGAGGATTCTACCCAATGCCAATGCCTGTTTATCAAGTTCCTTATAGTCAACCAATCTACTCAACACAAACACCATATTCAACACAAGGCACTTATTCAACTCAAGCAACTTCTCCAAATAGTTTTTCTAATTTTGGTAATAATAATAATTTTTATTAAAAGTCGAAAGACTTTTTTTATTTATAAGAATTTTTCTTTAAAATTTGTAGGAAGAAGCACAGTAATTGCTAATGATAAATATAATTGTAATTACTATTAAGATAAAATACTACTTAGATAGTTAAATATTAAAACTTTGTTCCTTACTATATTGGTAATGTTATAGATACAGATGTACCAATATCTTTTGTAGATAAATATTTAATTGTACCTTTATGCATTTCAATTATTTCAGTAGATAAAACTACGCCCAGTCCATTACCATTAGCTTTTGTTGTATAAAATATTTTATTCATATTTTCTAAAGTTTCTTTATCCATACCAATACCATTATCTGTAATATTTATTTTAATTATATGCTTATATTTTTTTACATTAATTAAAACTTCCAAAGGAATTGTTTCCTTCTTTGCTTCAAGAGCATTCTTTAAAATATTTACAAAAACTTGCTTTAAACGATTATAATCAGCATAAATATATATTTCATCAGATAAATTAAGAATTATTGTCGCTCTTTCCTTTTTAAATATTGGATTTAATGTACCAATTATTTCTGTTAATAAAAGTTCTAAATCTAATTCTTCTTTATTTAAAGTAGTTAGCTTTCCTAAAGTTGAAAAGTCATTAATGACACATAAAGCTCGATCTATTTCACCAGAAATAATAGGAAGATACTCCTCTACTTTCGAATATCCCCTTCGATCAATTATTTCTAAGTAACCTTTGCAGACAGTAATGGGATTTTTTAATTCATGGGTTAATTTTGATAAAGACTCATATAAATACTGTTGTTTTTTGGTTTCTTTTAAAATATTATTTAAATCAATTATTTCTTCTCCTTTCTTAAAAAGAGAAAGACTGATATAGGTAAAGATTATAAAAGTACTTAAAGTTGTGATGATATAAGCTGAATTTACGAGAAGTGTTCCATTAGGATTTAATAAAATAAATATTAAAAAGGCAATTAAAAAGGATTTTATACTGATTAACGTATTTATTATATTTGTTTCTCTATTTTTTGTTTTTGATATAAATAGATAACCAATATAGTAAATAGTATACTCTAAGACAGTTATTATTTCTGGAATTGTAGTATATTTATTAGTAAAATGAACTATTATTAGAGAGATGATTAGGGCTGTTGTTTTCTTTTTTCTTAAGAAGGCTATAAGTAAGGGAATGTTATAAAAAAGGATTGTATGAATAGATTTATCATCTATGTATTTAGTCATTAAAAATATTGAGGAAAGTAAAGCAAAATCTAGGAAAAGATTTTTTTCCTTTAAATCCATATTGTTCATATAGGCTACATAGATTAAATAAACAGTTAAAGGGAATGTTAAAAAGATACTTAATAAGACTACGTTTTCAATTATAGACATAATATGCACCTCATCTTGATGATACATAATTATTAGGTCGAAATTTGTCGAAATATGGAAAAATGACAAAATTTGTCATTTTATGTTTAAAAAATTATTTTTGTTTATCATACATTAGTCCCTTATAGTACTTCCAAGAAATGATTTTATGCGCTATTTCGTCAATTAAACTTTCACTTATTGTTCCATCTTCTACAGCTTGTTTTATATCATTGAAGCCTTGTTCATAATCTGTTGTTATAATGATATCGTTGCCAGCAAGAAGAGCTTTTACAGTAACATCCTCTATATTTGCAACCGCAGCCATTGCTAAATCATCTGTAATTATTACACCAGTGAAACCAAGATCGCCTCTTAATAGATTATGTACACTCGCAGAAAGAGATGCTGGATTATTTTGATCAATACTTTGGACTATATTATGACTTACAAGGATTGCCTCTGCACCACTAGCAATACCAGCTTCAAATGGTGGTAAATCATTTTGTTTAATTTCTTCTAAAGTTCTACTATCAATCACTTGACCATCATGAGTATCTTCATTGTTACCATATCCAGGAAAGTGTTTCATAACATAAGATACTGAATCATTCGCCTTACTTGCCTCTATTACCGTTTTAGAATATGTTGAAGTTAATTCGCTTCCCTCTCCTAATGTTCTATCATACATATAATCTGTTGAGTTAGTTGAAACATCTACTACAGGTGCTAAGTTGACATTTAGACCTAAATTTTCTAATAAATTACTTTTTTTCTTAGTATCTTCACTTATTAAGTCAAAACCACCCTCAAGATATAATTCTCTTGGCGATAAAAATTCACTTTCAATTAAATTCTTATTACTACTTACACGTACTACATCGCCACCTTCTTCATCTACGGCTGTTAATAGCGGAATTTTAGCCATAGCTTGAAGAGAGGTCATCATATCTTGAACTTCTTTTGTAGTTTTATCCTTAAAATCCTTTTCAAAGAAAACAAATCCTCCTACCTTATAGGTATTTATAGCCTCTTTGGCTTTATCACTTTCATATCTAACTAAAAGAATTTGACCAATTTTCTCATCTAAAGTCATTTCATTCACCTTATTTTCAGCTAGAGTTTTAAAATTATTAAACATACTATCACTAGTTCTAATAGCTATTTCTTCTTCATCTTGTGAAACAGGCGTAATATTTACTAAGTTTAGATTTTCATCTAATAATCCAGTATACTCAATAATTAAATTTTCTCCTGCTTCATATAAATTATTTTCTACATCGAATGTATAAATTAAATTATTATCATCACGAACTGTTAACTTATTTACTTTACTACTTATAACAGTAGCATTAAGAATACTAGTCTCTACTTTTTCTTCCTCTTTAGGAAACAAAAATAAAGATAGTGCCACTATAAATATAGAAGCAATAAGTATATATTTATATTTATTAATATAGATCACCTACCAGTATAAGTATATTTATTTAAAGATAAATTTATGCTAAAGAAAAAAGTAAATACCTTTTCAAGTACTTACTTTAACTTTCATTTTAATTATTTTATCTCATCGATATATTTTTTTAATTGTTTTGATTCAGGACCAAGAATTATCTTTAACTGATTATCTATTTCAACAATTCCCTTTGCTCCTAATTTTTGAATTCCCTCTTTATTAGCTTTACTAACATCTTTCAATGTTACTTTAAATCTTGATAAATTAGTCTCAGTAGAAATAATATTTTCCTTACCACCTAACAATTCCACTAATTTATTAAAATCTAGATTAGCATCCTTCTTATTAGCCTTTAAGACTGCTAGTAAGATAATTACTAATACTATTCCTATAATTAAATATTCTATATATTCCATTCTATCACCACTATAATTATATAACAGAAAATGATAAAAATAAAGAGATTAATTTCTAGTGATAAAACATATAATTATATAGGTATTTATAAACACAAAATAATACGTTTTGAATACTTTATATTAGAAATAGATAAAGAGGTGGAGACTATGAGGACTAATCATTGTATTAGGAATTTACTTAGATTAATTCATTTATTACAAGAAAATTCAGTAAATACACATTGCTTAGAAGATGGTTGTACTAAACCTTACTTAGGACCTACTATTAATCAAATTTGTTATAATACTAGGGTTATTACTTTATATACTAAGAATGGTACTCTACTAAGTAGTAATTATATTGATAATGGAAATATGATAAGTAGTTCTTTTTTTAGAGTTGAAAAAGTATTTGATGATTGTGTAACTTTAAGAGTACTTGCTGTTGATGGTGATGATTATATTTCTACTAATAGTTTTATAACAGTTAATTTAGGTTGTATTTGTGCTATTAAATGTGTAGTTGATACAGTAGTTGAAAACTTATAGAAAGGAGGTTTTATTATGTGTGATGAAAATAATGAAAGAGATTGTGGATGTTTAAGTGAATTATTAAGACGAATATTAATGTTACAAAAACAAGATTTTGATAATGGTTGTCAATCTACTGGATGTGATAAACCTTATTTAGGACCTGTATGTACAAGTGTTTGCTATAATACTAGACCATTAATGTTATTTAATTGTTGTACTGGAAATCCTTGGCGTTTTCCTTATACAATTAATGGTGTAACTAGAGAATCAGAAGTATTTAGAATTGAATCATTAGATGATTGTTGTGCTACTTTTAGAATACTTTACTTAAATGATGAAAATAACTTTGTAGGAACTAATGAATTTTTTACTATTGACTTAAAATGTGTTGGTGCTGTTAAATGTCTTGCTGATACGTATATAGAATTATGCTAATAATAAAAAGGATTGTATTTTAGAAGTACAATTCTTTTTATTTGGATTTATCTTTAATAGTAATATTTGTAATTTCTGATATAGGGATTATTTCATTATCTAAAGTAATTAAATTATACTTTGTTTTAGCAATAAGACTAGTATTATAAGCTCTATTTTTAGTAATTATTTCTAAAGGAATATTATAAGAATAACCTATTCCACTAAAGATTTCTTCTAATACTTCATTAATTGTTGACTCATCTTCTAGTTCTTTTTTTTCTATTTGAACAACTTCTCTTTCTTCTTTTATATCTTCATTTCTTAAATAACAGACTTTCTTATTATTATTTATTGGTTTTGAAAAATCATTTTGAAAAACTTTTGGTAATTTTTTCATATTTTGTCTCCTTTTTATATTTTATGAAAATAAGATATAAAACTTGAGTGATTTTGGTATAATAAAAATGAAAGGTAAAGATAATATGACACAAAGTAAAAATAATAAAATTAATTTTAAAATACTTATTCCAATATTTTTAATGGCTATAATTAGTATTATGACAATATATAGTGCATTAACTTATACTTCACAAAGTTTAGGTAATTTGGCATTAAAACAAGCTATTTGGTATATTGTAGGAAGTATTTTAGTAGTTATAATACTCAAAGTTAAGAATGAGTTTTTGTATCGACATACTTGGTTTTTATATGTACTGGGTAATATTTTGTTAGTTGGATTATTATTATTTGGAACACCTATTAATAATAGTAAATGTTGGTTTACAATTCCTGGAGTTGGTAGTATTCAGCCAAGTGAATTTATGAAGATATTTATAATGCTTGTTTTAGCTACAATGATACATAATTTTAGAAGTGATTATAAAAATCCAACTATTTGGCAAGAGTTTTTGTTTATTTTAAAGACTTTAATTATTGTACTTATTCCATCAATACTTACCTTTTTACAACCTGATACTGGGGCTGTTATAATCTATTTAATAATCTATTTTGTAATGATGTTTTCATCGGGTATTAGAGTTGGATGGTTTATCTTGGCATTTGCTTGTATTGGGGTAATTTTAGGAAGTGTTTTAGGAATTTACTTCTTTAAGGAAGAATTGTTTATTGATATATTTGGTACTTCAATATTTTATCGATTAGATAGATTATTCGATTGGAAAACAGGATCTGGACTACAATTAGAAAATGCCTTGGCGGCAATTGGATCTGCTGGATTATTTGGACATGGGTTTAATAAGACACCTATTTATTTTCCAGAGTCATCGACTGATTTTATATTCGCAGTATTTGCATCAAACTTTGGTATTATAGGAGTTATCATACTACTTGGAATTATTATTTATTTCGATATAAATATAATTAGACTTGCGAAGAGAAAAATCGATGATACAGATAAATATATTTTAGCTGGTATTGTAGGCATGCTTTTATTTCAACAAGTTCAAAATATTGGAATGACAGTTGGTCTACTCCCTATTACTGGTATTACTCTTCCATTTATTTCTTATGGGGGATCCAGTCTTTTATCATACATGTTACTAGTTGGGATATTACTTAATATTTCGATGGAAAAGTCTAGGACTTATAAGTATAGATAACAATAAAAAAAGCTACATCAAATTTTTGGTGTAGCTTTTAATTTTTATATTTTTCCTTCTTTTTCGAATTTTTCTCTTAATTTATCATAATTTTCATTTAATAGAGTTGAAATTTGAGCTTGACTTTCTGTTTCGTATCCTACGAATAATATTTTTTCAATTTGTTCATGATCAAATCCACCTATTAAATTTGTACTTAAAACACCTTCAGGATAAACACAGCAACCATACTCGTACATCTTTTTTGTTATTTCTTCTGGATTTTCTGAATTTGCGTTTCCAATAATTGAATATCCTGTAATCATAACTGGTTTTGTAGCATTTTTTAATAATACAACACTACCTATTGGTAAAAATCTTTCTTTTTCCATATTTTCTCCTGTCTATAACTTTATTTTATAACTAAATTTCTTCGCCTAATGTATCACTATAGAAACTTGGACGTTCATAATCAGCTTCTTCATTTGTACCATCATCTAAAGATTCATCATTCCATTCGTCTGCAATTAGGTCACTATCAGTTGATGAGAATTCTTCGAATTCACTATCATCCATGAACTCATCATCATCACCATTTTCGTTATTTTTCTTATTATCCATATATATTTTAGCTCCTACTCCAGCTGCTGCGACTAAACCAAGTCCTGCAAGAATAGGTACAGCATTAACTCCATCTTTAGTTACTGTTGTGCTTGATGCATCATCTGATGCCATTGGAATCGTATAGATGCTCTCTTCAGTTTCTAAATCATCTAAGCTTTCGTCTCCTAATAGTGCATCCTCATCAGATAGATTATCTTCTAGGCTTTCATCTGTTCCAGTTTCATCAAATGATTGACCTCCACCAGAAGTTCCCCAATTGCTTCCTCCACCTGTTTGAGTATTATCTGTTACACCTGTAATTATTTCTTCTTCTGGTATTGTTTCATCTGTTGGTTCTTCTGGTGTTGTTGTGCTTATTGCATCTTCTATTGGATCAGCTGTTGATTGATCTGTAATTACATTATCGTCTGTATCACTATCAGAAGAAGAACCGCCACCGGAAGAAGAGTCGCTGCCTCCGCCGCCGCCTCCGCCGCCACCTGTATATGTTGGTACGGTTGTTGGGACAGAATCAGTTGACGTTATAGGTACAGTTGTTGGCGCTGCTGTATCTGGTGTTATAATATTAGCTAACACTCCTAATCCTGCAATTCCAGCAGCCGTGTATCCAGCACCTTTAGCAGCTGTTACTCCTGCTTCTCTAAGTGCTGCTAATGCAACTGCACGTCTATTATCTAATGCATTATTTGCGATGATTCTTTCTAGTCCCTGTGCTATACCTTCATCGATTCTAGTATCTTTTCCAGTTTTATTAGCATTAATATGACTATTTAAGAAACTATCGGCCATTGATTCTGCACGTGCTCTTATTTCTGGTGTTATTTGACCATTTTCCAAACTTAACTCTCTAACAAATTGATCAACTAATTGGTCTCTACCATAACCAGCATAGCGATTTAATACATTACTGCCCGCTTCTCTGTTTGCTCTCAAATAATTATTTGTGTCAGATCTTACCATGTTTCTTGTTGCTAAATCATCAAGTATTTGTCTTCCTCCATTTAATAGACCACCATCTCTTACTGCACGGGCTGCATTTCCTGGAATATCTCTAAGTCTACTATAACTTGCACTTCCTACATCAGTAAAAGAGCCATCTACTCTGCTTCCATCTGTTATTGATACGCTAACTTCTCTTTTGTTTGGTCCATACTCTGTTGTAACTTTTCTACCAGTATTTGCATCCACATTTTTATAATCAACTTCGGTTCTTGTTGTTTCGTAACTTGTTCTACCTCTTCTGCCTTGTACTTGTACTGCTGTATCTATATCTTTATGAACCACTTGACCATTTTGATATTGGGTTTCTGATGTTATACTTCTATCATTTGGGTTTACATGCTCTGTTCTAGATGACTGCATTTCTCCAGCAGAATTTTTTACATCTGCTGTTGTGGTTCTTCCTGTTACTTCGCCACCAGTTTCTCTTGTTATATTTCTTGTAGTTGTTGTATTTCCTGTTGCTGCATCTGTAGTTGTAGATGTATCTATTGTTCTTCTTGTTGTACCACCATCAAGATCTGTTTCTACAATTCTTCTGCCATTTAATGCATCTCCTGTTGTTGTAATTCGTTGTTGTGCTGATGTTCTACTTGTACCATCTAGTGTATATGTTCCTGTTCTAGTTACTGTTCCAGTTGCTGAATCAGCTACCAAATTCTTAACTCCTAGTGTACTTAATATATTACCTGTAGAGTCTACTAAATTAGTTGTTATTTTTTGACTTCCAGTTGTTGGATCTATTTCAGTTACCAATTGTGTGATTTTTCCAGATGGTCCGCGTACTTCTCTTACGCTATTTCCTGAACTATCTGTATATGTTCTTTCATATGACTTTCTTCCATAGCCATCTGTATATAACTCAGTCCATGCTGTTCCGCCACCAGAGCCACCAGAGCCACCAGAGCCACCAGAACCGCCAGAGCCACCGGTATTGTTTCCGCCTCTATTAGTTGAAGTTTCTACTTTATTAAAAGTACCATCTGATTTTGCTGTTATGTTAGTACTATTTAAAAAATTACCTTGTGCATCTTGCATTACTTTTAAGCTTTGATGTGTACCTAATGCATATGTAACATCTTCTAGTGTATCAAGTGCACCATCTGTAAAGTTTTTAATTTGTTTACTTGTAACATTTCCATTATTGTCATATGTTATATTTGATTTAACTTCGCTATTTCCAGCTTTTTGTTTAAAACTTGTTGCTAAATTAGTTGCATTACCATTTGCATCAAGATTATTTATATCTAAAGTATCTTTTAATTGCATTTTACTTGTTGTTTGTCCATTACTATCTTTTAGTGTTATATCTCTTGTAACAACTGCATTTCCTGCACTGTCTTGTGAATTTTTAATTATTTCTACTCTTTGTTGTGTATTTCCTGAAGGTAGTGTTGTGTTTGTCTCAACTTTTATATTTCCACCTTGAGTTGTAGATGTTGTTATCATTTGGTTTGTTACTTGATTGGAACTATCTATTGTTTGACGATGAACTTTACCATTTCCAAGATCAGTTTCTATGATTGTTCTGCCTGTTCCAACTGCATTTCCTGATGCATCTATACGTTGAGATGTTGTTATTGTTTGATTGTTATTTATTTCTGTAGTAACACGTGTTGTTTGCCCAGTAGGACCTGTTACTTCACTTATGTGTTTGCCGTTTAAGTCATACTCTGTTGTAGAAGTTGTTCTACCATAGCTGTCTGCTGAGGTTTTATATTCAACATTTGTCGCATCTTGTGGTGCTACTCTTTGTGTTCCATCTGCACTACTGATTCTACCAGAACCATCTGCACTACCAGTTCCGCCTGAACCATCTGCACTACTGATTCTACCAGAACCATCTGCACTACCAGTTCCACCAGAACCATCTACACGACCGGTTCCACCTGAACCATCTGCACTACCAGTTACACCAGAACCATCCACACGACCGGTTCCACCTGAACCATCTGCTGTAGCCGCTCTGGTTTGAATATTTGTTTTAATTGCTGAACCAATTTCAGCTGCTCCCGACATAATACCGCTGACAGCTGCTTGTTGCCCAACATTGGCCCATCCTCCGGCTTCTTCAAATGCTTGTTCAAAAGTCGTATCATTACCTAGTGTTGATATTCCCGGACGAACAAATCCTTCTGCTGCACCAAAAGCTGTATCTGCGGTAACATTCAATATTGATCCTCCAACTCCTGTTGTCACCGAATTTATACCAATACCTGCAGCCCATTGTGTTGCTTCCCATGCACCTGTTGCCACACCTTGTAAAAGTCCTTCTCCAGTACCTGCACCATTTGCCCATGCATCTGTTGTACCGGTTGAAAAACCAGTTGCTCCTGCAGTTGCTACCATACCTAAACCTCTACCGGTTGTAACTGCAGTTCTTAAAGTTCCTAACATACTTGTTGAAGCCGATGTAGCCGTTGATGCGCTACCTAAACCACCGATGAAACTTCCTGTTGCGATTAGTGCGGTTGAATACCCAATTCCATTTGTGATTCCTCTAGTCATATTGAATCCACTTGGACATGCTTCAGCATATTTTGAAATTAATTCAGTTGAATAAACATTGTCATCAAACCAAGTAGTTACTACATCCTTGCTAACACGAGCTTTGGTTTGTTCAAAATATTCACTTGCTTTTTCCGTTGAACCAGTTGCTATAAGTGTCAATAGGGCACCACCGCCACCGATTACTGTCATGTCAAGCAAATCTACTCCAGCTTCAAGAAATTGTCCTACACCTTCTGCTAAACCGGAAGCACCTGTTCCTAACCATCCTAAAATAGTTTCTCCAAAACTAAGGTCATATTCGCCGGTTAGTTTTGATACTGTCTTTTCAGTATTACCCGAACCATTCGACATCAAAGTTTCCATATCTTTTGGAACATTTTCAGGAGAATATCCCATTGCAGCCCATTCCTCATTAGTAACTGAGCCTAAAAATCTATTTAAACTTTCTTCACTTTGAGAATATTTTATTAATTCTAATTGAACACTTCTAATTGTATTGGTTAAATATTCGCATGAAGCTTTACATTCAGCTAGCTGTGCAGAATATTGCCCAGCACTTAAGCCGCCAACTAACCCAAATCCATGAGCATTAATAATTTTATCAGTTAGCGTATCAATTTCGGACATTGCTGTATCATATTCTGTTGCTTTTTGCTTTATATTATCAACAACTGTATTTACTTTTATTACATTATGATTCATTTCTGACATTATTCTTCATCCCCAATACTAACATTAATTTGTTTTCTAAATGCATCTCCTTCTTCGTCTGAAAAACCTTTAAATACAACTTTTTCAATTTGTTCATTATCAAATAATAAATTTGAATCGCTTGAAATTACTCCCATTGGATATGCACAGCCTAAATAATCCCATATCTTATTTTTCCCGTGTTCAACCATTGAATATCCTATTACAACTACATATCTTGTTGCTTCTTTTAATAAAACTATTGAACCTAATGGTAAAATTTCTTTTTCGTTTTTGTAATCCATATATTTCTCTCCTTCTTATTTCATTTTGTGTAATTAATTATGTGAACAATTTGCTTTTGCTATTTCATTGTATGTTGTTTGCAATTCGTTAAAAACACTTATTGCATTTGCTTTTACACCATTTACATGTTCAACAATATTTGTTCCTATTAATTTATTTGCCTCTCCAGAAAAGTTTGTTACTAAGCCATCGACACCAGTACCATCAACTGATAAATCATTTTTTGTTATTAAATCTCCATAACTTTCAATGTTTTTACCAATATCTTTAAGACTGCTCGCATAACTAGCAAGTGTTTCGCATCCACTTACTATTTCTTCTACTGCTATATCATCATGTGCATCTTTAGCTTTACTATCACATTTCCAGGTATATGTTCTATTTTTTTCATCTGTTCTTTCTTCTGAATAAGTACAAATGAATCTTTCTACGTACGCCATTTGTTTCCTCCTTATTATACTCTGAGTATATCATATCATATATTTTTTTAAATTTAAAGGCATTTTTCCCATTTATTGTAAAGTGTTTTTCAGCGTAAAAAATATCCACTAGCTTAGCTAGTGGTTTTTCTCTGGCGCCTAAAAGGCTTAGGTTCTTGCTTCGCTTAAAAGCGCCCACACGACTCGCACTTGCATTATTTTATCTTTGCTTACCCGTGAACGGGTCTAACTTATCAATTGTTAATTGTTCAGAAAGATGATCTTCATACAATTGATCATCTATATATTTTCTTATCATTTCTGCATTTTTACCTGCAGTGTCAACATAATATCCTCTGCACCAAAATTCTCGATTTCTATATTTAAACTTCATATTGCCCCAACGTTCGTATATCATGACACTGCTCTTTCCTTTTAAAAATCCCATAAAACTTGAAATACTCATCTTCGGTGGTATTTCAACAAGCATATGAATATGATCAGGACATACTTCTGCAGTTATTATATTTACCCCTTTCCACTTACATAATTCTCTCAAAATCTTTCCTATTTCCAATCTATTATCACCATAAAATTGTTTTCTCCTATACTTTGGAGCAAAAACAATATGGTACTTACAATTCCACTTAGTATGTGATAAACTATTAATGTCATTCCACATGGACTGACCACTCCTTTCTCAACATATATTATTATTTGCAACTGCGAATCGCAAATTTATAATATCAAAAGGAGTGTTTTTTTTAAAGACTCAACGCTAAAGCTTAAAAGAACCACCGGACTATCTGGTGGTTTTCTTATACAAGAAAGAGATGACTTTTTGTCATCTCTTGTTTTTTTTAATTATAAAGTGCCTTCACTTTCGTATTTTTCTTTGTATTTTTCATAGCCATTATTTAAGACATCTGATAATTGAACTTGTTTATCTGTTTGATATCCTACGTGTAGTACTTCTACTATTTGGTCATGGTTAAAAGCGCACGAAACATTACTATCTAATATTCCTTCTGGATAAATACATCCACCATATTCATACATTTTTCTTTCTGGTTTTACTGCTTGACCATCTTTTATTTGAACATTTGTTGGAAAAATGCAATAACTTGTAATCATTACTTCTTTTGTTCCGCCACGTAACATTACTACTGATCCAATTGGTAAAAATCTTTGTTTATTTTCCATTCTTCTTCCCCATTTCTTTCTTGTTTATTTGCAAAGCATAGTAAGTAGAGAAAAGTTTTTCTCTATTTACTATACATTGCAAATGCAATGTATATATTTTATTAATCGTTAAGATTTTCAGCTGCAGTAGCTGCTGTTCTTAAGTTTTCAGCTTGTCCTTTTAAAGCATTGATAACTGTTGGAATTTTATTACGATAGAAACTATTCCAATCATCATTGAATTTTGCTTCCCATGCTGTTTCAGTATTTTGGTGTAATAATCCCATTTCTTGATTTAATTTATCAATTCCATCTTGCATATTTTTAATTGCTGTATCAATTTGTGCTGCTGCATCTCTTGCTTCTGTTGCATTTACAATTACATTTTCATAAACTGCCATAATTTATATCATCCTTTCTCAATTATATTCTATGACTCTTAAGTGCTGCAGATGTTTCTTCTGTTGTTACATCATATTCTTTGTTTGCTCTTAACATTAATCCGTCTGCTTCATCAAAATATTTGTATGCTTGTTCTAATGTTGGTTTAATTGTTTCATACACACTTAGAAGTTCTGCTGAAACTGAACCACCAATTTTACCATTGTTTACACCGTTAATTACTTGGTCAATTGCTCTTTTTCCATTATCGTATTCAGTTTTTCCGATTTCAGTTTGTTGTTTAGCTCTTAGCAAATCTTCTTTAGCTACTCTCATTTTCATAATTAAGTCCTCCTATAATATTTATTTTAAGAATATTTTTCTGTTTATCAACCGAATCCATATCCTTATAATTTCATTTTATTATTCTTTTTATTTTTAAGCAAGTATTTTGTACATTTTTTTACATTTTTTTGCATTTTACTTTATTTCATGCCCACAGCTACTGCAGAAATCACCTTGTACTTTTGCTCCGCAATACACACAATAACTCTTTTGTGGTGATGGTAATTGAGATGCTGGTATTTCCGGAATAGCTTCCACCTCTGGTTCATCTGGTAAAATTGGCACATATTCTGCATATTGTTCTTTTATTATTTCTGGTGCCTCTTCTATATGTTGTTGCGGAAGAAGATCTGGCACATATGGAACAGATGAATTTTCAAATTTAAAATTATCGCCGTTCCAGCTAGCAGTTGGCCTTGGACGCTGTGGTGCTATTGTGAAGTATTCTGAATCACTTTTATTCGCATACTGGTTATAGCTATTAGCTTCGTTAGTTACACTATTATTATTTATTGAATTCTCTTTATATCCTTGTTCTTTCGCTACATCTAAAGTTGAAACTTGTTCAATGACTTTTTTAGGTTTTTCATTGATACTTCTATTTATTCTTGCTACATAATTTAGTTTTTTTAGCGCTATTATATCTGTTGCGATTATAAATATAATAAATACAAGAAAAAACAAATCTGTTCCGGCAAAACAGCAAAAATCATATATTCCATGAACTACTGTTGGAATAAAGATACTTTTTAATATGTTATTTCTCTCTGCTATTTTATTTTTTCTCTTTGCAGAAACTTTAGCTAGACTTAAATAATATCCCATGAATAGACCATCGCAAGCATGTCCAGGTATAGCTGTTATTGCTCTTTTTAAACCGGTTGATATTCCAATCGATACTGCTTCCGATGAGATAACATATAGTATATTTTCAAAACAGGCAAATCCTAGTGCTACGAAGATAGAATATGCTAACATATCATATATTTCATCAAATGCTTTATGTCGATATCCAAATGCATATACCATTAAGAACTTACATACTTCTTCGATCAATGCAACTCCTACGAATGCATATAAAAATAAATCTAGGAAAGTATTTGTTTGTGTCATAAATGGAAATACCTGTGCTAAGAGATTACTTAAAGATAAAACTAAAAAGCAAGAAAATACTCCTCCTAAAAATAATAGAACTAATAAATTTGCTGGTTCTTTATTTTTATCTTTATTGTAAACATACATTAATATTATAGCAACAGGTATAACTGCAACACCTATAAGCGAAATTATATTTATGATATTATTCATATGTTCCTCCTATTCTATATGATTATATCATAAAAATCAGAAAATATAGTATTTAGCAAAAATATTTATTTCTTTTTGTAAACTAAAAAAAAGGAAATTAATCCTCTTTATTTTCATTTAAACATTTAATTATATATTCTTTTGTCTTATCGTAGGTTAATCCTAATCCTATAGATAATTCATTATATAATCTTTTTTCTGCTTTATTAAAGTATGTTCTATCTACATCACTAATTCTTTTTTTATTTTGTTCTCGTTCATAATTTCTTAAATACGATGTTTTAATTATTTTTACAAGATTTTCTAGTGAGTCTTCATTTAATAATTGTTTATACTCAATTTCTATATTTTTATTATTTAAATCTAACGGACTTATATCTTTAATTTTTTCTATTAGTCTAAGTGCATTTTCTTTATTTATTGCTTTTCTAATGACCTTTTCATTATCAACTGGAACATTAATTATTAAAGATTCATCTTCTATGGGATGTAAAATATAATAATCTCTATCTTGTATATATTTTTCTTTTATTTCTTTTATTTTGCATACTTCTTTTTTATAAACGATAATTTCTCCAACCTTATACATATTTCACCTCTAAAAAAAAGTAGCTATTTCAACTGGACTTACACCATAAAATAGCTACTCGTTGTGATTAAATTATATCATTTTTTATTTTTTTTCGTAAGAATTTATCGCTATTTTTTTGTTGGTGGGATTTTTTCAACATGTATTTGCTCTAGGCAAAATAAAAACGTTGATTTCTCAACGTTAAATTCAATATGGTGGAGCATAGCGGGATCGAACCGCTGACCTCCACGGTGCAAACGTGGCGCTCTCCCAGCTGAGCTAATGCCCCATAACTAACCGTTTTTTCTCAGTCAGTAATTGAATTATAGCACAGCGTTTTTCGTAAAGTCAACACTTTTTTATATTTTTTTATATTTTTTTTCTAAATATTCATCTTCTAAGTAATAATTGCCATTTTCTTTGATTATATGCCGCTTATTTCGATAGAAATTATTTCCTGAAGATATTATTTTACTCTTTTTAAATTTATATTTAGTTATATATCTTTCTAGAAGAAATTTATTATATAAAAAATTAATTTGTCTTTGTTCTGTTACTAATTTATATATTAAAAAAATAATCATTATAATCAGATTTAAATGAATATCATTATAATTTATGATTACTAGACCAATTATAACTACATAACTTATTTTTATTGCTATATTTATACTTGTTTTAAATGGTAGACTAGTTGATAGTATTAAATTTACTATTTTTCCACCATCTAGAGGGTATATTGGTAGTAAATTAAATATTAGAATACTGTAATGATATAACCTTATAATTTGTTCATATCTATCCCAAAACTTTAAAAGTAAGTAATATCCTATAAATTGAAATATTGGTCCTGCTAATACGATTAATAACTCTTTTATTATAGATGTATTTAATGGTAATTTAAATTTTGAGATACCACCAAGTGGATAAATAATTATTCTATCTACTTCGGCTCCAAATATTTTGGCACATATAAAATGACCAAGTTCATGTATTAATAATAATACTGTTATAATTATAAATATGTTATATGATGCTGTAAAAACTGAGATTAAGGCAAATAGATAGACAAGTATATTTATTTCTATGTAATTAGATATAGTTTTTATAATCTAAATATTTCCCTTCTTTTGAAAATACTAAATATATTTTATCCTCTTTGGCCTCACCTATTAACTCTCCTTTTTCTATATAATCATAAAGTTTTATATCAACAAATTCGATATTAGAGTAAAATACTGCTATCCCATCTGTCTGTTCGATTATTAATGTTTTACCGTAGTCAGCTTTTTCCCCAATAAAAATTACTACGCCACTTTCTAATGCTGGTACTAGATAATTTGATTTGACAGTTAAGGCAACGCCATCTTTATATGCATTCTTTTCATCATAAGTTAGAGTTTCATTAAAAACAGTTTTTTCTTCGGCCATAATTTTTTCAATTGGTATTAAATCACCAAAATATTTATTATATATTTCTCTTAGCTTAGTAAATTTAAAACTTTTCTCATAAATGTTATCTATAATAACATTTTTTATATTAGGATTATTTTTTATACAAATTAATCCTAGTAAGAATATAATAACTACTATCATTATTTTAGATAAAATATTGCGAATACTTTTTTTTAGTACTAGTCTTTTCTTTACTATTTTATTTTCCATATATATCTCCTTTATAAAGGATATGAAAAGAAAAAAATAAATATACTAGTTGATATTTATTTTTTTGTATTTATTTGGCATATGATTGATTATTAAGAATATTATTTCTGTATAGATAATATTTAATAATAAGCTATGAGTTATTTTATAAACTAACTTTGTTAATGTTACTGGAACTAAATTAAATATTACGATTAATAAGCATTGAAGTGTTTCATAAATACTTATTAATGCTATAACGTATAATATAATGTTTAAATAATTAACTTCAAAATTTTTATAAGTTAATTTTATAAAGAAAGATATCATTACGAATAATATGCCATTATAAAACAATAAGTTAGTGTAAAATAAATCGTAGATTATTCCTGTTATAAATGCCATTATGTAATACTTTTTTTCTTTTTTTCTATAAAATGGATATATTAAAAATAAACTAACAACAGTTAAAAGCGGGGTTAATAAAGAAAGATTTCCGGCAGTGTATGGAAGATAATTGGTTAATATTCCATCTAGTAATAAGGAAATTACAACTATTATGATTGCGACCATACTAATTTTTCTCCTTTAATACTGTTACATAGTGAATATTATTAAAGTCTTGTTTGGTTTTAATATATACAGTTTTACTTAAATCATATTTATCGCTTGTAACACTTTCCACTTCACCAACATAGATACCAGCTGGAAACAATTCTCCTAATCCACTTGTTACAACAATATCTCCTTTTTTTACTTCCGTTGTCTTAGAAACACCAGTTACTTTCATCAAATCTTTTTCTTCATCATAACCGTTTAATATTGCATAATTATCAGTATCATTTATCTTTATTGATACACTTACTTTATAGTTAACATCATCAGAAGTAATTAATTTTATTTCACTTGAATTACTATATACTTTTGATATTTTTCCAATTAGGCCATTACTTGTTATTACTGCCATATCTTTTTTAATACCAGAGTTTTTTCCCTTATCAATTGTTAATGTATTAAACCAGTAACTCTTGTTTCTAGAAAGAATTGTAGCATTTTCAACAGTATAATCAGTGAGTGTTCTATTTAGTTCTAGAGTTTCCTTTAGTTCGGCAATTTCCTTTTCTAAAGATTCATTTATATTCTTTTGAATCAAATAACTTTCATCTTGAGTATTTCCTTTTTCAGTAGTTAGTGCTGTGAATGGATACATAACTATTTTATTTATAAATGTTGTAACTGTTTTTAATACATTTTCAGTACCTGTAATATTTCGATTAAAGTTTAAAGATATTACTATTGCAAGGATAATAAAGACACTAATTAGAGAGATAATTATTTTTCGTTTAGTAGTTATTTTTTTTCTTTGTTTATACATATAATCACCTCATTTTCTATATTATATTATATATTTTTTGCTCTTACAATTAAATATTTAGGATGTTATGATGATCATAAAAACTATAGTATGACTCATCGTTAACGATAATATGATCTAGTACTGGTATTCCTTGAAGGACACCTATTTTAACAAGTGAATCCGTAAATTTGACGTCATCACTACTTGGTAATAAATTGCCACTCGGATGATTATGTAGGCAAACTATACTTGAGGCACTTAAACGATATGCCTCTTTAAATACTTCACGTGGATGTGCGACACTTTTATTAATTGTTCCCATAAATAATAATTTCCTTTCAATTAATTCTTGTTGATTATTGAAATATAAACAATAAAACAACTCTTGTTTTTTATTTGTAAATAGATATCTTGTATCTTCCCAAATATCTTTGGGATTGGTTAATTTTTTTAACTTGTCTTTTTGCTTTAAATAGATTCTTTTTCCTAATTCAATAGCGCTAATTAGTTCTAAAGCTTTTACTTCTCCTACTCCATTAATTTTAAGTAATTCATTAAATGTTATTTCCGGTAGTTCTTGAAGTGAATACTTTTTCAATATTTCTAAAGCAATATCATTTACATTATAATTTTTTGTACCTGTTTTGATAATTATTGCTAGTAACTCTTTATCAGTTAGATTACTCGGACCAACTGCTTTAAGTCTCTCCCGAGGTCTTTCTGACTCTGGAATATCTTTTATTTTATAGTAGATAAATATCACCTCTACTATATTATTAGCAATTACTTTTATCTTTTCCTATTGATTTTTAATTATTTCTTCATAATTTGCTAGAACCACTTCCTCTATTGTTAGGATTTCTTCTTCTTTATCTGTATTTTTTATCAATAAATCGAATTGAGTTACATTATTATAGAATTCTTCATTCGATAAATTAACTTCTTTTATATATAGTTGGTATCCTTTATTACTATATAACTCCTTTATTTTCTTGGCATTTTCCTCTTCCCTTGTTATTCCTAAATAAACATAATATTTATCATTTTCTTCATTAACCAATTTTATATCTAAATCTTTAGTATTTTCTGTCATTATTTCTTTACTTGAATAAACACCTTCTTGAAGAAAATAATAGATTTTTCCTTCATTAAATGTACTTATAATATTATTTTGATATTTATTATTTAGAATTATCCCTGTAACAGCACCTAGAAGAAGAAATGTCATACTTAGTAAAAATGTCTTTTTCATGTCATCACCACTATTAAATTATCATTTTTGTTTGTAAGTATTTGTCGATTGTTGAAAGAAAAAGAAAAAATACAGCAAAAGCTGTATTTTAATTAGTATTTATGTTTTTATTTGGTATCTTGTTTATTTTCTTGATATGTTTCATCTAAATGTTTTGTTTCATCTGTGGTATTTACTTCTTTTTTATCTATTTTAGGTGTTTCTTGAATTTCTAGTTGTTCATCAATTTCTTTTTCATTTTGGATAGCTTTTCCAGAATCACTCTTTTTTATTTCTTTATATGTTACAAAACCAATTAAACCTAATCCTGTAATTAATAGATATAACCAAAATGGTATTTTTGTCCATAAATCTTGTAACTGATACACAATATTTACAATTGTTATCGCAATACCTGTTGCAAAGAATTCCTTATAATCTTTGTTATTATAACCAATCATCATTACAATAATACCAACTATACCAATATATACACCTTTTACTATATTAGATTCAAAGATTGTTAATAATAAAAGGACTATTCCAATGATTGAGACAATTTTTTTGGTTTCTTGCTTTTTCAATAATAGTGATACTATTAAATATAAAACATATAATGATAAAGTTACACTCAATACCTCTTGATATTCATACGAAATAGTTAAATTACTTACTATTGTATATGTAGGTATAACAATTGCTATACTTGTTATTGAATCAATTGTTTTATTTTCTTTTAATAATAATTTACATAATACATATAACCATAATGTTATTAGAGAATTATATATAATTGGTAATGGAAGTAATTCTAATGTAATAAATGTTATATAAATATTTGTTAATATACCTATGTATAATGGTATTCGTTTTTTAATATCTATTTCTACTAAATAGTGATATATAAAGCAGCCTAGTGTAATTAAAGAAGTTATTTTCTCGATATTTTCAATTGATGTGATTAGTGATAACACTATTGCTACTAAGGAACTATAATAATATATCTTCTTTGATAGTTTGTCCTTTGTAAAGTGATATATCGTTGTATATATAAGCGATAATATTGCCATTAGTGAAATGTTAACTAATTCAATTTCTGTTGTGATAAGCTTAGATAAGCTTAGAATAAAGAAGAAAATTGCAATTGGTTGAAAACAAATACTGATGTTATCTTTATCATCTATTACTGATTCAATTATATTAAAAGCTAAAATTAACGTACTTGATATTAGCATTATTGTTATATCTTCTTGCAACGTCATTGCAAAGCAAAATGTAGCAAATATATAGTATAAAATATTATTAATTATCTGATATAAGTTGTTTTTATTGACTTTATTATGTTTTATAATTATTGCAAAGAATGTATATATTAAAATAGCAATTATATAATTATATTCTTTGAAGTTTAACAATTCTACTATTCTTGTAAGTAGTATGTATGAAAATATTGTACTCATTGATGCAAAAATATCTTCTGAATTATTCTTTTTCAAGGCAATATAATTAATATTTACAATATTTAATAGACAAGCAAATGTCATAAGTAATGAATTATCCTCAGTTATTATAAATGGTGCTGAGGCAATGATGTAACTTGCTATAGTTGAAAATTTTTGTAAATTTGTTTTTTCATTTTTAGATATATTTATTAATAAAAATAGACACTCAAGAACAATTACTGAGAGAGTTTTATCAAGTGTTAGGAAACGGAGTAAATTATATAGTGTTATAAATATACCTGTGAATGTTAGATAATGAAAAAAAGCGTTATTTTTCTTTTTATATGTTAGATAGGAAAAAATAGATATTGAAGTGTATGTTATAGCATACATTACATTTCCCCCTGGTCCTTTGTATGTTAACCATTCTCCAAATATTCCTAGGGCACCAATTGATACTATAGAAAAGGTAAAAAAGAACATAGCTAGTAACCAATATGTAAATGTAGTTGTTTCAATATGCAACTTTTCTTTTGAAAATTTTGATAATCCCATAAATATAATGCCCATAAATATTAAGGCAAGTACTTTAACTGGAGCTGTAATTAAATCCCAACTTGTTGTTGCAAAAAGAAGTCCTGAAATAGCAACCATTGCAACCCCTAGTTTTAGTAAAATATCTATTTTTCTTAATCCTGGATCAATTTGTTTATTCTTTTTTAAAGAATTAATAACGAATTTATCTTTAGAACTTAGTTCTGGCCCTGCACGTATTGGATCCTTTATTAAGGCATCAATATTATCAATTGCAATAAATAATATAATGGCACCAACTTGATTGAACACGATTAGAAGAGCTGCAAGAATAATTAGATACTTTTTTTGATTTTGTATTGCTTTATCATCTTTGTTTATTGTATACATTATAATTCCACCAAGAATAAATTCGATTAGTGCAAATATTGGAGTACCAATTGTAATTACCCCCAATATAATACATGTAATTGCTGTTGCAAGTAAAAGATTTCGTATTTTTTTCATAAATATACCTCCTTAGTATCATGTGTTTTTTCTTATGAAGCTTCATTGCAGTGTTCAAACAATAATTTATCGTTTGCCTTATTATCTATAATTATAATGTTTAGCGCACGAAAAAAGCAATCTATTAAGATTACTTTTTTATTTGTTCTTGTAAATTAGCTAATTTTTCTTTTTCTTCGGCTAGTTTTTTACGATCAAGCTCTACAATATTCGCTGGAGCTTTATTAACATAGTTTTCGTTTGCTAAAAGACCTTCACGTCTTTTTATTGATTGCTCTAATTTGGCAATTTCTTCTTCTAGTGCCTTTGTATCTACTTCTTCATGTTCAAAGAAATAAGTTATGTTAATATTTGAAGATTTATAATTACAGCTTACCATATTATCAGGATCATCACTACATAAATTAGCTTCTGTTATTTTTAATTGAGAGGCATAGATATTAATCAATTCTTCATTACTGCATTCGAAGTTTACTAAAGCTTCTTTAGTTATTTTGTTAGATGCTTTTAAGTTACGAATTGCAACTATGTCTTCTAAAACGCGTTCTAATTCTTCTGTTTCTTCTTTAAATACATATGCCTTATTATATTCAGGATATGTATCAATCATAATAGATTCATTGTCTTTAATTGGTAACATACCGTAGATTTCTTCTGTTACGTATGGCATAAATGGATGAAGTAATTTTAAGATATCTGTTAGGGTTGTTAATAAAACAGCCTTAGTTGTATCAGACATATTTGTTTTTGTAAGTTCAATATACCAATCGCAGAAATCATTCCATACAAAGGCATATAACTCGTTACCTGCATTGTGAAAATCATACTTATCCATACTTTTGATTACGCTTTTAATTAAATTGTTCTTTTTAGTTAAAATCCATTTATCGTATGGTTTTAGATCTTTTTTATCAAAGTCTTTTGTTGTAATACCTTCAATGTTCATTAGAACGAAACGAGAAGCATTCCATAATTTATTGATAAAGTTCCATGATGATTTAACTTTTTCTTCATCATAGCGTAAATCCATTCCTGGAGCAGAATTTGTTGTTAGGAAGAAACGCAATGCATCACAACCATATTCGTCAATAACATCCATTGGGTCTACTCCATTACCTAAAGATTTAGACATTTTACGGCCTTCTTTATCTCGAATAAGTCCATGAATTAGACAATCTTTAAATGGACGTTTACCTGTGAATTCTAGTCCTTGGAAAGTCATACGATTTACCCAGAATGGAATAATGTCATATCCTGTTACTAAAACATTATTTGGATAATATCTTTGTAGTAACTCTGTATTATCTGGCCAACCTAGTGTTGAGAATGGCCAAAGTGCAGATGAGAACCATGTGTCTAGAACATCCGGATCTTGAACCCAACCTTCTCCTGGACAATCGATTTGTACTTTTACTTCATCGTCTTTGTACCATGCAGGAATACGATGACCCCACCATAATTGACGAGAAATACACCAATCATAAGTTATTTCCATCCAATGATTCATTGTTTTTTCATAACGAGCTGGGACGAAGTTTACTTTTGTGTCTTTGTTTTTTTGATTTTCTAGTACACGATCAGCAAGTGGTCGCATTTTTACAAACCATTGTTTTGATAAGTAAGGTTCAACAACCGCATCACTTCTTTCAGAGTGACCTACTGAGTGAACCATTGGTTCTATTTTGATTAATAAGTCTTGGTCTTGCAAATCTTGTAGTAATTGTTCGCGACATTCTTCTCTAGTCATGCCACAGTATTTACCAGCATTCTCGTTCATAGTAGCATTTGGATTCATCACTACAATTCTTTCTAAGTTATGGCGATTTCCAACTTCAAAATCGTTAGGATCATGTGCTGGAGTAATTTTAACAACTCCTGTTCCAAATTCTGGATCAGCATGTTCATCACCAACAATTGGAATTGGTTTGTTTACAATTGGTAAAATAACATTTTTACCGATTAACTTTTTATAACGCTTGTCCTTTGGATTTACAGCTACAGCAGTATCTCCAAATAGTGTTTCTGGTCTTGTTGTCGCAACTTCTAGATAATCTTCAGTTCCTTCTATGTAGTATTTTAAATGGTAGAAAGCACCTTTATCTTCCTTGTATATAACCTCTTCAGTTGACAAAGCTGTCATTTGTTCTGGATCCCAGTTAATGATTCTTTCGCCTCTATAAATTAATCCTTTATTGTACAAGTCAATGAACACTTGATTAACCGCTCTATTTAGACCTTCGTCTAGAGTAAATCTTTCTTTTGAATAGTCTACTGAAATACCTAACTTTGCCCATTGTTCATGGATAGTATTAGCATATTCATCTTTCCAAGCCCAGGCTTGTTTTAACCAGTCTTCACGAACCATATCTCTTGGTCGTATTCCTTGCTCTTTTAGACGTTTGTCTACTTTAGCTTGTGTAGCAATTCCGGCATGATCCATTCCTGGTAACCATAGACAGTCATATCCTTGCATTCTCTTATAACGAATAATTAAGTCTTGTAATGTTACATCCCAGGCATGTCCTAAGTGTAATTTACCAGTTACATTTGGAGGAGGAATAACTATACAAAATGGTTCTTTAGAACTTGTTAAATCTGCTTTGAAATAGTCTTTACTTTTCCAGTATTCATATTTGTTTTTTTCTACTTCTTGATGATTGTACTTTTTTTCTAACATAATATCACTCCTTATATTTTTGTGGATAAAGCGATTAATTTTAAAGTCTTTGGAAAATAAAAAATCTCAATCCAAAAGGACGAGATTTTCGTGGTACCACCTTAGTTTGATATCAATATGATATCCTCTTTTTTATAACGGAAAACATCTTCCGGGATAACTTACTTAATTTCAGGAATCCTACTCCTCTGCTACCTTCAATATTTTTCTTTGTTAATTTTCACCAACCATTAACTCTCTTTGTAAGAATAAATATTTACTCCTCAGACTCATCGCATCTAGCTGTAATTATAACTTAGATTTTGTTATATTTCAATAGTTTTAGTGATTTTTGGTATCACAAGTTTTAGTGCTTTTTTGGTATCACATCATTTACAATTATACATTTAGTTATTTAGTGATTTTTGACTTTTTTATGTGACTTATAAGTTTTAGTGATTTTTTATAGATTATTGTAAATTTAAATAAATGTATGATTTAGTATTTAAATAAAAAGAAGAAGTATTAATCTTCTTCAGTTATTTTTTCTGGTTCTTCATATTCTTTGCCTTTTAAATCTACAAGAGCCTTTTTTAATGTTAAATTTGTTGCTAGTTTTCCAGTTTCAGAGTCCGCTACTTTTTCATTTGCAACAATTTTTTCAATATTTTCCCAGCCGTCAATTACCTTACCAAATGCTGCATACTCTCCATCTAAATATTCAGCATCATCTAGCATAATAAAGAATTGACTTCCTGCAGTGTCATTAGAATAACTTGTTCTTGCCATAGAAATGATTCCCTTAGTATGTTTTAGATCATTGTCAAAATTATTGCTTTTAAATTCACCTTTTATTTTATATCCTGGGCCACCTGTTCCTGTACCTGTTGGGTCCCCTCCCTGTAAAACAAAGCCTGGAACTAATCTATGTAGAGTATTGTTATCATAAAAGCCTGATTTTACAAGTGAGATGAAATTATTTACTGTGTTTGGGGCAATTTCTGGATATAACTCAATTATTACAGAACCGTATTTTTCTATATATAGTGCTACTACGGGGTTTTCAGTTTCATATTGCGATAGTTCTACTTCGTTTGTTTCTATATCATAGTTAATGTTTAATAAGTCCTCTTTTATTGTTTCTTCTTTGCCACAGCCACATAGCGCTAGTGTTAAAATAGCTGTTATTATGATTAAAATTTTATTTTTAGCTTTTCTTTTGCATTTATTTTTTTTGTTCATTTTTTTCTCCTTCTAAAATATCTCTTGCAGCAACTAATCCTGTTGCGGCAGCAATTACAATATTTCCTGCTTTACCTGCTCCATCACCGATGAAGTAAATATCTTCATTTTCTAATTTAAATTTGTTATTTGTTGTGATTTCATTACTGAAAAATTTAATTTCTGGGCCATATAGAAGCGTCTCATCATTATTTACACCAGGAATAATTTTGTCTAATTTTTCTAGACCTTCTAAGATATTTGTAATTATACGATGTGGTAATACTAGAGCTAAATCTCCTGCTACACAATCTTTTAGAGTTGGTTCAATAAATCCCTTATTTATGCGTGGCCAAGTTGAACGGCGGCCATTTCTTAAATCTTTTAGTGTTTGAATAATTGGTTTTGAATCACCTAAAACATTAGCTATTCTTGCAATTGATTCTCCATATTGACGGGTGTTTGTTACTGGTTCTGTTAAATTTACTTTGCTTATGAAGGCGAAATTAGAATTATTTGATTTTATATCTTTTAGAGCATGTCCATTTACACAGATGTAACCATAATAGTTTTCTTTTGCGACAAAACCTCCTGGATTGGTACAGAATGTTCGCATTTCATCATTGTATGTATCAGTCTTTATGAAAATAGTTGGATCATAGATGACATTTGTTAACTCTTCCATTATTTCTTTACGTACCTCTACTCGAACACCTATTTCAATACTTTGTGATAGATATGGTATTTTATATTTATCTGCCAGTTCTTGAATCCATTTAGCCCCTGCTCTTCCCGGAGCGACAATTACTTTTCTAGCATTTAATTTTTCCTTTTTATTATAAATAACATCATAGCTTCCATTCTTAGGAATTATATCTTCAACGTCGGCATTTTCAAATAGTATAACACCTTTTTCTTCGAGGTATTTTGAAAAATTATCGATATATTCTGGTAGATGATCACTGCCTAGATGTTTTTGTTTTATTAATAGTAATCTGGCACTTTCTATTGCTACTTTCTTTTTTATTGCTTCGGCTTCTTGCATATTGCTTGGAAAAATATCGCTATCCATGTTAAATTTAGTAAAGATTTCTTCAGTGTCATTTACTAATTCATAGGCTTCACTTTCACTCATATATTTGAATAAATCACTTTTTCCTAATTTTGGAATAAAATTAAGTTTTCCATCGGAAAAAGTACCTGCTCCACCATAACCCGCTAATATTCTGCATGGATTACAGTTTACGCAATTAGTTTTGTTTTTATTCATTGGACAAAATCTCCCCGATACCTTTTTGCCCTTGTCAAGTAGAGCTACTTTTAGTTTCTTATTTTTACTAATTAGTTCATAAGCTGCAAATAGTCCTGCCGGACCAGCACCAACTATAATTACATCATATTTCATTTTATCACCATCTTTATTTTAGCATGTTTTCTTATTTTTTTACTATAAATTTACGTTTGATATTTTTATTTTGAACTGTTTTAAGCGTCCGTGACGTGGATTAATTATTATGATTTAAGTGAATTTTATTGATTGGACAATATATTTATTGTTTAGTAAAATCTTTTTTCTTAATAACTATCGATAATAGACTTTTATAGTAAAATTTAGTACAATATAATTGGTGATAATATGACACGTGAGGAACTTAATCAAAAAAAACAGAAGGCTGTTTCAACGCAAGTGAGACGTAATAAACAAAAAAAAATATTTAGTATTTTGTTTAAAATTACGATTTTTATTGTGGTTCTGGTTAGTACCTTTTATCTTTGTAATAAATATATATTTACTAGTCAAGTAATTTTTAAAGAAGAACGGATTATTAACGAAAAGATTCCTAGTAGTTTTGATGGTGTTAAAATAATACAGTTTTCAGATTTACATTACGGCACTACTATTTTTATTGATGAAGTAAAATCTTTAGTTAAGTCAATTAATGAAAGAAATCCTGATTTAGTTGTATTTACTGGAGATTTAATTGATAAAGATTACGATTTAAAATCAGATGAACAAGAGCGATTAATTAAACAATTGTCAAAAATTAAAGCTAGTATTGGTAAGTATGCTATCGCAGGTGAAGAAGATGGAGAAAATTTTATGACTATTTTTAATCAGAGTGATTTTGTTATTTTGAATAATGATTATGAATTAATCTACAATGATTCTGATAAACCTATCTTAATCACAGGAGTTTCAAGTATGCTTAATGATCAAGATGATATAAGTAAAGCTTTTAGTTATTTTAATAATGAAACTTACAATTCAAATATTTATACAATTTCTTTAATTCATGAGCCTGATTTGGTCGATGAAATTACTAATAATTATTCTGCCGATTTATTTTTAGCTGGGCATTCTCATAATAATAGCATTAAATTCCCTTGGGGAGGTTCTCCATATAAAATTGAGGGCGCCTTAAAATATAATGATAAATATTATGAAATTGGAAATTCGAAATTATTTATTTCTAGCGGAATTGGTACAAATGGTAATGGAATTAGACTTTTCTGTTTACCAAGTGTAAATTTCTTTAGATTATCTAGTAAATAATGATTTTAATTTAGAGAAGAAGCTTTCTTCTTTTTTTTGTTTTTCTTTTTTATAGATTTGTACGCTGCCAATTTTTTTGTCGGCAAGATAAATTGTAATAGTACCCTTTTTAGTTGAATTACTATTATTTATGTGAACTATTGTCTTAATTTTGTCTGTTTCCTCCGTGGTTAGCGGATAGTAAAAATCTTCTGTTATGTATAATTTTTCATCAGTAAAATTTTCGTCAATATAGAAAGTATCTTTATCGATAATTTTATAATTTTGGTATTTATCGAAGGCATCTTCAAAAAGAGATTGATGAGTTGTATAAATATCACTGTCATTTAGAGAGACTGTTATTAAGTTTAGGTTGTTTTTCGTAGCTGTTGAAACTAATGTTTTACCTGCACTTGGCGTATATCCATTTTTTCCTCCAGTGCAGTATTCATAATTTGTTAGTAATTTATTACGGTTATACCAAAGATATGTTTTATTTTCAGTACTAGCAGTATACTTTTTTGTTGCGGATATTTCTCTATATGTTTCATTTTGATAGGCGTATTGCATTAGAAGGGCCATGTCGTATGCGGTTGAGTAGTTTTTTGTTTCTTCATCTAGGCCGTGTGGATTGGCAAAAATTGTATTCTTCATTCCTATTTCTTTTGCTTTAAGATTCATTTCTTCAACAAATTTCTCCTCGCTGCCAGAGATTGCTACCGCAATGGCTACGGCTGCATCATTACCACTTCGTAGTAGTAGTCCATAGAGTAAGTCTAGTAATGTTATTTTTTCACCTACTTCAATATAGATGTTTGTTCCATACATTTTTAAAACTTCTTCTCCTACCTTGATTTCTTTGTCTAATTTTCCCTGTTCTAAGGCAATTATTGCTGTCATTATTTTTGTTGTTGAGGCAATTAATCTTTTCTCAGAAGAATTATTTTGGTAAAGGACTCTTCCACTATCTATGTCCATTACTATACTTGATTTTGATAAATCCTGTGCATTTACTGTTGGAATTATTAGTAGACAACTGACTAATAACAATATTTGTACTATTTTCACTTTATCACCTTGCTTAATTTTATGAATTTATAGTTGTGTTTATGTAGATTATTACGTTGAACATTTATTATTTATTGCTAATAATAATATAGAGGTGAATATAGTGAATTTAGATAATATAGAAAAATTAAAGAAGTTATTTCATGAAGTAAAGGATTTGGGATGGATTGAATCAAAATATGGTGGTTATGGTTCCATTGGTACTACTTTTGAAAATTTGATTGGTCTTTCTTATAACCAATTTGAAGTTCCTGATTTTGATGGCATTGAGATTAAAACAAAGAGGAAATATAGTGATTCTTATATTACTTTGTTTAATGCATCTCTCGATGGTAAATATTTATTTGCAACTAAAAATGTTGTGGATGAGTATGGCTGGCCAAATAAAACATATCGAAATATAAATGTTTTATTTGGTGATGTTTTTGGTAATGAGTGCACTCTTATTGGTACTAGACGAAAGATGAAATTAGATGTTAATTATAATGATGCTTGTGTATATTTGAATGTTTACTCTGTTAATAATAAAATTTTATCATATGAGGAATATTGTTGGTCTTTTGCTTTATTGAGAGAAAAACTTGTAAGGAAACTTAGTTTATTGGCTTTTGTTTCTGTTGATAGAAAGTTTGTCAATGGTAAAGAATTTTTTAAATATGAGGAAATTGTATTTTATAAACTGATTTCGTTTGAACAGTTTTGTAAGTTAATTGACCAAGAGATTATTAGGGTTACTTTTAGAGTTGGAGTTCGTAGTAGCGGAAAAAACGCTGGTAAAAGATATGATCATGGTACTGCGTTTGCGATTAAGGAAACTGATTTAGACAAGTTGTTTGTTGTAATTTAAAGTTATTTATAGGAATTGGTTTGGGTTGACCAATGGTTGCAAAATAAAAACCATATACTTTCTTGTATATGGTTTAATTTCTAATTAATGGTCGGGAAGACAGGATTTGAACCTGCAACCCCTTGGTCCCAAACCAAGTGCTCTACCAAGTTGAGCCACTTCCCGATTAATGGTGCGCTCGAAGGGATTCGAACCCCTGACCTTTTAGTTCGTAGCCAAACGCTCTATCCAACTGAGCTACGAGCGCATGCCCATTTATAAAATTGTCAGGTCACATTATGTATTGTTGTAAAAAAATGGTGGCTCCAGCGGGAATCGAACCAGCGACACAGGGATTTTCAGTCCCTTGCTCTACCAACTGAGCTATGAAGCCAAAATAAATGGCGGTCTCAACGGGACTCGAACCCGCGATCTTCTGCGTGACAGGCAGACGTGTTAACCAGCTGCACCATGAGACCAAATTTTGGTTGCGGGAAGAGGATTTGAACCTCTGACCTTCGGGTTATGAGCCCGACGAGCTACCGAGCTGCTCCATCCCGCGATATAATGTGGCGGAGGAAAAGGGATTCGAACCCCTGCGCCGCTTGCACGACCTGTCGGTTTTCAAGACCGATCCCTTCAACCAGACTTGGGTATTCCTCCGTTTTGTTGTCCTCTTCTTTCAGACGACAAATTGATTATAGCATAGTGTTTTTATGCATGTCAACATTTTTTAGTAAGTTTTTTAATTTTTTCGCAGCATTTTGCGAGCACTATACTTTTTGCAAAAAAAACTCATTTAGTAAAACTAATGAGTAATTATCAAGTGGTGCCTAAGGCCGGACTTGAACCGGCACGAGGGTTGATTCTCGCAGGATTTTAAGTCCTGTGCGTCTACCAATTCCGCCACTCAGGCATGGTGACCTGTATGAGATTCGAACTCATGACCCTTTGATTAAAAGTCAAATGCTCTACCAACTGAGCTAACAGATCATATTATTAAAAATGGCTGCCTCGGTTAGATTCGAACTAACGCATGTCAGAGTCAAAGTCTGATGCCTTACCACTTGGCTACGAGGCACTACTTACGTGGTGGAGAGAGATGGATTCGAACCATCGAACTCAATGAGAACAGATTTACAGTCTGTCGCGTTTAGCCTCTTCGCTACCTCTCCAAAAAAAATGGTGCCGAAACCAGGACTTGAACCCGGAACCTACTGATTACAAGTCAGTTGCTCTACCAATTGAGCTATTTCGGCAAAAATGGTGGGCGATACAGGACTCGAACCTGTGACCCCCTGCTTGTAAGGCAGATGCTCTAACCAACTGAGCTAATCGCCCGAAATAAATCAGTTGACAGTATTAACTATATCAACTTATAAATGTTTTGTCAACATTTTTTTGAAATTTTTTATTTTATTTTTTCTAATTCTGTTATTTTTTCTGCTATCCAGACGTTTAATTGCTTTTTTAATGTTGAAAAGCCTTGCGATGTTTCATTAATTTTCTTTGATTTTTTTTGCATTATTCTATAGTCTATATTTTTTATACTTAATTTTACATGATGCTCTTTTGGATTTTCATCTAAAATCTTTACGTTTATTGTTTCACCTATTTTTACATAGTCATGGATGTTTCTTACAAAATTATCTGATATTTCTGAAATATGGATTAGGCCACTGTAGTATTCATCTAAATTGACAAATACACCATATTTTTCAATTCCTGTTACACAGCCAGAAACTATTTCTCCAGTCTTATATTTTTTCATCTAATGCACCTTCTTTTTTGATTATAACATTTTTAGCAAAATATAACAATAATCTTTCTTTACTTGTTAGTTTATTCAATGTATAATGTTTTTGGTGATTAATTTGAAAAATGAAGATATCGAATTACGTATTCGTACAGTCATCGACAAAATACGACCTTTTTTGATAAACGATGGTGGAAATCTAGAATTTATCAAATTTGAGGATGGTATTGTATATGTACGATTACTTGGTGCGTGTGAAGAATGTCCGATGTTAGACGTTACACTAAAAGATGGTATTGAGGAACTAATAATTAATGAAATTCCTGAGGTTAAAGAAGTAAAAAATGTGAGTAATGCTTAGTTACTCACATTTTTATATCCAATCAACCTTTATAAGTCCCTTATTCTGACTGCTCAATATCTTATAAATATTATTGATATACGTTTCATACTCATCAATTCTACTTATAATAATTTTTATAATTTCTTGATCTCTTATATTATTTACCACTTGGTCATATGCATCAAAATAATAATTTGGAAATAGTAATCGTGCATATAACAATTTATAATTGTAATTATTATTTTCCACTTTGTTTAATATTTCATATACTTTGTCCTGTGTATAATTATTTGTCCAAAATATTTTTTTAAGATACTCTCCTATATCTCGCATTCGATAGTCAATAACTATATTTAATGGATTATAATATTCTGCTGGTTCCATTCTTCTTCTACAAATGGCTTTTTCATGTATGGTAGTTGTAATATTATACTTAAAATAATTTATAGCGGTCTCTGACATTCCAACAAAATAATTAATACTTTCATCTATTGATGTGTAAATTCCTTTAATATGCTTTTCATTATATTCAACATAATCAATTTTCTTTCCCCATAAAATATTCCACTCAGTTCTATCAAGGAGATATTTTTTATCTGTTGTTATTAATCTAATACTTGGTAGTGTTTCTTTTATATTTTTCTTTTCAATTAGTACATATAATTTGTTGTTATATTCTGTAAATATATTTTGATTTCTATTTAAAATAATCTTTTCATACTCAGGATATTTATTAGTTATTGTATATGCTTCATAAACAAGCGGAATATTGAATACTTCACTAAAAAGATATAATTTATTTCTACATTTTATATATGTTTTTTTATTGATATTTGTAATATGTATATCATTTAAATTATAGTAATATCTAATTGTGTTTAGCATTCTTATCAACTCATTAAATTTTATGCAAAAGAAAAAGGAAAATTACATTGCTTTTCCTTTACTAACTTGTTCACTGTCACCCATTATTGCTAACATATCATTTATTGCTTTTTGATATTCAGCTTTTTCATTTTCATATTCTCCACGTTTTTCATCGTACTTATGGGCTTGCTCATTACTTTTTTCTGCTTGAGCAATTAAACTTTCTTGATGAGCAGCTATTTTTTCAGCTGTTTTTACAAATTCATCACGACTGCTTGCAGCTTCCTGTTCTGCGCGTTCTGCACTTTTCTTTGCCTCTTCTTCTTTAATTTTTGCTTGATTAGCTTCTTGTTTTAATCTTGCAGTTTGTTCTAAGTATTCTTTCAATTCTGCCAAACTACTAATATTATTTGCAAAACTTACGTTTAGTATATTATCAAATTTGCTTTTTGGCTGTTCTAACTCTTCTTTTGGAGCTACTTGCAAATCATTTTCTTCAGCAACAACTGGTCTCTCTGGTGCTACTAGTGGTACATCTCTAGATATTGCTCTTGCAGATGATTCTTCCACTACAGTTGGAGATACTGGAGTTACTTCTTCTGAGGCAATTTGTGCTGTTTGTGCATCTTCTGAAGTAAATTTTTCGATTTTAGCAATTGTTGCACCATTTCTACTCACTTTAGTAGTAGATTGTTCTTCATTTAATTCTAAATCTAAAGGTGCATTTTCAATTGTACTTTCCATTTCAGTAAGTGATTCTGTCGTAGGCATCTCTTGAGGCAATTCTTGACTTTTTTCAGTGGCACTATTTTTTTTCATATTCTCGCACATTGATGGTTTAACTTTTAATGCTTTATATCCTTCACTATTAATTCTACCATTTATTTCTAATAAAATAAGTGCTTCAGCAACTGCTGGATTTATAGCAACTACTTTAGTGATTTCAACTGTTGGAGTAACTGGCGCTGATGCTGCATTTTGTGTTGGTTCACTAGCTGTCATCGAAGTTTCAGATGTACTTTCTTGACTATTTGTATAAGCAACATATTTTGTTGTTATTGCCTGATACGATGGAGCTCTTAATTTAATTTTTTGAGCTACATTAATACTTCTAGTCTCTACATATCCATTATCACATAGCTCTACATTTTCTAATACTGTCATATTTAGACCTCCTATTTATTATTCTGATTTTGACAACTCACGCAACACGTCTTTAATTCTATTCCATTCAGTTTCATTTTCTACGCCTAGTAGTTTTGGTTCACCAGTTGTGCGATCTATATTTGAAACATATACTGTTATATTTTCGTTTTCATCTCGTTCGTTTTTTGTATATACTACGTATTCTTTTCCTGTATCTTTAAATTCGAAAGCTAATATTACTTCAACTTCTTCTACAGAACCGTCGTTAGAAACAATTGACATAATTTTTTTCTCATTAGCCTTATTTTCTACCATATATAATAATCCTCCTTATTATTCATATATTATCATTTTAACATATTTTCATATAATTACAAGCTTTTTACTTCACTTTTTTTAGGAGGAAAGTTTTGGCACCATAACTGCAATAATTTTTTTTATATTCTTCTAAATTCTTTATATTGTTGATTTTATTGGCTTTTTTATTATTTGAATCGTTGAATCCTTTTAATCTAACCTTATCATATGCATAATCTCCAAATATATAATCAAAGCTATCAAAGTATTCAGTTACTCTTTCTTTTACTTCTTCAATGTTAAAACAATTACCATCATTTTCTATTAATTCATATTTTTTTCCATTTAATTCTATAATTTTCATATTGCACCTCATTTTAATTATAACACGTATAATGTTGAACATAAAGATTTTCATATCAATTATTCGAATGGTACTGAAATTGAATCTGAGGATTTTTCAATACTTGAAGCATAGTAATTTGGAACAGTTCCTTTTATAATTTTTATTGTTAGAGGGGCTGTTATTATTAAAAGACTTTTTTCAGATGTTGTAGGCATGGTAATTTGTTCTTCTACTTCTACAACTACATTTGTTTCAATTACAATATTATTTATTCCGTAACTTGAAATTTTTGTTTCTAAATTTGATTGAACTTGACCTATAAAGGATAATTTTATAGGAATGTTTGGGCCAATGTTTGAAAATAGCATGTTTCCTTTTAGTGCACCAATTGGTACCTCACATAATACCCCATTCCTTATTAATGTTAAATTTTTCAATTTGAAATTGTTAGATATTTCCAAATCTGCTATTTTTCCTTCTTCTAGATTTGTTAATTTATCTTGAATTTCATTTGTAATATCTAATAATAATTCATTAACTTTTTGAGTATTGTAATCAAGCATTTCAATCTCTCCAGCTTCGTTTTGCTTTATTATAAATAAATCCTCTTCATAATTTTTGATAATCATTTCATTTACTGTTGAATTTACTACGTTATTTGCAAAGCGATTTGCCTCAATATTTACATAATTTGATAGAGTTGAATTTAGTTTTTTGCCGATGAGGCTTAATAAAAAAAAAGAAAATACTACATTGGCTAATAGTAACCATAAAGCGTATTTTAATTTATTCATGATAACCAATTTTTACTAAAATAACGTCCTCACCTATTTTAGTTATATCTTTCCATTTTACTTCGATATCGCTTTCTCTATTTAAGGAGAAAAAATTTTTACTAGCTTCAATTACAAGTGTATCGACATTTCCATCTTCTGTTATGTTGGCATCAATAATTGTGCCAATGTTTTTACCATCATTTATGCTGACAATGTTTTTTGTTTGTAAATCTGATAATCGCATATTAATCACCTTTACTTAAGTATATTTTTAAATTGGAGATTTATGCGGATTTTAGTATGCGTTATTTTAAAACTTTTTTTAGTTGTTTTATGGCTCTTTTTTCTAATCTTGATACTTGAGCTTGACTGATATTTAATTCTTCTGCTATTTCCATTTGAGTTTTTCCAACAATATAGCGCTCATCTAAAATCATTTTTTCTCTTCTATCTAATTCGTTTATAGCATCTTCTAAAGCGATTCTATTAGATAATTCAGCATTATTTGTTTTTTTGTCCTCTATTTGATCAAATAGAAAAATAGTATCTCCACCATCATTATATATTGGTTCAAACATGCTTACAGGTTCTTTTAGTGACTCTAATGCTGTTATTACATCACTTCTTGAAACACCTAATTCTTTAGCGATATATTCAATTTCTGGTTCTTTTGCATGTTCTGCAATATATGCTTCTTTTATTTTTAGAGACTTATATGCAATGTCTTTGATAGAACGACTTATTCTGACTTGACTGTTATCCCTTATATAGCGTCGTACTTCTCCCATAATCATTGGTACGGCATATGTTGAAAACTTTACTTCGTGACTTAAATCGAAATTATCAATTGCCTTTAATAAACCAATACAACCAATTTGAAATAAATCATCCATATTGTCAGTTTTATTAGAGAATTGTCTTAATATAGATAAAACTAGTTTTAAATTACCACTTACTAATAAATCTCTAGCAAATAAGTCGCCTTCTTTTGTTTTTTTAAATAATTCTGTCATTTCTTCATTAGTAAGAACTACGATATCGTTTGTATTTATACCACTGATTTCTACTTTATATTTAGCCATTTTAAAAGCTCCTTTCAAATCAATTATGATGAAAAGAGCTTTTCTTTATTCATTTATTAATTTATTTTTTATCATATTCTTCTAGAAAAGAATGTTTTTGATTATTTGTTTTTACGGCTAAGACAGTATCGATGTTTACGTTTTCACTAGATTTGAAGATGTTATATGCAACATTTTTATTAACTTTTTCTAGTTCTTTAATAAGATTTTTTATTTCTAAACGTTTGGAATCTTTTTTTGATTCTTTTGATGTGAATTTGCAGGCACAATTTATAAAGTCTAGCTCATTACTTTTTGACCAGTTAATTATATCTGATTCTCTAACTAAATATAGAGGTCTTATTAATTCCATTCCTTTAAAATTCGTGCTTTTAAGTTTGGGCATCATTCCTTTATATTCTCCACCATACAACATTGACAACATAATGGTTTCAATCACGTCGTCAAAGTGATGACCAAGGGCTATTTTGTTGCAGCCTAATTCTTGGGCACGATTATATAAAAAACCTCTACGCATTCTAGCACATAGATAACAAGGTGAGTCGGCAGCGTGAGTATTTATGACATCGAAAATGTCAGAATTAAATATATTGATATTTATACCTAGTTTTTTTGCGTTTTCAATTATCTTTTCTCTATTTTCTTTATTGTATCCTGGATCCATTACGATGTATTCGAGGTCGAATTTTACTTTGCCATGTTTTTGTAATTCCTCTAGGCATTTTGCCAGAATCATTGAATCTTTACCGCCGGAGATACAAACGGCAATTTTGTCATTTTCTGATATTAATTCGTAATCTCTTATAGCTTTTGTGAAAGGACGCCAAATGCTTTTACGGTATTTTGTTATAATACTTCTTTCTATTTCTTCTTTAGTGATCATTTTCTTACCTTTTCTACTTTTCTAAATAGTCTTTCCCTTTATGTGGTTCTTCACGTAGCAAGTCATTAAAATCTTGTTGACGAAGCGCTTCATAAATAACTATTGCTACACTATTAGAAACATTTAGTGCTCTAACGTTGCTTGTCATTGGAATTCTCATACAATGTTCTAAATCTTCCTTTAAAATTTCTTTTGGGATACCAGTTGATTCTTTGCCGAAAATAAAATATAAGTTTTCATTTTCTTTATTACTATAATCAAAACTTGTATGCGGTTTTTGACCATAGCGGGTGAAATAGTAATATACTCCTGGATTTTTTTCTTTAAATTCTTGATAGTTTTCATAAACTGTATATTCAAGTTTATCAATATAGTTTACACCGCTTCTTTTCAAATGGGCGTCATCTAATTTAAAGCCAAGTGGTTTAATTAGGTGTAATCTTGTATTGGTTGCGACACATGTACGCATAATATTTCCTGTATTTTGTGGTATTTCTGGTTCAAATAAAACGATATTATTCATCTTTTCCTCCTACTTTAAAAGGAGATTACTCTCCTATTTTATTTAATTCTATAAATTGTTTAGCTCTAGTAATTGTTAACTCATCATCTATTTCTTGAAGCATGGTACTGATATTTGTTTCTTCAAACATTATAATTGCTGGATAGTTTGATGTAAGTTCCACTTTGTATTTGTATTTATCATTAAATGATTTTATAAATTCGTCTTGATCAACATTACTTAAATTTAAATAGACAATTTTTTCTTGTAAATCTTTTTTCTTGATTAGTTTGCTAAAATCTTCTTCAAAATCACGACATTTTTGATCACTTGCAGTACACATATAAACTGTACAGTTAGGATTTTCTTGAACATAATGATCTAACTCTTCACTTGTAATTTCTGATAACACTCCTCTGATTACGGGAATTTCTCTCATACTGTCACTATATACGTGATAGCATTTGCAAAAATATAGTGTTATGCCGATTGTTATTAGAAAAGCAAAGAAAAGGATTATATAATTTTTCAGTGGAATTTTACGTTCTTGTTCTTTCATTAACTCACTTCCTATCTAATATTATTTTAACACAGTTTAGCATATTTTAACAACAGTATTTTAATTGCGATAAGAGTTTACAATTTGTTTAATTTGAGTTGCATTTTCGTCATAAAAATCAAATCTTAGTGCGATTTGTTCTGTGATGTTAGATGTATTCAGTTCCGTATTTTGATAGTTTAAGATATGCGTATTGGTTTGATCAAAATACACTGGAAATTTACGTTTTTTTATGTCAATCAAGTTATAAGTATGACTATTATCTTTAAGCTCTAAAATATTATCGTTAATAATCATATTTTCTACACGTCCATAAACTAATACTTCAATACTTGGATAGCATTTAAATAATTTTATATAAGTTTTGATTAGATTATTTATTTCAAACTCAGTAAGTTCTACAGAGGCATTAACTAAAGTTAAGCCTAATCTGTTTAAATAATATACAGTGTATGCATTATAGACATTCAAACCATAATCGCCAATTGTGTCTAATAAGGAAAAATCAAAGTAATCAGAGGTAATGTTTTTCTCCTTTAAATTAGCTGCTATATTTCTACTGCATCGTGGTAACTTATAGTAAACATTATTTAATTCTTTATACTTTTCATATAAGTTTTCATCTGCTATATATATTCTGTTTAGTTTTAAATCAAGACAGGTATTTAATTGTTCTTCATTATAAACTGATGCTGATGTACCAAAAATATTAGCTTGTTTTGTACTTTTAAAATTAACTTCTTTGATTATAATATCTTTCTTTTTATTTTCTCTTATATTAATTAATTTTGCTACTGCTTCGCGTCGTAATTCATTTATTTCTTTTATTGAAATAAAAATATCATTATCACAATCAATAGAAATGTTTTTACAAATAAATGGTGTTTCTCCTAATTTAGTCATTTGTTGTTCTAATCTATCTATAGTAATTGGTGCATTTATTGATTTTTCAACATTGTTTCCTGTTACAACTATATCATTCTTTCCATCAGATATCATAATTTCTAATGGTTTATTCAATAAACATTTTGCTTTAATTGTTACTTTTATTTTTTTAAGAGGATAGTTTTTCAATTCATTTAGCAATTTATAATCTTGAGTTTTTGCTACGACGTCATTTATTGTTAAACCAACTTTATTATCAACATAACAAATATTAGTAGCTGAATTTATCATTTTTCCTTTTTCATCATAGATATAATTTACAATAAAACCTGTTCCAGATTTTAAGAAACGAACTCCATCTTGCTGATTAAGTGGATGTTTTAGTTTTATCTTTATTTTATCTTTTGTAACCTCAATTACTTGACCTATCTCTAACCCTATATGATTTGGAGTTTTAGTGTTCATTAGCTCTTTAACAGTACAATTTAGTAGATGACCTTTAGTAAATTCACGATTAAAAATTGTTTTTAACTGGTCATCATATTTCTTTATATCAATATTACCATTATTATCAATTAGAGCTCGATAATATTTTGTAATAAAGCCTACATATTCTGGACTTTTCATGCGACCTTCAATTTTGAAACTTAGTATATCACTTTCTAAAATACGTTTGAAATTTGGTGCAGAATTCAATTCTTTTGTACTTAATAAGTATTTGTTTTCATTGACTATCTTTCCATTATCTTCCAAACTATATGGTAGACGACAACTTCCGGCACATTCTCCACGATTACCGCTTCTTGTTCCAAGCATGCTACTCATTAAGCAACAACCGGAATAGCAGATACATAAAGCTCCATGAACAAAGACTTCTTTTTCGATTGGAACATCTATACTTTCAATTTCTTCCAAGCTCATTTCCCTTGAAAAAACTACTCTTTTAACTCCCAAATCGTAAAACAATTTTGCTGTTTCCTTGGCAGAAGTATTAGCTTGTGTTGAGGCGTGGATTTCAAGATTTGGATACTTCTCGCGGATTAAACAAATCATACCAAAATCTTGGACTATTACTGCATCAATACCATTTTTGTGAAGAAATTCAATTTGGTTTAAAAATTCATCTACTTCACTATCCTTAATTAAAGTATTCATTGTAGCGTAAATTTTAACACCGTATAGGTGACATAACTTTATTGCTTCTAGTATCTCATCATTAGTAAAATTTGTTGCAAATTTTCTGGCGCCAAAGTTTTTGCACCCTAAATAGACGGCATCTGCTCCGTTATGAATTGCTTGTTTTAGACAGTCCATTGAACCTACTGGGGCAAGTAATTCTTTGTTTTTCATGGTATCACCTCAATTACTTATAGATTATATCATATAATTAAGAGATAATAAATTATTATTTACGCATATATTTTTACTATGAATGAACAAGAAGCATTACTTAGAAGACTTAATTTTGAAAATATAATTTGGGTTGTTTATATTGCGGTTGCTGCTTTTAGTATTTATGGTGATGAATTGATTAAAAGATCAGTTCAAGCCAATGATAGAGATGCGGATATTTTGGCGAGAAAAATATTTATTGGTATTTTAACAGTTACTACTATTATTTACTTTTACTTCTTTGCACGAAATTATAATGATTTAAAAAAATATCCTAACGAAGAGACATATCAAATCAGATTTGTAGGAAGTGTTCTAATGCTCGTTGGAATAACTTGTTTTCTATACTTTCAATTATCTATTTCAACTGGTGATAGTTCAACTTCGAGTAGAAGATTTTAAATTTGAAATTTCCTGGTTTAAAGCATTAACCATTTTCTTTAACATTTCTATTTCGTCTTCTTCTGTTATATTTTTAGTTTTGCTTGTATCTTGTCCTCTTTCTTGCATGACCTGTTTATAAAAGGCATTTGTACATAAAACTTGTGCCGTTAGCATCAACCAGTTTCCTAGGGCATTCTGTTCATTAGCTGTTAGATCATCAATTAATAAGTAACCAACGGCTATAGCGCTAAGTGAAAATATTTTAGGTTCTACATTAGGGATAAAATTCATTAGAATCACCTTAATAATTAATATGCAAAAACTTATTAAACTAAGATTATTTTTGACAAAAATTGACTTATCTTTGAATATACTTTATTATGGATGAACGATTAGAAATACTTAAAAAAATACGAATAGAAGAATATATTTGGATTGTCTATTTGGTGATAATTGGACTTTCTTTTTATGCCAATTCATTAGAAAGACAATATTATAAATATGATAACATTCCAGCTAGAGAAAAATATAGAAAACTAACTATTTTGATTTTTTCGATTGCTCTGGCTGTTTATGTATATTTTTTTAATGATAGTTATCGGGATGTAAAAAATTTAAAACCGACTGATTCTCATGAAAAAAAATTCTTCAATAAAGCTAATCTTACCGCTTCTACTCTTATTATGATTGCTGGTACAATACTTTTATTTATTGCAATAAATGACATTGAATTAGAGACTGAACTTGCATTTAGTTAGTTTCTGTTAGCTTATAAGATTTTTATTTCACATGCTTAACTTTGCAAGCTATGTCATGTTTTTTCATTATAGGAAATATCATATAAATAATTTCTATTCTCTACATTTATATTATTAGCAATATTTTAATTGTTCCTTACATAATTTAGAAAAAATTATTATATTAAATATTTTATACATTTTGATATTTATGCAACGAAAAAAGACAGACTACTAGTTAGTAATTTGCCTTTTTATCATTTTATTTATTTTTAATTACATGTAGTTGTCTGCTTTAACTTCCATAAAGCTTTGTGGATGAGCACATACTGGACAAACAGCTAAAGCTTCTGTTCCTTCATAAACGTATCCACAGTTGCGGCATACCCAAATCTTGTTGCCATCTTTTTTAAATACTCGATCGTCTTCGATATTTTTTAATAATCTTAAATATCTTTCTTCATGTTCTTTTTCGATTTCGCCTACTTTTTCAAATAAGTATGCTAAACGAGTAAATCCTTCTTCTCTAGCTGTTTCAGCAAATTCTTTGTACATTTCTGTCCATTCATAATTTTCACCTGCTGCAGCATCTTTTAAATTTTCAGATGTAGTTGGAATTTCTCCACCATGTAATTCTTTGAACCATAATTTAGCATGCTCTTTTTCGTTATTTGCAGTTTCTTCAAAAATTGCAGCTAATTGCTCATAACCATCTTTCTTTGCTTTGCTTGCGTAAAAACTATATTTATTTCTAGCTTGACTTTCTCCGGCAAAAGCTGTAAGTAAGTTTTGCTCTGTTTTACTTCCTTTTAATTCCATATTATAACCTCCTATTGATATTAATAAATATCATCTTTATTATAGCAAATCTGTTGATTGTGTCAATAATTTTGATTGTCGTAACATATTAATTTTTTCTGGCATAAATTACTATAGGTGAAGAGGTATGAACATTAAACATCCATTCTTTTGCAAGTGTAATTCTTGTAAGCAAAAAAGACGAGGAAATATCATCTATTTAGCACTTATTCTTGTTACATTTATAATACTTTTTTATCAGATGTTACTTTTACTTTTTATTACGACACGACTTAATGCAGTTATTTTACTGCTGGATTTCTTCCTTTTGTGCTTTTTGGTCTTTTTCGTGCTCTTTTAATATCAATTTATTGGCCTTTTCTAAATAGTCAAGCATTTCCTTAACACGAAGTGTATTAATATAATTTGATTCTTTAAAAGTTAGTTTCCAAGGCAGTTGAATGAGAGATGAAAACAATAGTTTTTCATCTTCTGTATATTGATATTTGCTTTGATAAATGTTGTAGAGGCTTTCCATTTCCAACCCCTTATATTCATTTTTAAAAAACGATAAAAAGTCATAAATAACATTTCCTCGTGTAGCTTTTTTCCAGTTAATTAAATAACTATTATCGCCTTCTAAGAAATGATCAAGAGATACATTATTGTGTAAAAACACTTGACGCTCTTTTGGCGCTTGTTGTTTTAATTTGTACCATTTATCAATATCATGGCGGGCATTATTTAATGAAATATAAACAAAATTAATATTTCTAATTAGTAGATATTCTGCTGGAGACATATAGACTTTGTTTTCGATATAGTCCTGTAAATCGTAATAATATGATAAAAAATAATTTATCTTATTCGTTGTTTCTTCATAAATTTCCTTTATTTTATCAAGATTTATTTCTTGATATGTTGTTGTACGATTATGAAGAAGACTTAATGTATATATTAAGTCAATTGCTTTTGTTTCTCTGTCAATATTTTTTTCCATTATATATGGATAAAGTTCATATGGTTCATTTGAATCATTTATTTGCCGTAAATAGTTTTGAAAACCATGGCATTCTAAGTACTCATAAGTTGAAGCGGTGGCGCTTTCTTTTAATTTAAGACAATAGCCTTCTGTATCTGTTGTGATAACTTTTACTTTGTTTTGATAACTAATCTTTTTGGGTGTTATATTATATCTTTCTAGTACTTCTTGTTCTTTATTCATTTGTTGTTGGGATAATTATTTTTGTTCCTATTGAAAGATTAGTTAAATCATTATACTTTTCTAATTCTTCTTTTGTAATTTTATATTTTTCAATTATAGTTTGGATAGTTTCCTCTTGACGTAAGATATAAACTGAATAAGTTGCGAATGTTTCATCACTATCTTTAAATGATGAAAATAGGGAACCTACTCCTTGATTTAATTCAAGTACCTCTGGATTCAAATCTTCTACTTTAGCCATTTTTACATTCTCCATTTCAACCTTTTTTATTTCAATATTTTCCATTTCTACACTCTCCATTTCACCATTATCTTCTCCATCGCATTCTCTGTTTTCTTCTTCTAAAGATGTGCCTGGTACTTCAGGTTCTTCAATGATTGGTTCAATTGTTGGAGTATCATTTTCTGTTTCTAGACAACGGTCTTGAGCTTCTACTACCTCTTCCTTATAATCTTCAACCTTTTTTATTTCCTCAATGTCAATTAAATTTTGGTCTTCTTGTTCTAATTCTTCTACTACTTCTACACCTTCAACCTTAATATCAATATAGCATGTCATAGTATCATCGTTTTCTATTTCATAATAGAAATCTTCTACATCAACTTTAGCAGTTTCCAAATCTAGTTTTTCTGTAAGTATGATTTCAACTGGTAGTTGATGATCAAAATCTTCTTCTAGGCGAGACGCTTCAGTCATTTTATAGCGACCTGTAATTTTCAAATCACCAGTAATATTACTTTCATCAATAAACTTTAAATTATGATCAAGGGATATAGCGGTTACTTCGCCAATCATAGTAGGAAAATCTATTGTTTTATTAAAAGATATTGTTTTTTTCATATAATTCTTTTAGATACTCAGCTTATTATGCCTTTTTCATATCCTCCTACAAAAAGCATATGAAAAAAGAAGAATTTTCATTCTTCTTTTATTAGTTAAATAATGATTTATATATTTCATGATAATTAGAAACAAACGTAAATTCAATATCTTTTTTAATATCCGCTGTTATTTCATCTAGATCTTTTGAATTTTCTTGAGGAATAAATATTTTCCTGATACCAGCACGATGAGCACCAATAATCTTCTCTTTTAGGCCTCCAATTGCTAGTACACGTCCACGAAGTGTTATTTCACCAGTCATTGAAATATCTTTATTTACTTTTTTATTTGTCAATAGACTGATTAGGGCTGTGGTTATCGTGATGCCAGCTGATGGACCATCCTTATTGACAGCTCCTTCTGGAACATGAATGTGAATATCATTTTCTTCTAATAATTCTGGCTTTATATTAAATTCCGTCAAATTAGCCTTGATATAGCTTAAAGCAATTCGACATGATTCTTGCATTACTTCGCCTAAAGAACCGGTCAATATTAATTCTCCTTTTCCTTTATACAAGGTTGCTTCAATTGGGAGAATATCTCCTCCAAAAATAGTATAGGCCATTCCATTTACTACACCGACTTCGTCTTGATTATTATTATCTGAATACAAGTATTTTTTCTTGCCTAAGAATTCTTCAAGCATATCTTCAGTTATATTATAGAAACTATAATCTTTTTCTAATAATAATTTTTTTACTATTTTTCTAAATAAAGTTGCAATTACTCTTTCTAGTTCACGGACACCTGCTTCTTTAGTGTAATTTCTAATTATTACCATAAGTGCTTGATCATCAATTTGAACTTGAAGTGGCGTTAAACCATGCTCTTCTAATTCTTTTGGTATTAAGTGGCGTTTAGCAATATCTAGTTTTTCGTACTCGGTATAACTAGACAAAGTAATTATTTCTAAACGGTCTCTTAATTCATATGGAATTTGTTCTATGTAATTAGCTGTTGCGATGAATAAAACTTTTGATAAATCAAATTCTTCTTCAATATAGTGATCTGAAAATTTACTGTTTTGTTCTGGATCTAGGACTTCAAGAAGACTACTAGCAGGATCTCCTTTGATATCTTTAGTCATTTTGTCAATCTCGTCAATGATAAATACAGGATTGGTAGTACCAGCTTTACGAATGCCTTGGATTATTCTTCCAGGATTAGCACCTACATAGGTCCTTCTATGACCAATTATTTCAGCTTCATCATTAATTCCACCAACGCTAATCTTAGCAGTTTTTCTGTTTAGGCTTTTCGCAATGCTTAACGCAAGAGAAGTTTTACCTACTCCTGGTGGGCCAACTAAACAAAGAATTGGACTACGCAAACTATTAGTGTTTTGCTTTACAGCTAAGTATTCTAAAATACGATCTTTTACTTCTTCTAAAGCATAGTGTGAATTATCTAAAATATTTTTAACTTTAGTCAAATCTTCAGTATCCTTTGTATAATTATGCCAAGGAAGGTTTAGCATCCAATCCAAGTAGTCTCTAATCATTCCTAATTCAGGTGAATTGCTGTGAATTGCTTCATAACGAGCAATTTCATGTACTATTTTTTCTTTGACCTTGCTGTTGCATTTTAACTTTGAACATTTCTTTTTTAGTTTAATTATTTCTTCATCCTTACTATTTGCTTCACCAAGCTCTTTTTGCATGGCTTTAATTTTTTCGCGTAAGAAATATTCTTTTTGAGATTGACTTAACTCTTTTTCAACTTCTGCTTCAATTTTTTGTTCTAATTCGACGAATTTTAAATCCTCATTCATATCTTCAATTAAGTTTTTGCATCTCTCAATTGGGTCGATTGTAGTTATATACTTTCTTTTTCGTTTATAATCAATTGTTAAGAAACTTGCAATTAAATCGCATAAATCACTTAAATTGTTAATATTAGCTAACTGACTCATAATGGCATTACCCATATATGGTACTTTATCGATATATCTTTCTAGGGCACGAATTAAGACATTGATGTAATTTTCATCTTCCTTACTTGTTGGAATTTCAATGTTCTTATAATTTGCGCGGTAAAGTTTTTCTTCGGATGTGTAGTTTGATAATTCAACACGTTGTAATCCTTCTATAACAATTCTTGTTTTCCCATTTGGAACATTTATTTTTAATTTTAATCTTCCAAGCACGCCATATCGAGGTAATGACGTTATATCTATATCGGTATCATCATCTATTGGATTTACCAATAACATATAATCGCCAGTGATTTTATCTACAATTTCAACCATCTGGCGATCATAAGTATTATCATATTCAAGACGAACTTCATTATTTGGAAAGATGACCATGTCATTTATAATTAAAACTAATAATTTATTAGAATCCAATTGATAATCACCTCCAAATTTTTAATACTGCTTACTATTATAAAGGAAAATATTTTTTTTTCAATGAAAAAGGTAAATTTTTTTTAATTTAATTTGTTAATTTTTGGTAAAGAAAAATAGACCTATATCCTAGGCCTATTTTGTGACTTTTAAAACTACATTATTTGTTAGCTTCTTTTAGTAATTCAATAGTTTTACGCATTTCTAAATCATATTGAATCATATCAATTCCACCGAATTGTGCTAAGAATTGATCTTTATCCATATCGTATTTTCTAGCTAATTCTTCAGCTTCTTTTTCAGCTTCTTCCATACTTACTTCAATCTTTTCTAGGTTCATGATTTCTTCAAGCATTAAACGATATAAAACATTTGAATAGCCTTCTTTTTCTAATTGTGCTTTTAAATCAGCTTCAGTTGAGTTTGTAAATTTATAATATAAATCTAGAGAGATTCCTTGCATTTTCATTTGTTCTTCGAATCTTCCTAATAAACGATTAACTTCTTCTTCAACCATTTCTTCTGGGATATCAACTTCAACATTTTTTGATACTTCTTCTAATATTCTATCAATATAGTTGTTTTCAGCATCCATTTCTTTTTGTGCTTTAATTGAATTTTTAATTTCTTCTTTTAAAGTTTCTTCTGAAGTTACGCCTTCCATTGCTAAATCTTCAAAGAATTCTTCATCTAATTCTCTTGCTTGTTTTTGCTTGATTTCATTTACTTTAACTTTAAATACTACAGCAGCTCCAGCTAAATCTTTTGCTCCGTAATCTTCTGGGAATGATAAATTTAAATCTTTTTCTTCCCCTACTTTCATACCAATAACTTGTTCTTCAAATCCTGGGATGAATGTATTTGAACCGATTTCTAAAGAATAATTTTCACCTTTTCCTCCATCGAATGCTACACCATCTTTGAATCCTTCAAAGTCAATAATAGCGATATCTCCGTTTTCAACAGCACCTTCTTCTTTAGATACTAATTCAGTATATCTTTCTAATAAATGTCCAAGTTCGTGATTAATTTCTTCATCTGTTACTTCAACAGTTTCTGGCTTGATATTTAATCCTTTATATTTATTAACTTTAACTTCTGGTTTAGTAGTAATTTTAAAGACAAATTCTACACCTTCTTCAGCTAGACTCTTTAAATCTACTGCTGGTTGTACAACAGGAACTAATTTTGAATCTTCCATTGCTTTAACGTAAGCATCTTGTAATACCATATCTGCTGCATCAATAAATAGTGATTCTTTACCAAAACGTTTTTCATAAATATCTCTTGGTACTTTTCCTGGACGGAATCCATCTACTTTAACTGTTTTTTGTTTTTTAGCGAAAGCTTTATCGATTGCTTCAGTCCATTCTTTTCCTTCTATTTTAACTACTACTTCATGAACATTTGCTTTAGTAGCTTTTTTTGTTTCTTTTTCTTTTGCCATTTATATCCCTCCAACGACTAATATTATAACTTATAATCTATTTTTAGACAACCTTTTTTCAATTTATTTAGTAGATGTAGTTAATAAACATTTCTATTTATAATTAAATGTTTTTATGCTAAAATACATGTTAGGAAGTGATGTTTATGAAAAAAACAATATTAACTGGATTAAGACCTACTGGAAATTTGCATTTAGGTCACTATTTTGGAGCATGTAAAAACTATTTAAAACTTCAAGATGATTATGAATTCTTTTTAGAGATTGCTGATGTTCAAGCATTAACTGATAATTTTAATAATCCTGATAAAGTACGACTTAACGTATATGAAATTACTAAAGATTTACTTGCAATCGGAATGGATCCTAACAAAGTACATTTCTTTATACAATCTAAGATACCTGAAATTGCAGAATTAACAGTTTTTTACTCTAATTTAGTTACAGTAGCACGTCTTGAAAGAAACCCTACTGTTAAAAGTGAGATTGCTAATAAAAAAGAATTATTTGGAAATAATGGTGAAAGTATTACTTATGGTTTCTTAGGATATCCAGTATCACAGGCAGCAGATATTACGGCGTTTGATGGTGAAGTTGTACCAGTTGGTGATGATCAATTACCACTTCTTGAACAATGTCGTGAAATAGTTCGCAAATTCAATTCAATTTATGGTGATGTATTTAAAGAGCCACAACAAGTATTAAGTGAAACTACACGTGTTAAAGGACTTGATGGTAATGAAAAAATGGGTAAAAGCTTAGGTAATGCTATTTATTTAGTTGATGATGAGGCAACTGTTAAAACAAAAATTATGGGTGCAGTTACTGATCCTAACAAAATAAAGAAAGATGACCCTGCTAATCCTGATGTATGTATGGTTTACTACTATCAAAAATTAGTCAATAAAGATAATTTAGAAACTGTATGTAGTGAATGTAAAAAAGGTGCTCGTGGCTGTGTTCAATGTAAAAAAGAACTTATTGAAGCTATGAATAATTTCTTAAAACCAATTCAAGAAAAACGTAAATTTTACGAAGAAAATCCAGATGAGGTAAAAAGAATTCTTGATGATGGAACTAAAGTAGCAAGAGAAAAAGCTAAAAATAAAATGGTCGAAGTTAAGAAAGCAATGAAAATAGACTACTAATTGTAGCCTATTTTTTTATGTATGTAAGGCGAACTATTTCATATAGTTCGTTATGTTTATTGTTATAATTATTTTTTATATTTTCAGTTAATCTAGATAATCTTTCAGCAAATGATAAATTATCTTTACTAAAAACTTCTTCATATAAATAATTTAACTTTTCATAGTCTTTTATTTTAGAAATATACTCTAATTCTTTTAATAAATAGTTTCTTTTAAAGCTTTCTTCTCTTGTTAAATAATAGTCAATTTTATATGGTTCTAAAATTTTATAGTTTAAAGTTATCTCATCTAAGATCCTTGATTCTTCCATTATATCTTCTTCTTCATCTAAAAGGAGACTACTCTTACTAATAAGGTTACCTTTACTATTGAATTCTAACGCCAAAGCTTTATTTAAATCAGATATTAGTAAACCATATTTTATATCCTTTTTATTTTTATAAGAGATTGTTTGCCCTTTTATTTCCTCTAGAAGTTCTTTTGACGCTAGGATTTTGTTTTCACAAATTTCTTGCATTTGTTTTGATGATATACGATAAATCGGCATCCTCTTAATATGATCGAAGCAATCTAGCTCACTCCACTCATAAAATTCAATTAAACGATCACTATCAGTAAAATTTAGTAAAATATCATAAATATAATTCATTTTCTTTTTCCTTTCCAAGTAAATATACATAGTAGTTCAATAAAAAAACAGATAAAAAACAAATAACATTCTGGCTGTTTTAATATAAATATTAAGTATTCTTTTATAGTATATCCAAAAGTAAATAAATTAATATAAATAATTATATAAGTTAATCCAATAGCCATTAAAAAGAATAATACTAGCATTATAAATATTTTTGTTATCATGATATATTTTATGATTTTTATTTTTTTATAGACGAAATATTAAAATTAAATGTTTTATAGTAGACATAAAAATAGTCTTTATATTGAATTAGGATAATAAAGTCAAAAATAATATTTATCAAGATATCTTACAAGTGAATTTTTTGCCATCAAAAAAATAGTTTTATATGTTAAAAATGCAACTTCCTAGTATATAAAAACTGATTATACATAGTAATCAGTTTTTTCTTCTAATTCTTTGATGTTTTCGCTTATTAATTTACTTACTTCTACTTTATTGATAGTTTCAAATTTTCTTGTAATCTTATCAGTAGTGATTGAGACATTTTCTACGTCTTTATTAACAGTTTGAATACTTCTAGCTAACTTATCCCAACGTTCTTTATATCTTGCGAATTCTAAGCCTAATTTATTTAATTCTTCATGAATAATTGAGGTATATTTATCTCTTTCCATATTTTTTATAATCATTTCAACGACTGTTAAGGTTGATATTAAAGTTGTTGGAGATGTAATCCAGACTCTTTTCTTGTATGCATAATCAATTATATCTTGATGATAAGCATTTATTTCAGCAAATATTGCTTCGGCTGGTAAGAATAAAATTGCTTGATCAGTTGTTTCTCCAGGAATAATATATTTACTGCTGATAGCATCAATATGTTTTTTCATGTCTTGTTTAAACATTTTTTCATAATTATCACGCATGTCTTGCGTTAATTTTTTATCAACCATTAGTTGATAGTGTTCTAGTGGAAACTTTGAATCGATCGCTATTGTTCCAAGTGGTTCTGGAGCAAATACTACGGAATCTGCAATTACACCTGTACTTAGTGTGTATTGAAGGCGAAATATGTTGTCATTTCTTTCACCAAAAACACTTGTTAAAATATGTTTTAAATTTACCTCACCAAAGATTCCTCTTGTTTTTTTATCTGTTAAGATACTTTGTAAGCTAACAATATCTGATGATAGAGTTTCTATTTTCTTTTGAGCTTCATCTATCTTAGATAATCTTTCAATGACATTCATAAATGTCTTATTTGTTTTTTCAAAATTTTGGTCTAAGCGTTCATTTACTCTTTCATTTATAGCGATTAATCTTCTTTCTAATTGTTCATTTAAACTAGTAAAATCTTTATTTAGATTACGACTTAAATCATTTTTAAAATCTCCCATTTCCTTCATCATATTGACTTCTAATTTACCTAAACGTTCTGTAATATTACTTTCATTTATATTTTTAAATAATGATATTATTCCTAATATTAGATTTATTACTAATAAAATTATAATTATATACTCCATTTTTTACTCCTTTTTATTCGATATTTATCTTTTTACTTACTATTTTTGAAACTACATATGCAATTATAAGCATTAATGAAATAATAGTAATTGTTTTTATATCACTCATACTTTCAATAAAACTTTTGCCAATATATGCCCAAAACAAGATCATAAATACTTTTCCAATTCCTAAAGCAACTAAATACTTTTTCTTATTCATTTTAGATACTCCTGCAAGAATATTAACTAAAAATGATGGTGTAAAAGGTAGTGTTATGATTGCGGCTAAATTTGGAAGTGGGATATTTTTGAATTTATCTGTTCCAGCGATTACTTTGTTTCTTGTTTTTCTACTTAATACTTTGTTAGTAATCTTTTCAGATAGATGATAAAAAATTAAATATGTTGAGTAGCAGCCGATACAGTTTGCTATCCAGGAAATTATTATCCCAAAAAATAAGCCATAGGCATTAGTGATTAGGGCTACCATAACACCTAGTGGTAGTATAGGAATAAATGATTCTAAAATTATTAAAATAACACCGATGATTAGTCCACCGTTAATTATAAGATCGGTACTGTAACTAATGAAATCATTTATTATATTCAATATATCACCTTCTAGAATAATTATAGTACAAAGTTTCGAATTACTCAAGTTCTTCAAAGTGAAAAAGTCCAGTTAGGACTTCATCATTTGGTAAGAATTATATCCACCTATAATATTAATTGTTTTATATCCTAAGCGATTTAGCCTATCAACAATAAGTCTACTGCTTGTTCCATATTGACAGTATATGTAGTAAAGTTCATTTTTATTAAGATAATTTTCGGGATTTAGTAGTAGGTAATCCTGTGGAATATTTTTGGCAGTTGGGATATGTCCTAGGTTGTAGCGTGAAGTATTTCTAATATCAATTATATTTAGGGATTCATTTTTACTCTTTTGTAATAATTCGGATATATTGATATTCAAGAATATCACCTCCACTTTATTAGATGAAAAAAAAGAATCTATAATAATTATAGACTCCTATTTTATGACATATGGATCAGTAGATGTTCCTGTTCCTCCAGTAATTGCGACTGTTGGGCTTAATTTAATAACTGGTCTTACACCATAATAGTCAGCAGTTGTGGATGATTTTATCTCTCCTTTTACACTAACTGAATATGCTCTATCAGTAGTATTAGTAACAGGAGTTCCTAACCACCAGTTATAATTTTGAACTAAATAGTTATAGTTTTGGCATGATTGATTTTCTGCTGTTACACAGTTAGGATCAACACTTGCATTAATGTAGTCAGATACTGTTAGTAACCCTAGTTTTTGAGATGCTGATTTTATTTGACATTCAATTGCATTAGTATTTGTTTTAGAATTTGTTGCTCTACTACCTACGCATAAATCGTATGAAATTAATTTTGCTTTATCGTTTGCACTTAAGAAAATTTCATCTTCTTTTTCAGTATTGTAAGCTGTTTCTAAGTATTCTTTAATTCTACTTGTTGCGTAAACGTTTACTCCAACATTATATCCAACCGATTCGTTATATCTGTTATCCCATGGAGCTGTAAAACCTACTTGTGTTTCTTTAATTAAAGTAATACTGTTATCAGAATTAATTTTTACAATTCTCCATAATGCCTTTTCCATTTGTACATAGTTATTGACATTTTCTCCACGAAATACTTTTTCACCATTCATACTATATAGTCCATAACCACTTGTTGTGATTGGTGAATCTTGTAATACTTTTGTATATAATGGTGTACTACTATAGCTATCACCACAATTTAAATTTGGCGTATATACATATTCTGTTCCTACTTTTGCAACTGTTACAGAACCTGTACATGATACCCCTTCTGCCACATATTCAGAAAGACTATACATTTTTCCTGAGGCAACTAGATTTGCGACAGGAACTTCAATTATTTTTGTATCGGCCATTGCAAGATGAGATGGATTTTCATTTAGGTATGACTTTGCAGCATTTACCATTATTTCTTCAATTTGTTCATATGTATATATTTTCTTTGTAAAAGCAGAAGAAATTGATAAAATTAATATTAATAATAGTACACCACCACCAATTATTACCATTAATTTTATAATAAATTTTTTTAAATCTTCTGAATTTTGTTTATTATCTGATGATTCTTCTAAATCATCTTCCAAATCAAAATCATTCATTTGTCCTTTTTTAGCACTCATATTCTTTTCTCCTTTTATTAGTTATCAAAAAAATCATCGAAGAAATCATCATCATCGTTATCATCATTTAATTCGATACTAGGTGTTGTGGTTGGGGATACAGAACTTGGAACTTTAGCTGTACTAAGCGGCAAAATATCCCAATCAAGTGATGGTAATTGAACTGGCTCAGTTGGCTTAGACGTATTTTCTGTTGATAATGATTGTAATGAATCAATTGGTTTAATTTCCTTTTTCTCTTTTTCAGCCTTAGCTTGTGCTTCTTTATTCTTTCTTTCTTCCTCTTCAAGTTGAGCAATTTTAGCATCGATCTTTTTCACTAAGTCTTCAACATCGAATCCAAAGTCATCATCAAGTGTCTTTGGTTTAGGGTGTGTAACTGATTGTTCTTTTGAAAATTCAGTTTTCTCAGATTGTATTGGTGTTGATAGTGGCTTGGCCTGTTCAAATGGCGTTGGCTCTTTTAAGAAATCTGGAATTTTTCTTTCTGGTGCTGGCATAATATCCTTATTGCCAAATGATTGTTGTGGACGTGTTAAGAAATCTGCAACATCATTGCTTGGTTCAAAGCCACTTGCTCCAAATGGTGATTGTCCAAAACCTCTTGGTGGCATTGATGCTGGCTTATCTTTTAATGGTCCTTTTTCTTGGTTGTCAGCTGAATTCATCATTTCTAGTAATTTCTTTTTCTTTTGATTTTTAACAAATTCTTTTATGTCAAATGTTTGAACTTTATGCTTAGCACGAGTTGGATACTTAGCTATTGGATATTTCTTACCCCAATCTAACTTGTGATTAGCAATTAATTTAGTCTTAAATGGTTGTTTTCTCATACGTAGAATAACTGTTTCATACATTTGCATTCTTTGTAAATCTGATACTGTTACTAATGGTGTTGAAGCAGTTTTATCATCTTTTTTAGATTTTACTTCTCCACACATTTTCGAAATTTCTTCCAAGGCCTTTAATTCTGTTGTGATTAAATAAATAATATTACCACAGTTACCACGAATTGTTTCTGCATCTTCTTTACCATATACTGAATCTAATTGAGCAAAGTTTTGAATAATCATTGTGAAACGAATTTTTCTTGAACGTGCAGCAGTAATCATTGTGGTTACGTCTTTTAATGGTGGCATGTTGGCAAACTCATCTAGAATGAAATTTGTACGAACTGGTAATTTTCCACCATGTTTTTGAGCTACAGTTATTAATGTTTCATAAATTTGCTTTAATAAAATTGTTACTAGTGAGTGATATGTTTTCTTTTCATCTTGGATTACGATGAATACTGCAGTTGGTCTTTCACCAATACTTTCTAGATCTACATCACTATAGGATAACATTTCACTTAGATTTTCACGAGATGCGAATAACTTAACTTTTTGTTTAAATACTGATAAGATACTTCCCTTTGTTTCTGTTGGAGCCATAATTGTACTTGAGGCGTTAATGGCAGCAGCACTAGCTGGATCTTTTGCTGAAAAGTATTCTTTAATATAAGTTGAACCACCAAACTTTTCTTCTCCAGTTGTAGTAGCTAAACTTATACTATTAATATTAATTTCTTCTGGTTTTGCATCTTCAAATAATCCTAATGCTACTCCCGAAAAATAATCTGCTGATGTTTTTTCCCAGAATGGGTCGGCGTTCTTGTTTGATTCATCATATAAGATATTTAATGCTAAGTCGTCTAATAACTCAATTGCTTTATCATGATTACCTGCTTTATATAATTTATATGGTAATGTCATTGGATTCCATGCACTACCATTTTGTGGATCACGGAAGTTTAGAAGTACAATTTGATATCCTCTTTCTCGTAACATCATACTTGTATTCTCGTAAATTTCACCTTTAGGGTCAGTAATAATCATTGATTCACGGGCTTTGGCTAAACTATGTACTTGTGGAAATACAATACCTTGTGTTTTACCAGAACCAGTAGCACCAATTATTAGTGAATGGTATTCACCATTATCAACCCACATTTCGTTTTCTTTGACAATTAATGGAATTCCAGCTGCTTTAGCATTTTTTTGTTTTATTTCAACACGTTCTAGTTCGGCCATGATTTCCTTATCTTTAGCCCATCTAGAATATCCTTTGTCTTTTTTTTCGGTAGTTATACCAAAACCTTTTTCTCTTTCAAAAAAGTATGAACTTACACTTACGAAAATACCGCCTAAAACAAGGAGATATAGTACAATTGTTGTAAGAAAATATCTTGAAGAAAAGGCTGGGAATGGATTAAAACCAGACAATGTTCCTGTTTCAGCAAATGTCGATAAATTTACTACACCAATTGCAACAAAGTATAATAAAAATATAGCAAAAGCTCCAAATATTAACCAATCTTCTTTATCTGCTCGTAATTTAAATTTCATACTCTTACTCCCTTTCTGGCACCTATTATATCACTAACTTGGTAAATCGTCATCATATAATAATTAATAATTTATATATTAAATACTATTTTTATTGGTTATCTATTAATAGATTAAATTTATTATTTTTAAATGTATATAACATATCATTACGCTCTTGAATACTATAATATCCACATGAGACAATTATTTCATAATTTTGATCATAGTCTAAATCTATTACAGTGTTTATGTATGGCTTACAACCATTTTGTCCATCGTTTTCATCTATTGAATTATATAAGTAATATATTTGATTGTCTTTTTCCATAAAGACTATACTAAATACTTTACTTGGAGCTGTTTCTCTGGCAAAGGCATTACTGATTGCATAGAAATTTTCCTTGATGCCATCATTATCAAAATCAATTTGATAGTGTGATTTAACAGTAAATTCTTCAGCATCCATAATATTATTTGATGCAAGTACCTTATTTACTGGACCCATATCTGTTATTTCATTGTAGTTAGTATTTAATATATTTACGCTATAATTAGCTCTAATCGCGAAGAAGCTTCCTAGTTCATAGCTATATGGGTTCTTTTTCTCATCGAATAGTAGCCAACTATTACTTTTTTCTAAATAGTAGTTTCCAATATTTTCATTATTTATAAAAACGGTAAATAATTTGTCATCTAATTCACCATTTTTTATATTATTGATTATGTTTACCCAATTATTTTTTTCTAATTTCCAGGCTGTTTCTGTATCTATTATAATCGTTGCTTCTCTTTGTTCACCTTTTAAGTTGTCTAGTCCTACAAAGAAAAATAGTATTAAACAATATATGATCATGATTGCGATAAGTATAATATATTTTTTTCTCATAATGTCTCCTATACTACTCGGTAATATACATAGGTACTTGTATTTTGCCATGCATATGTCTGCCATAAATTTGTACTTGTAGATCCTGGATCAATCATCAGAATATTATTGTTTTGAATAGCATCTATTGCAACCCAATGCTCGCCAGTATCACCTTTAACTTCTGCTACTACGTAATATCCTTGCTCTAATAATGTTTTTAAGGTACTTAATTTTTGTTCTTTACTATAATCTTTTACACTTGCTCTTCCAACATATCTAAATGATGGTGCTACTGATGAGGCTGCTGCCCAATTGATGCATCCTAAACAAGAGCCAGAACCAAAACCACCATTTGCATTCAATGTTTCTACAAATGTTCCAGGATTTAGTGTATCAACTGTTGTTTGAACACCGCTTTTAGCAATTAATATTGAAACAGAAGTTGCCGCACACCCAATTTGTGCAATTGTTTTTCCAGATGAGCCAAGTTGAACTGTAGTCCAAGAACCTTCGTACTGTTTCCAAGAAGTGTATGGACCTGTACTTGTTACGCCTGAAGAACTTGGATTTTCACCAATATATGCGTAATAATCGTTAATATATTCTATTGTATTATTGGCCATTTCTTCTCTTTTTTTATCTGAGTATAGAAGAAACTGCTTTTTATAAATTTTTCCTTTTAGATTTTCTTTAAATAGTTCTTCATCATATATATATACAATTTCACCATCACTATTTTTTTCTTCTCTAAACATTGATTTGGCTATCTCTGTTATTTTAGACTTTGTCATTTTTTTGTAAGTAAAGCTATTGTTTTCATTTGTGATTGTATTATATACAGCAACTATTTTTACTGATTCAAATACCATTCCTTCTTCGGCTAGTTCTGCACGTACTTCAGCGATTCGCTTATAAAATTCTTGTGCTTCTTTTTCGTCTTCTGGAATTTCAACGTAGCCACCAATTGTTTCACCGTTTACATAACTTGCTCCTAAAGCATCTTCAAAATTACTTTGAGTTGCACTTACACTTACGATAACTACAAAAACAAGGAGAAATGGTACTGCAATAATTGCACTAATAAGTGCTATTGCTTTAACAGTTGGGCTTGTTTTGGTTTCACCTTCACCATCATAGTCTGAATTTTCATTCTGATTACCTGCATTTTCAGAACTGCGATTGTTAGGTGTTGATGAGTTTTTAGTTTCATCAGGTTGGTTTGCATTTTGATTAATGTAATCATTATATTTATGATATGCGAAGGCTGCATCTCCCACTTTATCACTTATTCCACTATCATTTAAGCTGTCTAGGGCATCTTGTAGATTTTGTCCTCCAGGAGCTAATTGATTAGCTTTACTTAAGGCTTTTCCTAGAGTTTCTGAGGATTTGCCATTTGTTAACTTGTCTGCTGTTTTTACAGCGGCTCCAGCGGCAGTCGCATATGGATTTTTAGTAGCAATTGCCACATTGGCTGCATTTCTGATATTATTGGCGTTTTTTTGAGCACTTACTTGTTCTTGGACGCTCTTATCATATTCACCATTTCTTCTTGCTTGGTATGACACTTGCTACCACCACCTAACTACTATAATATTTTATAGTCCGCCACCGCTACCGAATGAGTCTAATTCATCTTTCGTTACTGTTACATTGATACGCATTCGTCTGTTTCCGCATACGAACAATGCTTCTCCTTGTGAGTAGCGTTTTATACTTTCTTTTTCATTATCATTTAAATCAATTAATTTTGCTAAATCTTCTACTGCTTGTTTCTTTAAGCCCATTACTAGATAATATGAAGCATTATCAAAAATGGCTTTTCCTTGAGTAATTACGGCTGGATCTGAAAAATCACTTGGTTGTTGAGTAATTATTATTGTACCTGTGTTATACTTACGAGCACGGCGTTGTACTTGAGCTAAGAAATCTGCACCTTGGCTGTTTTTATCACCTAATAGTACATGTGCTTCATCAACCATTAATACGGTGTCAACGTTATAATCCAAACATAATCCCCATGCATATTTTAAGACATTAAAGAATAAGGCATTTTTAATTGTACTATCACTATTCATTAATTCTTTAATATTAAATACCATAAAGTCACTATCACGTCTTAAAGTTGTGTGACCATCAAAATAGAACTTTAATTCTTTAGTAAGTGGTCTTACTTTTAATTCTAGTCTTTCTAGAATATCTCTTTCTTGAGTGGCATCTGTTATTGATAATAATTTTCCCTTAATAGTTGCATAAACATCACTAAATGTTGGGAAATCTGTTGATGTAAATCCAGAAAAGTCTGTTGTAAAATCAATTCCAAAACGTTTATATGTATCTTGAACAATTTCACTAAACATCGTTAAAACGTCTTCAGTAATTGATGGGTCATAATATTTCATAAATGCTTTTAAGAATTGTAATGTTCTTGTTAAAACTGTATAACCTAAACCTTGTTTAATTTCTTCTTCATCTGCATCAATTACAATTTCTAATGGATTGATTAAACCAAACTCGCCACCTTTTCCAATATCGATTGTGTCGCCGCCAAAGGTATTTGTTATTTCACGGAACTCATCTTCTGGATCGATAATAACGATTTGACAACCATTTCTAATATGATTACGTAATAGTAATTTAGCAGCAGTAGATTTACCACTTCCAGATGTACCTAAGATAATCATATTGGCATTGTTTCTATTATTTTCTTTTCTTATTTTGTATAAGAATTGGTTAAATAAAATTACACCTCCAGAAAAATCAACACCTAATAATGTTGATAATCCTGGGTCTTTAATACTATCAAAAATAAATGGATACATAGCCGCAATTGTTACAGAAGGAATTGGTGTTCCAATTCTTTGTTCTATATCTTGAGCTGGGAATATTGGTAGTATTGATTTTAATACTTTTTCTTGCTCAAAACGTAGAGAAACTGCTCTTAAATCCATGGCGTCTAAGTAGTTTTTTACATTTACTTTCTTTAGCTCTAAACCTTCTTTTGTTTCAGAAGTTATCATTATATGCATTTGAAAATCAAAGATACGGGCTTGACTAGCTGCTAACATAGAGACAAAATATTCTAAGCTTTCAGCATCTTGACGATAGCCTTCACGTCTTGTTAAATCTTTTTCATTTTGATATTTTTGTTTCAAATCCGCTACTTGCTTGTTTAACATCTTTGACATTTGTGAAAAAGGTACTGGTATGTGTTTAACAACAACTTTTATCCCTGGCATATTTGTTAGAGATGATAAATATCCTGGTTGAATATATTTAGGATATGATACTACTGTTAAAATAGTGGCATAATGGTCACTTATAAAAAAATCACTTGGGTTAAATTGTAAGCCTTTTGGAGCTAATTGACTTCTTATACCTGTACTCATACTGGCATCACCATCCCAAACTCAGTATTATTTCCTCCATTTAAGAAATTTTCTAGTACGATTCTTAAATCACCATTACTTACTTTAGATGCATTTAAACCACAACTTGCCAAACCACTGATCATCATACGAATACGTTTTTCTAGCACTTCAACACTTGTATCTTTAAATAAGAAGTAGTATTCAGTATCGACTACATTATTTCGTATAAAAGTGTTAGCTTTACGGATATCTTGCATTATCAATTTTCTAATTGCAGCATTTGGTGCATCATTGTATAGTAATTGTAATTCCGCTTGATAAACAGAAATGTCAACAGGTCTATCAGCTACTACTAACCAAAATTCATAATCAATTGTGTTATAAAAGTTTTTCAAACTTATTAATATATTTTCTTGAGTATTTTGATCTAAGATGAAGATGTTTTTAGGAGTTATTTTTACTCCTGTAATTTTTTGATTACCACCGGCATAAATCATTCCATTTTGAATTCCTTTTACTGGCAACCAATTTTCTGTATATGTTGCGTTTACTTTTTTAGCCATTCTTTATAGCACCAACCTTTCCATCTATATTGTCTTCTAGTTGTTAAAAATTCATATATTTCAATTATTACTGTTAATGTGTTGTGGTAATACGGTATTGGGAATACCAGAAGTGCAGAAAGCACTCCTGGACATAAAACTAGTATTGTTGTTGATAGAGAATCAACTGGCATAAATGCAAGTAAAATAACACTTGTCAATACGCCTATTCCTAATAACCATAAATCAGATGGTGTAAATATACCTAATATTAATTGGCCACTTTTACTGTTGGCTGGTATTAAATAATTATTCACTATTTCACACTCCCTTTTTATAACGATTATTTATTTTATGGTGTTGGCCCTGTTGGTGGGGTACTTGGTGGATTTTTTGAACTATCTGGTGGTGGTGTATTAGATCCCCTACGTGGCATATCACTATATCTTGGAGTTTTCTCCCACTCTTTCGCTGGGGCTGTAGGTGGAGATTTATACATATATTGTGCTTGTGGTGTATATGCTGCTGTATGTTCTGTATCACCACTTCGAGCTGTAACACCTCGTCCATCGGATGGTGCATGTGTGTTCATCCTTGCACTATAGCGTGCCTTGTTATTTGAAAGTGCTGTTGCTGCTTGAGTTGCCTTTACAGCTTTTGCATCCTCAAAAAGATGTTTTTTGTAATCACTGTAATCCAATCCTTGAACCGTACCAATAACGTTACCATCAGCATCTTTGATATTATAATTATAATCATCTATATCAAGGCCTCGTTTGTAAAATTCTTGATGTAAATCACGGTCATAATCTTCTTTAATTTTCTTAATAGCATCCTTTCTAGTTGTATATAATAAACCATGACCTTCCGATTTATCTCCAAAATTTTGTTTCGCTATTGCTTCGTTTACTGTACCCAACATACTTTGAGCATCTCTAAGACTTCTTAGTGGTGTACCGGCTTGAATATTTCCGGCTACGACAGCCATTGCATTCATACCGATACTTCCTGGTCCTGGTTTAATACCTAATACAGATTTAATGTAATTAGGAGCTTGTTTGATGAAAAACATTAAACCGATGATTATAAATAATCCAGCAAAAGCATTAGCAATTGCACTGCTTGTATGATTATTTCCAAGTTCAAAACCATTTATACAAATAGCCTGAACTATAAATAGTCCAAAATAAATAACTGCTAATCTAATAAATAAATCAAGATATGTAGAAATTAGTGCTCTTGTCCAAGAACCAAATGCATCTTCGCCTTTTCCTTCTTTGGCTGAAATATTAATATGAGCAATAATTGGTATTGGTGCTACTAATCTTAGAATTGCTAATTTGAATACTCTTACTGCTACATCGACTGAGTAGCCAATCAAGATTACTAATATAACAACTCCAGCAATTGTTGATACTCCAAAGTAATATGAAAAAGCATATTGTTCAGTTCCTATAAATTCTTGGATTACATCACTGAATAATGATGAGGAATTTCCTGATGCCTTATCACATCCAATGTTTACGATTGAAAGAAGTTTTCCTGGAGCGGCAGTTTGATCATTATATATTTCAAGTATCGAACTATCCATATTTGGACATACCATTGTTGTTGAATCTTCTTTGACGTTTATACCAATAAAAGTTCTTAAAACTGTATTAGAAAAAAGGTTACCCGTTTCTGAGAGACTTTGACTTGATGTCATTTCATCTGCAGTATTGGATCCTACTATTAATCTTCCGATTGTGTTATTTGATAAAATTCTATTTTGTAATGAATATAGTGTTCCAAATAATAAACCATTGTCATTTACTTGTTGCTCCCATTCATTACTTGCGTTTGAAATATTCATTGGCGCAATTAAGCTTAACATTAATAATGACACAATAATTCTTGTGACAATTGTTCCCATACCACGTTTTTTATCTAAAACAGCATCCGGACTAACTATTCCCTGCAAAATCGATACTGCTAGTTTAAAGATCATAAAAACACCTAAGATTAGTTGGACACGCGAATAAATACTTCTAACAATGTCTCCTCCTAGGAAATCAACACCGGCTATCGTAAAGAAAATTTCGTATACCCATGTGATCATTTTATAAACTATTTGATCAATAACAGCAAATATCATTCTGATAAGTGTTACCCCTGGACTTCTTGGAATCCAATCTGTCATATTATGTCACCGCCTTTTTATTGCAATCCACACACTTCGTGTGAAGTAAATCCTAAAACATTTAGTAATACACTTACTAGTGTTGGTAGTAAAAATAGTGCTACTACTAAAACTAATCTTGTAGTAAGTTTTTTGTTGGCTTTTTTCAAACTGTCATCATCTGATGAAAATACCGCTTTAATATAATCTAAACTGCTCATTATAACCACTAAAAATGGTCCTATAATTCTTGCATAATCTAATAATTTTTGTAATAACCATGCTACTGAGTCTTCATCATTTACATTCCCTAATATTGCATTTTGACCAGAGCAGTCTGCAATTTGAACTAAATTTTTTGTATAAATCGAACTACTATTTATCGTTAAATTCATAGTATATTTATCATTATTATTACTGGTTTTTATTTCCTTAGCATTAACATTTTGCATTCCAAAAAGCATTGTTAATACTGCTAATAAGACACAAAAAATTGTCTTTTTTTTCATAATATCACTCCAAAAACATTATAACATAATAAGTATATCAGAATAAAAAAAAAATAGCAATTGTTTGCTATTTATTTGCGATGTATACACTGTTCCAGCAACTTGCCCAACTAGTAGTATCTGTTTCTGATGGATCAGCACCAATTGCTACAATGTTCATTACTAATGAAATAAGGCTTGGTACTAAGAAAATTACAACTGCATAAATTACTCTTTTAATTAATCTTGATTGTGCAGCTTTTACTTCTTTTTCATCACTTGCAATTACTGCTTTACCTAAGTCTAAAATTCCAAATAACATTAATGCAATTGGAATTAGAATACACACGTACTTTAATACACCGTTTTTAAGAATTCTAACTATTGGTTCTAATCCTTGACAAGCTCCACCTGTTGCTCCACCTATACCAATTTGAAATAAATTTGACATAAATACCTCTCCTTCGTTACCAATATAATATCTTATATCTTTTTTTTTGTCAATTGCTACCTTCTAAATAAACCAAACACTTTACTCGAAGTATCTTTACGCTCACTACCGTTGACAATATTTAGTTTAACTAAAAAATCATATATGACATCATTTCTTTTTCTTTCGTTTAATGCTGGTATGCTATAAAAAACTTTTGTTTTGGCTTCGGCTTCAAAATTTTCAATTTCTTTTTCCGAAAGGAGACTTTTATTTAAAATCAATTTTCTCCCTTTTAATCTTTGAAATACATTATTATTTAATCTAATTAATTTATTTAATTTAATAATACTTGGTTCAAGTAGATAACATACTTCATCACATATACTGTTTTCTGCAAAGTCATTTAGATCGATTAGTACAAATTTAAAGTCTTGAGCTTTTTTTAATACATCTTTTATATTATCTTTACTTACTGATATCATCTTTTTATCAACAAATACGCTAAAATCATTTTTGTTTATCTCTATTGCTAATACACTGCTATTGCCAAATATTGATGTTAGTTCTTTCTTTAACATATATATTAATGTTGTTGCGCCAGCATGACTTGTGACGTTTCTAAAACCAATTATTTGGGTGGACATGTAGTTGTATCTAGACTCTTCAGGTCTAGTTTCTTCTACATTTTTTTGTCTAACAACAGTTGATGATATTTCAGAAGAACTTCCTGCTATTTTTTGAATATGTTCAACTTCTTGATATGTATTAGAATGCTTTATTAGATATTTAATTCCTTCTAAGTTCGACGTAAAGTTATATATACCTATACTAACAAGTTGTGATAAGAATTTAGCTGTGCATAGATTAGAATTTTCTGGGATATAAAAGATAATCTTGTCAGCATCTAGTCCTCTTACTAATTCTTTATAACTATTTATGACATTATAGTCTTTTAATGATGTAACATCTAAAATTATTTTATTAAAGTAAAATGTTCTAAACATTTCAACTAATGTTTGTGCATCATAGCATCCTGTGATACGTTTTATAACGTCTATGTCTAACCTATCTAAAAGCCTTTGCTGTTGATTTCCTACTATAATATTCATAGTATCACCCTGCTGGTTCGATTAGTTTCGTTGTTCCATTTACTTGAAACAATTTTAAATGTGGCATTATTTTATTTATTATTGGTATATCAATATATATAACTGTTACGACTTTATAATATACTTTATTCGAACCGCTTTCTATGACTATCGATGGATCCGTGTTAGTATCAGCATTTACTTCCAACATACAGTATCCCATTCCACTTGGACATTGATATCCAGCTAACTGAAAATCTATTGTACTATATCCGATTTCCCTCATATAAGTCTTTATTGCTTGTTGGCAAGCTCCACCTTCAACTGCACAGTTTCCCTCGTATTGTTCAATAGTCGTGATTATCTTATTTTTGACACGAAATGCTCTTGCATAATTGACATTAAATGCTAGGTATCCACTTACTATTACTAGGAAAGTAACTATGATAGTTATGTTTACTATTCCACCGATAGCATCACGCATTTATATCACCTCTTTTTATTTATCTTTGTTGAACAATCATTCCACCTGAAATATTACTCCATTGAGAATTTAATGAGTTTTGAATATTTGGCCACATTAGCCAGAAAAATCCCATTATTGCTGCTATAGCGATAAGTGTAATAACTGTTAAGTTTAATTCTCCAGTTGCTGCTTTCATTTACGACATCTCCTTTCTATCATCTATTTTTATTATAACAAATATTTTTTTTATTAACAATATTTATATATTCATTTACATTGTAAACATCATCATCATTGAAATTAGGATAATTAGCATTACTCCAACACCAGTAACAACGAGCATAACCATTGTTTGATTTTCCATATATCCTAAACGTTCTTTATATTTAGTTTCTCTTGCTTTATTTTGTAAATTAGATACTGTTCTTGAAAACATTAATAATCTTTCTTGTTTCTTTTCTTGTGAACCAATACCTAAACGATATAATAAACGCATCATTCTCATTGAATCTCGAACAGGATATGTATTGGCAAACTCCATGTAGGGATCGATTGTTGAGTCCCCGGCATTAATTTTATCAATTAGGATTCTTAATCCTGGCTTGAAAATGTCTGGGGCATCATTAATTGATTTTCCTAATGCTACTGGAACGGTATAGTGTTGAATTAAAATTTCTAAACTCTTAAGATAGTATGGCAACATAATATCAATCTCATGTAAGTGGGCTTTATAAAATCTTTTTAGTTCCATATATGGTACTTTAAAAATTAAAGCGGCAATTACGAATGATAATACTAAGTTTAGAAAGAATTGGGAATTTATTAAACTTCCATCAGTAGTATTACTTATTGTAAAAACAAATACTACTAAAAAGGTTATAATGGCATATGATGCTCTTTTTAAATATAATTGATCAGCATCAGCATCTTCGCCATATTTAGCATATACTAAAAAGGTATAATCATCTTCTCTAAATACTTGGAGATATTTTTCATTATCAATAAGGAACTTTTTCTTATCAATGGTATTGTTGTAGAAAAAGATTCCTAAGATTATTGCTCCTACTACTAACGCTTCCATATTTTATTCAGCTCCTACATTCTCATTATAATATTTTTCCCCTTTTAATAGGAAATATGTATTTATTATTAATACTCCATGTAATAACATTTTTACATACCATCGATCAAGAAGGATTAAATATGTCTCTCTTCCTAATAGGTATTGAACTAGCATGACCATTAGATATAACATAATACCAAATTGAAGGAATGATTTATGAAAGGATGCTCTTTCGATTCTATCTCGATATACACTTTCTACTAACATATCAATATCCAATTGCATGTTATCTAATGAATCGGCAGAGTTTCTAGCACCTTCTTTTGTTATTTGTAAGAATAATTGATGCATATTCTTTACAATATAGAAGGGATAAATCTTTGTCATATAATCTAGTGATTCATCAATTGAACCATTTTTGTATGCTAATTCAATCATATAATCAACATCTTTTTTAACTGGGTCTTCTAATATTCCAGAATTTCTAACACCTTCAAGTGATTTTACAAATGATTGTGTTGTTGCAAATTCCATTATTACGTTTGAAGTATATACTTGAATTTGTTCGAAGATAAATTCACTGTAGACTCTTTTACATCTTAAATATGATAAGTATGGGACAAACATTACAGCGATACAAATATATACTATACAAATTATTAAGTTGTAAAAATATATGTATGTTACTACTCCAGTAAATATAGCAATTACTGCAACTTGAATGGCATATTGCCTTGATGTATATTCTTGACCTAATTCTTTAGTTTTTTCTCTTACTATTTTAAATGAATATGGAGCAAATTTTTCATACATACTTCCTACTTGCTCTGTAATAAATTTTTGGACATCTTGTCCTTGATAATTTCGGTATGCTATAACAAGAAAGGTAATAATTAAAACTATAACTAATTCTTCAAAACAATACATTATATCACTCCTTTCTTCTAAAAACCGCTTGATGATGGCATTCCATTATTTGCTGGCATAAACGGCAATACTCCACTTTGAGGTATGTTCATTGGTTGTTGATTAATTGGTTGCATTTGTTGAACCATTGGCTGTACCATTTGGTTCATATTAGGCATTGTTTGTGGTTGTATTGGTGGTAATTGCATTACCTGTTGTGTTGGTTGCATTTGACCCATTTGTGCTACTTGTTGATTGATTGGTTGTACTACTCCGTTAGCTTGTGACATGTTTTGCTGTTGAGGTTGTCTCATTACTGTTGGCTGTTGAACAACTTCTGGAATTGGTAAGGCTACTGGTATAGATACAACTTCATTTGAATCTTCAACTCGTTGTGAAGAACCAATTTCCATATCATCATCTAACTCGGTACTACCATTTTCTTTAGCTATCGCATCTTGAACTTCAGCAGTTAGACCTGCTAAAGGTATATTTTCAACGGATTGATTATCTGATTCAGTTTGAGAATCTTCTGTTGAGGAATCAGTTCCTTCCTCATAATTTTCGTCTTCTTCAGATTCTTCTGCATCAGGACTTTCTTCTTCAGAATCGTCTGTATCTTCCTGATTTTCTTCATCGTAGTTAGAATTTTCAGATTCTGGTTCTTCTGCAGCATTCTCCTCTGTTTCTTCTGAATATTCTGATTCGCCGTTTTCATCTGTTTCTTCCGAATATTCTGATTCAGCATTATCTTCATACTCAGATTCTTCTTGGTAGTTTTCTGATTCTTCTCCATAATATTCTTCATCGACTTCACTACTATCAAAGTTCTCATCATCTTTAAAAGGTTCATCATCAATCATACGATCAGTTACAGATGTTATATCTATATTTTGATTTTCTAGATATTCAATTAAGTGTTTACTTGGTTTTCTAAGTATTGCTTCTTGACCAAATACTTTTTGATAAATTACTCTACTTTGTGGTTGATTGTTCTCATCAACGTAGAATTCTACAACTTCATCTACTTCACGATGGAATTTTCCACGCTCTTTACTGTAGTATGCCCTGATATGTACACCTATTTGAATGTAGCGATATATTGTTGATAGAAATTGATTTACATCAAGGTCTGTTTCCATCAAACTATATAGACGATATGGAATAGCTGATGCTTTATCGGCATGGATAGTTGATAGGATGTTATGTCCTGATGAAATTGAGTTTCTTACGGCTGATACTGCTTCAGCACTACGAACTTCGGATAGTAGAATCCATTTTGGATTCTGACGCATACAAGTTACTAGTACGTCTGTATAACTAGCAACATTATTTGTTTTCATAGCAACGATATCACGTTGTGGGAATATTTTATCTAAATGTAATTCTAAGGTATCTTCTATTGTAATGATTTTTTCGTTAGTCTTTGTATGACTTGCAAGATATTTTACAAACTCAGTTTTACCTGAACCAGTTTCACCGGCAACGATTATATTACAATGTCCTTCAACACATTTAATTAAAACATCATGAATATCTTGAGTAAAATAATCTTCTTCTAATAATTTTTCTTTTTGAAGACGAATTTTAGCTGGTGTTTTACGAATAACCATTGCAATTCCGTTTGTTGCGATTGATGAATGTACAAAGTTTAAACGTAACTCAGCAGATTCAGCATCCAAAAATGGTTTAGCATTATTAAATGTTGTTCCCATGACATTTGAACATTGAAATGCAAGTTTTTCAATAAATTCTGGTGTTGCCCCCTTAACTTCTACTCTTAGAGAGCCTTGAGTTAAAGAACGAACCCAAATCTGTCCATTATTATCAAATGAAATATCAGTAATATCATCATTATCTAAGAGAGCTCTTAATGGCCCAAAGTCTAATTTATCAAAAATGTTTCCGTTCATTTAACCCACTCTTTTCTTCTTTTTTATTCTTTTTAATCTGCAGTCCAAATTGTAACTTTATTAATCCAGTCTTTTAGACTTTCACTACTAATTGCAATCTCTCCTGGTTCATCTTCTAAACTTTCATTTGTTGGTACAGGAATAAGTGTTGTATCATAACTTCTTAAATATTCTGCTTTCTTTAATAATATGTAATATTCTTCAGGTACTGCGAATACTATCATAGCTGGTGTTCTTTTTTCATCTAAGTTAGCAAATACTGGTTGTCCACTTGCATCTTTAACAGCTAATACTTTTACGTTTTCAACTAGTTTTCCTAACATAATACGATCTGCATCAGCGGCACTTGTTATTCCTTCTTCATATTTACTTACAGCTTTTAGATAAATATCAATATAGTTTTCTGGATATATTGAGTTACCATATGTTGTAGCTGTTGTAACGCTCATATTATATAAAACATAGCCACTTGGATATTTTAAAATAATATTTGCTGGTAATTGTTCTTCTTCTACTACAACTCTGCTATAGAAAAAACTTCCTGCTGGGATAATACTATCTGGACTTGTGTATTTATCAATTACATCACCTTGATTTAATAGTATATCTCCTTTTATCATTGATTCTGGGATTTGACATGTTCCTACAAGATTTTCTGTAATTTGCACTCCACCACTTATAGTTTCTTTTGCGCATGGAACACTTCTAGGATTAATAGCTTGTTTTACACGGATATTATATCCAATTATTAGTACCAATATGGCGGCTACTACCCCAAGTAGAGTAACTGTGTTTTTGTCTTGGAATATTCTTTTAATTCCACTACTTTGATTCCCCATTTTTTTATCTCCTTTTACATTGTTTTATTAATAACCATAATTATCTTCTGTAACTGGTGCTCCAATGTCATCAGTATAGTCGTTGTTAGCATTTTTTATGTATAAGTCTTCTTTTCTTGTACTTTCTAAAATTCCGTCATATGTTGTTGTCATTATTAAATTTTGACTATCAAAACTTAATACAGTGGCTGAATCTACTTTGATACTAACTTTTGGAGGTACTTCATTTAAATCATAAAAACCAATTCTATAGTATCTTGTATTATCAACACTTGCAGCAAATCTTCTTAAGAAACTTTCAACAAATTTATCTTTGTCAATTCTAAGCGCATAGTTGTCGCGATAGTACTTTACGTCTATCGCGTCTTCCATTGCAGCTTCTGCAGTTTCTTTTACTAAATAGTAATCTAATTCACTACCTGTAGAATAATTAGAAATAATGTTAATTAATAACAAGCCCAATACTGCAAGCATTATAATTCCTATTGTTAACATTCCTTTATTCATTTGTGTTACCTCCTGAAATAGCATTTAAATATAAATCTCTAGCTGTAAACATTTCTGCTACATAGCTATTTGTAAATACTTCTGCTTGATTACTTCCTTTACTCTTTTGATTATTAACACCTAAAGCTCCAAGTGTAATTATACTATCTGAATCAAGTTTATATGAACTTGAACTACTACTTCTAAATAATGCACTTTCGTAGTAAGCAATTCCGTTTGCCACATTAATCTTTCCAGGATATGTGCTGAAATTATCATTAGCATCATTCTTAGAATAATTTCTTATTTTATTTAAATCAGACGGTGTTAGATAGAACTCATAATCTAAATATGTTTCTTTTTTATCTTCATCATATATTTCACTACCACGAGCTTGGATAACTGGATATAGGGCTCCTGGAGTAACTTCGTAATCTGAATTTTTAATATTTGATGCATCATCTGTCCAGTTATAACCTTGTTCACGACCTGTATCGTTTGGATTTGTTGTTTCAGTTTCATCTTCATTATCTGGGAATAAGTCTGTCAATTCAACTGTTCTTGCTTTGTATGATAATGGTTCTAAGTCTTCATCTGTACCAGTATCTGTACTAGATGCTTCACTATCATATAGTGCATAGAAACAATTGATATTGAAATCCCATTTAAAATATCCAAAGTCTTTTGCTGTTGCAATAATGTTATATTCATCAATTACTGCTTGATCTTCTGTTGCAAAATGTGTTGTTGAGTTTTTAACTCTATGATTCCACCATTCAGTATTAACATATTTAGAATCTAAGTTAGTACAGAATTTTTCTTTCTTTACATGCCATGCATTTCCTGATATTGGTTGATAACTTATTTTTCCTGTTTTATTGTTTACCCATGTTCCTGGGAAACTCCATTCTGTCATATATGTTGCTTGACCATTATTTTCATCTGGTGTATAGCATCCACTACGATCTAGGATAATTGTTGAATTATTTAATGAGTTACCATTAACTGTTGTTTCATTTAAATTTCCATATTCATTGATTGATGTTTGATAATCAATCCAATTATCTACTTCTGGATCTGCATTTGTTTTATTATTAACTTTAATAGTAAATTCAGATACTTGTGTTGTACAACTTGCTGAGGCTGCACAATCAATTTTTGCTGCTTCATATGCTTCTTGTTCAAGCTCTAAAACTTCTGAATAATCATCTGCATTTAAGAATTGTCTATTTGTTGCTTCTGTTGCATTCCAGTTTTTATAGAAACCATTAGTTCTCGCTTCATCACATCCTGACCAACTGCAAGCGGCCATACATACTGATGTTCCATAGTTATTTCTTAGGAAGCCACTATCAATTACACTAAGTCCATCTTGATTGTTCCAACTTGCATTTGCTCTTCCTGCTGATTTAAGTCTTCCAACAGTATATTCTGTAAGATAAATTGAGAAATATCTTCCTGGTCTATCCCAATATGTTGAACCACTATGCCATGCAATACTTCCTCCAGAAACATAATAATATCCTGTTCCATATTCAGTTAAGGCTGTACGAAGATCCTCGTAACTATATTTTTTTCCTGGCCCTATCTGATTTGGACTGCTTAGAATATCTGCAGCAGTTGATGCACTTACTAATTTTTGAACTTTTTGTCTATTAATAATAGCTGATTTAGTAGAAACAGGTTTATCGCTATAATTTAATGATAGAGATAAGCTTTCGTCTGTTGTTGATTCATAAACTTCTTCATAACAAGAATCTATACAGCTTTGTGTATACTTTCCACCATCACAGGCATTAACGCAACTATCAAATTCTTCTGTTGGCCCTGATGCTGAACGAAGAGCTCCACCATTACAAGATCCTGATGGTGTACATACTTCATAATCATCAGGTGTTGGTTCATCAGCTTCAAATGTTGTTTGACAACTTAATTTACTTTCAACTTTTACTTTATACTCAAAGCAAAGTCCTGCTTTAGATGCAACTGGAGGTCCATATGTAACTGTTACATTTTCCTCACATGTTTTTATACATTTAGCATCATTTCCTGAAACAGTTGGATAAATATCCATATTTTTTACTGTTGTAACTGTTTTATAATACTTTTTAACAGTTGATGATTGATTAGGTACCATATTGCCATATTCATCTTCTTTATAGGCAGGGCATTGAATTGGTGTTGAACTTAAATCTGTTGATTCATCTGGTCCAATTGTTATTATTTCTCCTTCATCTGGTCCAGCTAATGATCCTGATGTATTACCAGTACTAGCAATTTTTATAGTAGTTATTATATTTTTTATCATTGTAGCAACATTAGATTCTTTAACGTTTGAATCTACATATTCACTTCTACAATATGTAAAACTTTCATAATTATATGCTTGTTGATAATATGTTGTAAAATCACCCTTAGATAAACCTACACTTTGAAATTGACTTGCGTAGCTATCATAATCACCATTTCTTAGAGCGGCACAAATACCGTTATAGTTAATATTTTGAGTTTTGATATTAGTAGTATTTGCTCCTAAATCTATTTGATGATAATATACGTATCCAATTGATCCAGTGCTAAGATTCCATGCTCCAGTTTCATTATTTCTTACTGGAGTGCTACCTGTTGTAACTCCACATAGTTCGTCTGCTTCTTTTAAATTGAAAACTATTTCAAAATGTTTTGGTTCACTAGCTTTTGCATAATCTATATGTTTAGTTAGAGAACCATTTGTACCGCCTAGGGTAAAATAATTTATTTGTTCTGCCCATGTGTTTCCACTATCATCATTTTTTATTTCATAGATATAGACGTCAAAAACACCTTTCGTGATACTGATGTCTATTGTAACATTCGAACTAGTCTCATTTGATAGTTCAACATTAGCGCCATATCTATAATCGGCACTAACCATATTACATTGGGTCTTACTTACTTTATCCAATTCGTCTTCTACCAAGTTATCTCCTGGAGCTGCAAAAGCATTAAAATAATGTGTTCCAATTATACCTATACTCGTTAAAATAATAGTTAAAGCAAGTATTTTTTTAAGCTTTTTCATTTACTTCCCCACCTTTCATAATATCCTCTATTTCCTTGTAATTATCTTTTACTGTAACCTCAGTTAACTTTGCTTCTTCATCTTCAGAAAGTAGTTTTCCTTCAACTTTAAATCTGTATGAAGTAGTTCCTGTATAAAATCTTGTACAAGTAACAAGAGTTATTATTTTATCATTTTCATCGACTTCAACATCATATTTGAAATAACTATCTTCTAGTGCTTGTTCAATATATTCTTTCAGTTCAGTTTCATTTAAGTAACCGGAATATGGAAGATTATAATCTCTTATAAGACTAACTGAGAATATCTGATATAAGTAATCTTTTCCATCTTTTGTATATTGAATATATTGATTTTCTTTTGCAAAATCATAATGAATAAAAGACATTAATTGTTCAAATTTTGTATGATTCTCATCAGTAATTAGTGGGTTACTAGATACATTTCTGATGTTATGTCCTAAAATTACTGTTCTATTTAATAGCTCTTCAGGATTTTCTAATACCCATAAGAAATTGCCTTCAATTTTGTCTATATTGGTAATTTCATCTTCATAAATTACAGGGTAATCAATATTTGTTCCTTGTACTCTAAGCCAACCATTTGTGTCATATTCCGTATGCTCGGCTTTGTATTTTTCAACATTCTCACTTCTTTTTTCTATTTTATATTTTGTATCAACTAATATATTTTGATTGAATAAGCTTACTATTAAATAAACAAGTAGACCAATTATAATGAACATTACTATTATAGGTATCCATAGTTTTTTTCTATTTTTTTTATTTTTCTTTTTCATAACTTACTCCTATTTTGAAATTTTATATGGATTATTTTTTGTTCCTGAACCAGAGACAATTTTTACTCGCTTATCTAAATAGCCGACTGGTCTAATACCATTTTTAATATTATCTGATAATTGTTCATACATAACTATACCGATATATGAAACCATGTATTTACGATATTCTTCTTGAGATGAATTTATTAACCAATAGCCCATATTTATTTCTTCTTGAGTTGTACTAAATAATTCATACATATTTGGCGCTGAGAATTTTACTTTGTATTTTTTTGTTTCTACTTCCTCGCCATATTTAGCAACTGTTTTATATATTGGAACTTTTATTTCCTTAGTTACAAAGTATTCTTCATTAACGTTATTACCTGTTTTTTGATTTATTGTATAACCAATGTTTCCTTTTTGTGTTGGATCATATATTTTGATTTCATCAGTTGTTTCATAGCCTATTGTGTTATCACCTGATGTTGGTGTTACAGCAATTACTTTTGTTGTTTCATCATCTGCTGTTTCTATAATTCGCCATAGGAATCCAGAATATGTTATATATTCTCCAGAGTATCTTGTATTCAAATACTCATCAGCTAAACCTTTTTTAATATCTCCTATAAAATATGGATTTTCTTCAGTTCCATCTCCAGATGTTATTAAGGTGTCTCCTTTAATTGTTAATAGAGGTCTAACACCAAAATTATATTCACGTTGGAATCCATAGAACTGTGAGCCACCTGAATTTATAAATGCATCTTTGTATGCCCAAGCAGTATTTTCATCGTTCGTATTAGCTGTCCAACTCATCGTTCTAGCAAAAATATAACTTAAACCATTCTCATCACGAGTTTCATTTAATTCTTTATTTGACGCTATATATATATTTCTATTTTTAGTTTGACTTATACAAGTTGTATTACTGTTAACATTCTCACTTGATAATGTACCTGTACAATACTTATTTTTTACGACATATTTTTTTGAACTATCAGCAACATGTTCATAAAAGTACTCTAACCATTCTTCAATGCCATCGTAGTTAACGTTTGCGATGTCATTTGCTGCGATGATTTTTACATTAGTATCATCAAGACCAATTATTCTAAAAAGCATTCCAGAAAAATAAATATAGTTATTTGGTTTTTCTCCTCTATATGTTCCATTTTCTGTTTCTTGCTTTACTGTATTACTTAGTTTTTGAACTACATTTACTTTTCTAGTTACAGTTGTTTTATTTTTTAAACTATCAATTGCTGTATAAGTTACCTCATATGTTCCATTTAAATCTGTATTTACTTTTGATGTGTCTATCGTTACATCGTCGATACTCATTTTTTTATCTTTATTATCACTGACGCTTTCAATTCCTGGATCTACATATTCTTCACCACGATTTATTGTAATTTCAGTAGCACCTTTTAGTTTGATTGTTGGTCCTTCATGGTCAACTGATGATTTAAAGATTCCACATTGTAAATATGTAATGTATTCATACTCTCCAGCATCATTTTGGCTTACCTTTACCCAGCTTTCTGTTATTGAACAAGGCTTGTTAGTGTATGGTGTAAAAAAATCTTCCTTGATATATGCATCATTGTATAGAGTTTTTAATGTAACTGTACTTACTCTTTTACCTGTTGGTAATTTATCCGAATTTAATTCATAATATCTTTTAGCAGCTTCTTTAAACGTTTTTTCATTAGATTTAAACTCTAGGTATGGCGCTATGACCAAGAACCAAATAAATAAACACGGAATAGCTATTGTAATTATCAATTTAATGTACTTCTTTACTTTCTGTTGCATATTTATCTCCCCTATTTAAATTTATAAATGTACTTATTATTTCTTACTGTAATTACAAGGGAAATACTTTTTGCGTCAATTATTTCCTGTGGTACAGTAATGTAGGCATATTTACCATAATATTGATATGTTGGTAAGGCATTTTCAATCTTTGTAGTGTACTCTTTATCGTTATTATCTATGTAACTAATTTTACCATATTTAGATAAAAAGTCAATCATATCTTTGCCATCGAAATCGTTGGAAGCAAAGTCAATTTTAAGGATTTTCTTACCTGTTTTAGCAGTTGTTGTTAGACTGTTGTAGCCACATGTAATCGAACTACAATCCTGCTTATTGTAGCTAACGCTATCTACTATTTCATAACTATCAAATAATAGTTCTTTTTCTTGTTTTCCGATATTAAAATTTAGGGTTTCATCTAAGCTTAAAGTTTGTTTTTCTTCAACTGTTGTTAAATCTTCTAGTTTTAACTTTATCTTTCTTAAATGATTAGTATTATCATTATTGAATTCTTGATAATATAAAACGAATCTTTTCATATTATTTGTTGAGTCAACTTTAAATATTAGGAGTGTATTAAAGCGTTCTCCATTATTTATTGTTTTCTCTTCATATGCAGTTCCAAGATCACTAAATTGTGTTTCATATGTTTTAGCAGTTGGAGTATAATTATCTGTTCCATTCATGACATGGAATCTAGCAAAATTAATTTTTCTTTTCTGGGATGTGTTAGTTATAGTTACATCTAATATTACAAAACTACTTTCTTTGAATATTACATCACCTTTATAATCTATATTACTATAATAACTATTGTTAATGGTTATTTCGTAACCATTAGTTTTAATAATGTCGCCTTGAGAATAAGTCTTATTTGTTATAAATATATATTCATATGTTTTCCAACCAGAGAATAATAGTGCAATTACTAATAATACTGTAATTATCTTTTTATGTTCCTGTATATAATAACCACTATTTCTTTTAAATCTCTTAATAAAACGTTTAATACTACCTTTATCAATATTAATATTTATTTCCATTTCTTCTTGATCGGCTGATGATAATTCTAGGTATTCCTCATCCGATTTGAAGTCGAATTTATTTAAATCAATTCCTAAGATACGAATTATTAATATTAAGAATGTTATATACTGAGGAACAAGTAAGATTAAGAGAATATCCCTAATTGCTCTTGGACCCGTTGTATCTGTACCACCAATGTATGTTGCGAAAAAACTACTTGTTATGATAAATGTAATAAATAAACCAACATATGTAATTATTGGTAGAATATACATTTTCCATGGTTTTTTCTTTTTACGTAATAAAATAAGTATCGCTACCATTGAACTGACTATCAGTATTATGAAAATATATGCTAAAAATGTTACACATCCTGAAATGGGTTCATTTATATAATCATAAGTTCCTAGTTCAATAAATTCTTTCATAAAAGAAAATAATTGAGTTGTTTTATATATTACGTATGTACATAATAAGAAAAGAAAGATATGAATCCTCTTAAAATGCTTTATAAGAAAGGCGTATGGTTTTCTAATAATCACAATATCAGCTCCTATTATTCTATTTTTTATTTAGTATAACGTATTTTTGGTAAAAAAAAAAGATAGTTTCCAAAGAAACTATCTAAAACTATTTTATTTCAATTATTTCAATTTCATAAGAACCGTTTGGACTTTCTACAGTTACAACATCTCCTACTTTATGATCAAATAAAGCTTTGGCAATTGGACTTTCATTTGAAATTTTGCTTTCAAATGGATTTGCTTCTTGAGAACCTACAATCTTGTATTCATCCTCTTCTTCATCATCTACATATTTGATGCAAACTGTGTTACCTATTCCTACAGTATCTTTTGATACTTCAGCAATTATTGAAACATTTTCTAACATTTTTTCTAGTTGTTTAATACGAGCTTCGATTTGTGCTTGTTCATTACGAGCAGCATCATATTCAGCATTCTCAGATAAGTCCCCTAATGATCTTGCTTCTTTAATAGCTTGAATATTTTCTGGACGTTTAACATTTATTAAGTCGTCTAATTCATTCTTTAATTCTTCTAATCCTTCTTGGGTTAGGTATACGGTATTTTTATTTCCCATTTTTATCACCTCGTAAACGTTTTTTACTAATTAATTTATTTATTGAATACTAAATTCAACTTGCCAAAGTATATCACATTTTTTTGACTTTAGCAATATCCTATTTAGTTTTTACATATGTTATTCCTCGTGATTTCATTGCCCCTTCACGATTTATTTCTCCTATTATTTTTTTTAAATCACTCTTGCTATATTGATCAATATTTAAAATTCCTAGTGGTTCATCTTCTTCGGCAAATAATTGTCTTATTTCTGATGAGGAATTGTCTAAGGCATGATTGTAACTAGAAATATTTTTGAATTGTTCCATATGATTATTTCGATATCTAACTTTTGATAATTCCCTAACTCTTGAATATTCCTTTATACACCATAATATAGAGCCACCTACTCCAACCGCTGCAATAGCTCCTGTTACAAAATCTGCGGCTTGACTGGTTTGGATTGACTCAATACTTCTTAGAGCAACAGCTCCAGTTCCACTAGCAAGGACACTCCCTGTTGCGATAATAGAACGTAATACATATAATGGTTCCCGTTTTATAGCATCATCCATTTGCATTTCCATTTGTTCTTCAATTTTTTGAATATTTTCCGCTGTATTTTCAACATCCATATGTTTTTTTCGATCACCAAAAACTACTGTTAAACTTTGATTATCGCCATTATCAACTACGTCTACTATATATATACTTTTATCTTCTGTTAATCTATTATATCTTTGCATTTTACTACTCCTTTAACAGGTAATGTTTTTTAAGACAGGCATAGGATATCATAAAAAGCTTGAAAACTCAAGCTTTTTCAATCTCTATTTGAAACATGTCGTCTGTCATACCAGCAATAAAATCAATTGCCATTCTTTTGGAAGAAGTTTTTTCAATATATTGTTTATTTTGATAATTTAGAAATATTGTATAAATAATACTTTCTTTATTATTTGTCTCAATATCATTTAGATATCTGTTATATATTTTATTCATTCCTAGACGATAATATTCTAGTTCTTTTTTTGTCATACTTTTACAGTAGATATTTTGATAGTTGAATTTCTTTAGTAGCAATAAGGCTTCATAGACATCTTTACTCATTTTTATGTAAGGTTTATTAATACTATTTTTTATGATGTCTAAGACTATCGTATTAATTATATCCTTATTATTATCTCCTAAAACAGAGGTTATTTCTTTTGGTAAATCATGGCGATTAAACTGTCCTAAAGTAATAGCGTCTTCAATATCACGACCAATATAGCCAATTATATCACTAATTCTTACAACACAGCCTTCTAGTGTCATTGGATGACATTTTTTTGTACTTTCTAAATCAGTATAAGCAGTTTCATATTGCTTTAAAAATTCTTCTTTTGTCTTCATCTCTGGGATGTATTCATTTGATAACATTTCACCATTATGACACATTATACCATCTAAGACTTGTATTGATAGATTGAGACCTTCACCATTATTTTCAACATACATGCAGTGTCTAACACTTTGAATGTTGTGGGCAAATCTTTCTCCTAACTCACGTGTTGAAATTTCATCTAAAATATATTCTCCTTCATGGCCTAGTGGGGTGTGGCCAATATCATGTCCTAGGGCAATTGCTTCTATTAAATCTTCATTTAAGTTAAGTGCTCTACCTATTGTTCTAGCAATTTTACTAACTAATTGAACATGAATCATTCTTTTAGAAATATGATCATTTTCTTTAAATGGAAAAACTTGAGTTTTATCAGAATATCGACTGTAACTTAGGGAATAAATTATTCTATCAATATCTCGAAAGAAACTAGGTCGAATATCATCATCTGATAATTCTATTAAACGAAGAGATTCAGTACTTTTAGTGGCATAGTCATTTAATGTTTCTTCCTTTTTTAAGAAATTAATTTTAGCCTGTTTAATATAGTCCATAATAATCATCACCTTTATCTTTTACTTTTAAAAACCTGTTTTACTTTAGCTTTTAATTCTTTTTTTTGAGCAGTTGAAAAAATTTTCATTTCTTCATATATTTGTTTCCATTCTGACGAATCATAATTATCAATATAGTCATCTATTTCTTGTGGAGTTGCGAGATTTTTATTTACAAATTCGTTTAAATCGACAGTTGGTTGATGTCCATATTCTCTAATTTGTCTTTCTTTTAAATGCACTTGATGTGGAAGTGGTTCGGCATTAAATACTATTCCTAGTTGATATCCTGTTAGTAATTCTTTGATTGCAACTGGAGTTCTTATTGCGAGTATAGTACCTGCACTTCTAAAATTACTTTTAGTCTCATCTTTTATGCCATCATACAATGTTACCTTGTATACATTATTCATTTATTTGACCTTTCTTAATTAATCTAATCATTGAATATGGAGGTAGTTCTTTATCAAACTTTAATTTTAAAATTTGTTCTGGGTGACGAGCCACTTCTAATTCAAACATATTTTCATCATATATTTTATCAACAATATATGGATAAACTTCCCCATTAGGTGTAAATATTTCAATCTCATCTTTTGGAGAAAAATAATTTCTTTCTACTAAAACGAGACAATTATTTTCATGGTCATATCCAGTAATTAGTCCTAGATAATCTTGATTAGATAGTTCTTGGCGACCACTATAATATTGATCTGTGTAGTCAGCTTCTTTCATTAAATACTGAGTAGAAACTTCACGGTTAGCAACTCTACTTAGACGGTACTCTAAGATTTTCATTTTTTCTTCAGTAAGAGTTTTAGCATAATAACTATCAATTATTTCACGATAAGTACCAATTACAGTTGCGAGATAATATAGAGAACGCATTCTACCTTCTACTTTTAAGCTCTTGATACCAGCATCAATTATTTCACCAATATGGCGCGCTAAATTCAAGTCTTTTGTGGCCATAGTAAAATCTTTTTCTTCGTCTGTTCTAAAAGCAAAACGACATACTTGTGCACAGCCACCACGATTAGCGTCACGATTAGTTACGTAATTTGATAAGGCGCAACGACCACTAAAGCATGTACACATAGCGCCATGAATAAATATTTCGATATCAATACCAGTACGCTCAATCATTTCCTTCATATCTTTTAGATGAACTTCTCTTGCTAAAACGACACGATCAATTCCTTCATTTTTAAAATATTCAATTGTTTTATAATTACTTGTAGAGTTTTGCGTAGATAAATGAACCTCTACTTGTGGATAGTTTGTTTTTATATGAGAAATAATAAATGGATCGCTGACAATAAAAGCATCTATTCCAGCTTCTACGACATCTTTAATATATTCTTCTACTCCATCCATATCTTCATTATGAAAAACTATATTTAAAGTTAAATATACTTTTTTATTTAAGTTGTGGGCAAATTCACAAGCTTCCTTTATTTTATCAAGTGAAAAGTTAGTAGCATTGGCACGTAGACTATATTTTTGTCCTCCAAAATAAACAGCATCAGCTCCATATAATAAAGTTACTTTTAAACGTTCTAAATCTCCAGCGGGAGATAATAATTCTATTCTATCCATTTTTCTTCACCCTATAAATTGTCTTTTTAAAGAAGAAATTAGTGTCATCTCCTAGTTTTTTGTATTTTAAAAGATACTCAATATTTTGACAACTTCCTTTAATATATTCCATTGTGTCCTTAATTATTTCTTTAAATAAATTGGAATCTATTCCATATTCACGCATGATAATATATGGAACATTTTTTTCGAATAAATCTTTTATAACTACAGTTCCGTTTGTAATACTATTTAGGAAGAAATTAGTACCATTTTCATCTTCAATAATTTGATATTGCTGATGAGTTGCTTTTTCTTCGACAGTTATTTTCTTCTTTGGTTCTTTATTTAAATCTTTATAATAGTTAGTTACAAGAGTTCTTTTAGAAAAAGCAACATTTGGCATACTTAGTACTTCTACCATTGGAGTAATTTCAGTCTTAGAAACTATCTCAAGAATTTCTTCTAGAGTTATTTCTTTGCCCAAAAGAGCATATTTTACACCCTTACTATGATAATAATTACAAGTTTTATAGTTATTAACCATATAGGTTTGATTCCATACTAAATCTGTTTTTAGATTTAGTTCTTTTTTCAATTGAAGAAGTGCTAAATCATAGAAAAAAATACCTTTAATATTTAAAGTGTCCAAGTATAATAATACGTCTTTTAATGGTTCTATTTCGTCATTAAAAATATTCTTATTAACACTAACAAAGATTTCTTTATCTTTATTAGATTCAATTATCTCTTTTATCTCTTCTTTTGTATATGTAGTGGGACTTTGAACAGAGAAGTCTTTTAAAGCTAAAATTAATCCATCTGCTTCTGTTATGGCTTGTTTTTGTAATTCAACTAATAATTTCATAAGTCACCTCGCGTTTTAATTATACAATAACTAGAAAAAAAAAGAAAGTTTTTGACTATATTACAGAGAAAAAGAGTAAATTTTCTTCGCAAAGAAATAGTCGGATATCCGTACATTTTTATATTTAATATATGTTACTATCTATATAAGAATAAAGGTGGTATGCAGTAATGAATAGAAAAGAAAGAAGAAAATTAAGAA
>JBGVNW010000040.1:0-2212 GCA_045125935.1 Bacilli bacterium | reverse complement strand
TAGAAGAAGTAAAAATAGCAGCAAAAGCTGCTAAAATAGATACCTTTATTGAAAGCCTTCCAGAAGATTACTATACAATTTTAAAAGAAGGTGGAACTAATATTTCAAAGGGCCAAAAACAATTATTAACAATTGCTCGCGCAATGCTTCTTGATGCGAAAATGTTAATTTTAGATGAAGCCACATCTAATGTAGATACAATCACTGAAATCAACATTAGAGATGCAATGAAAACACTAATGAAAGATAAAACTTCGTTTATTATTGCTCATCGACTTTCTACTATAAAAAATGCAGATTTAATTTTAGTTGTAAAAGATGGTAATATTGTAGAACTTGGAACTCATACTGAACTATTAAATAAACAAGGGTTCTACTTTGAACTTCATAAATCACAATATGAATAAAATACTCCACTATTATTAGTGGAGTCAGACTGTTGACAAACTTAAGTGTTTGTCAACTTTTTTTATATTTGAAAAAAATTACCAAAAGTGGTATAATAATAATATAAAGAGAGGGTCAACTTATGTATAACGAAAAGAATTCTAATTTTATTAAATACGATAGAAACAAAGCCGAAATAGCTTGCTTAGATGAACTTGTCCCACAAGATCATTTAGTACGTAAAATCGATAAAACTATTGATTTTTCGTTTATTCATGATTTAACACGTGACCTTTATTGTCAAGATAATGGTAGACCTTGTGTTGATCCTGTTATTCTTTTCAAATTAATATTTATAAATTATATTTTTGGTATTAATTCTTTACGTAAAACGTGTGAAGAAACTAAAGTTAATTTAGCTTATAGATGGTTTTTAGGTTTAGGCTTATCTGATAAAATCCCAAACCACTCTACAATATCTCAAAATTATATACGTAAATTTTCAAATACTAATATATTTGATATGATTTTTTCTAGAGTTTTAGAAGAATTATTATTTAATAATGTAATTGACCCAGAAGTAATATTTGTAGACGGTACTCATATAAAAGCTAATGCTAATAAAAATAAAAGAATAAAAAAACAAGTTAAAATAATAACTGACAAATACCATAAAGAATTAGAAAATGAAGTTAATGAATTTAGAGAAATGAATGGAAGAGATAAGTATCCATCTGATGATGATGATTTTGGTGATGGAAACTATACGATTGATGAAAAAACTGGAGAAGTTAAAGAAGTAAAAAATAAGAATAGTAAAGAAATTACAGTTAGTACTGTTGATCCTGATGCTGGATTATTTGTAAAAGGTGAACATGAAAGACAATTTGCATATACTGCTCAAGTTGCTTGCGATAAAAATGGTTGGGCTTTAGGTTTTGATTTAAATCCAGGTAATATGCACGACTCTGCTGCTTTCCTTCCCTTCTTTGATAGATTACAACCTATGTATCATGCTAGTATCTGGTGTGCTGATGCTGGATACGCTAATAATTTAATTGCTCATCATGTTCAAAATAATAACTGTCATTTATTAGTTCCATATACAAGACCTAAAGGTGCTACAACTACATTTTCAAAACGTGAGTTTGATTACTATGACGAAATTGACCAATATAGATGTCCGAATAAAAAATGGTTAATTCCTTGGAATATTTCTAAAGATGGTAATATTGAATATAAAATTCATAAAACTGATTGTGGTGATTGTCCATTCAAAAAAGAATGTTTAAAGAATTATTCTTTTAAGACTGTTACACGTCATTTATATGAAGATTGTAGACTTGTTGCTAACGATTTCAGATTATCTGAAATTGGGAAAACTATCTATCCTATGCGTAAGACGACAATTGAACGTTTGTTTGCAGTAGGAAAAGAACAACATGGTCTTAGATTTACAAGATTTATCGGGCTTGAAAAAAATCATAATTTTCTGGCTCTCCTTTTGGCGTGCCTAAACATTAAAAAATTAGCTCTCTTATTAGTAAAGAGAGAACGAAAACTAAAAAATAAATTAACAAGTATAGCTTAATATGCTTGTTATTTCTTTTTTTTATATCTTAAACAAAAAATTGAAATACCATTTGAGATATTTCAATTTTTATTTTTTCACAAACATAGTTTGTCAACAGTCTGGAGTCAACAGTTAATCCTGTTGACTCTTTTCTTCTTCTAATTCAAAATCTGATTTTTCTATAACATAATCTTTATGTTTAAGTCTTGCTTCAGAAAAATCATCACTGTTTCCGAATAGTATAGGTGGTAT
>JBGVNW010000039.1:0-2810 GCA_045125935.1 Bacilli bacterium | reverse complement strand
CTGCTCGTTGGGCCACGATTTCGCTATTGCTTCTTTTCACGCTCCATCACTAGATTACGCTTTGCAAGTTGCTATCGAGTTCGCGACAAATACGTCTCTTAGGACTTTCACCTTAGATTTATGACATGCCCGTCATACATTGTTAATTAACAAATTATTTTAAGAAGATATTTGCACATTACGTGCTGAAACTTTTGCAAATTAAATGAAAAGTTGGACTTTTAAATCCAACTTAATTTATTTATATAGTAGTTTGTTCGATAGCCTTTTGGATAATATCTTTTGTAATGACTGTTGATTTCAAATTATTAGCAACTAATAAAGCGTAATCCATGACCCTATCAATTTTTCTCGGAATGCCATTAGAAAAATTTATAATTGCCTGCATTACACCATCGTTAAAAATGTTAGTAGAACCACCTGCTTTTTCAAGTTTACCGAAGATATAAGATACCACCTCATCATTTGATAAAGTATCGAATTGACAAGAGGTAATTATTCGTTGTCTCAATGGTTCTTGAGCTGCCATTGAAATATTTGAAATAAGAACTGGTAATCCAGCCAAAATTAGCACATAATTATCGCAAGAATCCATGTTAAAATTAAAGAGCATTTTCAAATCATTTAACATACTTCGAGACATATAATTGGCTTCGTCAATAATAATTACTGGTGTGATTTTTTTGTTAACGTAATCTTTTATTATTTGTTGAAACAAAGCGTAGTTATCGCATTTTCGATATTTCGATTCGTAACCAAAACTAGAAATTAATGTTTTATAAAATTCGATGTCAGTAATAGTTGTCATTGAAATATAAATAACTTTATATAAAGCTTTATTTAATTTTTTCACATAATTCCTTAAAGAAGTTGTTTTACCACTTCCAGGATTACCGGTAATGATTCCAATCCCCTTTGTCCTAAATAAATAATCTAATTTGTAATTTACTTCTTTTAAATCAGATGAATCGAATATAAATCTATCACAATTATTTTTGATAAATGGATTATATTCTAAGCCAAAAGAAGCATGATAATTTTCATTAAGCAACATATTTATAAATCCTCCGTTAATTTACTTTTTCTTTTTATTTTTGAATTTTCAACCTTATTAAGTTCTTTGATTTCAAATTCTTGATTATTCTCATCAACAATTAGAACCTTTGAAAAATCGAAACTGTATTTAATTTTCACTTTTTTTCTATTTGCAAACTTAGCAGGTGTTTGAAATTCTTTTTGATCTAGAATAACAACACAATCGAAAGATACCCTTCGTTCAACCTCGAATAAGAAATTAGTATTTAGCGAATCCTCCGTCAAATATATTATATTGTTTAAATCAACATCACGTCTTTCTATAGGTGTTTTACCGTTAAGCGAAGAATGGACAGTGTTATTATATTTTCTAATATAATCATTTAAAGAAGTTTGATATTCATCGATAGATTTAAAATTATGATAATCAATTGAAGCCATCCAATGTTCTTTTAAGGTTTTGAAGAAACGTTCTATTTTAGCTTTACTAGTAGGTGTTTTAACAGGATCATAATGTAGTGATATACCACATTTAGCGGCGATAATAGACATTTGTTTTGAGCGATAATTTCTACCATTATCCATATTTAAAACTTTAGGTTTCCCATAAGTAGCGATAGCGCTTTTTAAGGTGGCCATCAAATTAACTACATTGTCGCTATCATAAATTTTACAGCCGGTAATCATTCTCGAAGCATCATCAATGAAAGCTATGATATATAACTTAATCTTTTGGTTATCAATATATAAATATGGTCCATGAGATGAGTCGGCACACCATATATCATTTGCGTATCCAGCTTCATATCTCAACATTTCTTTTATAGAAGCAGGATTTTTGATGTTAAGTTTAATCTTCTTATATATTCTGTTTACAGTAGCATAAGAACATTCTTCCTTTTTTACTCCTTCAGATAAAACCATATTGTATATATCAGTAGCTTTTAATCTGGGAAATTTGTTTATAGTTTCTTCGATGACACAAATAATTTCATGATTGATTTTTCTACTTTCCCCTTTATCGGATCGTCCTTTAGGCACCAATCCTTCAAAACCATATTTTTTATAATTATAAAACCATCTTTCAATAGTGCCGCTCGCAATAAAAACTCGTTTTCCATTCGGATGAACATATTCCTTCATTGAGGCTAAAGTAAAAAACACATCGTTACTAGAAAAATTTTCAGCATGGGTCAATAACGGTGAGATAATAGAATATCTAAATAGTGCAATGTCTTTGTTTAGTTGATTTTTTGTCATTTTTTCTTCCTCCTTAACCACAATATATAGTAATTAGTAAAAAGTTTGAATTGAAGTTATGGGGATACGAAAAAAATCATAAAAAGGTAATTACAGTTCCGCGATGAATTTGTAAAAAAGAATTCATTCTAAAATTAATGGTTTTTACTGTTATATTAACTATGGAATCATAAATTGAAATACCTATTTCTCGTATTCTGTTCATAAATTTTATGATTCGTTTTTTTAAGTGATATATTAAATCAACATCATAATATTGATCATTAAAATTAGAATCAAATAATCTTTTACATTCAGATGAAGACATTGAATAGTAAGGTATAAAATCTAAAAACAAGATAGCGTGAGTTTTACCACAATTTTTACATTTGACCCTTAAAATTCTAACTTTAACTTTAGTATAATTAATTATGATACTACGTATGTAATATCCTTTAATTTCAAAATCACCGATAGAGTTACAAATGTTACATTTCGCCTTATCAAGATTAATATTTTCTAAAGCAACAGTATAA
>JBGVNW010000038.1:0-4408 GCA_045125935.1 Bacilli bacterium | reverse complement strand
TCAAAAATTTAAAGAGCTACAGGACAATATCGTTGAGATTTGTCCTAGGTCTGAGGTCTCTGAAAGAGATCGCAGTAAGTTAAAAGATTTACCACTTCTCATTGAGAAGGTGGTGTTTACTATCGCCCATAACCTTAATTTAAAAATTGCTTAAGGTCTTGGGTATATTATCTATATTAAAAAGCTTGTTTTAAAATGTTGTAATTTGTTGCCGTTAACAACTTAAAATGTGTTTTTGTGTAATTAGATTGTGCTCGTAGCATATTTAAAAAATCTTGTAAGTATTTTGGATATTTTGGAGTGTATATGAAAAGCGTAAATGCCATAATTTTAGCTGCAGGTGGTGCAACAGACAAAATATCTAATGACTTTGATATTCCAAAACCTTTATATAAAGTTAATGGAGAATCTTTAATCGAGCGTTTAATAAAGCAACTTCATGAAAAAAATATAGTAGATATTACTGTAGTTGTTGGATACAAAAAGGAACAATTGTTATACCTTGAAGATAAGTACAAAGTTAACTTAATTGTTAATAAAAATTTTGCAAAAACAGGAAGTATTTATTCTCTATATTTAGCAAAAGAAAATTTATATAATACTTTTGTGTGCTACTGTGATAACTACTTTGAAGACAATCCTTTCACAATTCTTGATCATTCTTATGCTCTTACTTGTAACAGAAATTCTAAAAATGAATTTAGAGTTAGTTTAGATAATAACTATTACATCAAGTCAATTTCAGTTGTTAATCTAGGCTCTCTTTGCCTACCAGGATTGTGCTTTTTGACAAGTGAATTTAGTAATCAGTTTAAGTCTCTATTATCATCTCAAATTGATTTATTAGGAACCAAATCTTTATTTATAGAAGAGTTTATATCAAGAAATATTGAGTCTTTAAAACTTAAATCTCATATAGTTGAATCTTCCTTAATCAAAGAGTTTGATACAATTTTTGATTTGAATGATTATTCTAAAAATTTTGTAGATTCACTTCCTACTGATGTAATCACCAATATCTGTACTAATCTTAAATGTGATCCGAGTGATATCTCTAGTACCGAGATTATCGCAAAAGGTCTTACAAATGTATCGTTTAAGTTTACTGTAAAAGAGAAAGAATATATTTATCGATATCCTGGCAACACATCATCAAAATTTGCTAACAGAGAATCGGAGTTTTTTGCTCAATCCTTAGCTAAGAGAGAACATATTGATGATACTTTTATCACTATGGATGTAAACCGAGGATGGAAATTATCAAACTTTGTAACAGGTTGCTATGATTTTGAGTATACAAATGAAAATCAATTATCCACCGCTTTAAGTTTACTTAAGAAGTTACATGATACAAAAAAGAAGTCACCATATGATTTTAATCCATTTAATGAGGCTGACAGACTATTAAACGAAGCTTCCTTTGGCAATAAAGCCTTTATCAGAAGATTTGAAAATTTAAGAAAAGATGTTAGAAAACTTTATCTATTAACAGAACTAGAGAGCGTAGATAAAGTTGTTTGCCACAATGATGCATACGCTGTTAATTTTCTTACAAACGATAATGGTATCAATATTATTGATTGGGAATACTCTGGAAATAACGATCCTTACTATGATCTTGGCTGCATTATTTCAAGGGATAATATATCTGATGATTTAGCAAATCATATGCTTGATTTGTACCTTAATCATAAAGCATCACCTAATGAATATAGACACTTTTGTGCATATGTTGCAATAGCTGCTTGGTATTGGTTTGCATGGTGTTTATGTAAAAATTCTATTGGCGATGATTTTGGATGGTGGTACTTAAATTCTTTCCATAGTGCTAAGAAGTACAGTCAAAAAGCACTAGATCTTTATGGTTGTAATTGATGATAAATAGCTTATTTTCAAATAAAGGAACTTATATGAATATAGCTGTGATATTAGCTGGAGGCATCGGTTCTCGCGTAGGTGCAGATGTTCCAAAGCAATTTGTAGAAGTGTGGGGAAAACCAGTAATTTGCTATACTATTGAGAAATTTGAACAAAACAATAATATTGATGCTATTGAAGTAGTTTGTGTTGAAAATTATATAGTTATTCTACAAAATCTAATCAAAAAGTTTGATTACAAAAAAGTAAAATGGATCGTAAAAGGTGGCAGCTCTTTTCAGTATTCAGTTCTAAATGGTGTCAATAACTTAAAAGATAAGTGCTCTTCAGATGATATTCTTCTAGTTCATTATGCAGCCTCTCCATTTGTTACAGATGATATTATCGATGATGGTATTAAAGTTTGCATGGAGAAGGGAAACTGCGTATCAGCAACACCTACTTTTCTTCTCTGCGGCAGTAATGACAATGATAAATCTCAAAAATGGGTAGATAGAGATAAGATCATGCAATTAAACTCACCTCAATGTTTTAAGTATTCTGTGGTTTCGCAGATATATGAAGAGGGAAAAAACAAGTCTCTTTTAGATAAGATAGAACCACATACTACAACATTGATGTATGAACTTGGAAAGACTATATACTTCTCGTACGGAAATCAAACTAATATCAAGATCACCACAAAAGAAGATTTAGAGTTATTTAAAGCTTATGCTTTTTATCAGAATCATTGCAAAGAACATCATTGATTAAGCTGAGATAAGCAGACATTATATTGAGCCAAAATTATTTGAGTTAAAAAATAATAAAAGGATTGGTTATGACTTTTAGTAGGTTATTTGAAAGTATTAGAAATTTGTTTGAAGCAAAAGATTATAAAAAACTATATGAAGAATCAATAGAGCTTTATGCAAGACTTTCAGATAAATCACTCCAAAAGTACCAGGAACTTAATAGACAATTCGAATATCTTAAAGCTCACTCAGATATTTCTAAATTAAAACCAGCCTCTGGTAATTTAAGAAAAGAACAACTTGAATTACTTGATTTTTGTAATGAGTTTTTTGATGAAATTAAAGAATTGAACATCAAGCCTTTTCTTGCTTATGGTAATTTGATAGGTGCGGTCAGACATCAAGGTTTTATTCCTTGGGATGACGATTTAGACTTTGGATTGATGAGAGATGACTATGAAAAGCTTATTGCTTATTGCAAAAATCACTATCAGGTTGTCTATTACAATAAAAAGTTAAGTGAATTTAATGAAGTTAAAGATTTTGAAAAAATGAATGACTATGTGTCAAGATATCCAAATCAATGGGTATTAGAAATTTGGCTTGACCAACTACAACTTTCAAGAGGAACTTCTGTAAAAGATCTTAAATTTATTGATTTTTGGGCTTTTGACTTTTTTGATGATTCATATTCTTTAGAAGAGTATGAGAAAGAAGTTAAGTTTATTAATCAAAAGAAAAGGGAAATAGATTTCGTAGAGCAATCAGTGAATTTTATTAGAGAAAGAGTCAAGAATAATCCTCATATTGTTAAAGATAGCAAAAGGATCTTCTTTGGTTTTGATAATATGGGATCATATGGAAGGCGAAATTATAATAAAAAAGATATGATGCCAAGAGATGTGGTACTACCACTTAAAAAAGTTAAGTTTGAAAATACAGAATTTTATGCTCCTAATAGGCCTGAGGAGTTCTTAAGTTATTCTTATCAAGATATATATGCTTATCCAAGTGATTTAGGTTTTGAACATCATAACTACTATAAAGAAGAATTTATTAAATCATTAGAAGAAAACAATCCAAACAATAGCTTAAGAGAGGAGACTAATAAAGTAGCCAAAAGTAATCCATGTAAAGTTGTAGTTTGGGGAATAGGTGAGGACTACTTATCTATAGCAGATGAACTAAAATTTGAGGTAATAAAACAGAATATTGAAATTGTTGCCTTCTGTTGTCGAAAAAATGAAAGTTCTCCAGACTATTTTGAAGATGCACCTTTGGTTTCAAAAGAACAACTTTATGATCTTGATTTTGATTACATAATAATAGCCAATAAGGGCAGTTTTAAAGAAATTGAAAAAGAGGCTTACGAAGTAATTAAATTAAAAAACAATAGCGCTAAGATCCTAAATTATTCACTCTTAGATATAGTGGGATTTGATTTTTCATTTCTACTAAATTTTGGTTAACTATTTTTATTTATACCCAAGATCTTAGTATCTTGTTGAATTAAAACACTTTTTTACAAAGTGTGATCTGCTCTTTAAATTTAAGAAATATTAAATGGCTTAAGAAAGCGATTTGCGCTCATTAATCAGATCGTGATTTGGCTTAGGTAAAGGAAGAATTTATACAGAATTTTGGACTTTTGTTAATCAATACCTAGTAAGGTACAGGAATAAACAAAAAGGGATTTCTTTTATAAAATTGTAATTACGAAAAAACAACATAAAAGGAAATCCCATGTCTGAAATTCTAACAAAAATCATCCCTTCAAATCTAGCACATAAGTCTCC
>JBGVNW010000037.1:0-2507 GCA_045125935.1 Bacilli bacterium | reverse complement strand
TCATTTCTATTTCTAGTTTAGTGACTTCCAAACTTTTCTATATTATTGACTTATCTAATAAATGAAGTATAATCATTATATATAGAACCTAACTTTCGACAAAAAGGAAGAAAACGTGTTGTTAAATCTTCAAATTAAGGAGTTTTTGAACATCTTTAGGTTTAAAAAGATAATTATCGAGGTTCAAGTTTAAAGAATTAGCAAAAGGTAGAATTTTATCTTTAGAAGAAAGGTTAGTAATTCTATCTTTTTCTTTTAAAACGATAAAAGATCTAATGAAATTGATAATTTTATTTGCGGGAATTTTATCGTGGAACTTTTTAATTTGAAGTACTCGAAGAATAAATACTGATAAGTAACAGATTAAGAAATGCCCATAGATAGTATTTTGTTTATGACAGTAAACAGGTCTAGCATCAAGTTCTGATTTAAGAATTCTAAAAGTTTCTTCAATTCTCCATAAGCGATGATAGACATGATAAATATCTAAAGGGTTCATTTTTAATTCTGAAGAAATGATAAGATTATAGCCACATAAAGAAAGATCCTTTTCAATCTTATCGATATTTAAAGATGCAATTACTTCTGATTCATCATCTACTTCACCATTTTGATTTAATGGGGTAAAGGAAACATATTTAGATGCATCACCATATTCTTTTCTTTTTGCTTGAGATAGAGATAGAGCTTTAATTTTATCTACTTGTTTAAGAATTTCAGCTTTTTGTTTTTTAGCGAGACTTGGATTAAAAGAAGCAACTCTAATTTGCTTAATAGTGAATTTAGAATTATCAAATTTATAAGTAAACTCATCAATACATGATTTATATTTGAATTCAATATTACCAAGTGAATCTTTTACTACAATATAATCATTGTCTAGAAGAATCCATTTTTGTTCTTTATCTTCAAGTTTTTTAACTGATTGAGAATAAATATAACCATCCCCATTTTTTAAAGCTTCATAAATGTTTCTAGCACAGTTCAAACCTTTATCCGCGACTTGAATGGTTTTACCATTCATATGATATCTATCCTTCATTTCATTAATACATTGTCTAATAATTGGCTTTTCTGATTCGTTACCTGGATATAATTTCATAGTTAAAGGAACTTGATCTTCATCAAGTAACAATCCCATTCCAACAATAGGCTCTTTTCTATTTTCTTTAGAAGGACCCTTTTTTCTAAAATCATCTTCATCATCGATTTCAAAATAATAGTTTGTACAATCAAAATAAACATTACCTGTTTTACGAATATATTTTTCATTGTATAATTCATTAAACACTTCAAGAATACGAGAATAGTTATCACCAATAAAATCTAATTTGTCATAAACTTGATCTTTAGAAATATTGTATGACTCAAATAAAGTAGGTAATACTTCTTCATAAGTTTTAATCTTGGAGCAAGGATTAATGATTCTACTAGATACCATATTTAAAAGATAATCATAGGTAGAAATAGTTTCACCTTCAATGTTGTCTAATAAATCAAGAAGACGTTTAACACTAAGTCTATTAAATAACCCCTTAATTAAAAAGTAGCCTAAATTCTTAATAGGAGATTCATCGATTTTTTTAATAGCTAAATCTTCTTTTTCTTTTTTTGCCTTTTTATTCATCTTATCGACTTCATTTTTGTAATAAGAGATAGGATCATCAATACCTGAAGCAATAAGGTCGTCTAAATAGCCTAAAGACTTAAACGATCTTTGTGCAGAACAATGCCTAGATTTATCTCTAAATGATTCGTAAATTTGAAGATAAGTCCCTTTTTTAATATGAGAAATTTTAAGAAAATAAGCCATAAAATCATCCTTTCAATGTATAACAACACTTAACAACATTATTATACAACAAACAAGATAATAAAAAAAGAGTTTATATGAAAAATTAATATTAATTTATTAATATTACAAGCCTAAACTCTTAATTTGTTGTCGAAAGATTTGTAGTGCTAAAGTCGAAAAACGGGTATTTAGTTTAACAAAAAATAAGTTCTTTATATGAAATATTAACACACATTATCATTTCTATTTCTAGTTTAGTGACTTCCAAACTTTTCTATATTATTGACTTATCTAATAAATGAAGTATAATCATTATATATAGAAAGTTGAATTATTTTTTTATTATGATCAAGATATAAAATGCAATTAAAAAGTATAAAGATCAAGTAGTATTAAATGATTTGAATTTGGAACTAGATGAATTTGGTTTAGTAGCGATTCGTGGCGAATCTGGATCAGGAAAAACCACATTGCTAAACTGTCTATCTGGTTTAGATTCATTTACTAGTGGAACTGTCACTGGCATAAAAAAAGGTGATGTATCTTTTATTTTTCAAGATTTCCAATTAATTGATAACTTAACGGTTAAAGAAAACTTATTGATTGTAACCGATAATAAATCAAATGAAATCGAAGAAGTCTTAGAAAAGGTCGATATTCGTTTTCCTGATAAGAAAATCAACCAGTTAAGTGGAGGACAAAAACAAAGAGT
>JBGVNW010000036.1:0-2365 GCA_045125935.1 Bacilli bacterium | reverse complement strand
TTTTAGAGATGGCTCTCCCCTTGCCATCTCTCTTTTTATTTTGTTCAGAACTTTCAAAGAGGATTGACAGTTCTGCAGAGGATAAAAATAATTTGAATGGAGTAGGTAAATATGAATAACTTTTTTGGTATTGACAGAATTAAAGGTGAAAGCGATTGGGAGTTTTGTTGGCGTTGTATAGTCGCTAAGATTGAAAGAAAAATTGATTGTGATTGGCAAGAGATAATTGATGAATTTCAATTAGGTTGTCACATTGATACACTAAGAAAATCTGTTAATGTAGGTGCTTTCAGTGCTTATAAAGTTGCACAATTCTATGAAGATAAATTATTAAACTTACCAAAAAATGAAGAGTCAAGTGCGGAGAAAGAACTTAAAGGAAAAGTTAATCAGTTACAAATGGAAAAAATGAAATTAAAAGATGAAAGAACCGAATTAAACAGATTATTAAGATTACAAGCTAGATGGGAAGAACTACTTAGTGTAATACAAAAAGAGGTTAATCGTTCTGATTTAGATAAATATGTAGATGAAGTTAATTACTATATTACAGATGAACAAAACGAGGCAGTACTATTTGTATCAGATACACATATTGGAATGACAGTGGATAATTCTCTAAATGTATTCAACAAAGATGTTTGTATTGAACGTTTCAATAAATTAACACAATCGACTATTAAAAATTGTCGAAGAAATAATGTAACAACATTGAACGTTATTTTAGGTGGAGATATTATTGAAGGTATAATTAATCTAACTGGTAGAATACAACAGAATGAGGATGTTGTAAGACAGATATTTACTGGTGCAGAATTAATTACAGAATTGATTGTAGAATTATCACGTAATATTAAAAAAGTTAATGTATGGAGTACAAATGGTAATCATGCACGTATGAGTAAAGATGCTAAAGAGGCTTTAGATGGTGAATCGTTTGAATCTATTTTATATGAATACGTAAAAATTAAAATTGAATTATTACAAGAGAAAAAGCAGATAGGCAACAACATTTCTCTTAATGAAAATGATTACCCTGACATAGCAATCGTACATATAAATAATTGTAACAAAATAGTAGCAGGAAGTCATGGAACAAAAGATAGAAAGGCAATGCATAATGTTAGTAGAATAAATTCATTTTTACCAATTACCGTAGATTATTACATGATTGGACATCTACATAATAGTCATCATCAAAATAATTGTTATGTAAATGGTTGTTTGAGTGGTAGTAATGAATGGGCGCAAGGTCAAAGATATAATAATGACCCTATGCAAATAATGTTAGTGTTTTATGAAGATGGTTCTACAACTTTATGTGAAATGAATTTAAAATAGTATTGACATTATATTTATATATGTTATAATAAATATATAGGGTGATGCAGAGTAGGGTACGTTCCTACCCACCCTATATGGGGTAAAGAATGAGTGGGGTATGTTCCCACCACCTCTAATATTAAATATTGGAGGCTGATTAGAATGAAAAATTGTGTATATGTTTATACAAATTTAGTAAACGGTAAAAAATATGTTGGTCAAGCAAAAGATTTTGAAGTAAGACATAAACAACATATTAGAACTGCTTTAAATGGTGACCCTAATTCTCATGACTATAATGTACCTTTTCATAGAGCAATTAGAAAATATGGAATAGATAGTTTTACAGTTGAAATATTGTGTGATAGTCTTACTATTGAAGAAATGGATTATTGGGAGATTTATTACATAAACTATTTTGATGTATTAGTCAAAAATGGAAAAGGCTACAACATTTCATCAGGCGGAAGTAAAGGAAATACTTTCGCAGGAAAAACAGAAAAGGAAATGGAAATTATACGAAGAAAAATAGGAGAATACTCAAAACATAGAAAACCGAATTTAGGTAGAAAGTGGTCACAAGAAACAAAAGATATTTTAAGTGAAAGAGCAAAAGAAAGATTTGAAGATAAAACTAAACATCCAATGTATGGTAAACATCATACAGAGGAATCCAAAAAGAAGAACAGTGAATCAAGAAAAGGAAAATGTGTAGGTTCTGAAAATGGTAGAGCTAGAAAAGTTGCACAATATACTTTAAATGATGAATTAGTTAGAGTTTGGGATTGCATTAAAGATGTTGAAAAAGAATATGGAATCAAAGGCATCACATCCGTTTGTCGTGGGAAACGTAAAACTGCCGGTGGTTTCAAATGGAAATATGTAGAATAATTATTTTAAGTTAAAACATAGGACACTAATTATTTAGTGTCTTTTATTTTGGTTTAAAATAAAATTTGAAGGCGGAGGTTTGAATATGGCTAGAAATACATTTTCAATGAACCAAACATCAAAAGACCGACCTGAATATTTCATTTGTCCA
>JBGVNW010000035.1:0-49792 GCA_045125935.1 Bacilli bacterium | reverse complement strand
AAATAGTTTTGATAAAGCTTTTGTTTTATTAGAAAAATATATTATAGAAGCAAGAAAAATAGGTATTACTGTTAATGAAAAGAAGACTAAAATAGTTAAGTTGGATAGTTATTTTAAGTTTTGTAAATGGAATTATAAATTGTTTTCATCAGGTAAAGTTGTATTTATACCATATAAAAGTACCATATATCGGCAAAGAAGAAAATTAAGAAGAATGGGTAAATTATATTTAAATAATAAAATAATGTATGATGATTTAGTTATGACAAAAAGATGTTTTTTAGCCTATCTAAATATGGGTAATAGTAATAAGTATGTTGGATATTTAAATAAAAATATATTTATTAAGAACATGTAAACATAATAATTAAAAATGCTTTGTTTTATATGTCAAATTTTTTAGAAAATGTCAGGTAACTCATTTTTAGAAAATGTCAGTAGTATTATTTATTTTGGTAACATCAAAAGGTAACTTTTGATGTTTTCCATATTATGTAATTGTTAGTTAGTCAAGAGTCAAGATAAACTCCTTCGGCGCTCTTGACTAACATCCATGAAAATATGCATAAGCTGATGCTTCTCTAGACGGCATTTGAGGTAATCCTTTTCTCCAAGGTGAATTGTTAGGTTTATGTGCTTTAGATAAATTGACTTCTTCTTGTGATTTTGATATGTTTGTTACTTTCTTAATTTCGTTTTGAAAATCTTTTATATCTTTAATATCGTACCATTTTTCATCGAACAACACATGTGTTGTTCCATCTAAAAATGTATAAACTTTAACTTTTTCAGAAGTTGATAAATAAGTTTTTTTGCCATCTTCTAAAATAATGTGATAACATTTATCATATTTTAAGTAAGAGTTATGATAAACTTTATGTTCACTCCAAATAGCAAGTTCTTTATTATAGTCAAAATTTTCTTCTAGACAGATGAAATGATTTTTGGTATTATCAATAGGGAGAGCAAATCTAGCATTGTATTTTGGGGATAAATACTTCGTTTAAATATTGATTTGCTTCTTCAATAGTGGTGATATTTTTCTTTTTAAGTTCTTTATAAAGACGATCTTGAAAAGTACGCCAAAGTCGTTCAATTCTACCTTTAGCGCGTGGATTGATCGTAGATATAATATCAGTTCCTATATGTTCTAGCATATTAGCGAATCTGGTATTTTTTATTTGTTTACCATCAATTTCTTCTTCTAAGGTTAGTTCTGTTTTTGGAGATTTAAATACAGTTCTATAGTCAGTATATAAGCATTCAGGTATACCATAATTTATAATAGTTTGTTTCATAATCATTTGATAACCAAATATAGTTTCTTGTTCAGCAAAGAAACAAGATGTAACAGTTCCAGTAGCATCATCAATTCCACCATGTAAATAATAATATTTATCATCACCATAAAACCATTTATGTTTGGAAGCGTCAACTTGTATTAATTCACCAGCATTTTCACGTCTTTCTCTAGGTGGATGAGATGATTTTCTTTTCTTATATTCATTAGGTGAATGAATACCATTCGATGTTAAAAGATTATAGATAAAGGTGTCAGAAACTTTGATATGATGATAATCTTCTAAAACATCATTAAAGTGATAAAAATTCCAACCACTATATTCATCAAGATAGAGATTTAAAATCATATTTTTTAATTCGGCTGAATATCCTTTACCATTAGGTTTATTTTTGTTTTGATGTGGAATTGAAGCAATACCAATTTCTTTATAAGCTTTCTTTTTTCTATAAATTTGTCTTTCAGATAGACCGGTTAATCTTACCGCATCACTAGTTTTAATTTCACCAGATATTAGTTTAACTAATATATCATTAATTTTTTGTTCTTTCATAGTTAATGTAATCCTTTCATTATTCATAATCGATTACTCCTTTCGCAAGGAGCATATTATATCACTGAATGACATTTTCAAAAAATGATATAACATGACATTATCATAAAATGATTACAAATGCTTTGTTTTATATTTACTTACATATTGTAATGTGGTACAATATATTTCATTCAGGAGGATTTTGAATGATTAAAGTTATAAGAGATGAAAAGAAAATAGATGCGGTATCAGATTATGTATCTTTAGTTGTTGATGCTAATAAAAATAGTAAGGCATTTGAGGGGCTTTTGTTACTTGTTCTCATGGTCTTTCAGATCTATGTGTTATTTTAAACTTAGTTACAAGTGGCTGGAGTTATGAGGCAATATATTCTGAAGAGGAAATGGATAAAGTAAGTGCTGAAACTGGTTTTGATGTTAAAGTTGAACGTATATCATTATATGAATTAGCAAATGATGTTTTATCAAATTCTTTTTCTCATCCAGAAAAAGGTATGTTAAAAAGTGGTCATGTTATATATGATAAAACAGGTTGTTTAAAGAAAATGCAAGATAAATATAAGGAAGATAAAGAAATAGATGATTTAAGTTGGAGAGGTGTAGTTGAAGTAGAACCTCCTATTCAATATAAGAAGAAATAACTTACTTTGGTAAGTTTTTTTCTTGAAAAAAGGAATATAATGATGTATATTCTAGTAGTATTGTGAGGTATAGATGATGGATAAATTTAAGGCAGTTAAAAGAGCTAGTATTTTAGGAGTACTTGGAAATTTATTTTTACTTATAATAAAGGGAATAGTAGGTTTTATTACTAACAGTCAAGCGATGCTTGCGGATTCTTTTAATAGTGCTAGTGATGTTTTTTCATCTATTATGACTTTTATTGGTAATAGAATTGCTTCACGTCCTTGTGATGATGATCATAATTTAGGACATGGTAAAGCAGAGTATATTTATTCAATGCTTATTAGTATTGCGATGATGTTACTTGGATATGAAGTAATTAAAAGTGCGATTATGTCACTTGTTAATAATAGTAAAGTAGAGTTTTCTATTTGGTTAGTAATTGTTTGTATTGTTACTTTGATAGTAAAGATTAGTCTTTTTGTTTATACTAATTATTTGTGTAAAAAACATGATAATTTATTATTAATTGCTAATTCAAAAGATCATTTAAATGATTGTATGATTACTAGTTTAAATTTACTTGCTTGTTTACTTAGTTTAAAGAAAATTTATTTTGTAGATGGGGTTGTTGGTATAATAATTTCATTATGGATATTTTCTACAGCAATAAAAATATTTATAGAAAGTTATGATGTATTAATGGATAAGGCTATTTCTTTAGAAACTAGAGAAGAAGTTTATAAAGTAATTAGACAACATAAAGAAATAAAAAAGATAAATCATTTTAATGCAACACCTGTTGGATATCAATACCAAATATCATTTACAATCTTTGTTGATGGAAAGCTGTCAACATATGATAGTCATAAAATTGCGAATGACTTAGAAAAAGAAATAGATAGTAAATTTCCAGAGATATATTTAACTGTTATACATGTAAATCCAATTGATGTAAAAAAGTAAGTAAATTATTTATAAATATGATATAATATTTGCAGCGAAGGATGTGTTATAATGAATCAAGAATTTGACTTAAAAAGTAAACGTATAAGTATTTTGGAAAATTATGGAGAGAATTTTCAAGATAAAGATTATGTAACAAATCCAGCTATTGGTAGAGATGAGCAAATTAAACAATTAATTTTAATATTATTGACTCCAGATAAATCAGCTGTTTTATTAGGTAAGCCTGGTGTTGGTAAAACAGCAATTGTTGAAGGATTGGCTTATCGTATTCAAAAGGGATTAGTTCCTGATAAATTAAAAGATTATCAAGTTGTTAAAGTTAATACTTCAGCATTACTTGGTGTTGATCCAGTTACTGGAGAAGCTAAAATTCAGACTCTTATTGATGAGTTAAAAGAGAAAAATAAATTAATTTTATTTATTGATGAAATTCATACTTTAATAGGTTCTAGAGATGATGCAATGGACTTTGCAAATATGTTTAAACCAGCTGTAGATCGTGGTGATATTAAAGTAATAGGTGCGACTACTACTGAAGAGTATGAAAGATATATTTTAAGAGATAAGGCCTTTGTTAGACGTTTCCAAAAAGTAGAAGTTAGTGAACCAACTAGAGAAGAAAATATTGAAATTTTGATGGGAACACTTCCAAAGATTGAAAAAAGAACAGGTGCTAAAATGAAGTATACTCCATTTATTCAAAAAAGAATGATGGAATTTATTACTGATATTACTAGTGAGTATAAAAGAATCTATGAGATTGGTTCTAGATATCCAGATGTTTCATTAACTTTAGTACAAGAAGCTTTTTCTAATGCATTATTTGATAATAGATTTGAAGTTGATGTTATGGACTTTAAGGCTGCTGTTTTAAATAGTAAAAATATTTATCCAGATGTAATTAGAAAATCTATGGTAACATTTGAAACTTTATTTGCTGATCAAATAGCAGAATATAATGGAACTCATGAAACTTATGAACAACTTGGAGAAGAAGAAGTTTAAAAATAAGATTTTAAATTTAGGAGTTGATTTGTCAACTTCTTTTTTTTCGTATATAATATTTTATAGATAGAATATCTTGGAGGAGGAATAGACATGTGTGGAATAGTTGGTTATATTGGGAAGAAAGAGGCAACTAGTGTTTTAATTGAGGGATTAAAATGTTTAGAGTATCGTGGATACGATTCAGCTGGTATTGCTTTAATGGGGGATAGTCTTCAAATTATTAAGAGTTTAGGTAAAATTTCCGTACTTGAGGAAAAAATTAAGAATATGAAGGTTATTAATTCGAATATAGGTCTTGCTCATACAAGATGGGCAACACATGGAGTTCCTAGTGAAATTAATGCTCATCCACATACAGTTGGTAAAATTACACTTGTTCATAATGGTATTATAGAAAATGCTTATGAATTACGTAAAAGTTTAGAGCAAGAAGGAGTTAAATTTAAGAGTGAAACAGATACTGAAGTAATGGCTGCATTAATCAATAAATATTATGATGGTGATTGCTTTACGGCATTAAAGAAGGCAACTAGTATGGTTATAGGTTCTTATGCTTTAGGTATTATTTTTGAGGATAAGAATGAAATTTATGCTATAAGAAAAGATTCTCCATTAATTTTAGGAGTAGGTAGAGATGAGTATTTTATTGCGAGTGATATAGTTCCAATTGTTAAATATACAAATAAATATATGTTACTTGAAGAAGGTGAGATTGCTAAATTAACTAATAAAGGAATTGAAGTTTATTTGGATGGTAAACTTGTTAAGAAAAAAATACTAGAGACTAGTTTAGAAACACAAGATCAGGGAAAGTGTGGATATAAGCATTATATGTTAAAAGAAATTAATGAAGAGCCTGTTGTTTTAGAAAAGACAATTAATAGCTTTTTAAATTCTTTAAATAATATACCTAATCTTTCTAATTATGAAGAAATTCATATTGTAGCATGTGGTTCTGCTATGTATGCGGGAATGGTTGGTAAAACTTTAATTGAAGAGAATACTAATATTAGAGTTGTTTGTGAAGTTGCTAGTGAATATCGCTATAAAAAAGTATTATATGATCGAAAAACGTTAGTTATTTTAATTTCTCAATCTGGGGAAACTGCAGATACAATAGCAGCAATGAGAAAAGCTAATGATAATAATGTTGATACTTTAGCAATTGTTAATGTAAAGAGCTCAACAATTGCTAGAGAAACTAAGATGCAAATATATATTGAAGCTGGTCCAGAGATAGCTGTTGCTACTACTAAAGCTTATATTTTACAGGTTGCTGTTATGGGACTTTTATGTTGTAGGGCTATTGATAAATTAGATGATGTTAAAAATACTTTGAAAAAATTACCTAGACAATTAAAAGAAATAATTGATCATCGAGATGAGTATAAAAGAATTGCTAGGAAAATATTTAATAGTGAAGATATATTATTTATTGGTAGAAAGATTGACTATGCAATATCTATGGAAGGAAGTTTAAAATTAAAAGAAGTTTCTTATATCCATAGTGAAGCTTATCAAGCTGGAGAATTAAAGCATGGAACAATTTCACTTATTGAAGATGGTATGCCAGTATTTGCGATAATTACTGATGAGGATGTAAAGGATAAAACACTTTCTAATTTAGAAGAGGTTAAATCACGTGGAGCGATGTGTATTGTTATTAGTAATCAGAGAATTAATGGTTATAATTTAGAAGTTGTTGTTCCAAAGATTGATGCTTTTTTTCAACCAATACTTGTTGTACCAGTATTACAAATGATTGCATATGAAGTTGCTAAACTTAGAGGGTGTGATATAGATAAACCTAAGAATTTAGCTAAAAGTGTTACTGTTGAATAGGTTATTGTATAATAGTATAAATTCTAGAAGTAAACAGCCAGTATTTGTTTATTTTGACATTCAGTAGATTATAAATTATAATTGAGATATGTGAGATGGGAGTGGTCTTGTGTGAATGATTTTGATGAATTTGATGATTTTGGGGACAATGATGAGGAAGTAGATACTCGAAGTAATTATGATGATTTTGAAAGTAATGATGAAAAGAAACCTTCTACTATGAAGATTATAATTATTGCGATTATTGTATTTTTAATATTATTGATTATATGGGGTATATATTCTTCAGGTAAAAAGAAATCAACAACTACTGAAGATCCTGCTGATACAATTATATTGCAAGAGTCAGTTGTTTTTGAATTAAATGGGGATGAAAAAATTACATTGGTAGTTGGTGAGACATTTGTTGATCCTGGTTATTCTGCTGAAAGTTCTACAAATGGTAGCTTAAACAGTTTTGTGGAAATTAATGGTGGAGTAGATACTAATGTAGTTGGAGTTTATGAAATTACTTATACTTTAATATATGATGGAACCGCAAGGGAACTTGTTAGAACAATTGAAGTAGTACAGGATGAAAATAGTTCAAATTCTAATAATTCTAGTGAAGAAAATAATAACAATAATACAACTGTTGATACATCAGAAGTTAATATTTCATTGAATGGTGCATCTTCAATTTATATCTTTAAAGGGGTTTCATATCAAGATCCAGGAGCTAGTGCAACTAATAAAGATGGAGTTGATATTTCTGGTAATATAGTAATTTCTGGAAATGTAGATACTAGTAATACTGGTACTTATACATTAACATATTCTATTACTAACTCTAGTAATCAAACTAAGTCTGTTTCTAGACAAGTATATGTACTTGATATGAGTGCAGAAATTACGCCAAGTACAATTTATTATACAAATGAGGATGTAACATTGACAATCAATGTATCTGCTGATCGATTTGGTTATATTATCTTACCTGATGGTCAAAAAGTTACACAGAGTACTTATTCATATAAAGTAAGTAGTAATCAAAGTTATAGTTTTGAAGTACATAATGAAGTTGGTTTGGTTAAGAAATATACATTTCCAGTAAAAAATATTGATAAAGAAGTTCCAACAGGAAGTTGTACAATTACGCATGGTTCTAGTGGAAGTCAAATCTCTATATCAGCTAATGATAATATAGGTATTAGTGCTTATGCATATAATGATAAAATGTATAAATCTAGTACACTTACTTTTGGTGGTTACTTTAAAGAAGGGCTTACTGTAAGTGTTGGTTTCTATGATAAAGCTGGCAATTATGGTACGGCAAGTTGTGTTTCTCCTGCTAGATAAAGATGAATGTTAAAAAGTGTTAATTCACTTTTTTTCTTTTGGAGCTGTGATATAATTTTTAGTAGGAGGGTAGTATGAAGTTATTAGATGGTAAAAAAGTAAAAGAAAAGAAATTAAAGGATTTGAAAATAGAAGTTTCTAAATTAGATAGACCACTTGGATTAGTTGTTATTCAAGTTGGTGATGATCCAGCAAGTAGTGTTTATGTTAGACAAAAATCTAAGATGGCAGAGGAGTTAGGATATACTTTTAGACATGTAAAGTTACCTGCTGATGTATCTGAAAAAGAGTTGTTGATTGAAATAAATAATTTAAATAATGATGATTTGGTAGATGGTATTTTAGTACAAATGCCGATTCCTAAACATTTGGATTCTAAAATTATTCAGAATGCTATTAATCCATATAAAGATATAGATGGATTAACTGATATTAATATGGGAAAACTAGTACATAATGATGATGCCCTTGTTCCTTGTACTCCTAAGGGAATTATGAGTTTACTTAAATATTATAAAATTGATGTTCTTGGTAAACATGTTGTTATTGTTGGAAGAAGTGATTTAGTGGGAAAGCCACTTGCAAGTTTAATGCTTAATAATCATGCGACTGTGACACTTTGCCATTCTAGGAGTAAAGATTTAGCTAAAATTACTAAAAAGGCTGATATTTTAGTAGTAGCGGTTGGGAAGCCTAATTTGATAGGAAGAGATTATATTAAAAGAGGTACAGTTGTAATTGATGTTGGTATTAATAGATTAAAAGATGGAACTTTATGTGGTGATGTAGATTTTGAAGATGTAAAAGATAAAGTTTCTTATATTACTCCTGTTCCTGGAGGTGTTGGGCAAATGACTGTTGCGGAACTTGGAGAAAATACTTATAAAGCATATTTATTACGAAATAAAAAAGAAAGTCTTTAGTTGACTTTCTTTTATAATCTACTTATATCTATATTTCTACTTTTAAATGATTCTATTATTTTATTTGGATCACGATATTTTCCTTCAGTTAGCTCTGTTGTATAAGATTCTATTTCAGGGTTATCATTATTTGTTGATAGTTCTTTTTGGATGTCATAAGGAACTCTTATAAATTGAAATGATAGGGAAGTATCATATTCTTTTGAATTTAAGTTTCCTTCGATGATTAGATAATTTGCTTGGGTTGTTTCCAGTGGATTACTATCAAAATTTTCTTTTCTAATTACATCGACAGGGTTTCCAATACTACCAACATTTATTAACGTTTTATTATAGAATTTATCTAAATATTGAACATGATTATGACCATAAATAACTATATCAGCAATCTCTTGAGATATAGTGTTTTCTGTTGGTAGAAATTGAGCTCTTTTCTTATCGATACTATCAATGCTTGCGGCAAAACCATCTATCTTATGTGGTGTTGAGTGAAATAATCTAATTAGACTACCACTCATATAAAATTCATGCGAGAATGGCAAACTTAGTAAATATTGGCGATCTTCTTGTGTTAGTTTTGTTTGATTCCAAATAACTCTTTTTTGTAATACTTCGTCTACATTTTCTAGATTATGTTCTGTTGAAAATACTTCATCACAATTTCCACGAACAACTATTTGGCATTTTTCTCTAATTAGATTTAAACATTCTTTTGAATGTGTTCCTTTGGCGATAATGTCACCTAGACAATATATTGTTTTTATATTTCTTTTTTCAATATCATTTAATACGGTAGTTAAAGCTTCTAAATTACCATGTATATCTGATATTATTGCGATTCTTTCCATAACTTTCTCCTTATTGATAAATAATTCCTGTTTTGTATTTTTCAATACATTTTAAACTTGGTTTATAGATGTTTGTAGGAATATTATCTAAATCAAACCATTCCCATTTTAAAATTGTTTCGGGTTCCATTGTTTTTAATTCTCCATAAAACTTTTCTGTGATAAAACCTACTGTTACATAATGAGCAGATTCTGTCATATCATCCGAAATACATAATAGTTTTAAATTGTCTGTTTCTAAATTTGTTTCTTCTTTTAACTCTCTTTTCGCAGCATCAAGGAGTGTTTCCATAAATTCAACTTTACCTCCTGGCGTGGTCCATGTTCCTTGCCCTTGTAGTTCACTTGATGCTTTTTCTTTGTTTGGATTTCTTAATCCTAGCAGTATTTTATTATCTTTTAAAATCATTACTCCAACACCAATTCCTGGTTTCATAATATGCCTCCTTACTAATTAATATAATTTTATCAAAATAAAAAGAAGTAGTAAACTTCTTAGTTAAACATTATAATTAATCCGATTATTCCAAGAATAATACATAGTATTTTTTGAATTATGGTTTTCTTATCAAACTTTTCGGTAAATATTTTGGGGAAAATTAAGTGACCAATTATACCTATAAGAAAAACAAATGCTCCTTGGGCACCGTTTAAAGTATTAGCGATTGCGAGAGGAATAGTTAAGTTTGCGAAATTAACTAGAAGATTAGCGATAATATTTACGATTTCGTTTGTGATATTTAAACCTATAAATTTTTTTCCATTTTCTTTAATCATTTTGATAAAAGGAGATTTAAATTGTTTGAAACAGAATAGTACAATTCCAATTAGAAATAGTCCAATTTGAAACCAAAAAGCTGCAGCATTATAATTGCTTGTTCTTACTGCTAAATCAAAACAGATAAAGTATATAGCATATGAAATTGATGATAAAGTCATTAGAAGTAGCGTCATTAACTTGTTATTGTTTTTAGTTTTAGTGAACTCAAGTGATATTAATATAGCGGATAAAATGATTAATATTGAGCCAATTATTTGGTTTGAAGATAGAGCTTCTTTAAATAATATGAAAGAGAGGATGTAGCTAAAGACTGGAATTAATTGAAACATTACTGCAACTATAGTTGGATCACCATCTTCTAGTGCTCTAAAATATAAGTAATTTCCCGCTATGTAGATTATTGAAGATAGGAAAATTATTATTAATGGAATTAGGCCTATTTTTACTTGAAAATTTGAAATTATTAGCCAAATTGGTGAAAAGGATATTCCAGCAATTAATGTTGAAAATACTAAGACTGTGTTAATATTACTGGTATTATTTTTCAGATTGTATAGTAAATATTTATCTATATGTGTTGTTATGGCCCAAATAAAAGAGGCAATTATTGTTAAGATAATTGGAAATGTCATAAATTAAACCTTTCTATTAAGTTTTATAAGTCTATTATAGTATATATTATTATAAAAATTATTTCTAGTTTTAAAATTTTTATATATTGTTGCCTTTAAAGTTAATTATTAAAGGCTGTATATTAAATATTTTATATATTTTTGGGTATATTAAAAATGGTGATATAAATGAAAAATGTTAGTATATGGTCAGAAGAATTAAGAATTAGTAAGTATCCTAAATTAGAACAGGATATTGATATTGATGTATTAATTATTGGTGGAGGAATGACAGGTGTAAATACTGCTTATCAATTAATTGATAGTGGTTTATCTGTTTGTTTAGTTGAGAAAAATACTATTGGTAGTGGAGTTACTAGTAGGACTACTGGAAAACTTACTTATTTACAGGAGAATATGTGTTCTAAAATTAAGACTTTTCATGGTAGTGAAAAAGCTAAATTATATGTTGAATCTCAAAAAGATGCGATTAATTTGGCAAGTGAAATTATTACTAAAGAAAAAATTGATTGTAATTTAGAGAGTGCTAAATCATATATTTTTTCTAGTACTGATGATGGAAAGTTACGTGAAGAGGAAAGGTTATATGAGGAGTTTGGAATTCAAGTAAAAGTGTCTAATACTTTACCACATGAAGATAAGAAGAATAAGAATTTTTATGTTGATGATACGTATGTTTTTCATTCTGTTAAATATGTATTGTCTTTAGCCGATATTTGTAGTAAAAGGGGAATATCTATATTTGAAAATACAAAGATAGTTTCAATGGATGAGGTTAGTGATGGATATATTTGTAAGACTGAGAATAATTCAATTAAGGCGAAATATGTTGTTTTAGCTATGCATTATCCTTATTTTTTAAGTCCTTTTTGGATGCCATTGAAGTGTTATTTGGAAAAGAGTTATATTGAGGCATTTAAAGTAGATAAAAATTATGGTTTTAGCGCTATTACGGTTAATAGCCCAGTTATTTCAATGAGATATTATAGTGAAGGGGATAATAATTATCAATTGTATTTAAGCAATTCTCACAATTTGGCGATAAAAAATGATGAGGAGGCTAATTTTCAAGAGTTATTAAATGAGAAAAATACTAAACCTGATTATGTATGGTCAAATAAGGATATTATGACGATTGATGCATTACCTTTTATTGGCGTAGTTGGTGATAATGAGAGGTTATTGATTGGAACTGGTTATAATACTTGGGGAATGACTAATGGTATACTTGCGGGTAAGATTTTGCGGGATATTATATTGAAAAATGAAAATAAGTATATTGATTTGTTTAGTCCCACTAGGAGTTTAAGTGCTTCGACAATAGGAAATGCTTCTTTGATACTTGGAAGTAGTGCATATTCTTTTGTAAAAAATAAGGTTAGTAAGAATAAAAATTGGTATTCAACTAATATTAAGTTCGAACAGAGAAATGAAAAAGATGTAGCGATTTATATTGATGAAAATAAAAAAGAACATATAGTTTATAATATATGTCCTCATATGAAATGTAGTTTAATTTTTAATGAAGTTGAAAAGACTTGGGATTGTCCTTGTCATGGGTCTAGATTTGACTTAGATGGAAAATGTATTGAGGGTCCAAGTAATTATGATATTACTTATCGAGAGTAGTTATCTGATGTTCCTATTTTTGAATTTGTTTAAATTAAATATATAAATCAGTATAAAAAATTGCTTTTTTTGTTCATATTTTGATAATTTTGCCTTGTATATGAAAACTTTTTTGATTTATGTAATTGTATATTTTTTGTGTACAACTGCATATTTAGATGTTGAAAATATGTAGTTGATGTGATATAATATGCAATTGAGAGGTGAAGGAAAATGAAAATATTTAATTTAGAAGCTGAAGCAAAGAAATTGTTTACATCTAATATAATTAATACGGTTTCCCTAATACATGAATATAAAGGAAAACAGGATTTATATATAGAAGCCAAAAAAGATTGTTTGACAAGTTTGTTAAATATAGCTAAAATTCAAAGTGCAGAATATTCAAATAAAATAGAAGGGATTAAAACGACCGATTCAAGAATTAAAGAACTTGTAAGTGAAAAAGTTGCACCTAAGAATAGGAATGAAGAGGAAATAGCGGGATATAGAGATGTACTTGAATTGATACATGAAAATTATGATAATATACCAATAACATCAAATGTTATTTTGCAATTGCATAAAATTTTATATAAATACAGTTCTACAACTATTGGTGGTAAATATAAAATGAATGATAATGTTGTTGAAGAAACAGATGAGTTTGGTAATAAAAAGATACGTTTTAAACCATTATCAGCTGTTGAAACACCTATTGCAATTGAAAATCTATGTAAAAATTATAATGAATTAATACAAAGACAAGAAATAGATCCTTTATTGTTAATACCAATATTTATTTTGGATTTTTTAAGTATTCATCCATTTACTGATGGTAATGGAAGAATGAGTAGGTTGTTAACATTGCTTTTGTTATATCAAAATGGATATATTGTTGGTAAATACGTAAGTATTGAAAAAATAGTTGAAAATACAAAAGAAAGTTATTATGATGCTTTAAAAAAATCTTCTATAAACTGGTATGATAATAGTAATGATTATTCATTTTTTTCGGAATATTATTTAAGTATATTTTTAAGAGCGTATAAAGATTTTTCAAACAGAATAGAGTATATGACAAATAAAAAAATAACAGCAAAAGAAAGAATTCTTTTGCTGATTGAAAAAAATATATCAAAAATATCAAAGAAACAGATTACTGAAATATGTCCTGATATTAGTGTGACAACGATAGAAAAGGCACTAAATGAGTTAATAAATGAAGAATTAATATTAAAAATTGGAGATGGTAGATATACATCTTATATTATAAATAATGATAAAATAAATCAGCTTTAAAAAAGTTGTAGATATTTATCTTGGACGTCCTCCTGGTACCATACCACCACTTTTTCCATTAGTTGTGACAGTAGATGTTACAGTTAAAGTTGTAACTTTGGTATTATTTATTTTTAACGTGTAGGTTTCGCCTTCACGTATTTTTTGTGATGAAATAATTACTAGTTCGTATGATTTTTGAGGAGTATAGGAAATTATTTCGTTACCATCTTCATCTTCTAGTGTTATTTTCTTGGCGTTGTATGTACTTGATAGATAAAATGTTAGGGAGTTTTGAGTTGATGATGAGGATGGACTTTGAGCCATATCACTACTACCAACAGCAATTAATGTTCCACCATGTATACTGAATGTTTGATCATAGTCAAGAGTTCCATTGCCGCCATTTGTTGGTCCATCGACGTAAACGGTTCCACCATTCATAACAATACTTCCATTAGCATCAAGACCATCACCGACAGCATTTACGTAAATGTTTCCATTATTAATAGTTAAAATTCCACTTCCGGTTGAAGCCATAGGATTTTCTCCAGGACGACCTCCCATACTTGAAGAATCACTTCCGCCACTAACATTTATTCCATCATCGTTAGCAACTATGGAAATTTCACCATCATTAATAGTAATATCGTTTGCTTCAATTCCTTCATATGATTTTGTTATGTCAATATTACCACCATCAATAATTATTTCAGTATCAGCATGAATACCGTCATCTCCACTTGAAATATTAATAGTTCCATTTTTAATACCAACATAATTATTAGAGTGAATAGCGTCATCTTGTGAATTTATTGTAATAGTTCCATTATTTATTACTAAGTTATCTGTTGATTTTAAACCTTTAGAACTAGTTGTATCATATGATGAACCACCATAGAAACCTTTATAAATAGCAGATGATTCTGATGTACTTCCATCACCAGTAGTAATATCAAATGTTCCATTATTAATAATTAATTTTGTTTCAGCTTGTAGTCCATCTTGACCACTTTCAATGTTAAATGTTCCATTGTCAATATTAATATATCCTTTATCTGATTCAGTATCATTTGTTGATTTTATTCCATCACTTTCACTATTAATTGTGAAGTTACCATTTTGTATATATACTGAATCTTTACCACGAATACCATCATCATTACTATTTATTATATAAGTTCCATCAACTATTTTTAAATCATCATTAGAGACAATTCCATCTAAATAATTACTTGTAATTTTTAGGGTACCAGTTCCTTGAATAATAAGATCATCTTTTGAAAATATACAACCGTCGTATTCAAGATTACTGTAAGTAGAGGAGTCTTCTAAAGTATTTGTTGTACCTTCTTTTAATTCAATTACAGTGTTATTAGCAGCTTCAATTATAATTGCTGGACCTGTATCATTTTTTATAGAGATATTGTCTAAAATTAATTTTACATCGCCAGTAGTATTTACGGTAATACTGCCATTAGTAATGCTTCCAGATAGTGTGTATATTCCTTCTTCTGTTATTGTTACTGACTTGTTGTCTAAATCTAGGGTAGAAGATTCTAAGTTGTCCCAATTGATTTTTTCATCGCCGTTATCTAGATTAATTTCAGTATCTATTTGATTTGTATTTTTTATACTGTTATTTTCGTTTAATTCTTGTGCTTTACTACTATTTAAATAATAAATTGATCCAATACTTAGAATTGCAACTAGTATTAAAACAATTGTAATAGTATTCTTTTTTTTCATAAGTCACCTTTATCTTATAGTTCACTATCGTCTAATAGTGGGTGAGTTAAGATTATTTTTAAATTACTATTTCTTAATCTTAATTCATCTAAAAATTCTTTTTCATTAATATCGCTTTTTAGAGTAATTGTATATGTAATTTCAAATAAGCTTCCTAAGTTTACAGTTTTAACTTTATCAAGTGTATGTTCTGTTGAATATTTTTCGAATATATCATCAAATACTTCAGTATAGTCTAGGTTATCTGGAATATTTATTTTTAATATTTTGATATTTTTATTTACATTTCCAAATTTTAATTTATTTAAAATTATTAGGGTAAGACTTACTATAAGAGTGATGATTGTTGCATAACCAAGTTGTCCCATACCTGTTGCTAGACCGATTGCCATAGAAAAGAAGACACTTAGAATTTCTTTACTTGTCCCTGGTAATGATCTAAATCTAACAAGACTGAATGCTCCAACAATTGCAATAGATGTTCCAAGGTTACCATTTACCATTAAGATAACACTTTGAACTAGAATTGGTAGTAGAGCAAGAGTAATTACAAAGTTTTTTGTATACTTTGATGTACGCATATGGACTAGAGCAATTGCAAGTCCTAAAATAATTGATACTGCTGAGCAGATTAATAAGTTACTAACAGATAATTTTGTAGTTGATGATAAAATACTTTCTAACATAATTTAATTAATTCCTTTCTTTTTCATATATATTTCCAACTTTGGAGAATGAGCTTGGATAAATTTTATATTTTGCTAATTCTTCTGTAAACCAAAGTGGTAAGCCATATAAAGATTTAGTTTCCATAATATAAATTTCTTCATCAAAAAATGGCTTATTTTCTTTTGTATCTTTTAATTTTAAATCGGTACTTCTACTGCGAAGATTAGTGTCAAAAGTTATTCTGAAATTTTCATCGTCTTTTGAATAATAGGATAGACGATCATAGGCTACGAAAAATGTCGGTTTAAGATTAAAAAACTTTATTTCATAATCTATTTCTTTCATTATTTGAAGATCATGTGTAGGTAGGATGTTTTTATTATGATAATCTTCCCATTCTTGGAGAGTTAGACTTAATCTTCTTTTATAGACGGTACCTTCAAATTTCTTTTTAACTTCTAAAAAGACTTGATCACTTTGTTTTGGTTCATTATAACTTCTTAAACGAATCTTATCTTTATATGGTGGTTTTTCAATAGAGTTTATAACCATATCATTGTTGGTGTTGTCAAAATATAGATTATATATATTACTTTGATAGTAAATGTCTTTTTTGAAGTGTTCATTTACTATATCTTGAAGGCTTAGGTATTGACTTTTGGTTAATATATATTTCTGTTCAACACGTTTAAAGATATTTTTATTAACTGTTTTATTCACAATTATTCTCCCTTCGCACTATAGATTTTATTTTTTAAACATTAAAAGTACATTAAATTTGATAGAAAAGATGATATTTTTGTTTTCATCTTTTCATTTACTGTATATTTTAGCATGGATTTAGTTTTTTGTTTATACATTTTATCTTGTAAATGATATAATTTATTTATAATGAGGTGCTGTATAATGATTGATAGTTTATTTGATATTGAGAATTTTAATATATTGTGTGATGATGATAATTATTATTTTATTCGTGCATTGAATATGGCAGATAATAATGATATTGAGAGTGGTACAATATTTGATGAGTCTGGTAAAATGTTTAGAATTAGAACAGATAGAGAACGCTATGTAGGAGTTCCTAAATATGCTCAAGATAGTCAAATTTCGTTAGAAGAAGTATTTAATCATTGTAAAATGCATCATAGAACTGATACTAATTGTATTTCATTGACTAGTAACGCTAATGTTGCTTTGATGTATGGAAGAGGTTATTATAAAGATAAATATGTCATGGTAAAAGTTCCAAGAGAAGAGTTTGGTAAGGTTGTTGTTAATGCTGGGCAGTATATGATTTCAGAAATACAAAAAGTAATGGATGAATATGTTTCTAATGCTGAATTCGATAAAATGAAAAAATATTATTTAGATATGATTACTTATGCTAGAACACAGGAACAATTAGATAAAATTATATAAATGTATAATCAAGAAAAAGAAAAAAATATTCCGCATACAGATGATATATTTGAAGGAGGAATTATATATAGAAATGTTGGTACGACATCAATAGATTATCAATCTTTAAATAATAGGCAAAATTTAGAAAAGAATAAGATGGTTGCTAAACTTGATATAATTGATGAAAATATACTTACTAATGTGTCTAATAAATTTTTAATTCAAACATTAGGTAATGTTTTTTCTTCACTAGAATTAATTCATTATAAGGATATAGAACAAGAGGAAATAATAGAAGTACCTACTCAAATAGTTGATGCATTAGCTCTTTTACAACAATTTTATGGTAATGATGAAGTATTGTATGAATTAAAGAATGAAGTTATAAAATATGTAGTAAATGGTGGAGTAATATCTAATGATTTCACTTTTTCGGATTATGAGTTATCAGATGATGAATATACAATTGAAAATATGTTTAATTTAACGAATGGTACAGTTGCTTTTTATGAGTCGATTAATATATATAAGAAATTATTTTATTTATCAAAATCAAGATTAAGATCAGAATATATTGCTAAATTGTTAGGTGAAATTACTAATAATAATCCTAAGTATAGTGGAATATTTAATTATTTATTAAGTTCTACGTATGGGGTAGAACCAGAAATATTTTTAAGACAATCTATTAATAGAATGAAGGTAAGTGAGGCAGTTAGTTTAAATTTTAGACCTAATGAGAGAAGTATTTTTAATTATGTTAATGGTCTATCTAGTGATAGTTTGGTTTATAATTTGAATAATCCAATGGAAGTATTAGAAAGATATTTAGTTAATGTTGAAAAGAGTTATCAAGATAGGGAAACATATTATATTAATGCAATAATAGATATGTTTGACTGGAATAAATTAGGGGTAGTTAGTTTTTCTGATAGACAGAGGAATCATTTATTTAATAAGCTAAAAGAATGTAGGGTAGTAGATGTTTATAATTATTTGAAAGAACAAGGTGTAAAAGAAAAAGATATTGTTAATGTATTACTTACTACTGTTGTAAAGAGTAGAGAATTAGCTGGAGAAATTGATGTTAATGAGACATTTACAGTTGAACAATTTGAAGACTTTTTAGGATATTATAAAATTAATGGTACTAAAGGCTTAAAACTTAGAAGTTATCAAGCATATGCTTTAAAAAATGTTGATAGAATTTTTATGGACAAACAATTTGCTGCAGTTGTTTTACCTACAGGAGCAGGAAAGAGTTTTGTGGCATTAGCAGAAATGTTAGAACATAGTAATGAAGAAATATTATATTTGGCACCTAATGAAGAAATTTTAAATCAAATTAAAAAGTATATTTTAGATATTATTTGTGATGAGGATTTAACTAAATCTGATGAAGATAAGATTAAAGAAAGATTTCCTAAATTAAAATTATGTACTTATCAGTTATTACAATCAGAAAATAAAAATGGTATTTTAAATGATAAAGAGCAAAAAATTATTAATAACAAATATGGTTTAATTATTTTGGATGAACTACATAGAACAGGTGCAGCTGAGTGGAAAGTTGGAATAGATAAGTTATTACAAAATCAAGATAAAACAACAAAAGTACTTGGTATTACTGCTACACCAATTCGTGATATTGATTCAAATGATATGTCTGTTGTTTTGGCTAGGTATTTTGGATATACTGAGGAGGAAATTCTTAGTCATAAACATTTAGCTATTAATATGGATTTAATGGAAGCTGTTAGATTAGGATATGTTGTTAATAGTAAGATTGTTAATTGTGAGTATTCTTTACAAGATAAGGATGGACTATTAGATAATTTGTCAAAGAAAATTGATGAATTTATGGATGAGGATGAAAGAAATAAATTACTTATTAAATATGATGATTTAAGAAGAAAAGTTGAACAAGCAGATGGTATTAGTAAGATACTTAAAGATAATGTAAAACAAGGTGGTAAATATATTGTTTTTTGTCCAGTTGTTAATAGTAGTGGAAAATTATTAGAAGATGAAGATGGATATGATGCAGATTCTAGATTGTCTAGTGAAGAGGTTATAAAGAAATATCAAGATGAGTTAAGAAAACATTTAGGTGATGAATATGAGCTTGAATTTTGTTCAATGTTAGGTGAATATTCTAAATCGAAAAATAGAAGGGAATTAGAAAAGTTTGAACAAGATGCTCCTAATAAAGTAAAATTAATGGTTGTTATGAACAAGTTAAATGAAGGTGTTCATGTTAAAGATGTTGATGGTCTTATTTGGTATAGACCATTAGATGAAAATTCATATATATTATTTCATCAACAGTTAGGAAGAGTAATTCATGCAATTGATCCTAATGAAGATTTCCCAGATGAAAAAAGACCTATTGTTATTGATTTAGTAAATAATACGTTAAGAGTTAATTTGGAAAAAAATTCTAAGAAAGAAACTAGTGATTTAGATAAATTAATATTAATTTCTTCTTGGATTGAGGATCATGATTTAAAAGTACCTGATCTTAATAGTAGTGACAGAATTGAAGCTAGGTATGGCTCTAGTTTAAAACGTATTCAAGGAAAGTATATTAAGTATATTGAAGATTTGAGTTTATTGGAAGATGTTCCAGAAAGTGAACGAATAGAGATTTCAACTATTATTCAAATAGGTAATAGTTTTGATTTATGGAGTGTTGATTTTCCGGAAAAGATAAGAGAAGAACGTAGTAAAAGTTCTGTATCAGATTTAGCTACTTTTAAACTTACAGGTATTTTAAGAGATTATTGTGATTTAGCAGATATGGTTGATGAACAGCTTTCTATATCTCTGGAAGAGAAAAAACAAGAATATATAAAGACTGTTCATGAATTAAGGGGACAACCTGCACGAAGAGGAAAAGGCGCTACTGCAAGAAACTTTAGAGATGGAACTGATCAAAGAAGGTATTATCAAAATCTACAAACTGCATATAAACAATCAAAAGAAAATCCAGAAAAAGAATTGGATTTTGAAGAAAAGAAAAAAATAGCAGACTATGAAGAAATAACGGGAATTGTAAATCAATATATTTTTGAAATGTATGAAGAGAAAAAACAAGAATATATAAAAACAGTTCATGAATTAAGGGGGCATCCTGCTGAAAGAGGTTCCGGTGATACTGCAAGAAACTTTAGAGATGGAATTGACCAAAAAAAGTGGTATGAAAGATTAAAAAAAGCATATACAAAATTAAAAGAAAAACCAGAAGAAGAATTAGATTTTGAACAAAAGAAAAAAATAGCAGTTTATGAAGAAATAACGGAAATTGTAGAACAATATATTTTTGAAAGGTATGAAGAGAAAAAACAAGAATATATAAAAACAGTTCATGAATTAGGTGAACATCCTGCTTTTAGAGGAGGTGTGGATACTGCGAGAAATTTTAGAGATGGAACAGATCAAAGAACTTATTATGATAGCCTAAAAAAAGCATATACAAAATTAAAAGAAAAACCAGAAGAAGAATTAGATTTTGAACAAAAGAAAAAAATAGCAGATTATGAAGAGATAACGGAAATTGTAGAACAATATATTTTTGAAAGGTATGAAGAGAAAAAACAAGAATATATAAAAACAGTTCATGAATTAAGGGGACATCCTGTTAAAAGAGGTCGAGGTGATACTGCGAGAAACTTTAGTGATGGAACTGATCAATCAAATTATTATAGAAGTCTACAAAGAGAATATAAAAAATTAAAAGAAAAACCAGAAGAAGAATTAGATTTTGAACAAAAGAAAAAAATAGCTGATTATGAAGAAATAACACGTGTTTATAATGAGATTAAGAGTGGACAAAGATTTGTTCTTTCAGATGATGCTACATATGCAAGTGAAGTAGCTAGTTTATTTGATACTGATAGTAGTAAACAAGTAAGTAGTGAGTCGGTTGTTAGTAAAAAATAATTTTAATTGGAGGTAATACCTCCTTTTTATGTGAACAAAAAAAGAGAAGTAAAACGTAGTGTTTTGCTTCTCTTAATTACTTTAGTGGGGCGTCGTAAGGGAATCGAACCCTTGCATACTAGTGCCACAAACTAGCGTGTTAACCACTTCACCAACGACGCCATGTCGAAAATACATATCTATTTTATCAATAGATATTGTATTTTGCAAGTACTTTTTTTCATTTTTACTATTTTATCTCTTTTTAATTAAACATTTTCCGATGGATTGCTCTGTTGCGGTTACGACTTCACTTGTGTCTAAAGTGATTGCCTGCTCTTGTAAAAAGTCTGATAGAGGTTTATTTCCATTTAGTATGCTTTGTACTTCATCTAACATATGTCTTTTTCCAAGAGGGGTTTCATTATAATATCTATCAAACATACAATTCGCAAGTAATCCTGATATTAAATGTTGATGTCCGCGTTCTTCAGGAAAATCTAATCTTTTTGTTATGACATCTATATCTTTTTGATGACTTCTAACTCTAAAGGTTTCTGTTTTTTGAATTAATTCTTCGGTTGGATCTGCTTCCAAAGCAAGTACTTTTTCTAAAAAGATAGGTAATAACTCTTCATGATAATAATCAGCTATTATACCTTTAAATCTTCTTGGTAATAAGTGTATTAATTCATGACTATATATAATTGCGGTTAAGTAATCAGCAGGACCTGCTATATCAATTTGTGCGGCTATATTCTTTACTTGAGATATAAGACTTTGATCATGTGGTATAGGAGCGCATAGTAAAGCTGAACCTTCTCGTTCTTCTTGCATGATGTAGTTTAATGGTATATTAAACAAATCTATTGTTTTTGCTTTCCTATTAATAGTATCTAGTATTTCTTTTTCTGGAAGGTTATTTTTTGAACCATTAATGGCGATTGTTTCTATATCTTCTTTTGATATATATAAAACACCTTTGTTTAGATTTGGGAATAAGTTCTCAATATCTTTTCTTGCAATTTTAGGAATTCTTTTTGGATTTATAGCTCTTGTTGTTATAAATTCTTTTTCTGGAAAAGGAATTTCTCTAATTAATTCAATACATCTTTTAGCTTGATCAGATTCTAAAACTGTTTTATCTTCTTTTGTATAACCACTAACTTTTTTTCTTAATTCACAATCTTCTTGTATTGTAGACATGGTATCCCTCATTTCTTCGCTGTATTATAACACATTTCTTTTTTCTTTTCAATTAGGTATTAAACTATACGGATTGGTTTATTACACATACATTAAAGAGAAGGGAGATATTATGTATAATTATATTTTTAGTGATGATTTTAGAAATATGAATATGATTAATAATTCATATAATATGTTTGGAACTAATGCGGTGAGAACATCACTTTTTGATCCGACAGAGGCTTATAATAAGGGAAATCTATATTCTAATTTGTATAACCAATATAAAAATTATAAACCGGTAGAGTTAAAAGCTAATAATGAAAGAGAACAACTTCTTTTAGATTTATCACGGGCAGCTTTTGCAGCTCATGAATTAAATCTATATTTAGATTTATATCCAAATGATGAGAGTATGTTAGCGTTATTTAATGATTATAGAAATGAAGCTAATGCTTTGATGAAGCAATATGAGACAAAGTATGGGCCATTAACTGTTACGAGTGATAGCTTAGAAAAAGGACCATTCGCATGGGTTAATAACGCTTGGCCATGGGAGGATAGAAATTATGTTTAATTATAGTAAACGTTTACAATATCCAATAAATATTAAGAAAAAAGATTTGCGTATGGCTAAATATTTAGTTACTCAATATGGTGGACCAAATGGAGAACTTGGAGCAGCACTTCGTTATTTAAATCAAAGATATACAATGCCTGATAATAGAGGAAAAGCTTTACTTACAGATATTGGTACTGAAGAACTTGGACATATTGAGATGATTTCAACAATGATTTATCAATTATTAAAAGATGCTACTATGGAAGAATTAAAAGAAGCAGGTTTAGAAGCACACTATGCAGAACATAGTCATGCCTTATTCCCAACCGATTCTAATGGAGTTCCATTTACGACAGCTTATTTTGCAACAACAGGAGATCCACTAGCAGATATTTCAGAAGATATGGCTGCTGAACAAAAAGCTAGAGCTGTTTATGAAAACTTAATAGACTTAACTAATGATCCAGATGTTATTGGACCACTACTTTGGTTAAGGCAAAGAGAAATAGTTCATTTTAAAAGATTTAAAGAATTATTTGAATACTATGAAAAGATGCTTACTAATGGTGAAAATCAAATGAATCAAATGGTTGATAATACAGATCCATTAAAATATATGATGTATTATGATATTAATAAAGAAAATAAAATGTAGAATTCTACATTTTATTTTTTCTTCGACATATATTTTGGTAGTAATTTAAATTTTTTTTTGATATACTTTAACTATATAATAGAGGTGATGATATGTCGGAAGAAAAGAAAAAGAAAAAAGTAAAAACTGATGAAAAAGATATAGAGACTAAAGTAGTTGAAAAAATTGATGATATAGAAGTAGATGAAGATATTACTAAGACGGATGAAATTGATAATATAGAGGATGAAGATGATACTCTTGATAAGACTAAAGTATTAGAAACAATAGATGATGTAAATAAAAGTGATGATATAGAAGATACTAAAGAAGTAGTTAATATAGAAGATGTTGAAGAAGAAATTGCAGAAGAGAAGGATTCTATTAAAAAAGAGATTGATGAAGAGAAAACAGAAAAAGAAGATAACTCTTTTGTTGAGAAAAAATCAAATAAAGGAAGAAATATTGTTACTATTATTTTGATTTGTATTATTTTAGTTTTATTTACAATTTTAATTTATGTTCTTAATGAAGAGAGAAAAGAAGAAGAAAAAGATAGTAAACCTGATAAAGATATTACAGATATTGTCCTTACAGAGGATGAGAAGAAAGAAATGATTAACTCTTATGGGAAAGCTTTAGAGAGTGTTATTTTAGTTCATTATCAAAAGAATCAAACAATACTTACTTTTGAAGAGGCTAATAAATTAGTAGAGTTAGAAAATGACGTTGTTTGTAGTGAACATGAAATATATGAAGATGGAAAAGTATATTTAACTACGTGTTCTGTTAATGGGAAAATGACGGAATATACTTATGGAGAAAAACAAGAACCAAAAGAAGAATTTGATTCAGGTACAATGATTAAAGTATATGTTAATAGTACTACTGGTGCGAGAAGTTTAACTGTACCTAGTAATATGGATAATGTTTTAGAATATACGGTTCATTGTGATGAAGCTTATGAAAATCCAACATTACTTGGAAATAGTGATTATGTTTTCTATTTTGATAGTGAATATAATGTTAAAATGAAAAATTATGTAACTGATATAAAAGCATTAGAAAAAGTTAATTATACTAAAATATTACCATTTATGATTGAAGATAATTATTATGATACTACTTATGTAGCTGTTTATAATGGTAGTAAGTGGGGTATATATAATTTAGAGAGTGCAACTCCTGTTGTTGGGTATGTTTATGATGTTATTACTACTTTAAGTACAGGTGTTGGTGGTCCTGGGTTATCAGTAAGTACATTAAAAGGTACTAATGTAGCTGTTTATAAGAATGGTAAATATGGAGTAATTGATTATACTAGTGGTGTTGAAATAATTCCTGTCGAACATGACAGCTTAATGCGCAGTGGTAATTATTTATGGGCTACACATAACGATGGTACAGAGACTTTTATTTATGATTTCTCTGGTAATAATTATTTGACAGAGGGCTATGATAAAATCTATGGTATTTCTGAAGGTACTTATGTTTTAGTTGCTCAAGATGATGTGATGAGGCTTATTCAAATGGATGGAAAAGTTTTATATGAATATGGTGAAGTTCCAGCTGTTGAAGGGTTAAATTTTGCATTAGAATATAATGGTGGTCCATTATTCCAACTTTATAAAGAAGATAGTACTAATGATAGTATGTGTGTTGAGTATTCATATGATCCTAGTAGTAAAACAGGAGAGTCTAAAGAGATATTTTGCGGTGGAGTAGCTAAACCAGTTTTATATTTATATCCCGAAGAAGAAACAGAAGTTACAGTTAGTTTTAGTAATCCGGAGATTTTAGAAACAACTTATCCTAAGTTTAATAATTATTGGAGAGTTACTGCTTCTCCTAATGGTGATTTATTAGATCAGAATAATAAATATTATTATGCATTGTATTGGGATGAGAAAAAAGTACATACAGTAGATTTTAGTGAAGGATATTATGTTGAAAAAGATGATGCGATTAAATTCTTAGAAGAAAAACTTTCATATATTGGTCTTAATGATAAAGAAAGAAATGAGTTTATTATGTACTGGTTACCAGTACTTGAAAAGAATGGTAAGAGTTTAGTTTACTTTGAACTTACTGAAGAGCGAGAATCTTATAATAAATTATTGATTAATCCACAACCTGATTCAATGTTAAGACTTGTTATTCATATTAAGAAAGTTGATGAAAAAGTAAATATCAAGAAACAATCTTTAAGTAAGTTTAAAAGACGTGGCTTTACAGTTGTTGAATGGGGAGGAACTACTTATTAGTAGTTTTTTCTTTTGCCTTTTTATGATGGTGTGGTATTATAGTGAGGCAAGAGAGGCGATTTAACTATGAATGATGCTGATAAAAATATGCCAAGTGTTATTTTCGAGTGTACTAATGGCAAAAGTAGTTGTTTTATGGTGAGTAATTATTTTAGAGGAATGTTAGCAAATAAACTAGGTGTTGAATCTTTATCTACACCGGCTCGTGTTATTGGTTTGTTTTTAAATAAATGTGGTTTTGATTCTAATGATTGCGTTAAAATATATGATTGTGATCTTAATTCTGATGATTTTGGACAGTCTGTTTCGTTAAAATTAGCAGTTAATGGAGAAGAAGGGCATAACCTTAAAGTAAGTAGAGTGTATAGACGTGGTCAAGGATATTTGAATGAGTTTTTTTATACTGATAGAGAAGGAAATGAATGTGGTTATGAACTTAGAACTATTGAAAAGAGGGATTCAAGAATTAATTATCCTGATGTTTCTATTACTGTTAAACCTATTAAGTTAAAGGTGTATAAAGATGAAAGATTTGTTTCATATGTGTCAACATATAAGGATAATTTGGGATATTGGACGCGAATTTCTACTGGGACATTGATGGGTAATGAGAATGAGTTCCCGGCTATTTTGATTAACTATTGGGGAGATGATCATAATCCACTTACTTTGGAAAGTGATGCACCAATTAGTGTTAAAAACTTTTCACAATTATGTGATTATTTAAATGGTTTAAGTTTACCATATAATTTTATAGATGTTTATAAAAGAGCTTGTGCTTTGTCTTTTAATGTTGAAGATTATTCTAGTTTTGAAATTATTGGTGATAGACCATTAACTCATTTAGATTCTTGTGGAAGAAAATTTACAAGAAAGTGTTATGCAGATCAAATTAAAATGCATTATGGTAAATTGGATATGTTTGGTTTTGGAGGTATTCATATTTGGGATAGTGGAGCAATTAATGCTTTTCATAATGGTGATATTGTTCATGATACATTGTTTACTTATCAGCCTGGTGATAAATATGATGAAAGTGTAGTTCCAGCTATTAGGCTTGCAGTGAGTAAATTAGTTCGAACTTTTACTGAGGAAAGCTTTGCTTTTTTAGGATTAGAAACAGGAACAGAAGAGGGGCTTCTTGCAGATGTATGGAGAGAGAACTCTTCAAGTGAACAATATAGTATGTTAGTTTAATGAATGATTTTCCGGTAGTTGGTGGTGACTTTTCTTATTCAGGAGTTTCCAGTACAGATTTTAGTAATATTACTTTTGAGCAAATGGTTTTTTTTGAGGAAAAACCTAAACAATTTAAAAAGAGCGATGATTTGAAATAATGATTATTTTACGGTTACTTAGTGTAAGAAAACTGCTTATTAGTAGTTTTCCTTTTTTTGTGTTATAATTCTATTAGTGTGGTGAAGTGTATGGGACAGAAGAGTAAAAGTAAATGTAGCAATAAAATAACATTTAGTAAATTTTTTGGACATTTACATAATGTTAATAAACATAGATTTAAAGTATTTTGTTTATGTTGTAGGGCAGGAATTCCTTGGAGAGGACTTGTACATGATTTATCAAAGTATTCACCTACAGAATTTTTAGAAAGTGCAAGATACTATGTAAAGGGTTACAGTCCAATTATGAATTCTAAGAAAGATAAAGGATACTCTGAAGCTTGGTTACATCATAAGGGAAGAAATAAACATCATTATGAATATTGGTATGATTATACTGCAAGTTGTGAAACACCGATTATACCATATAAGTATTTAGTGGAAATGGTATGTGATACTTTGGCTGCAGGACTTACCTATCGAGGGAAAAAATGGACTAGGGATTATCAACTTAATTATTGGTTTAAAACTAGGGAGCAAGCTAAAATTAATCCAAAAATTGATTTTCTTTTGACAAAAATTTATACTGAAGTAAGTGAACAAGGTATAGAGGCAACTGTTAATAAGAAGAATTTAGAATATTTATATAGAAAATATATTGGAAAGAATAAGTAGAAGTAATTTGAATTTAGAAGTAGAGTTACTTTTTTCTTTTTTATAAATTAGCACTCTAACTTGACAAGTGCTAAAATATGAGTATAATACAAAATGAGGGGTGATATATATGTATGGTTATCCAAGTATGGAAAAGGAAGAAAATGTTTTAGAAAAATATGGACGTAATATAATAGAAGAAGCTAAAAAAGGAAAGATTGATCCTGTTATTGGAAGAGATGAAGAAATACGTAGTATTACTCGTGTTTTATCTCGTAAAACAAAAAATAATCCAGTACTTATTGGGGAACCTGGAGTTGGTAAGACTGCAATTGTTGAAGGTCTTGCACTTAGAATTATTAAAGGTGATGTACCAAGCAGCTTAAAGGATAAGACTATTTGGGAGTTAGATATGGCTGCTTTAGTTGCAGGTGCTAAATATCGTGGAGAATTTGAAGAACGATTAAAAAATGTTTTGAATGAAGTAAAGAAAAGCGATGGAGAAATTATCATGTTTATTGATGAGATTCATATGATAGTTGGTACTGGTAAAACAGATGGGGCGATGGATACTTCAAATATTTTAAAGCCAATGTTAGCTCGTGGGGAAATTCATGTGATTGGCGCAACTACACTAAATGAATATCGTCAATATATTGAGAAAGATGGAGCATTAGAGAGGCGTTTTCAAAAAATCAAAGTAGAAGAACCAGGCGTTGAAGATACGATTACGATTCTTCGTGGACTAAAAGAACGTTTTGAAATACATCATGGTGTTACTATTCAAGATAAAGCACTTATTAGTGCTGCAAGTCTTGCAAATAGATATATAACAGATCGTTATTTACCTGATAAAGCAATTGATTTAGTAGATGAAGCTTGTGCTACTATTCGTGTGCAGATGGATTCTGTACCATTTGAACTTGATAATTTGACTCATAATATTATGAGACTTGAGATTGAAAGACAAGCACTTAGAAAAGAAAAAGATGAAGTTTCTTTAAAGAGACTTGAAAAAATCGATAATGAATTAGTTGGTTTAAAAGAAAAAGAAAGAGAACTAACTGAAGCTTGGAATAAAGAGAAGAATTTAAATGAAGATATTAAGTCTAAAAAGAGTGAAATTGAGAAAGCTAAGTTTGAACTTGAACAAGCTGAAAATAATTATGATTTAGAACGTGCTGCAATACTTCGTCATGGTGAAATACCTAAGCTTGAAAAAGAATTAGAAGCATTGAACAATGTTGAGAAAAATAAAATATTAAGTGATACAGTAACGAGTGAGGATATTGCGAAAATTATTGCAAAATGGACTAATATTCCAGTTACTAAGTTAATTAGTAGTGAGAAAGAAAAGTTGTTGAAATTAGAAGATAATATGAGAAAAAGAGTAATGGGACAAGATGATGCATTAAAATTAGTAAGTGATGCGATAATTAAGTCTCGTAGTGGAATAAAAGATCCAAATAAACCTATAGCGTCATTTATGTTTTTAGGACCAACTGGAGTCGGTAAAACCGAAGTAGCAAGAACATTAGCATATGAACTTTTTGATGATGAGAGACATATGGTTCGTATTGATATGAGTGAATATATGGAAAAATTTAGTGTTTCTAGATTAATTGGTTCTCCTCCAGGATATGTTGGTTATGAAGAAGGAGGACAATTAACAGAAGCAGTAAGACGTAATCCATATAGTATTGTATTATTTGATGAAATAGAAAAAGCTCATCCAGAAGTTTTAAATTTACTATTACAAATTCTTGATGATGGACGTATTACAGACTCGAACGGTAGAACGGTTGATTTTAAAAATACAATTATTATTATGACTTCTAATCTAGGAAGTGAGCATATTTTAGATGGTAAAACAGATAAAGTTATGGATGAAGTTAGAAGTTATTTTAGACCTGAATTTGTTAATAGAATAGATGAAATAATTGTTTTCAATGCTTTGAATAGGACTGCTATTATGGAGATTTTAGATAAAATTGTTAGAAGTATTGAAGAAAGACTCTCTGATATTAATTTAAAAATTGAATTGACTACTGAAGCTAGAGAAAGACTTGTAGAAGAAGGTTTTGATCCAAATTATGGAGCTAGACCTTTAAAGAGATTAGTTAGTAGAACGATTGAGACTGATTTAGCTAAATTGATTATTGAAGGACAAATAAAAAGTAATACAACTGTTTTAGTTGATTATGATGGTAAATTTATAATTAATGGTATTAATTAATTTTAGGACTTAGGTTTTCTAAGTTCTTTTTTTTAATGTTAATATATGGTATATTTAGTGTGAGGAGTGATTTTGATGAAAGATATGACTTATTTTAATAGGATTCAGACTGCGGTAGAAGGAAAATTTGTAAATCCTAGAGTAATTAATCAGGCAAGTACTGTAGTTGATGGTACAAATTATATACATAAGATTGAAGATGTTAGTGATAATGTTACACAATGGTGTGTATATCATGATGATGGGAAATTTTTAGGAGCTAGAATTGCTGTAAAGAACCCTCTTGCAGGAGAATTGGAGCCTAATATGACGACATGGATTAATAATCCAGGAGTTGAAAAGATTGTTTCAATTAGAAGAGGTGATTCTTCAATTGCATTTGAGATTGAAACATGGGTTTCTGCAAATGAGACTGGTTTAAAAAGAAATGAATTGATATATTTTGGTGATTATGATGGTAGTGTAGAAGTTAATAAGCTTAAAGCAACTGGAGAAGATTGGCAAATGATAGGTCATACTACTGTAGATGAAGTTGTTGATGCGATAGATTCTTCTGATTTTGAAAAGATTTTTAGTTGTGGATTTTTAGAAACTGGTAAAAAAATGTAATTATTTATTAGAGGGGTGTATTTAGTGAAATATCCTAAGTTTTTAGAAAATAATAGTGTTATTGGTATTACTGCTATGTCTGCGGGAGTTGGTAGAGATAATGAGAGTTTTGATCTATCAATTAAGAACTTAAATGATAATGGTTTTAAGGTTGTTGAAACTGATAGTGTTCGAGTAGATAGTTTTGTTTCTAATACTGGTGAAGTTAGGGCTAAGGAATTAGATGAATTAGTTTGTAATGATAAAGTTGGTATGATTATGTGTGCTTGTGGTGGGGACTTTGCTCTTGAGATGTTGCCATATGTTAATAGTGAAAATATATTGAAACATTCAAAATGGATAATGGGAGCATCAGATCCAACATCTTTACTTTATTATGTGACAACTAAATTTGATATTGCAACTATGTATGGTTTTAATGCGGGAAGTTTTGATATGAGAAAATTGCATGAATCTAATAAAATTTGTTTTGAGTATTTAAGAGGAAATTTAGTTAAACAAAATAGTTATGATTTATATGAAAGTGATAGAACTTCTAGAACATTAGATGGTTATGCGTTAGATAGTAAAGTAGTTTATGAAAATATAAATGGTAATATGAATATTACCGGAAGAATTATTGGTGGATGTATTGATGTACTTAAAGATTTAATTGGTACTAAATATGATGGTACTAAAGAATTTATTGAAAAATATAAAGATGATGGAATTATTTGGTATTTTGATAATTTTGCATTAAGTTCTGATGATTTTTATAGAACTTTAATTCAAATGAGGGAAGCAGGATGGTTTTCCTATACAAAGGGAATTCTTATTGGTAGAGTTATGTATCCGCAAATTGGTTTTGATTTAACTTATCAAGAAGCGTTAAAAAAAGCAATAACTGATATACCAATAGTATTTAATGTTGATATTGGACATGTTCCACCAAAGATGATGATTATTAATGGAGCAATTGCTCATGTTGAATGTTGTGTTGGAAAAGGAAGTATTGAATTTGAACTAAAGTAAAAAAGTATCTTAAGTTAAGATGCTTTTTCTTTGGCTAAATAAATTTTATGATTTGCTTTAAGACGTTCACTTTCAGGTGCTATTTCTAAAGCTAGGTTATTGAAATATATAGCATAGTTATATTTTCTTTGTTGATAATTACTTATTGCAAGTAGGTCATATATTGTTTCATCCCAACTAAATTGTTCATTTATATATGTTTTAGGGTGGGTTTTAATTTCTAGAGCTTTTAAACAGTATTTTTCAGTTTCTAGAAAATTATTTAATTGATAGCTTAAAAGAGCTTTTTCAACATATGGATCTCTTAGATGAGGAGTTTCTTTAATTGCTTTGTTTAACCATTCATTAGCATTATCATAGTCTTTTAGGTTTTTATAACAGCGACTTATAAAACGCATAGAAGCTCCACGTTCATCCTTCCAAGTAGCTGTTGGAAGTTCAAGATGTTTTTTTAATGTATCAATACTTTTTTGCCATTGTCCATAATACATATATTCTCTACCTAAGTAGTGCATGTTTCGATCATCTGTTGGGTTTTCTTCGACTGATAGTTCTAGTAATGGTAAGTATGAACTTCTTGATTTTGTACTATCTGGATAATGGTTTAAAGTTATATTATCTAGAGTAATTATAAATTCATTTGTTTCTGAGGATAGAACTTCGTGAACTGGATGAGTCCATTTATAACCATGTCTTTTATGAATTTTATCAGTGTAAAAATTTACTTTAGGGTTGTTATTTTTATCTAAGCTCCAGTTATAATTATATCTAGCTCGAGTAGTATTTTCTTGCCAAGATTCTTCTAGAGCTTTTCTCCATCCGGGAGCAAAGACTTCGTCTAAATCTGTACATACACAGATATCGGTATCATCTGGTACTAGTTTTAATGACTCGTTTCTTGCAACATCAAATCTCCAAGGAGTTATTGGTTTAATAGTTACATTAACATTTTGTTCACGTAATTTTTCTACAGTACTATCAGTACTTCCAGTATCGAGAACGTAGATTTCATCAGCTTCCTCCATAGATTTTGCCCATCTTGTGGCAAACTGTTCTTCATTTTTAGAAATTGCATAGACACATATTTTCATAATTAATCCTTTCCTTTAAATAATTTTTGTCAACATGACATCAAAAATATTTATTTTTTTTTAAAATATGGTATTATTATATTAGATGATTAAAGTTGTTATTATATGAATAGGATATGGTGATTATAATGAAGTTTGATGAAATTCCAGCTACAAATAATGGTAATAGCGATGAGAAAAAATCTCTTTTTATGCCAATATTAATTGTTGTTATAGTTTTAGTTGTTATACTTATTGCTTATAGTATGTCAAGTAGTGCTAGTTCTGAAAGTGTTGAATTAAATACTAATAGTCGTTTAGTACAAAGTTTATATACTAGTGTTCATGATTTTAAATCAACATCTCCTTATTGGATGTATGATGGTGAAAGTAGTAGTTCAATTGCTAATATGACTGAAAGTAATAAGATGGCCCTTGCTTATTTGAATTTAAAAGCATCAGATTTTTTAGAACCAGATAATTGTAGTATATTACCACAAACAAGTTATTATGGAAGTCTTGTTTGTAGTGATAAAACGATGATTAAAAGGGAAGATGTTGAAAGATCATATAAAGAAGTGTTTGGTGATACTGCTACTTTAAATACTGCTGTTAATATGAAAGTAGATCCAAATTATGATGTATATATGTATAATTCTGAACAAGATGCTTATATTTTGTATTCTTCAGCTGATTCTAATACACAGAAATTCTCAAAGGTTTTTAGATATAATTATGAAGTTTATAAAGCTGAAAAAGTTGGAGATACTATAAAAATTTATGAAAAACTTACTGTTGAAAGAGTATCAACAGGAGCTGTAGAAAATCAAAGTCAATATTTGTATACGTTTGTTTTAGCAGATGATAATTTATATAGTTACACTAGTATTGAAAAGATTGCATAATATTTAGAAAGACATTTAATAATTTGTCTTTCTTTTGTTAATAGGAGGGAATATGACAGAGTTAGAAAAGATGTTAGCTGGAAAGCTTTATGATATATCTGATAAGGAAATTGAAGAGAAGAGATTAAGAGCACATAGATTATGTCAAGATTATAATAGAACTTATGAGGATGAAGTTGATAAGAGGAATAAGATATTAGATGAATTACTTCCTAATAGAGGAAGTGGAACTGGTTTTATGGGACCTATTTATTTTGATTATGGTATTTATACAAAGTTTGGTAAGAATTGCTATGTTAATTTTAATTTTACTGTTTTAGATTGTAGTCCAATTACGATTGGTAATAATGTTTTTTTTGGCCCAAATTGTACATTAGCTGCGCCACTACATCCTTTGTTACCAGAGGAGAGAATGTTACGAGTAAAAGAAGACGGTACTTATTATGATTTAGAGTATTCGAAGCCTATTGTTATTGAAGATGATTGTTGGATTGCGAGTAATGTAGTGATACTTGGTGGAGTAAAGATAGGTAAGGGTTCTGTAATTGGTGCTGGAAGTGTAGTTACTAAGGATATTCCTGTGGGAGTATTGGCAGTAGGAAATCCATGTCGAGTTGTTAGAAAAATTACGTCTGAAGATTCAGTTATGTTAAAAAGTGATTTGTTTTAGAGATGAAAACTACATTTTGGGGTGTAGTTTTTTTGTTGAGATTAATTTGTATGAAAAAACCATAACTTTTAATTATGGTTTTTGTGGAATATGTATATTATATTGTAGTTAGTGAAACATCATCTAAATCAAGGGATTGTTCTCCGTTTGCACTGACTAAGAATTTGATTGTAATTCCAGTTGTGTTGTCTGGAGATTTTGTAGTTACTAGTTGATAGAAAGTAAAGACTCTGTTGGCACTAGAAATATCTTGTTGTCTAATTGTTACTGTACCGCCTGTTACATCACCTGTAGTTGTATGGAAAGTAACTGTTGCAGTTAAGCCAACTTGACTTCCTTCACCTCTAGCAAAGAATGATAGTCTATAGAAGCATCCACCATCTAGTACTGGGATTGTTTGTTCTATTGCAGAAGAATCTTGAATATTTACTGCCCAGTTTCCAGAATGAACTCTTCCTTGGATATCAACAGAAGTTATTCCTTTTTCATTAATAAATGTCCAGTTAGTAGGACGATTATTTTCAATGGATTCCATTCCACCATTAGTAACTAGTTCACCAGTTGATTGACAACTACATTCACAAGTTCCACTTGGACCAGTAGGTCCAGTTGGTCCGGTAGGTCCTGTTGGTCCAGTGGCACCATCTTCGCCATCGAAGCCTTTTGGAATTACGAAGTCAAATACGTGATTTGGACTTCCACCACTATCAGTAACTAAAGCATCTGTACCAGCGTCTCCAGTAGTAGTTGTTCCTACTGCTAAAGTTTCTGCTGTTCCATCTTCTCCAGTAGGTCCTGTAGGTCCGGTAGGTCCAGTTGGCCCAGTTGGTCCGGTAGGTCCAGTAGCACCAGTAGGTCCAGTAGCACCAGTAATTCCAGTAGTACCTGTAGGTCCGGTAGGTCCAGTAGCACCAGTAGTTCCGGCAGTACCTGTAGGTCCGGTAGGTCCTGTAGGTCCGGTAGGTCCAGTTGGTCCGGTAGGTCCAGTAGGCCCAGTAGCACCAGTAGTTCCGGCAGTACCTGTAGGTCCTGTTGGTCCTGTTGCTCCAGTAGGTCCAGTAGCACCAGTAGTTCCGGCAGTTCCAGTTGGTCCAGTTGGTCCGGTAGCTCCTGTAGGTCCAGTAGCGCCAGTAGTTCCGGCAGTACCTGTTGGTCCAGTTGGTCCGGTAGCTCCTGTAGGCCCAGTAGCACCAGTTAATCCGATTAATCCTTGTGGTCCAGTTGGCCCAGTAGGCCCAGTGGGTCCAGTATGACCAGTTGGTCCGGTAGGTCCTCCAGCAGGCCCAGTAGGTCCAGTTGGTCCAGTTGGTCCAGTAGGACCTAAACAGAAGATAGGTCTTCTAGGTGGTTGATGATGATGATTATCATCACAGTGATTATCGTTGAAATTATAATTGTTGTTCATTTTATTCTCCTTTCAAATATATAGTATGCTTTTACTTTAAAGGAGGTAATTACAATTAACTATTTAATTTGTTAATTATGTATGTTATAATTTTTCCTAGGATATGATGTGATTATGGATATTGAAACTTATGTTAAAGATGTAACGTCTAAATTAAAGAAAAGATATCGTGGAATTATTTCTGATAAGCAAGTAGAAAATTTTATTCAAGAAATTTCAAAACTCGATTGTAGTGAAGAAGAGCTTGTTAGTATGGTTGAGTCTACAAAAGAAAGAGTAATTGATGCTTATGCTAATTATATGCGGCTTAATCAACCATTTGTTGAAGAAAAAAAGTTTGCTTTGAACGATCTATTTGCTTGTACAATTACAAATGATGTTTTACATATTCATGTTGTACCTGTATCTGTTAAAGAGGATATTTTTAAGAGAGGGCCAACTAAATTTTTTTCCTTTGTTGAGCAGCAACTTGGAGATGCATTTACTAAGATTGGTACCTTGTTGAATACTTCTGAGTTTTCAAATATTACGGAAGTTTATGCAGTTTCTAACTTATTTAGAAAGAATCGTTATCGAGAACTTTTTAGTAGCAGTGGTTTTGATGTTGAATTAACTGATAATGAGTTTCTTCAAGAAAGATTTGGTAAAAAAGAACTTTATGAAGCAGTTATTTCTAGAGAGAAATTTTTATCTTTATATGGAAGAGGAGAATATGGTGATAGTATGAATGATAATATTTTTAATAATGATATAAATACGACTGATAATAATACTAATGATGTTAGTACAGTTGATTATAGTGATGACAAGGAATTAGATGCAATGTTTTCTAGTGTTAATTCAGGAAGCCAAGTTGTGGAAAAAAGTGGTTCTACTGATGTAAAAAGTGATCAAAAAGTTTTAGTTAAAACTAATAATCATTTTGATGATGGTGGATATGGTAGTGTATTTGGTGTTGTGCTTGTTATTATATCTATTAGTTTTATATTGGCAGCTTTATTTATTCAAATGTTAAGTTAGTTTTTCATTATTTTATTTCTTTTTAAACTAGTATTTTTAATACTGGTTTTTCTTTTGCATAAAATTAAATGAGGTGAATTATGCAGACATATATAGTTCAAAGAGGAGATACTTTATATGGAATTAGTGGGCAATTTGGAGTAAGTGTAGAAGATATAAAGTTAGAAAATAATTTGATCTCTAATACGATTACTGTTGGACAAGTATTAAAAATACCTAGTGAGAATACAACTTCATTATATATAGTTAAATCAGGAGATACACTTTACTCAATTGCAAAACGTTATGATACTACTGTTGATGAAATTGTAAAACTTAATAATTTATCATCTAAAGTCTTATCAATTGGGCAACAGTTAAGAATACCAATAAATGTTGATACTAGTAATACTGATTATGTTTTGTATACTGTTAAAGTTGGAGATAATTTATATTCTATTGCAAAAAACAATGGAGTAACTGTTGATCAAATTATGAAATTAAATAATCTAACATCAAATTTATTATCCATAGGTCAGAAATTAAAAATACCAATTTCTACTGATGAAGATAATATTGAAAGTTATCAAAACTATGTAGTTAAATCTGGGGATAATTTGTATAAAATAGCAAATACTTTTGGGATGAGTGTAGATGAACTTATGAAAATAAATAACTTGACTAGTATTAATTTATCTATTGGGCAAGTTCTTAAAGTAAAATCAAGTTATTATTCAGATATTTTATTAGGCTCTAAATGTTATGGTACTGGATATCAAGAACCAAGTTATTTAACTTATACGGTTAAGAGTGGAGATAATCTTTATACTATAGCTAAAAAATATAGTACTAGTGTTGATAATTTGATAGAATTGAATAATTTGACTAGTACCAATTTATCTATTGGGCAAGTATTAAAAATAAGGGAGATTGAATAATATGTTTATCAGTTATGAAGATTTTAAAAAATTGGATGAATATCAACAATTTATTAGTGAAAATCCTGATATTGGAATTTTGAGAGTACAAGTTTTTACTGCGTATGGAGCAATTCCTGTTAGTGATGCTGATATTTTGATTAGTAAGGATATTGGAAGTTACCGTGTAGTATTCTTTCAAGGAAAGACAGATTCTAGTGGAATAATTTCTGATATAGAGCTTCCAGCACCACTTACTGATACTGTTCCTAATCCAGATGTACCTCCAAAGTATACAATATACAATTTATCAGCTATACATACTGGTTATGAGTCAATTAAACAATATTCCATTGGAATGTTTGGAGGAGTAAGGATAATTCAATATGTAAAGATGAATCCAGAAATTAATTTAGGTGAGGAGAGTAGTAATGGCAATTAGAAGTCCAATAATACCTACTGAGATAGTTGTACATTTAGGAGCTCCAGATGAGGCTGTAAGAAATATAACAGTACCCTTTATTGAATATATTAAAAATGTAGCATCAGGAGAAATTTACCCAAACTGGCCTCTTGATTCAATAAAAGCCAATGTACTTGCTCAAATCTCATTTGCACTAAATAGAATTTATAATGAATGGTATCCATCAAAGGGATATGAATTTGATATTACTAGTAGTCCAACTTATGATCAGAGCTTTGTTGAAAATAGACAGTTTTTTGAAACAATTTCACATGTTGTAGATGATTTATTTAACGATTATATTGTTAAAGATGGACAAGTACAACCATATTTTGCTATGTATTGTGATGGAAAGAATGTTACTTGTGATGGACTTTCTCAATGGGGAACAGTTACCTTAGCTAATCAAGGAAAAGGGCCTTTAGAAATACTAAAAAGTTATTATGATAATATAAAACTTATCTATAATGCTCCAGTTGAAGATAACATAAGAACTTATCCAGGATTTCCTGTTGAACTTGGAACTTCTGGAGACTTTGTTAGAATGCTTAATATTCAACTTAATAGAATAGGGCAAAACTATCCAGCAATTCCAATTATTACAAATAGTAGTCCATATTTTACAGTTGAAACAGAAAGAGCTGTTAAAAAATTCCAAGAAATATTTAATTTAGATGTAAACGGAGTTGTTGATAAAGCTACATGGTATAAAATTAAATATATTTATAATGCTGTTAAAAAAATATCAGACTTATATTCTGAAGGGATATCTGTAGATGAAGCATCACTTCTTTATAAAAGACAACTTGAAGTAGGAGATAGTGGACAATATATTAATACACTTAATTATTTAATAAATGTTGTTTCTTATTTTGATTCATCAATTCCATTTCTTAATTTAACAGGAGATGATTTTACTGAAAATACAAAACAAGTAGTAATTGCTTTTCAAAATAAATATGGATTACCTGCTACTGGAGTTGTAAATGCTGCTACTTGGACTACTTTAAAAGAAGCTTATCGTCAGACATTAAAAAATATTCCTAAAGAATATGTTACGTCACTTAATGAATTTTATCCGGGAAGATTTTTATCTAAAGGAATGACAGGAGATGATATAATTAATTTACAAAACTTTTTATATATAATTTGTCAGAAAACTAAAAGTATCCCTGGAGTAGTTGTAAATGGAATGTTTGATAATTTGACAGAGCAATCTGTAAAAAATATTCAAAAACGTTATAATTTAGAAGAAAATGGTATAGTTAGTCCTATTGTTTGGTATCGTATTGTTGAACTTTCTAAAGAAGTATAGTAAAGATATATAATTAAGACTAGAAATAGTCTTTTTATTTTTGTATAATATTTTTAGATAGTGGAGGTTATTATGAAAAAATTAATTTTAGTAATTTTATTAGTTGGATTATTAATTACTGGATGTTCATCTGATACTAATAGTAATGTTGTAATACATGATGTTGATACATTAGATGTTAATACTATTTCAGTAGAAGAAGTTAAGGATATTATAGATAATTATGAAGACTATGAAAATGTTACTATTATTGATGTTAGATCTGTTTCTGAGTATGGTGAAGGTCATATTGAGAAGGCAATTAATTTACCTTTAGATATAATTGAAAATATTGATGTTTCTAAAGATAATAAAATAATTGTTTATTGTCAGTCTGGTAGACGTAGTAATCTAGCTGCTATTAAATTAATTAAACTAGGATATGAAAATGTATATGATATGGGTGGTATAAATGATTGGCCATATGATATTACTGATTAACTTAGTTTATTAGATGTTGTAGTTTGAGTAGTAGGAGTAGGAGTTGAGTATGACAGAAGAATTAAAACTAGCAGTATCAAAATATTTAAAGAAGAAAAAAGAAAGCGTTGTAATTGACTTAGTTATAAGTAATTACAATAAAACAAATTTTTATATAGCATTAGTATATAATGCTAAAATTGAAAAATTTAAAGTATTATTTATACCACTTGATGTAGTAGAAAATAATAATATTGAAGAATATGTTTGCTATCAGTTTATTAATGTTGTATTAGCTAAGCATGTAATGGAAGTTATTAAAGATGCTAAGGATAGATATAAGGAATCTAGTGTTAGAGATAAAACTAATAAAATGATAGATAATTATTATATTGAGATTAATACTCATGTAGGAAAAGAAGATTATACTTTTAAAGCAACAAAGTATTTACCTAAAGAGTGGATTTTCTTTTATGAGGTAGTATTAATATTATTTGAACATATTCCTAATGTTATGGGTGGATTATGTAAAGATATTTTAAGTGTTTTAGATGATAGTGAAGATGAAATTTTATATCAAAAGTCATTTGATTTTGATATTTTTAAAGATGATATAGATGAGGCATTTAAAGAATGTGAATTATTAGATGTTTCATATTTAGAAAAAGTTAATGGTATGTATTTTGGAATAATTAATGATGAGTTAGTTATTGTAGATTATATAAGTAATAAAAAACTTTTAAATTTATATTGTACAGATAATGATAATTATGATAATTATTTTTATAGTTGTTTAACTGCTATTAGAAATGAAAAATTTAAAAGTTATTTTAAATTAATGGTAGTTGATAATGTAGAAGACTTTGAAATGGCTAATGTAATTGCTAGATATTATTTATGTTATGGTATTAAGAATGATTGCTTTCAAATTATAGAAGGTTCTGGTACTAGTTTATTACCAGTAAATAAATATCGTGATGGATTAGTTAGATTTATTGGAGACAATAATAATGAATTAGAAGAAATGATAAAGAGTATTTAAATAGATACTCTTTTAATGTAAAAAGACAAAATAGTTAAAAATTCTATTTTGTCTTTTTGGTTTAAATTAAAAATATTTGTTCATAATAGTAATGTCATAATATTTACAATATTGTGAAAAAAAATAAAATTTTGTTGTAAAAACAATATTTTTTTTATATTGACTATTTTTTTGACTAAAAATACATTGGACTTAATAATTTGGTATTCATGAATTTTTTCTTGTCATCTAAATTAGGATGTACATATAATGATAAAGTTATTTTTATGTCGGAATGACCTAATATTTCACTTAGTGATTTTGGATCTAGTCCTAATTGGATACAATTTGTTGCGAATGTATGTCTAAGAGAATGATATTTATGATTATAAAGACCACATTCTTTTAGGATTTTTTTATATCGATTATAGTAATTTCTTGGTTCTATAAACTTTTCAGTTGAAGTTAAAACAAAGTTATTATCACTCTGATTATTTTTAAATTTCTTTAATAATTTTATTAAATTTTTATTAATTGGTATTTGTCTTAGTGAATTAACTGTTTTTGTTTCTAAAAGAACAAGTTTTGTCTTTGAACTATTATCATCTTGATTTGTTACTCTACATAGTGTTTTTTCTATTGAAATAATACCGTTAGTTAAGTCGATATTTTCCCATTTTAGGGCACATACTTCACCAATTCTAAGTCCAGCATATAATGATAATAAAATACCAATAGTATAGTTATTAATATTATTATAAATATATTTTTCTAATATATTCTTTTCTTTATTTGACAATACAATAATTTTATTTTTAGATACTTTGGGTAAACTAATTCTTATATTAATATTACAAAAATTTAGTATTTGCTTTAAAATAATTACAATTTCTTTAACAGTAGAGAGTTTTAATGAATTACTTTCAATTTTTTCAGTAATAAATTGGGCAATAACATTTTCTGTTAAATTATTTATTGGAACATCTCCTAATTGTGGTCTGATATGTTTTTCTACTACGTTGCAATAATATGAATAGGTGGTAATTTTTACAGATATTTTTTGATTAACTAACCATTCATCAATCTTTTCATTAAATTTTATCTTTTTTTGTTTAAATGATATATTAATTTCATTTTTTAAATTCATAAGCACTGTGATACGTTTATTTTTAACTTCTTGGTAAGTTTTACCATATATGAAACCATATTGTGGTTTACCATTTATATAATATCCTTTTACGTATCTTGCTTCCCATCTTCCATCTTTTCTATGAAAAATATTTTCTCCTTTTCTTGACATAAAAACCTTACCTTCCTTTTTTACTAATTTTTTGACTAAAATTTCTAGTTAAAACTAGTCAATTTTTATTATATTTCTCTTTTTTTAAATAAAAAAATGAGAGATATTGCAAAAAAAAGCAGTTTAAGCTATACTTTTTATAGTATATTGAGTAAGTTTTAAGGTTCATAATATTGTAAATATTATGAAAAAAGTTTTTGATTGTTATAGGAGATCGAGAGGCGATTTAATGAATAAAATTTTTAATAAAATTAAATTGTTTTTTAGCAATAAGAGTAATGTTAGAAAAGCAGGTATAATTAGTTTAGTGATTGCCTTTTTAGGAATAATAATTATTTCATCTTCTTTTGCACAACTTACTCCTGTTGCGAGTGTAGAAATACCATCGGTAACTTTATCATACACAAATAGTGATGAAGGGTCTTGGAATATAACTAAGAGTGCGAAATGGATTGCTCGTGGTAAAGCTAGAATTACAATTGAATTAGACACTTTAGTAAAACCAAAAAATGATTATACTGATGTAATTTTAGTTTTAGATACCTCTGGTAGTATGGTTGAAGGAAGATTATCCCAAGTAAAGAGCGATGTAAATGAACTTATAAATGATACTATTCCAAAAGGTAATAAAATAGCGTTAATTACTTTTAGTGATACTTCGAGTATTATAACTGATTTTACAGATGATAGTTCATTACTACAAGAAAGTGTTAATAATTTAACTGCTACAGGTGAAACCAATTATTATCAAGCTCTAGTTAATGTTGATACCATTTTAAAGGACTATCAAAAAGAAGATAATAGGGACTGTGTAGTATTATTCTTAACAGATGGTCTACCTACGGTTGATACACCAAACGAAGTGGTTCAATATAAATATTTAAAATCAACTTATTCATATTTAACAATTAATGGTATCCAATATGAAATGGGTGATACACCTCTAACAGGAATCAAAAATATTACTGATAATCAATATATTGCGAACATTGATACATTAAGTAAATTCTTGTATAGAGCATCAATTTCCGCAGCTGATTATGATACATTTGAATTAACAGATTATATTTATAGTGATTATTTCAATGTAAGCGATGTTTCTTCAATTGGTTCGACAACAGGAACAGTTTCATTAGAAACTGAGGATGAAACTTCAAAAGTAATATGGAATTTAGACGGCATAACATCTGGTACAGAGGCAGAATTAACGATCGATATAAATCTTAATGAAGATTTAATAGGTGTAGGAGGAGTATATCCTACAAATGAAAGAGTAGCTGTAAATTATCAAATAGGTTCAACTTCAACAACTGAAATTAGTGCGTCAACACCAATTTTAGCTGATAATTATTTAGTTAGTTATGATGATAATGCGCCCGATGGTTGTGAAGTATCAAATATGCCAACATCTAAAAATGCTTCAGTATACGACACCGTAAAAATAGAAGGAACGGAGCCTGTATGTGAAGGATATAAATTTAAAGAATGGCAATTAGTAACAGATGGAGTAACTCAAGTAAATGCAGACTACTTTATCATGCCAGAAAAAAACGTTACATTACGTGCAGTCTGGACAAAAGTAAGTGTCAATAAATCAATGGAAGGAACAATCTCAAAAATTCAATCCTTATATCGTTTAATCGCAGATAGCTCAACTGGACTTGATACAAATATTAATTTTAATTCCACACCGACGACATCAAATTCAGGTATATATACAATGGAAAGTACCCAAGATGATACGTATCCAGTATATTATTACAGAGGAATTGTAAGTAATAATAATGTTTTATTTGCCAATAAATGCTGGAAGATTGTAAGAACGACATCAACAGGAGGAGTAAAATTAATTTACAATGGTAATGTAATCGAATCATATAGTTCACTAAATTCAATAACATCTGATCAATATATTAATGTTTCAAATGATGCTACATATCCATATACCTATGATAATACGAATAATCAATGGACAAGCACCAATAAAACTGATTCAAAAACGGGAACAATATCATTTTCTGTTTCAGAAGAAGGAAACTATGTATTAGCATATACCGTTTCATCAGAAGCAAATTATGATAAAGCATATTTTTATAAAGATGGAACTCTACTAGGAGAATATAGCGGAACAGCGAGTGGTAGTATATCTTTAGGTGAATTAACTTCATCTAATGTAATAATGGTTAAATATACAAAAGATAGTAGTTCATCAAGCGGAAATGATTCAGTAATATTTTCTATCAGTAAGGCAAGTGGAACTGTAACAAAAAGTTGCAACAACACAGGTACTGCAAGTCAAATAGGAACAAGTGCTTTTAATTCAAGTTATACATCTCCAGCTGATGTAGGGCATATGTATGATACAAGATATACATATGGTTCATATACGCCAACAACTGCAACTAATGTGTTAACTAGCACATCAACATCATCAAGCAGTAACTATTATTATGGAAATGACATAGTAATAAATGAAGCTGGAACATATACATTACAAAACAAAACAACCGATGATGATGGAAATGAAATAATAACTGACGCTGAACAAAAAACATGGTCAGATAATTACAGTACATTAGCTGGATATTATACATGCCGAACTACATCGACAACCTGTTCAACAGTATATTATATAGCAGGAACCTCAAGTAGTTATCAATATAATGTGGCATTAACTGGTGGCGCAGTAATAGATGAACAAAAAATAACATTAAGTAAAACAAAAACAAATAATGACGATGGAACATATACATTAACAGAACCAATCGAAGTTTTAAAGAAAGATTGGTTTGCGAATTACAGTACATATAGTAAGTATTATACATGTGGTGATATGACAAGTACAGAATGTGGTACATCAGTAAGATACATAACCTCAACAAGTAATTATCAAATTACATATGATAAAACTATTGGTTATATATATGGAAATAGCGTAGAGTGGGATGGAACAAATTATACGTTAACAGATTCGATGCCTTCAACTAATTCATGGTCAACAGATAGAACAACGCTTGCGACAAAATATCACTATACTTGTCTAGATACAGATGGAGTATGTACAAGTGTTTACTATATTCATTGTTTTGGAAACAGTTCAACAATTTATTATCTAACTTTAAATGAAGGAAAAGATATTGAAGATGCCAAGACAGAGATGTTTACCAATGATGAAAACTCTACATCCTCAAAAATAAAGCAAACAATAGACATCTGGTATGAAAATAACATGACAGAATACACAGATAAGTTAGAAGATACGATGTTTTGTAATGATAGAACATTCTATAGTGGAACACTAAAAAGTAAAGATACATCAAGTACAGGTTCTTCATATTATGGAGCATATGGAAGAGTATATGGACAATATGAGCCAAGTGTAATATGTCCAGAACCAACAAGAGATGGTTTTACTGTATCTGCAGAAACAGGAGGAAATGGTTTATTAACATATCCGGTAGGTCTATTAACCGCAGACGAGATAATGTTAGCAGGGGGAAGAAATTCTAACAATACAACGTACTACCTATATACAGGGGAGTATTGGTGGTCCTTGTCGCCTTGCAATTTCTACATCAACACTGTTGGCTTCTACGGGTACTCCAATGGCTACTTGAACTACGACTCGCTCCGTGTCCGTCCGTCAGTTTCACTTGCACCTGGGACTAAGTCTGTAGACGGAGATGGTAGTGAAGCTAGTCCATATATTGTGGAGTAGAGTGGGAATTTTAATCTTTTGTTATTTAAGAGTTGGGGTAGTTGCTTTGACTCTTTTTCTTTTGAAACTATTAAAACTTGTTTTTAAAAAGTGATATTATATATTAATTTTGTCATAAATTGGGGATGCTTTTTTAATAAAAAAATTGTTTTCATAATCTAAGAAATTATAATGATTATTTCTATTTATACTAATAAAGATATATTTTTAGGAAAATTAATATCTAATGTGGATGATATTTAGATAAATTATATTATGAATTTTTAACAAATAGTGATTGTAGTGAAGAGTTGATTTTATTCGGCATTTATAGTAGGTGATAAAGTCACTGTTACTTCTGAAAGTATAGATAGTTGGAATTTATTAATAGGATGGGAACATTCAATATTTTTAATACAATTTTGGTAAAAATGCTCAAACTGTAAAATAAAATTTGCTTTTTTGTAAAATGATGATGTAATTGAGGTGTTTTGAGGTGTGGTAAATCAACGACAGAGGCTTATTATGCTTAAAATAAGATAAAGTATCATTTTTAATGATTTTAATATGTTTTAACTATTCTTATAAGTGTGAAGATGGAGTTTTTGTTCTTTATAAAAACTTTTTAGCACTCAAACTTGACAAGTGCTAAAATAAGTGTTATATATTAATTGTGTCATAAATTAAGGAGATGATTATTTTGGCAAAGAAAGAGTTTAAATCAGAATCTAAGAGATTATTAGATTTAATGATTAATTCTATTTATACTAATAAAGATATATTTTTAAGAGAGTTAATATCTAATGCGAGTGATGCTTTAGATAAATTATATTATCGATCTTTAACAGATGATAATGTTAAAGTTGATAAAGATGATTTATGTATTTCTTTAAAATTTGATAAAGATAAACGTACTATTACTTTAACTGATAGTGGTTGTGGTATGACTAAAGAGGAATTAGAAACTAATTTAGGTACTATAGCTAAGAGTGGATCTTTATCTTTTAAAGAAAATATGAGTGGAGAAGAAAAAGTTAACATTATTGGACAATTTGGTGTTGGTTTTTATTCAGCATTTATGGTAAGTAATAAAGTTACTGTTACTTCTAGAAGCATTGATAGTGAAGATGCTTATACTTGGGAAAGTGAAGGAGCAGATGGTTATACTATTGAGAAATCTAAGAAAAAGGATGTTAAAGTTGGTACAGAGATAGTTTTACATATTAAAGATGATACTGATGAAGCTTTATATAGTAAATATTTAGATGAGTATGAGTTAAAGAGTTTAGTTAGAAAATACTCTGACTATATTAGCTTTCCAATTAAGATGGAATGTACTCATCATGAGTGTGTTGATGAAAAAGAACATAAATATGAAGATCATAAATGTATTGAGACATTAAATAGTATGGTTCCAATTTGGAAGAAAAATAAAAATGATGTGACTGATTCAGATTATGAAAACTTCTATATTGATAAGTTTAATGATTATGATAAACCATTAAAAGTAATTAGTTCTTCAGTTGAAGGAATGTGTTCATATAAATCATTATTATTTATACCTAGTCATGCACCATATGATTTTTATACACAAGATTATGAAAAAGGTCTTAGTTTATATACTAGTGGTGTAATGATAATGGAGAAATGTGCTGAACTTTTACCAGATTATTTTAGCTTTGTAAAAGGTGTTGTAGATACTGAGGATTTATCATTAAATATTTCTCGTGAAATATTACAAGAATCACATAGTTTAAAATTAATTGCGAAAAATATTGAAAGTAAAATTCGTAAAGAATTAGAAACTATGTTAAAAGAAGATAGAGAAAACTATGAATCATTCTTTAAAACATTTGGTGTTCAATTAAAATATGGTGTTTATAATAATTTTGGTGCTGATAAAGATAAGTTAAAAGACTTACTTATGTTTTATTCTTCTAAGAAACAAAAACTTATTACTTTAAAAGAATATGTTGATAATATGAAAGATGGACAAGAAATGATTTATTATGCATCTGGTTCATCTATTGCGAAGATTGATTTATTACCACAAGTAGAACAAGTTAAAGATAAAGATTATGATATTTTATATTTGACTGATTATGTAGATCAATTTGCGATAACTGCGATTCAAGAATATGAAGGTAAGAAGTTTATTAATGTAGAAAGTAATGATTTAAATTTAGAAAGTGAAGAGGAAAAAGAAGAGACTAAGAAGGTTAATGAAGACAATTCTGAACTTTTAGTAGCGATGAAGGAAGAAATTAAAGAAGTTAGTGAAGTTAAATTTACTAATAAATTAAAGAAACATCCAGTGTGTTTAACTAGTAAGGGGGATGTTTCAATAGAGATGCAGAAAGTATTTGATGCAATGCCTAATGATATGGGAATTAAGGCTGATATGATACTTGAAATTAATGAGAAACATGATATTGCGAAAAAATTAAAGTCTTTATATGAGTCTGATAAAGATGAGTTTGTTAAGTATACAAAGATTTTATATGCTGAAGCTCGTATGATAGCTGGTCTTCCTATTGATAATCCGACTGAAATTTCAACATTAATTTGTGAAGTTATTTCGAAGTAAGAAGAGAGAAATCTCTTTTTTCTTTTGGTGTGATATGTTATTATAACTTTATCAGGAGGTTTATTATGAGTAGAAATAAAGAATGGGATGATTATGGAATTGGTGCTTGCAATAGAATGGTTGCTAAGGATGCAGCATTACTTTTGGGATGTTGTGCAGTAACTATTGCTGGTACTTATGGTATTATTAACTTAAGTCAAGATGTAATAGAATATTGTAATGTTGGCAATATTATGGACTTTCAGATGAAAGTAGAAGAGTCTTTAAAAATGTCTGGAGCAGTTTGTTCAGCTTTTTTTGGAGGATGTGGCACTTATTTGAGTGGGCGTTCTTTGCAGAAAACTCTAAAGTTTAGAAATGATAAAAAAGAAGGAATTGCCAATAGTCCATGTATTGGTAATATTAGAAATTATAATCGTTGATATTTTACTTTACTTTTGTTTGTTTTTTTGATTATTTGTGATAAAATTATTATAATAATTCTATGATATTGTGAGATGATAGTATGAGTTCTGCAGAATGTTATGAGATGGCACAAAAATATAAATCGTTGAAAAGTGAGTTAAGTAGTTTACATAGTTCTGTTGATGCTTGTGTTTCATCGATTAGTAATAACGAATCAACTATGGAGAATACGGTTCTTAGTGGAAAACCTTTTGATGAAGGAAGATTATCTGAATCTAAAGGAGAAATTAGTTCGATTAATGGCAATTTGTCATCTATGGAAGATGAATGTACTAAAAAGTATACTGTGTGGATGGGACGTTATTATGCAGCATTAAAAAGAGAAAAATTATTGGAAGTAAGTAATAAGTTGAGATCGTAGGAATGTAAATATTCCTTTTTTTATTTACTAGGAAAGTGCGTTTTTTTTGTATGAAAACTTTCATTATATTTGGTAAAAATTTCCTCTTTTAAGTACCTTGACGATTCTTAAAACTACCTTTATTATAGTAAGTTAAGATTATGGAGGTGCATCATATGTATAAAGCTTATAAATTTAGATTGTATCCAAATGATGCACAAAGAATCTTGGT
>JBGVNW010000034.1:0-16804 GCA_045125935.1 Bacilli bacterium | reverse complement strand
TAATGTTGCTAAAGCACAGTCAACAAGTTTTAAGTGTGATGCTTCAGCCCCAACAGTTTCATTTTCACTAAGCGGTTCGACATCAACTGCAACATGTGCTGATCCTGATACTGGTGTTGTTACAGAAACATATACAGCGTCTATTTCTGGTAGCTCATATACACATTCTGTTACTTGTGAGAATAAAGCTGGGGCTAAAACGACAAGTTCACAAAAATATACTTATAATAGTTGTCTAACTGGTAGCCCTAATGAATGTGTGGGTGGATATACGACTTGTTCTACTTCAGCGACAAAAGATGTAACTGGTACTTGTCACTGTAAATCTAATACTTCTCCGCTATATTCCTATGCTGCTTGTGATTCATCAGGTGGATGTGCTTGCCCTAGTGGTGCTAGTGCTGTTTCTAATAATTGTACTACTACATATTCTTGTTCTGTTGGTACTCTTTCTGGCACTAGTTGTAAATATAGTTGTTGGGATAGTTGTTTGAGTACTACTAATACTTGCCAAGGAGGATATGAAAAATCGTGAGAAAACGAATATATATACTATTGATAATCATTTCAATAGTATTAATTGTTGGCTGTGTAGTATTATCTATTACTAGTTTAAATTGTACTGATGTTGATTTAAAAAATAATGGTAATAATAATGATAGTAGTGAGTCTACAGTATATACTGTTAATTTAGTAGAAAGTGAAGGCTTTGAACTTGAATCGGTACCATATAATGGAGATAGCGAATTAGCTTTGTTTATTACTGGTTCTGATAATTATGAATATATAGTTATTGAAATTATTAGTTATGATGAAGATAGGCAAGTAGTTAATACTTCTACTAGAAGTATGAATTTTATTGTAGCTAATAAACAATTTGTTGTTAGTGAATGTGTTGATTTATCTGTAGTTAAGAGTATTGATGTAACAGTAAAAGAAAGAGTTGATTCTGAGCAAATTGATACTGAAAAAATTTTTAGTAATATATTAGATAAAAGTAAATTAGAATTTGAAACAACTGTTACAAATATAGAAAATGATGTTGCTACAATTAATTTTACAGCTATTAATCCTTATGATAATAACATTCAGGTGCTAAATGGCTTTGTATTACTTTATAATAAAGGACAATTAGTTGATATGAATTTTTTTAGTACGACAGATGTTATTCAATGTGAAAGTATTGATTTAAATGTTAATGCATTGTTGCATGATACTACAGGAGTATTTGAGTTTGATACTGTTAAAGTTATTGTAAATGAATTATTTTAATATTTAATTTTAAGAAAGACTTTGTTCTTTCTTCGAACTACTGATAAAACCTTAGATTTGATATGAGCCTCGTTTCTTGGAAATAAGAAACGAGGCTCTTATAGTGTGCCATGCACATCATATAACAAGGTGGTGAAAGTCCACTATACACGTAGGTATCAACGAAGTATTAGGAAAGCACAAAGCATCAACCGTGAGGTTTGGGGCCGAAGGAAGTGTGAAACAAAATCGTGGGCTAACGAACAGAAACTTATTATAAGGCTACATAAATGGATGAGATTGCTATACAAATCAAAGTCCCAAAGATACCCGTAACTTTATGTAGTAAAATAAGTGGCTAAACGAGGAATGTTATATGGTTTACCGTGGGAGGTCTCGCAAACATTTTGAACAAATGAAACGATGAGGAGTACAATAACGGAATTAATGGTCGAAAAAGGTTTATTGTGAGAAGTCAGCAGACGTCGTAGTACTAGGAAACTAGGAAGGACTGAATAATTTGTAGTTCTAACTACTAATACTGGAATAGATTAAGTCAGAACAAATACGTGGGGAAAATTGACGTATTCAAATAATAGTCCCATAAAAGATGATAATCTATGCACGATAATAGAAAGGAAGGAACAAGTATGGAACTTTTAGAGAAAATACTTTCCAAAGAAAATTTAAACAAAGCATATAAACAAGTATACGAAAACAAGGGAGCAAGTGGTGTGGATGGTGTAACTGTCGAAGAACTGTTTCTTTATATTCAAGAACATAAAGAAGAAATTTTATGGAAAATAAGGGATAGGAAATATAGACCACAACCTGTAAGAAGAGTCTTAATACCAAAAGAAAATGGAAAGATGAGAAAACTAGGAATACCTAGTGTAATAGATAGGGTATTACAACAAGCAATAGTACAAGTATTAACACCTATTTATGAAAAACAATTTTCAGATAACTCTTATGGTTTTAGGCTTGACAGGTGTTGCGAACAAGCAGTTATTAAAGCACTAGAATTCTTTAACGATGGATATGACTGGATAGTTGATATTGATTTGCAATCATTCTTTGATGAAGTTAATCAAGATAAATTGATGGCAATTATTCATAGAACTATTAAAGATGATGACGTCATTTCGCTAATAAGAAAATTCTTACAAAGCGGAGTAATGGAAAATGGTATATTGCAAGCAACAAAGAAAGGAACTCCACAAGGTGGAAATTTATCTCCATTATTATCTAATATAATGTTAAATGAATTAGATAAAGAACTTGAAGTAAGAGGTTTGCACTTTGTTTGTTATGCCGATGATTGCTTAATTATGGTTAAAAGTGAAAAAGCAGCAAATAGAGTGATGGAAAGTATTACTACTTTTATAACTAAGAAATTAGGCTTAAAAGTAAATATGGAAACAAGTAGAGTTGCAAGACCGAATCAAATTAAATATTTAGGTTTTGGATTTTACAAGAAAATTGGACAAAATATATGGAGACCAAAACCTCATATTAAATCAGTAGAAAAGTTTAAGTATAAACTAAAACAGATACTTTGTAGAAGTTGGAGTATATCATTAGATGAAAGATTGCTTAAATTGAAACAACTGATATATGGTTGGGTTAACTATTTTAGAATTGCAGATATGAAACGTTTACTTAATGGCATTGACGAAAACGTGAGACATAAAATTCGTGTTATTATATGGAAACAATGGAAAAAGATAAGAAAAAGATATACTTGTCTTAGAAAATTGGGAATAACACATAGAGATGCTTATGTGACTGTAAATTCAAGAAGAGGTTATTATCATATAGCACATACGAGAGTACTTGAAAGTGCAATATCAAAAGAAAAATTAAATAAAAGAGGTCTAGTAAATTCACTAGATCACTATCTGAAAGTACATATTATTACAAATTAAACCGCCGTATACCGAACGGTACGTACGGTGGTGTGAGAGGGAAAAGTATTCACTATCTTAGTGAAAAGTTTTCTCTACCCGATTGAAAAATTTTGAATTGAAAATATGAGTATTTTTAATAATATTTTATATTCTCATTATTTTAAATAATAAATTGTATCTTTATCTCTTTTGATTATCTTTTCTTCTTCTAATTTTTTTAATTCACGCATTAAATTACTTCTATCTACTACGATATATTCAGCTATCGCTTTGTATGATGTTGTTACTTTAAAGATATTATCTTTATTCATTCTTTGTTTTAAAAAATATAGAAATTTTTCTCGAACTGTTTTTTGTGATAATAGTTCGATTTTTTCATTTTGTTTTTTATTATCATTTATTAGTAGGTCATATAAAGTTAAAATCAAATTATTGTGAAAGGGACAATTCTTTGTACAATGTTTTAATATTGAATAATAGTCAATAAAAATTACGTCTGTTGTTTTATTGCTAATAATATAAATTTCATCTTCAGTATCTTGAAAAAATAGATTAGAAAAAATATCATTTACTTTTAAATCTCTTAAGATAGTAGTATTTCCATTAATATCAGTTTTCATTATATTGGCTTTTCCATATGTTATAAAACCAATTTGTTTTTTAGAAGAAGTACTGTTAATTATTACTTCTTTATTATTGAATGTCTTTTTTTGTACATTGACACAGTTTGACAAATTTTTTTGAAAGATTAATAATTTGTTATTTTCAATGGTATCAAGCATTTTATCACTCCTAATTAAAATAATTATACTTATTTTTTATTATTGGTGCAAATGCAACAGTAAAATAATTCTTTTTCAGTTACAATTTAATTCATAAGGTAAGACGAGGTGTTTGATATGAGTGAGATAAAAATAGTAAAAAGAAATGGATATTTAGAGGATTTTGATCCTGTTAGAATAGAAAAAGCTGTTGTTAGTAGTGCAGAAAGAGTAATGGTTAATTTAACTGATAGTGCAATTTCAGAAGTTATTTCAATTGTTAGGAGATTATTAGAGACTCAGACTAGTAATCCAACTGTAGAACAAGTTCATAGTTGTGTTGAAGCTGCTTTGGAGCAAGTTAATCCATTAGTTGCGAAAAGTTATCGTGAATATAGAGATTATAAAAAAGATATAGTACATATTCTTGATAAAGTATATAAAAAAGCACAGGTTATTACTTATATTGGGGATAAGGACTGTGCTAATATGGATAGTGCTTTAGTTACTACACAGAGATGTTTAATATATAATAGTTTGAATAAAGAATTGTATAAAAAGTTTTTTCTTACTGCAGCTGAAATAGAAGCTTGTAAAGATGGATATATTTATATTCATGATATGAGTGCTAGAAGAGATACAATGAATTGTTGTTTATTTGATATGGCTACTGTTTTAAAAGATGGGTTTGAAATGAGTAATATTTGGTATACAGAGCCTAAGACTTTACAAACTGCTTTTAATGTTATGGGAGATGTTATTATTAATACTACTGCAATGCAGTATGGTGGATTTACTGTTCCAGAAGTTGATAGTGTTTTAAAGAAATATGCAAAGATGACTTATAAGAAATATTTTGATGAGTATGTTGAAATTAAGGGAGAAGGTTATGAAGAAGAAGCAGATAAGTACGCTTGGAGTAAAGTAAAAAGGGAATGTGAACAGGGGTATCAAGGAATTGAGTATAAATTAAATACGGTTAGTTCTAGTAGAGGAGATTATCCATTTGTTACATTTACTTTTGGTGTTGATACAGATGAATTTGCGAAACTTATTTCTAAAGTGATGTTAGATGTGCATAGAGAAGGACAGGGAAAGAAAGGATTTAAAAGACCAACTTTATTTCCTAAGTTAGTATTTTTATATGATAAGAAACTTCATGGAAAAGGTGGTATACTTCGAGATAATTTCTTATGTGCGATTGAGTGTAGTAAGAAAACAATGTACCCCGATTATTTATCTTTAAGTGGAGAAGGATATGTTCCAGAGATGTATAAAAAATATGGACGTATAGTTAGTCCAATGGGATGTAGAGCATTTTTATCTCCATGGTATGATAATGGTGGTATGGAAGCAGTTGATAATAAAGATAAACCTGTTTTTGTAGGACGTTTTAATATAGGAGTTATTTCTCTTAATTTACCTATGATTTTAGCTAGAGCTCGTGAAGAACAGAAAGATTTTTATGAGGTTTTAGATTTTTATTTAGAAATGATTAGAAAAATTCATATAAGAACTTATAGATATTTAGCTAAGAGAAAGGCTTCTACTAATCCACTTGCGTATTGTCAGGGGGGTTTTTATGGAGGCAATTTAAGACCAGATGAGTCAATTGAACCGGTATTAAAATCAGCTACTGCTTCATTTGGAATAACTGCTTTAAATGAGTTACAGGTTTTATATAATGGTAAAAGTATTGTAGAAGATGGTGAGTTTGCTTTAGAAGTATTAAAATATATTAATGATAAGACTTCTGAATTTAAAGATGAAGATAAGATTTTATATGCAATTTATGGTACTCCTGCGGAGAGTTTATGTGGACTTCAAGTACAACAATTTAGAAAAAAATATGGAGTAATTGATGGAGTTAGTTCTAGAGAATATGTTTCAAATAGTTTTCATTGTGGAGTATGGGAAGATATTTCTGGTATTGAAAAACAAGATTTAGAAGAGAGATTTTGGGAATTATGTAAGGGTGGTAGAATACAATATGTTCGTTATAATTTAAGTTATAATACAAAAGCTATGCTTACATATATTGAACGTGCTATGGATAAAGGTTTTTATGAGGGAGTTAATTTATCTCTTGCTTATTGTAATAATTGTGGTCATGAAGAACTAGATATGGATATTTGTCCTAAGTGTGGTAGTAGTGATTTAATGAAGATTGATAGAATGAATGGTTATTTATCATATTCAAGGGTACATGGTGATACAATGCTTAATAATGCTAAGATGGTAGAGATTGCAGAAAGGAAGTCTATGTAATGAAGTATCATAATATTACGAAAGCGGATATGCTTAATGGTGAAGGACTTAGAGTAGTTTTGTGGACTAGTGGGTGCTCACACAGATGTCATGCATGTCAAAATCCTATTACTTGGAACTGTAACGATGGACTTGTTTTTGATGAAGAGGCAAAAAATGAAATTTATGAAGAACTTGAAAAGGACTGGTGTAGTGGTTTGACTTTATCAGGAGGAGATCCTTTATTCTTGGGGAATAGAAGTGAGGTTGCGAAGTTAGTAAGTGATGTTAAACGTCGTTTTAAAGATAAAAGTATTTGGTGTTATACAGGATATACTTGGAATGAATTAATGGACCAGGTTGGTAGTGATAAAAACTTACAAAAAATACTTGGTAATATAGATGTTTTATTAGATGGTAAATTTATGTTACATCTAGCAAGTGAGAAAATATATTATGTTGGTAGTAGTAATCAACAAATTATTGATGTTAAGAAGAGTTTAGAGGCGAATGAAGTTTGTTTATATATTGATAACAGTAAAATTATAGAGGAGAATTAGAATGGATGAAAAATTGAATTGTGGATATACTTTGTATCTATCTTGTGACTTAGAAAAAAATATTAGGGGTGGATATTTAAAGAAAACAGAAAATGGTTTATGTCCTAGTCCTTTGATTGGTAATGAAGAGATTTTAATTGGTAATTTTTCTAATATATTAGCTTCTTTAGAAAGTGGAAATACTTTACAAATGTATTGTAGTGGAAGTGGAATGACTACAGCTATGTTAGGAGTTATAACATTTGAAGGACCGTATGGAGAGGATGAATGTTTAGAACAAACTTTATTAGCGTATCATTCTGGTTCTATTTCTACGTTGATGGAATTAGATACAATTTTAGGAGATAGTAAAAATAAGCCTGTTGAATATAGAAAGGCTTATAGATTATATGGAAGTGATAAGTATTTATTTTATACGAAGTCATTTTGTGAAAAGTTGGAGGGATAAAATATGAGATTAAGAGGTTTTGAAATAGTTAAAGGATATGAAGATAAGGGGATTAATTTACCAGTTAGAAAGACTGCTCATTCAGCAGGATATGATGTTGAGGCTGCGGAGGATATAATTATTCCAATGTTTACCCCTGGGTGTAAGCCTACACTTATTCCTACAGGTTTAAAGGCTTATTGTCAGCCTGATGAGTGTTATTTATTACTAAATCGTAGTAGTGGACCTAAAAAGGGCTTTTTAATGGCAAATAGTGTTGGTTTAATAGATTATGATTATTATGGTAATCCAGATAATGATGGGCATTTTTATTTTGCATATTTTAATTGTGGTGATCATGATATTGAAGTTAAAAAGGGTGATGTTATTGGACAGGTTGTCTTCCAAAAATATTTGACTGTTGATGATGATTCTGCTACGGGGACTCGTATGGGAGGATTTGGATCGACTGATGAGAAAAAGTAAAAAATAGAAAAATGATTTTTTTAAAATTTCTCTTTTTTACGAAAAACATTTTTTATAAATTGTTGAAAAATAAGGAAATGCAATTAAAAGTAAACTAAAAAAATACAAAAAATGGTAAAAGTAATTTTTTAGAAATGTCAAAAAAAGTAAATTGTCGTAAATCGAACAAAAATAAATTTTTGCTTATTTCTTTATATATCAACAAATAGAAAAAAATGGTAAAAAAATTGTTTTGTCAAGTATTGATTTTTATAATTTATATCTCTAAAATGAAGTTAAGAAAGAGATTTAAATGAGAGGTAGAAGTATGGCTGAGAAGAAGGATAAATTAGAAAATTTAACAGTAATTAAGAGAAATGGTAAAAAAGTAGATTTCGATGAGAAAAAAATTGCTTTAGCTATAAAAAAAGGTTTTGATAGTGTTGAAGAGGATACTGATGATGATGAACAAGAAAGAAAGTATACAGCTAAGGATGTTGATAAGGTATATCAAGCAGTATTAAAGAGAATTAATAAAGAAGTAAAAGAAGATAAGATTAAGATTGAAGAAATTCAAGATTATATTGAGGCAGAACTTGAAAAGAATGGATATGAAGATGTGTTTAAGTCATTTTCTGAATATCGTGATAGAAGAAATGCTTCTCGTCAAGCTTTCTTTGATGATAAAAAGGCACATAAGTTTTTAAAATCATTAGAAAATTTAGGATTAAAATCAGCAAATGAAGAGGATGCCAAAAGAGAAAATGCAAATATTGATGGAAACAGTCCAATGGGTACAATGTTACAGTATGGAGCAACAGTTTCTAAGGAATTTGCTAAGGCATATTTAATGAAACCTGAGTTTGCTAAAATGCATGATGAAGGGGATATTCACATTCATGATATGGATTTCTTAGCAATGGGTACTACTACTTGTTGTCAAATAGATTTATCAAGATTATTTAAAAATGGTTTTGATACAGGTCATGGATTTGTTAGACCTCCACAAGATATTTCAACTTATGGAGCTTTAGCAGCAATTGTTGTTCAAGCTAATCAAAATGATCAACATGGTGGACAAGCTATTCCAGCACTTGATTATTATTTAGCTCCAGGAGTATTAAAAACATTTAAGAAACAATTAAAACAAACAATTTATGATTTCTTAGATTTAGAAGGATTCTTACCAGTAGTTAATGTTGATAGAATTATTCGTGAAATCGATAAATTAGAAAGTATTGAAATTAATGTAGAAGAATTTAGTGATTATCAAAAAGGATCAGACAGAATAAAAGAAATATTTACTAAGGGATATGAGAAGGCTTTACAAAAGACTGATAGAGCAACTCAACAAACTATGGAATCATTTATTCATAATCTAAATACAATGCATTCAAGAGCTGGTGCTCAAGTACCATTCTCATCAGTTAACTTTGGTACTGATACTACTCCAGAAGGTAGAATGGTTATTAAGAATTTCTTACTTGCAGCTGATAGTGGATTAGGAAATGGTGAAACTCCAATTTTCCCAGTATCAATATTTAAGGTAAAAGAAGGAATTAATTATAATCCAGAAGATAAGAATTATGATTTATTTAAATTAGCATGTAAAGTTAGTGCTAAAAGATTATTCCCTAACTTTGCATTTATAGATGCTCCTCATAATATTCCATATTATAAAGAAGGAGATCCAAATAGTGAAATTTCATATATGGGATGCCGTACAAGAGTAATTGCTGATGTTACTTCTCCAGATAATGAAGTTGTTACTGGTCGTGGTAATTTATCATTTACTACTATTAATTTACCAAGACTTGGTATTAAATATGGTGTTGCTTTAGGCGAAAGAGAAGAACCTGATATGGAAGGTTTCTATAATGAACTTGGTGAAATAATGGATAAGGTTCGTGATCAATTACTTGAAAGATTTGAAGTTCAATGTAATAAGCGTTGTTATAACTTCCCATTCTTATTAGGACAAGGTGTTTGGACTAATGGTGAGAAGTTAAAACCAACTGATAGACTTAGAAAAGTATGGAAACATGGTTCACTATCAACAGGATTTATTGGTTTAGCTGAGTGTTTAAAAGCTTTAACTGGTAAACATCATGGTGAATCTGAAGAAAGTCAAAAACTTGGACTTGAAATTATTACATTTATGCGTAATAGATGTGATGAGAATGCTCAAAAGTATCATTTAAACTTTACTTGTTTAGCTACTCCAGCTGAAGGATTAAGTGGTAGATTTACAGGAATTGATAGAGCAATCTATGGAAAAATTAAAGGTGTAACAGATAGAGAATATTATACTAACTCATTCCATATTCCAGTTTATTATAAGATTAGTATTCATGATAAGTTATATCACGAAGCACCATTCCATCAATTAACTAATGGTGGGCATATTTCTTATATTGAATTAGATGGAGATACAGCTTCTAATGTTGATGCTTTTGAAAGTGTTATTAGAACAATGAAAGAAGCAGGAATTGGTTATGGAGCAGTTAACCATCCAGTAGATAGAGATCCAATTTGTGGATATGTTGGAGTTATTAATGATGTTTGTCCAGGGTGCGGACGTCATGAATTTGAAGGTGTTCCAATGGAGAAAATTACAGCACCTGAGTGTTGTGGAAGATAGAAATAAAAATTATAAATAGGGAGGAAATTATTATGGAAAAAATCGTTGGTGAAGGACAAGGGTTCGAAAGAATTAGAAGAGTTACTGGTTATCTAGCAGGAGATGTTTCAAGATTTAATAATGGTAAGAGAGCAGAAGAAAGAGATCGTGTAAAGCATACTGGATGCAAAGATCTTATGAGTAAAAAGACTGCTTAATGAAAATTAGATTAGCAGCAGAACTACAACCTGATTCAATAGTAGATGGAGAAGGGATAAGGACTGTTATTTGGACGCAAGGGTGTCCTCATGGTTGTAAGGGGTGTCATAACCCCTCAACTCATGATTTTGATGGCGGTGCTTTAGTAGATGTTGAAGAAGTTATTGAAGAATTAAAACAACTAAAAGGTCAAGATGGTATAACACTATCAGGAGGAGATCCTGTATGTCAGAGTGGAGCTTGTATTGAAATTTGTGATGCTGCTCATGAACTTGGAATGAATGTTTGGTGTTATACAGGTTTTACATATGAAGCAATGTTACGAAATCCAAAACATAAGTCATTACTTGAACATATTGATGTGTTAGTAGATGGTAAATTTATTTTAGAAGAAAAAAGCTATGACCTATATTTTAGAGGATCTAGAAATCAAAGAATTATTGATGTAAAAAGAAGTCTAGAAGAAGAAAGAGTTGTTTTAGTCGAAAAATATATAGAAGAAAAGAATTATAGCTCTTCTTATAAAAAACCAGAATATATGTTTATTTAAGAAGCTAGATGCTTCTTTTTGATTAGGAGAAAAAATTATGTATGTATTTAGATTAACTAAAGGAATGGATTTAAAAAAGGAAATTATTAAGTATTGTGAAGATAATAATATCAAAGCTGGTATTATTGGAGCTTGTGTTGGTTGTTGTTACGAGATTAATTTTAGACTAGCTGGTGGAGATGATTTTTATCAAAAAACTGGTGACCATGAAATTGTAAGTATGACTGGAACAATATCTGAGGATGGTGTTCATATACATGTTTCTTTTAGTGATAGGGAAGGTAATACTGTAGGTGGTCATTTAACTGAAGGCTGTTTAGTTAATAGTACAGCAGAAATTTGTATTATTGAAATAAATAATTATAAATTAACTAGAGAATATGATGATACAACAGGATATAAAGAATTAGTTATTGAGAAGATAAGATAAAAAAGCAAATTGATGTTTTATACATTTTCGATTTGCCTTTTTTCTTGCTTTTTTCTTGGTTCATATTATTTTTGTTTGCATAAAATATTTATTAAAAATTAAAGGACGTAAAGTGAAAATTAGAGTTTTTATGTAAGTTTAATTAAAAAAATTATTCCAGTACAGTGGAATAACTTTACAAAAATTATATTATTTTATATAATATGGCTAGGTGATGAAAATATGCTTATAAGAGAGAAATATTTGAAAAAGATAAGAGGTTTTTATGAAGAAACTTCCTTAATAAAAATTATTTATGGAATGAGAAGAAGTGGAAAGTCAGTAATTTTAACTCAAATTATGGATGAAATAAAAAATAATGGTATATCAGATGATAATATTATATATATAAACTTTGAATCTTTAAAATATGATTTTATAAATGACGCTAAGGATTTATGTAATTATGTTGAATCATTGACAGTTAATAAAAATAAATATTATGTTTTTTTAGATGAAATTCAAAAAATTGAAAATTTTGAAAAAGCTATTAATTCATTAAGAATAACAAATCAATATAGTATATTTATAACTGGTTCTAATAGTAGAATGACTTTGCTTGAATTATCAACTGATTTGTCTGGTAGATATGTAAGTTTTAGAATTAATCCGTTATCTTTTAAAGAAGTTGTTGAATTAAAAAAAGCAAAAGAGAGTCAATATGAAGACTTGTTAATAGATATTTTTAAATGGGGAAGTTTACCACAGAGATTTTTATTTTCTGATGATAATGATAAAGCAAATTATTTGTCTAGTGTTTATGATTCGATAATTTTAAAAGATATTGTAGAGAGATTATGGATAAAGGATATTGCTTCATTTAATAAAATTTTACAATATATATTAGATACTGAAGCACGAGAGTTCTCTAGGGATAATGTGATTGATTATTTGAAAAGAGAACATCATGAAATTGCGAATGATACACTTTATAATTATTTAGAAGCATTTACATCTACATTTATAATGAATAAAGTATATAGATATGATATACATGGTAAAAGTATTTTGAAAACATTGAATAAATACTATTCTAATGATTTAGGAATAAAACAAATTAAAACTAGTGGAGAGAATATAAATTATTCTGTTGCTTTAGAAAATATTGTATATAATGATTTAATTTCTAAAGATTATAAAGTTTATATTGGTAAAACAAAAAAGGGTGAAATAGACTTTATTGCATCAAAAAATGGGAAAGTTAAATATATTCAAGTTTGTTATTTGTTAAATGACGAAGAAACAATCAAAAGAGAATTTAGTGCTTTTAATGAGATCAATGATGATAATGAAAAATATGTTATTTCATTAGATAAAAGTGATTATTCTAGGGATGGTATAAGACATATAAATATCTTTGAATTATTGATGAATGATAATTTTTAAAATAGTATATAAATTTTCTATTGCTAATTATTTTTACAAATTGTAAAATTTAGGTAGGTGGAGGTTTCTTTATGAAAAAAGAATTATTTAAAATTATAGGGGTAGTGTTATTTATAGTTTTATGTGGTGGATTATTTTTTAATAATCTAGATGTATTTGCGAAAGAGTTTGTTATACAACGTTATAGTGAGGCGACTGAAAGTTCTGAAAATGATAAAACAATTGATGATTTAGAACAAGAAAAAGATGATTTAGAGGTGAAGTTAGCTAAATTAAAAGCTGAACAAAGTACGGAATTTCATGCTAATGGGTTTTCAGAAAAATATTATTTATTAGGTGATGAGATAGATGATATTCAAGACGAGATTTGGGATATTGAAAAAGAAATAAATTCCTTAGAATTTGAAGCAGTTGTTGAAGAACAAAAAGAAACTACTAAAAATAATAGTATTTTTAAAGTTAGCTTTGTGTTTTTAATACCGGTTGTAATGTTTGTAGTAGTTGCGATTATAATAATAATGACATTTGTTAGAAATTCTAGAAATATGACATCTCTAATGAATGGAAATTCCACAAAAGAAATGTTAAATGATTTAAGTGAAGTTGCAGTTAAGATGGCTAAAGATTTAAATCCAACCTATAAAGAATTTAAGTGTCCAAATTGTGGAGCGGCACTTGATCCAGAAAATACTGATATAAAGAAATGTAATTATTGTGGAGCAAAACTTTATAAAACAGTTAATACAGATAATAATCATTCTCATAAAACAAAGTAGTTTAAAAGAGTCAATTTAAAATATTGGCTTTTTTTGTCGAATAAATTATTTGGAAGCTTTTGTCGAATTGATTGAGTAATCAATTCTTTTTTTTTATATTTTAGATGAGAGGTGATGTTCATGTTAAATGTAGATGTTGATGTAGTAAGAGGAGTTACTTTTATTAGATTGGAGGGAGATTTAACTAATAGGACATTTAATGACTTAGATTTAGAAATTGATAATTTACTTTATAATTTAGGAATGCATTTTTATGTAATTAATTTTGTCGATGTTGTTGATATTGAGAATAGTGTTTTTAATAAAATACAAAATAAATTATATGAAATATTTTTAAGTTGTGGAGATGTTGTGATGTGTGGAATTAATAATATTTTTAAAGATAAAAGATTAGTTTATATAAATAGTGAAGTGGAGGCGTTTAAGTATTTTAATATATAGATAGGAGGATAATGGACGACTTACTAGAATATGAAGGTTTAGTATATGGGATTATTAATAGATATACTTCTTATTTTGATAGAGATGATTTATATCAAGTAGGAATGTTAGGTTTAATTGATGCTTATAAGCATTATGATAGTAGTCAAAATACTAAATTTTCTACTTATGCATATTATTATGTTTTAGGAGAAGTAAAAAAATATGTTAGGGAAAGTAATTTAGTAAAGGTAAGTAGTGAATTAGTAAAAGTTAATCAAGCTGTGGAAAGAGCTAAAGATGTAATGAGTCAATCTTTGGGAAGAGAGCCAACTACGACGGAGTTATCTTTATTTTTAGAGATTGATGAAGAAAAGATTCAGGAAGCTAGGATGGCAGCTTTAGATATTAGAAGTCTAGATTATACAAGTGATGAAGAATCTAGTGATTTTTATAATTCTATTATGACGACCGATAATGGAATGAACTTAGAAATATTAGATTTAAAAGTTGCGTTAGATGGACTTTCTCCAGAAGAAAAGAATTTAATTGTATCTCGTTATTTTGAAGATTTAACACAGTCTGAGACAAGTAGGGAACTTGGAATGAGTCAAGTTCAAGTATCGAGAAAAGAAGGTAAGATTTTAGAGAAGTTAAAAAGTGTACTTTAAACTTAAGAATAAAAAATTCTTAAGTTTTTTGTATTAAAATATTTTTTTTGTTGATACTATTAGTGGTGATTAAAAATGGAAGATAAGACATATAAGAAAATTGCGGATTTTCATAAAGCAAAAGAGACAAGATTAAGAAACGCGATAATTGCGTTTGTAGTTGGTGGTTTAATTGGATTATTAGGGGAAGGAATTATTGAAATAATCTGTGGCTGTTTTCATAAATCTAGAGCTGATGCCCAAGTATTTATGAGTGTTATTTTAATATTTATTGCGAGTTTATCAACAGCTTTAGGTTTTTTTGATAAATTAGTTACAAAATGTAAATGTGGTTTATTAATACCTATTACAGGATTTGCTCATTCAATGACTAGCGCAGCTTTAGATTATAGAAAAGAAGGTCCAATATATGGACTTGGTTCTAATATGTTTAAATTAGCGGGTTCTGTTATTTTATATGGAGTTGTATCGGCGTGGTTTTTTGGAATGATTAGATATTTGATTGGAGGTTTAGTATGACATTTAAATATAAAAATGTTTATATAGGTGATACTGTTACTGTTGCGGGTCCTTATGAGAAGAATGGTCCTTTGAAGAGGTATTACGATAAAACTTTTAATGATTTATATTTTGGTGAGGATTCTTGGGAGAAAGCTGAAATTAAGGCAATTAAGGATAATTTGAATTTAATGGTTAGAAAGATTGGTAAGAAAAAAGATGAAGTTGATTTAGTTATTGGTGGCGACTTATTAAATCAAATTTCGGCATCAACCTATGGGTGTCAAGGTGTTGGTAATTCATTTATAGGAGTTTATGGTGCTTGTAGTAGTAGTGTTTTAGAGATAATAATTGCGAGTAATTTTATTGAAAATAAGCAGATTAATGATGCAATAGCACTTGTTTCTTCACATAATATGACAAGTGAAAAACAATTTAGAAATCCTACTGAATATGGGGCACCTAAACCTAGAAGTGCAACTTTTACAGCAACTGGTGCAGCATCAATTTATTTAACTAATGAAAAAACTAATGTACGTGTTGAAAGTGCAACTTTAGGAAAAATAATTGATTATGGAGAAAATGATCCTAATGATATGGGAAGAGTTATGGCACCAGCCGCTGTTGATACTTTGAAAAAGCATTTCGAAGAAACTGGAAGAAGTCCGGATTATTATGATTTGATTGTTACTGGTGATTTAGGACGATATGGTAAGGAAATTGTTAAAGATTATATGGCTGCAAAGTATGATTATGATTTATCTAAAAATTATAACGATTGTGGAGTAATGCTATATGATTTGGAAAAACAGCCAGAAGTTCTAGCTGGAGGATCTGGACCAGTATGTAGTGCACTAGTTAATTATGGATATATTTATGATGAAATGAAAAAGAAAAAATTAAAGAAAGTATTGTTAGTAGCAACAGGTGCATTATTTTGTCCAACACTTTTATATCAAAAGCAAAATATTAATTCTATTGCTCATGCAATTAGTTTGGAGGTGGCATAGTGTTATTACTTAATTCGTTTTTATTCTGTGGAGCGGTATGCCTAATTGCGCAAATTATTTTAGATAATACAAAACTAACTCCTGGACATATTACTAGTATTTTTGTAGTAATAGGAGCATTTTTAGATAGTTTTAGTTTATATGATATTATTATCAAACATGTTGGTGGAGGAGCACTTGTTCCAATTACTAGTTTTGGTCATTCCCTAATACATGGTGCTTTAGCTAAGACTAATAGATATGGTATTATGGGTATTTTAATGGGGATGTTTGATTTAACGGCCTCTGGTATTACGGCAGCAATTATATTTTCTTTTGTATTTGCATTATTTTTCAAACCAAAGAATTGAGGTTTTATTGTAAAACTTCTTTTTTTATTTACTAGAAAAGTGCGTTTTTATGTATATAAATCTTTATTATAAATGGTAAAAATTTCCTCTTTTAAGTACCTTGACGATTCTTAAAACTACCTTTATTATAGTAAGTTAAGATTATGGAGGTGCATCATATGTATAAAGCTTATAAATTTAGATTGTATCCAAATGATGCACAAAGAATCTTGGT
>JBGVNW010000033.1:0-3315 GCA_045125935.1 Bacilli bacterium | reverse complement strand
AAGAAGACAATAAGCTTTAATGATGCATATGAAAACTTTTATCATGGATTTATGATAGGATTATTATCACATATGGATGGTTACATTGTAAAATCCAACAGAGAAACTGGTGATGGAAGATGTGATATTTATATAAAACCACTATCAATTTTTGATAAAGCAGTAATAATTGAAATGAAGGTTTGTGATAAACCAAAAGAACTATTTACAAAGCCACAGGATGCTCTACAGCAAATTGAAGATAAGAAATATGCATATGAGCTTAATGAAAGCGGTTATGAAGATATTATAAAGTATGGAATGGCTTTTTATAGAAAAGATTGTATTATAAAAATAAAAGAATAGTAGCCAAATTTCAAGAAAAGAACTAGGATAATACACCTAGTTCTTTTAATCTGTGTGTGCCCTGTTTAGCACAGACTAATAGTATCCCAAATAATATTTAAAAATTCTTCCACCTAGTATTTTCCAATACTTATATACACATACTAAATGGTAATAATATGGTATATAAGGATGTGTGGAAGGTGATAAATTTGAATGAAAAACAAGATATAATATTAAAATTTTTAAGAGAAGGATTATCACAACGTGAGATTAGTCGTCGTACTGGCATAGCCAGGGATACGATTAGAAAGTATATAAGATATTATGAGGATAGATTAAAAAAACTTGGTTATGAACTTAATGAAATTGACAAAGTTAATTTCATAGAAGATATTGTAGAACCACCTAAATATAATTCTTCTCCTAGAATTAAAACAGCAGTTACAGATGAAGTAATTGAAAAATTAGAAACTTTCTTGAAAGAGAATGAAAATAAAAGATTAACAGGATTCTCTAAGCAACAGATGAAAAAAATAGATATGTATGAAGCTCTCATAGAAGAAGGGTTTAATGTCAGTTACTCTTCAATAGTTTCAGCTGTTAATAAACTTGATAAGAAAAAGAAAGAAGCTTTTATAAGACAAGAATACTTACCAGGTGATGTACTTGAATTTGATTTTGGAACAGTTAAGTTATTTACGGATGGTAACTCTAAGCCAAAAGAATATCAACTAGCTGTATTTACAGCTGCATATAGCAATTATAGATGGGCTAGGTTATTTCCAAAGCAAAATACCGCCTGCTTCTTAGAAGCACATGCATACTTTTTTAAAGAAATAAAAGGCGTTTTTAGAACAGTAGTATATGATAATGCAAAGGTTGCAGTAAAGAGATTTATTGGAAAATCAGAGAAAGAACCTACCGATGCTCTGCTTAAGCTTTCACTATATTATAAATTTAAATATAGATTCTGCAATGCTTATAGTGGAAATGAAAAAGGGCATGTTGAAAGAAGTGTTGAAATAATTAGAAGAAAGGCTTTTTCTAAGCATACAGTTTTTAACTCTTTAGCTGACGCTAACGAGCATTTAATAAAGATTCTTGAAGAAATAAATGATAAATGCTTTAGCAGAAAAGAAAAAAGTGCTAATGAGTTATTTGAAGAAGAAAAGATAAATTTACTACCTGATATGCCTTTATATGAAACAGCTAGTATTCAAGATGTTAGAGTAAGTAAATACTCAACTATAATGATTGATTTATGTTTCTATTCAGTACCAGATACATATGTAGATAAACTAGTTCGTTGTAAAGTATATACCAATAAGTTAATAGTATTTTATGATGAAGAAAAAATAGCAGAGCATGATAAGTTACATGGATTTAATATGTGGAAAATTGACATATCCCACTATACATATACTTTATTCCGTAAACCAAAGGCTCTTATTAATAGTACTGCATTTAACCAAATGGATGATGCTTTAAAGAACATATATCATGCCTATTTTAAAGACAATGAGAAAGAGTTTATTTTATTATTAAATTCTGTTGGTAAATATGGGCTAAAAGCCGTCGATAACGCAGTTAAATATTTGCAAGAAACTTGCCCCACAAACATAAGTGTTGATAAAATTGAATTTTTATGCACTAGAAAAAATGATAATAAAATTATTTATTTATCTGATTATAATGATGAAATAACTACTAATTCATTTAATATGCTAAATGAGTTTAATGATTTATTAAAATAACTAAGGATGTGATTAAATGGCTTTAATATCATATATTGATGAGATCAAAAGCTATGCTTCATTATTGAAGCTTAATGCCATTAAAACAGGTGTTGATGAATCAATTACTGATGCACAAAATAATCAGTTAAGTTATGAAGAGTTTTTATATAGATTACTTCAAAAAGAATATGACATAAGACATTATAATGCAATTCAAAGTAGAATAAAAAGCGCTGGTTTTCCTTATAAAAAATATTTAGAAGACATTGATATATCTGCACTTCCAGAAGATGCACAAGGGAAGCTTAAACATTTAAATAGTCTACAATTTATTAAAGAAGGGCAGAATGTTATTCTGTCCGGAAACCCTGGAACAGGGAAAACTCACATAGCAATAGCTTTAGGTATTAAAGCTTGCTTAGAAGGGTATAAAGTATTGTTTGCAACTGTTCCACTTTTTATTACACAATTGAAGGAGTTAAAATCATCTAGAACATTAAGGGCTTTTCAAAATAAATTAGCAAAGTATGATCTTGTTATCCTTGATGAATTTGGTTATATTTCTTCTGATAGGGAGGGGGCAGAGCTACTGTTTACTAATATTTCAATTAGAACTGGACTTAAATCTACAATAGTTACTACTAATTTATCTTTTGATAGATGGAATGAGATATTAGGCGATCCAACAATGACCGCAGCGTTAACCGATAGGTTAACTCATAAGTCTTATGTGATTAATATGAATGGGAGTTCTTACCGTTTAAAAGAAACTAAAGCTTGGCTAAAAAACTTAAACAAATAATTTTTAAAATATACATATTTTAAATTATTCATGTTTGCATGGAAGAATTTTTAGTTGTATTTTGGAACAAAAGTTATGTATAAAATACAGTTGTAGAAAAATATTAATTTCCTCTAAAAAAAATAGCCTGACTGATAGATTTTCATCCTTATTTTTATACTTACTTTAGAGTTATAGGGAAATTTGCTATATCAAATTGCCCTTAAACCTAGTAATATCAATGCTTTACGAGGTTTTTACACCTTTAAAAAGTGTTAGGAAAACTAGGGATTTTTATTCAGATTTGTTAGGAAAACTAGGGATTTTTATTTCTTATCTGTAAATTTATTTGAATATAAAAAAAGGAAGAAAAATATATTATTTTTCTTCCTTACTCTCACCGAATAATGCAACTGTAAAGTCTATATCTTCTAATTTGCACTTGAACATAAACCTCGGATTAATTATATA
>JBGVNW010000032.1:0-61121 GCA_045125935.1 Bacilli bacterium | reverse complement strand
AAATAAAAGAAGTAAGTAAACTCCTTCTAAAAGCACTTACTTCAAATACCTCAGATCTTAATAATTTAGAAACTAAATTTCAATTAAGATTTGATGATTAAATTATACTACAAATGTTCTTTGAAATCATTACTTTTTTTTAAACACTATTTTGGTGTCTTTTTGTCGTGGACAAATATTTTTATTTTTGAGAAGAAAAAAATAGATAAAATTATTTTCTATTAAATTCTATCTATTTTTCTTAAATTAATTATTTTTACTCTTTTTTACTGTACTATTTTATAGTAGTTAAAAATTTATTTAAGTAGTATAATATTATTGGTGATTTAAATGTTTGAAAATAAGAAAGTTTTTATTTTAGGTTTAGCACGTAGTGGTTATCATGCTGCTAAAGTATTATGTGCTAGAGGAAATGAAGTGGTTCTAAATGATGGAAAATCAGAAGATAAGTTAGACCAAGAACAGATAGCTGAGTTAAGAGAATTAGGTGTTAATCTTATATTTGGTTCTCATCCTGATGATTTGTTAGATGATTCATTTGATTATTTAATAAAAAATCCTGGTGTACCAATTGATCATAAGTATGTACTTAAAGCTAGAGAACTTGGTATCGAAGTAATGAATGAAGTAGAAATGGGATATAGATTATTACCGGAAGGAGTAAAAATAATTGCGATTACTGGTACTAATGGTAAAACAACTACGACAACTCTTACTTATGAAATAATGAAGAAAGCTTTTGGGGATAAAGTATTTTTAGCTGGAAATATTGGTTATCCATTATGCAGTATTTTGGATCAAGTTAAGAGTGGAGATATATTAGTAATGGAAATATCTTGTCAGCAATTAGAAAATCTTACAAAGTTTAATCCGGATGTTGCGGTAATGACTAATTTAAGTCCTGCTCATATTGACTTTTTAAAGAGCTATGATAATTATAAGAGAGTGAAGACTAAGTTATTTCAAAATCATGATTCTAAGAATATAGCTATTTTAAATATTGATAATGAAGATGTTTTAAATAGTACTAGAGATATTAAATCTACTGTTAAATATTTTTCTAGTAGTAAAGAAATTAATGGTGCATATTTAAAGGATGGAAAAATTTACTATTATGAAGATGCAGTTATTGATATTGATAAGATATTTATTGCTGGACGTCATAATTTGGAAAATTGTATGGCAGCAATTATGATTACTAAGGAATTTGGTGTTACTAATGATGTAATTGAAGAAGTAATTAGTAATTTTAGAGGTGTTGAACATCGATTAGAGTATGTTGATACTGTTCTTGGACGAAGATTTTATAATGATACTGAAGCTACTAATATAAAGTGTACACAAATTGCTTTATCTTCTTTTGACAAGCCTATTATATTAATTCTTGGTGGTTTAGAAAGAGGTCAAGACTTTAATGAATTAACTCCATTTATGAAGAATGTTAAAGCTATTATTGGTATTGGTCAATGTCGTGAAAGAGTACTTGAATTTGGTAATAGTTTAAATATTCCTACATTTATTTATGAACACTTGACAGATGGATTTGATAAATGTTTTGAGGAATCAGCTGAAAATGATATAATATTATTGAGCCCAGCGTCTGCTTCATGGGATCAGTATAAAGAATGTGAAGTTAGAGGGGCAGAATTTAAAAATAAAGTGGAGGCGTTAAAGAATGCAAATTAAAGATGTAAAAGCTAGAGAAATATTAGATTCTAGAGGTAATCCTACTGTTGAAGTAGATGTTATTTTAGAAAATGGTGTAAGAGGGCGTGCGGCAGTACCTAGTGGAGCTTCTACTGGTGAAAGAGAAGCATTAGAAATGCGTGATGGTGGAACACGTTATTGTGGAAAAGGTGTTTTAAATGCAGTAAATAATGTAAATACTGTAATTAGAGATAGAGTTATTGGTATGGATGCTGCTGATCAAAAGACGCTTGATTATGCAATGATTGAATTAGATGGTACTGAGACTAAATCTAAATTAGGAGCTAATGCTATTCTTGGTGTTAGTATGGCTGCATTACGTGCTAGTGCAATTAATGAGGGAAAAGAATTATATGAATATATTGGTGATGGTAAGACTTTGCCTTATCCAATGATGAATATTATTAATGGTGGTGCTCATGCAGATAATAATCTTGATTTTCAAGAATTTATGATTATTCCACAACGTGATACTATTAAAGAAAGAGTTCGTGTTGGAGCTGAGGTTTTCCATTCATTAAAAAAAGTATTGAACAGTAAGGGATATTTTACTGGTGTTGGTGATGAAGGCGGTTTTGCACCAAATCTTGGTTCAAATAAGGAAGGATTTGAATTAATAGTAGAAGCTATTCAAAAAGCTGGATATGAACCTTCTAAAGACGTTAAAATAGCAATTGACGTTGCGGCTTCAGAATTTTATGAAGATGGTAAATATCATGTTGATGGTAAGGAATTAACTACTGATGAGTTAATTGATTTTTATGAAGAATTAGTTAATACATATCCAATTATTTCAATTGAAGATCCTGTTGATGAAAATGATTGGGATGGATTTAGAAAGATTACTGAAAGAATTGGAGATAGAGTTCAGTTAGTTGGAGATGATTTATTTGTTACAAATAAAAAATGTCTTCAAATGGGTATTGATAATCATGCTGGAAATGCTATTCTTTTGAAAGTTAACCAAATTGGAACAATTACTGAAACTATTGAAACTATTGAATTGGCTAAAGCTAATGGATATAAGACTATTATTTCTCATAGAAGTGGAGAAACAGAAGATACTACAATTGCTGATTTAGCAGTTGGTCTTGATTTAGGGCAAATAAAGACTGGGTCTATGTCTAGAACATGTAAGTATAATCAATTAATGAGAATTGAAGAAGAACTAAATTAGTAGTTTAGAAGCTTGTATGTTTAAAAGTTTTATTGGAAAAAATGTTGAAATGATTTTAGGTTTTTCTTCTTATACTTTAGATGGAGGGACTTGTCCAGGATTTTTCTATGGTGAAGTATTAGATGTAAATGAAAATACGTTGAAGATAGCTTTAACAAAAAGTGGCAAAGGTTTTGGTGCAACTACATATAATAATGAGATTATGGAAGTTAATATTAAATATGTAATTGCAGTTAGAGAAGTTTAATATACTTGACAAACAAATTAAAACATAATAAAATACGTGTTGAAATTGATAAATCTAATAGAAAAGACCAATATTGTATTAGCTCTTATGTTTAGTGAATTAAGGATAGTGAAAACTTAATGATAATCTAATACAATTCCTACCTTTTCTGGAGAAACATGTGTTTCCGGTGTTTACTACATCGTTAAAAAATAGAGTAAAAGTAAGGATGGTACCGTGCGCTTGAGCACTCCTTTAGGTATCATTCTTTTTATTTTTAGGAGGAATATTTATGAAAAATGAAGCTATAACTAGTAGGGATGTTGATTTTGCAAAATGGTATACAGATGTAGTAAAAGCAGCTAGACTTTGCGATTATTCTAATGTAAAGGGTTGTGTTGTTTTTGAACCGGCTGGATATGCTATTTGGGAGAAAATGCAAGGTGTGTTGGATAAAATGTTTAAAGATAGTGGTCATCAAAACGTCTATATGCCAATGCTTATACCTGAAAGTTTGATGAAAAAAGAAGGAGAACTAATTGAGGGTTTTGCACCAGAGGTTGCTTGGGTTACGCATGGTGGTTCTAAAGAGCTTGAAGAAAGATTATGTGTTAGACCAACTAGTGAAACTTTATTTAGTGATTATTTTAGTAATGCAGTTAAGTCGTATAGAGATTTACCACTTAAATATAATCAATGGTGTAGTGTAATGAGATGGGAAAAAACGACAAGACCATTTTTACGTAGTAGAGAATTTTTATGGCAAGAGGGGCATACTGTTCATGCGACTAGTGAGGAAGCTGAAGCTGAAACTCGTCAAATGTTAAATACATATAAGACTTTTTTTGAAGATTATCTAGCAATTCCAGTAATTACTGGTAAAAAGACTGAAAAAGAGAAGTTTGCTGGAGCAGAATATTCTTTAACAGTAGAGGCTTTAATGTATAATGGTGTTGCGTTACAATCTGGAACAAGTCATTATTTTGGACAAAAGTTTTCTAAAGCATATGATATAAGTTTTGTTAATAAAGAGAATAAACAAGAGTATGTATATCAAACTTCATGGGGCGTTACAACTAGAATGATTGGTGCTTTAATTATGGTTCATAGTGATGATTTTGGATTAGTTCTTCCACCTAGAATAGCTCCTAAGCAAGTTGTTATTGTGCCAATTGGTAATGTTGAAGAGAAAGTTGATGAAATTTATAATGCATTAAAGAATGCGGGCATTTCAGTTTATGTTGATGATTCTAATAAATCACCAGGTTTTAAATTTAAAGAGGCTGAAGTTAATGGAGTACCCGTTAGAATTGAAATTGGTGAAAGAGATTTAAAGAAAGATATTTATACAGTCGCAAGACGTGATACACAAGAAAAGATGGAAGTAAGTATAGATACAGATATTGTTAATTATGTTAATAATTTAATGGATGAAATTCAAAGTAATTTATATAATCGTGCTAAAGATAGACGTGATAAGATGACTTATGAAGTAGATACTGTAGAAGAAATGAAAAATATAATTGAAAATAATCCAGGATTTATTATTGCTGATTGGTGTGGAAATCAGGATTGTGAAGTTTCTTTAAAAGAAATAAATGGATTAAAATCTAGATGTATTCTAGAAGATGAAAAACCTACTCATAAATGTGTTGTTTGTGGAAAAGAGGCAGAACATAAAGTAGTTTGGGGAATACAATATTAATATCAAGAGAAAGACTATAATTATATTGGCTCTTATATAAAGTGAATTAAGGATAGTGAGAACTTAATAATAATCTAATATAATTCCTACCTTTCTAGATGAAACAATAGTTTCCGGTATTACCGTTATAGATTTAAGATAAAGTAAGGATGGTACCGTGCGTTATGCACTCCTTTAGGTATCATCTTTTTATTTTAGGAGGGATTTTTACGAAATTAAAGAATAGTTATTTTTTTACAAAAAGAGAAGATTGTAAAGATGAAGAAAGTATTAGTGCTAACTTATTAGTTAGAGCTGGAATGATTAAGAAAGCAGGTAGTGGTATTTATTATTTTTTACCTTTAGGTTTAAAAGTAATTCGAAAAATTGAAAATATAGTTCGAGAAGAAATGAATAGAATTGGATCACAGGAATTAGTTATGCCTCAATTATTACCAGAAGAAGTTTATGTTGCGAGTGGTAGAAGAGAAAATTTTGGTAGTAGTATGTTTAGTTTAAAAGATAGATTTGATAGAAATTATGTACTTGGTCCAACACATGAGGAGATGTTTGTTGAGGTTGCTAAAGAAGTAATTAAGTCGTATAAAGACATGCCAGTTAGTTTATATCAGATGGCTAATAAATATCGTGATGAACCTCGTAGTAGATATGGTCTAATTCGAACTAGGGAATTTATTATGAAAGATGCATATACATTTGATAGGGATGAGGAAGATTTAGATAAATCATATAAGTTAATGTATGAGGCATATAAGAGGATATTTGATAGAGTAGGACTTAATTATAAGATTGTTAGTGCTAGTTGTGGTGTAATGGGTGGTACTTTATCAGAAGAGTTTCAAGCAGTGTGTGATATTGGAGAGGATACTTTAGTGTTGTGTAATTCTTGTGGATATTCTACTAATATAGAAATTTGTGAATGTGTACGTAAGGATGAACCTGTTACTTTAGAATATTTAGAGAAGGAATTGTTATATACTCCAAATGTTGGAACTATTAAAGATTTGGAAGAAAAGTTTGATATTAAATCTAATAAGATTGTAAAAACTTTGATTTATAAATTAGATGGGAAATTTGTTGCGTTACTAATACGTGGTGATCATGAGGTTAATGAAGAGAAAGTATTAAAATTATTTGGTGCTAGAGAAATAGAAATGGCTAGTTTCGAAGAGGATGAGGCAATTACTGGTGCTAGAGTTGGTTTTGCGGGACCTATTGGATTAGATATAGAAATTGTTATTGATAATAGTGTTTTAAATATGAGAAATTTTGTGGTTGGTGCTAATAAAACTGATTATCATTATATAAATGTTAATTTAAGTGATTTTAAATATGATAGAGTTGCTGATATTAGAAATGTTACAGGAAATGATGTGTGTCCTAAATGTGGTCAAAAGCTTGAATTTAAGCATGGTATTGAGGTTGGTAATACATTTAAGTTAGGAACTAAGTATTCTGAGGCTATGGGGCTAAATTATGCGGATTTAAACAATAAATTAAAACCTGTTGTTATGGGATGTTATGGAATAGGTATTGCGAGGGTACTTGCTGCTTTAGTTGAACAAAACCATGACGAGAATGGGATGATTTTAAGTAGAGAAGTGGCCCCATATGAGGTGTGTATTGTAATTGCTAATACGAAGGATGAAGAACAAGTTAGAGTTGCTAATCAATTGTATGATGAACTTACTAGTTTAGGAATTGATGTTTTATTAGATGATAGAGATGAGCGTGCTGGCGTTAAATTTAAAGATATGGATTTAATAGGTATTCCTAATCGAATTGTTGTTGGCAAAAAAATTAGTGAAGGACTTATTGAATATAAAAAACGTAGTGAATCTGATATTAAGTTTGTTAATGTTTCAGATATAAAGAATTTGTTATAGTTGAAATTTCCTTTAAATTGTGTTATAATATGGCCAATTTAAGGGGGATTATTATGGCGGATATTATAGATGTGGAAAGATGTGATGATGCTTCTGTTAGTAAAGAAAAAGAGGCAAAATATGGAAAGGTTTCAGCTAGAACTTTTAAGCATATGAAAAAGGGCGTTGTCTTTATGTCTGATTGTAGTCATGTAGATAATATTTATGCATTATCTCATATTGGTGCTGGTCATGACGGTTTTGTATTTGAATATGGTGATCAAGCTTTAAAATTATTAAAGTATGATATTAATAAGCGTAGTAAAGAAAAATTAATGACTTTTGAAAAGGCAAGTTTCTTTTGTAAAAATTTAAGTTTAAAGAGAATAGAGATGCCTAGAGATATTTTACTTGATGAAGATGGTATATTTTGTGGTTATGTTATGCGTCGTATTGAGGATTTATCATCTGATAAGTATTTAAATACACCAATTTATAAATTACCTGGAGATTTTACTTGTGGACAATTATTATGGGCTACTGATGAGTTGGGTGATGATTTTTCACAATTATCTAAAAAAGGTGTTAAAGCTAAAGATATAAATGCAGGTAGTTTTTTATATCCAGCAGATTATGTACATTTATGTGATGTAGATAAATATCAATTGTCGGCAGAATCTTCTTTGGAAAGAGATAATATGCAAAAGTATCGTTATACAATAGCAAGGCTTTTATATTTACAAATGAGTGATGGTTGCTCTAAAGAAGAATTAAGAGTTTTAAATAATTAGGTTAAGAAAAGTTCTAATTCTGTTTCTTTTATTAAAGACTTAACTAGTGAGATTGGTTCTAGTTTTAATGAACCTATTTCAGAGTTTGCTTCTCATAAAGCAAAAGTGTTATTACGTTAAGTTATAGCTTATGTTGGTTGCAATTCAGTGCTATTTATGATATTATATTGATGTTGTTTACGGAGGTGAACTATGGAAACAGTACTTTTAGTAGTTTCAATCTTATTAATTATAATTGTACTTTTACAAAGTGGTAAAGCAGAAAGTGCAGCTCAAATTATATCTGGTGGTAATTCAGATTTATTTACAAAAAGAAAAGAACGTGGTTCTGAATTATTTATTAGTAGGGTTACATTAGTGTTAGGACTAAGCTTCTTTGCTATTTGTTTAGTATCAATGTTTATGTAAGGACGTAAGTCCTTTTTTCTTTGTAAAAAAGACTAGTTATATGTAGAAAAATACAGTATAATATAAATAGAATAGAGGGTGATCTAATGAGAGAAGACATAATTAGAGTATTAAAAAATAGTGATAGGGCACTTACTATTTATGAGCTACAAGATAAATTGGCGATAGATACAGTAGAAGAAACTAGGATTTTTAGTGAAGAATTGAGAAAATTAGTTGACGATGTTGTTGTGTATCACTCTAATAAAGATAAATATATGATGCTTGAAAAAAGCCATTTACGTAAAGGTATTATGCGTGCTAATAAAAAAGGCTTTGGCTTTGTTGAAGTTGAAAACTTAGAAGATGATATTTATGTGGCACAAGAAAATATGAATGGTGCAATTCATGATGATATAGTTTTAGTTGAAATTACTAGTAAAATGACTTTGGATAGATTAGAAGGACGTATTTTGAAGGTTCTAAAAAGACAAGTTGAACGCTATATTGGAGAGATAACTTTTGATGCTAAAGGGAAGGGACATCTTGATTTAGATGATAAAAAAGTAAAGCTTAATATTGAAATTCCAAAAGATAAGGCTCTTAATGCTGTTGATGGACATAAAGTTGTAGTTGAACTTGTAAAAAAACTTAATAATAATACAAAGTATGAAGGTAAAGTAATTGAAGTAATTGGTCATAAGAATGATCCTGGTGTAGATATTTTATCTATTATTTATAAATATAATATTAATACTGTATTTCCAGATGATGTAAAAGAAGAAGTAAAAACTATTAATATGGAAGTTCTACCGGAAGATTTTGAAGGTAGAAGAGATTTACGTGATATGGAAATATTTACAATTGATGGTGATGATACAAAGGATATAGATGATGCTATTTCAATTGAAAAGTTTGCTAATGGCCATTATAAATTGGGTGTTCATATTGCTGATGTAAGTTATTATGTAAAAGAGGGAAGTCCTTTAGATAATGAGGCAATGGAGAGAGGTACAAGTGTTTATTTAGTTGACAGAGTTATTCCAATGTTACCTCATGAATTATCTAATGGTATTTGTTCGTTGAATCCAAATGTCGATAGACTTGCTATTTCATGTGTTATGGAGTTTGATAGTACAGGTAGACAACTTGATTATGAATTGTTCCCTAGTGTTATTAGATCTCGTAAACAGATGACTTATAAAAATGTTAATAGTATTTTAGAGAAGAATGTTGTACCTGAGGGGTATGAACCATATGAAAATAGTCTTCGTTTGATGGGAGAACTTGCTTCAATTTTAAGAAAAGCTAAGATTAAAAGAGGTTATTTAAACTTTGATGTAGATGAAGCCAAGATTTTAGTTGATGAAAATTGTAAGCCTACCGAAATTAAGATTCGTGAACGTGGTGTAGGTGAAAACCTAATAGAAGACTTTATGATTGCTGCAAATGAATGTGTCGCAACTCATATTTATTTTATGAATTTACCTTTTGTTTATCGTGTACATGAAGTCCCAAAAGAAGAAAAGATTAGAAGTTTCTTAAGTTTTATTGGTAATTTAGGTTATCAAGTTCCTGGTGATATTAAGGATACTCGTCCTACAACTATGCAAAAATTACTTAATTTTTTAGAGGATAAGCCTGAATATAAGATTTTATCTAGTTTATTATTAAGAAGTATGCAAAAAGCAGTTTATAAACCTGAAAATTTAGGTCATTATGGACTTGCTAGTTCTTGTTATACACATTTTACTTCGCCAATTAGACGATATCCTGATACAACTGTTCATCGATTACTTCGTACATATTTATTTGACAGAAAACTTGATATAGGTACAATAAAGAAATGGGAAGAAAAATTAGTTTATATTGCAGAACATTCTTCTTCTAGAGAGCGTGCTTCAGTTGACTGTGAACGTGAAGTGGAAGATATGAAGATGGCTGAGTATATGGAAAAACATATTGGAGAACAATTCGAAGGTATGATTTCTTCGGTGACAAGTTTTGGAATGTTTGTTGAACTTGATAATTTAATTGAAGGATTAGTTCCTTTAAGAGATATGCCTGACTTTTTCCATTATGATGAAGAACGTATGACTTTAACTGGGGAGAGAAGTCATGTTAAGTATACAATTGGTGATAGAGTATTAATTAAAGTAGTTAGAGCTTCTAAAGAAGAAAAGACTATTGATTTTGAGGTTATTAGAAAATTATAGGAGTTTAAGTTATGAAAAAGGAAAGATGCGTCAATTAAAAGAGTCGAAAGTGATTAAAGTTTTAGTTGTGCTCTCTCTTTTTCTTTGTATTTTTTTCTGTGGATTGGCTTATTATTCAGATACGCATTCTGATGTATTACCATCTGAGGATTTGACTATTTCTGAAAGAGTTCCTGTTGAGTATAGTGCAAGAATTTTTATGGTAGGAGATGCACTTATTCATAGTTCAATTTATTATGATGCTAAGCAGAGTGATGGTAGTTATGATTTTAGAAGTATGTTAGAAATTATTAAACCTATTGCGTTAAAATATGATTTGAAGTATTATAATCAAGAAACAATTTTAGGTGGAGCTTCTTTAGGTTATTCTAATTATCCTAGGTTTAATTCTCCACAGGAAGTTGGAGATGCATTTATTGATGCTGGATTTAATTTGGTTTCTTTAGCGACTAATCATACGATGGATAAAGGTGAGGCTGGAGTAATTAATTCTGTTAGTTATTGGAAGTCTAAAGAGGGTATAGTTTGTTCTGGGCAGTGGTTATCTCAAGAGGAAAGGGATGCGGTTAATGTTTATGAAATTAATGGTATTAAGTATGCATTTTTTTCTTATACGACTTGGACAAATGGTTTAAATACGCCAACAGGAAAAGAATATTTAAATAATGTTTATTCGGATGAGAAAGCTAAGGCTGATATTGAAAAAGTTAAAGATTTAGTTGATGTTATAATTGTAGCGATGCACTGGGGTACTGAATATTCGCTTGGTGTATCAGAAAGTCAGACTAATATTGCGAATTATTTATCATCTTTAGGTGTTAATTTGATAATTGGTGCTCATCCACATGTAGTTGAACCTGTTGAATATATTAATGATGGTAAGACACTTGTTATTTATTCATTAGGAAACTTTATATCTGATCAAGTTGGTATTGAAAGACTTACTGGTTTGATGATGGAGGTTACTATAAAGAAGATAGTTGATATTGATGATAGTGTAACTATTAGTATAGAAAATCCAAAAGCTGAGCTTATTTATACTTATTCTAATAATAGTAGTAATAATAGAGATTTTAAAGTTTATCCTTATTCTCAATTAGATAATACAATATTACCAAATTATATGAATTATTATGAGAAGTATAAGGGTATTGTTAGTTCTAGATATAGTGAACTAGTTTGGGGAGTTACAGGAGAGTGATAATATGGAAATTTTAAATAGAAAGGCTAATCATGATTATTTTATAGAAGAGGTAATAGAAGCTGGAATTGTTTTGACAGGTACAGAAATTAAATCTATTCGAGCAGGTAATTGTAATATTAAGGACTGCTATGGAATTATTAGAAATAATGAAGTATTTCTTTTAAATATGTATGTTGGACAATATAAAGAAGGTAATATATTTAATCATGAAGAAACTCGTAGTAGAAAATTACTTTTACATAAAAAAGAAATTAAGAAATTAATGCAAGCGGTTGAATTAAAGGGACTTACTCTTGTACCTTTAAAGTTATATTTTAAGGATAATAAATTAAAGGTAGCTCTAGGAGTATGTCGTGGTAAGAAAGATTATGATAAAAGAGAATCTATAAAAGAGCGAGATATTAAAAGAGAAGTAGCAAAAAGACTTAAAAATTATTAGTTTTTAAGTCTTTTATGTTTTTATAAGTGCTTTTTATTAACATTTTTTAGAATTATTGTACTAAAAAAGAGGATTTATTTATCCTCTTCGTATTTTTTTATAAAATTGTTGTATAGCTCTTGGCATTTTACTTTATCCATATCATTTTTATCTTTATATTGGTAGTCGATACCTAAAACTTTGTATTTTTCTTCACCAAGTCTATGAAATGGTAGAAAGTCTATTCTTTCTATATTTTTTATTTTTTTTAAGTATTCTACTAGACTATTTGTATATTCTTCGGTGTCTGTTATACCAGGAACTATTACTTGTCTTATCCAGACTGGTTTATTTGATTTATTTAGTTGATTAATAAAATTTTCTACTTCATCTATATTCATTCCAGTAAGTTGTTTATATCCTTCAGGTGTTGTATGTTTAATGTCTAAAATTACAAGATTAACATGTTTTAGAATTTCTTCATAATTTCCTAAGCCAACACCTGATGTATCTATAGCTATGTGGATATTTTCTTTTTCTAGAAGTTTTGCGGTTTCTATTATGAAATCACTATGAAGTAGGGGTTCTCCACCTGAGAAAGTTACGCCTCCATTATTTTTGAAATATGGTTTAGAACGCATTACTTTTTCAAATACTTCTTGTGATGTGTAATTATTTTCTTTTTTTGTCCACATTTCTGGATTATGACAATATTTACAACGTAATTTACACCCATTAAAGAAAACTACACATCTTATTCCTGGTCCATCTACTAAGCCAAATGTTTCTATTGAGTCTATACTTGCTTTCATATTACATCTTTTCGTGGAATGTTCTTGAGATTACTTCTTCTTGTTGTTGTCTTGTTAAACGATTAAAATGTACTGAGTATCCTGAAACACGTATTGTTAGTAGTGGATATTTTTCTGGATGGTTCATAGCATCAATTAACATTTCTCTATTTAAAACGTTAACATTTAAATGATGAGCTCCTTGTGTAAAATATCCATCCATTAGTGTTACTAAGTTTTCTATTTGTTGGTTTCTGTCTTGTCCTAACGCATTTGGAATAATTGAGAATGTATTAGAAACACCATCTTTACAACATCTTTCATATGGAAGTTTAGCAACTGAGTTTAATGATGCGATAGCACCACTAGTATCACGTCCATGCATTGGATTAGCTCCTGGTGCGAATGGAATTCCTGCTTTTCTTCCGTCTGGAGTTGAACCTGTTTTAGCTCCGTAAACAACATTTGAAGTTATTGTTAGAACGGACATTGTTGCTTCAGCATTACGATATGTTTGATGTTTCTTTAATTCTTTAGAGAATTTATTAACGATTTCGATAGCAATATCATCAACTCTATCGTCGTCATTACCATATTTTGGATAGTCTCCTTCAATTTCAAAGTCAACGCATAATCCATCTTTATCATGAATTGGTTTAACTTTAGCATACTTGATTGCAGATAGGGAATCTGTTGCTACAGAAAGGCCGGCGATTCCATATGCCATATAACGATGAACATCTGTATCGTGAAGTGCCATTTGTCCAGCTTCATAAGCATATTTATCATGCATATAGTGAATTATATTCATGGCATTAGCATAGATTTCAGCAACTTTTTCTAATACTTTGAAGTATGATTCTTTAACTTTTTTATAGTCAAGTACTTCATCTTGCATTATTTCAAAGCCATCTAATACTTTTTCTTTTTTAACTTCGTCGATACCACCATTGATACTATATAATAATGATTTTGCTAAGTTGCAACGTGCTCCAAAGAATTGCATGTCTTTACCAACACGCATTGCTGATACACAGCATGCAATAGCATAGTCATTTCCATAGATTTCACGCATTAAGTCATCGTTTTCATATTGAATAGCATCTGTTTCAATAGACATTTTTGCACAGTATTTTTTGAAGTTTTCTGGTAAATGTTCACTCCATAAAACTGTCATGTTTGGTTCTGGTGCTGGTCCTAAGTTAGTAAGTGAATGCATAATACGATATGAACTCTTTGTTACTAAATGTTTTTTCTCATTTGTCATACCACCAATACTACAAGTTACCCATGTTGGATCTCCTGAGAATAAGGCATCATAATCTGGTGTTCTTAAGTGTCTTACAAGACGTAATTTGATAATAAATTGATCAATTAATTCTTGAGCTTTCTTTTCAGTTAATGTTCCTGCTTCAATATCTCTATTGATATAAATATCAAAGAAAGCATCAACTCTACCTAAACTCATAGCAGCACCGTTATTTTCTTTAACTGCAGCTAAGTAACCAAAATATGTCCATTGAATAGCTTCTTTAGCATTTTTTGCTGGTTTAGAAATATCAAATCCATATAGTTTTGCCATTTCTTTAATTTCATCAAGAGCTCTGTATTGTTCAGAGACATTTTCTCTTAATCTAATTAAGTCATCAGTCATTGGACCTGTTAAATTATTCCAGTCCTTTTTCTTTTGTTCCTTTAAATAGTCAATACCATATAAAGCGATACGTCTGTAGTCACCAATGATACGTCCACGACCATAAGCGTCTGGAAGACCTGTAAGTAATCCTACGTGTCTTGCTTTTCTGATGTCTTCAGTATAAGCATCGAAAACTCCTTGATTATGAGTTTTACGGAATTCATTAAAGTATTTATCAACAGTTGGATCTAACTTATATCCATAAGCATCTAATTCTTGATAAACCATTCTGATTCCACCGTATGGATTTACGATTCTTTTTAATGGGGCATCTGTTTGTAATCCAACAATTACGTCATCTTCTTTGCAGATATAACCTTTATTAAAGGCATTAATACCTGACATATGTTTTGTATCAATACTTAATACATGTTTTTTTAACTCTTTTTTTAGTAATTTTTGGCATGTGTCCCATACTGTTTTTGTTTTCTTAGTTGTTGTTTCTAAGAATGAGTCATCACCATCATATGGTGTATAATTTTGTTGTATGAAGTCTTGAACATTTACTTCTGTTGTCCATTTTCCTTCGTTGAAATTTTTCCATTGTTTCATTTTTATCACCCTCACTTTAGTAGTATACCATATTTTTAGTTTATTTATAATGTCTTATAGCTGATTTTTCCAAAATTTACATATAGTATTTTTATATTATCTGTGTTATAATCTAGCTACATGGGGCTGACATGGTTTCGACGGGAATATTTGAGCACAGATGGCAGGTCGATTGTCCACGTCACGGGCACAAAAAAATAAACGCAAACAAAATTAAAAATGCTTTTGCTAACATGTTTGGCGGAAACCAAGCTGTTGCATTCGCCTAATAATATAATGGCAAGCGCTCTTTCTTAACTTTACCTATGAGTTATTAAAGGGTTCATTTTAGTAGGTTATAGCAAGTTTTTGTCTGGATACTTGAAAGAATTATAAGACTAGTATGTTATCTTGGTCGTTAATTACTTGGATAATGTATGAATATAATTAGTTAACTAAGCTTGTAGAAGTTTGTGTAGCTTTATTTTCGGACAGGAGTTCGATTCTCCTCAGCTCCACCAGATGATGCACAAGCGAACTATTTCTATTATTTTAGAGGTGGATTTGCTGTTTATATAAAGCTTGATAATAGCAAGCAAAAAAACGACTAGTTTTTAGTAATTAGTCGTTTTTATATTATTTTGAATTAATATTAAGTTATCATTCTTTATCTTGGGTTTTATAACACCTGTTAAGACGCTTTTTAAAATTTATGGTATATGTTATGTATAAATATTATACTACTATTATATCGTTATTATTACTTCTTTTTCAAGACATCATTTATTTCACAATCTAAAGCCATAACTATTCTTGAAATAACATCTAAATCTACTCTTTTTATAGTAGAATGATAATAACTTCTAATTGTATTAATTGATAAGTCGGTAATTTTTGATAAAATATTTTGTGATATACCTTTGGCTTCCATTATTGGTTTTATATCAACATAAAAAATATCATATTCTAATAATGGTGTATATTCTTTTTTCTTGCTCATCCGATACCAACTCCTTATAGATTAAAGGTATCATTTTACAGACTTTTTACATATGTCATATATTTAACATATGTATTGACTTTATAATACACTATGTGATATAATTATTTTGTCAGATAATGAAGTTTGATTAGCTGACGTAGTACGGGACAGCTAGTTTAAGTGTCCCTTTTTTAATTGTTGAAAGGAGAAAATATGGAAAAAGTTATTTATTCAACTCAAGCAAATAGTGGCTTTGTAGATGGTACATTAGAGATTTATTCTGATAGACTAATTTTAATTGGAAAGAAAAAAACTATTGAATATAAGTTTATTGATATGACAAGTGCTTCTCATTTTATGGGTTCTTTAAATGTTATATTAAAAAATGGAAAATCTGATGTTTTTAATATTAGTGACAAAAAACTTAGACTAGAAATAATCGATTACATTAATAATCAATTAACCAATGTTAAAGTTAATAATCAAATTGAAAACAGCGACATTAACACTAAAAATACAAAAGTTGAAACAACCAATGTTGAAAAAAACAATGAGAGAGAAAACACATCAAATGACAAACAAAATAATAATGTAGCTAAAATAATAGGTGCTATTGTTTCTATTATAATATTTATTGTTATTATAGGTAATGTATTTGGTACTGACACCACTATTGAAGGTGGAGATGATGCTGTATTTTATGCTTTAAGAGAAATTCCTGAGTCTATTTTAACATTTGATGATGTTATGTCTAATGAATTAAAATGTGAAGCAAAAGAAAAAACAGATGATGAAATAATACTTGTACAATGTACTACAACTAATCAAGATGTTATAGACCATTACGATAGCGAAACTATATGGTATGGTTATCAAGAAACTGCTGATGGTCGCTCTCATTATCGTTCTATAAACAAAAGTAAAGATACAGTTTTAAAAAATATGAGAAAGAACTAATACAGATTTATAATTTAAAACATCCCGTTATTCTATTGGATAACGGGTTTTATTTTGTGTTAAAACACCAACAAATCACTATGTTATATTCTTTATAGGGGGTTAGCAATGAATAATAATTTTGAAAAAGAAGTTTATTATTTTATCGAGTTAGTTTTTAACAATATTCAATCTGCTAAAACTAGGAAGAATAAGAAAAAAGCAATTTTTACTAATCTTAAAGTTAAATCAAACGGAGAGAAAATTATTGTATTTAATAAGGAGAAAAAATACTCATACACCTTATACACTAAACAAATACAAGATTTTAAATTTAAGCAATGCCTAACTAAATGTATAGCTCTAATTTATATTGATAACCTAACTAACTACTTAAATAATAAAATAACTTTTGATGAACTAGCAGATATTAAAGCAGAAACTCCACCAGTAGTTAAAAAACTTTTAGAGCAAAAGAACAATATATCTGAACAATTAATATTACTTCGTAGAAATAGACATATTGCAGAAGTACAGAAATATATTGATGACCTATATCATCATAAATCTACAACTGCGTACACGAAATATTTAATTGATAGATATTATTATAGTTTAAAAGGTTTAACTAGACCTGAGAAGAACTGCTTAGAAAGGATGTTCAAATTATTATTACATTAATAAAAATTGAAAGGAAGGAGATGAAGAATAATGAATAATCATGTTGTACTAATTGGAAGAATAAATAACGATATCGAAAAAATTGAAATGGACGATAAACTAACATATAAATTAATGTTAAATATTAGTCGTAATTTTAAAAATCAAGATGGCGATTATGAAAGTGATATTATTCCTATTGAATTAATGAGTTATGTTGGCAATACCACATTTGAATATTGCAAAAAAGATGACTTAGTAGGCATTAAAGGAAGAATAGAATGTAAAGAAAATAACCCAGTTAAAATAATTGCAGAAAAAGTAACCTTTTTATCAAACAATAGAAACTTAATAAATCAAAATTAGAAAGGAATATATACTTATGCAGATTAAAATTCACAGGGGGGTTAATCAAATCGGTGGATGCGTAACCGAAATTAAAAGCAAAAAAGCTAGAATACTTATTGATGTTGGTACTAACCTACCTACTTGCACAAGTAATGTAAAAGTAAATGTTGCTAATGTTAGTAAAAAATGTGATGCAGTATTTATTACTCATTATCATTTAGACCATTTAGGCGAATATATGCAAGTTAAGAAAGAAGTACCTATTTATATTGGAGAACAAGCAAAAGAGATATTTACGATCTACCAAAAGAAAATGAAAGAGCCTAATATTGCAGAAGTGACACAAGCACATATTGATAGAATTGAGGCATTTAAGACTTTTAAACAAGATGAACAAATAGAAATTGAGGATATGAAAATAACTCCTATTCGCATAGACCACTCTGCTTTTGATAGTTATATGTTCCTTATTGAAACTAATGGTAAAAGGATTTTACATACGGGAGATTTCCGTACACACGGTCCTATTGGTAGAAATACACCTAAAATACTTAAAGGAATAGGAAAAATTGATGTTCTTATTTGTGAACACACAACACTTTCAAGACTAGAGGAAACTTTTATGTCTGAGTTTATGTTACAACAAGAAGCAATTAATTTAATACAAGATAATAAGTATGTATTTATAATGTGTGCTTCTACCAATATTGATAGGATAGCTTCTTTTTATCACGCGAATAAAAAAGCAGGAACTAAACTTTTTATATGTGATGACTACCAAAAAGATATTCTTAACTATGTGACAAAAACAAGTACGAAATATGCAGACTATTATAACTTTTCAGATGTTAAAAGTTTTGATGGTAAGTTTTATAAAGAGATGATAGAAAAAGGTTTTTGTATGTTAGTACGAAGTAATTACTTTTCAAAGAAGTTTATCAATAGTCCTAACTTCAAAAGTGGTATATTTATCTATTCTCAATGGTTAGGATACTTACAAGGCGAAACAGCTGATGAAGGTATTTCTAAATTTGTTCCAAAAGACTATCATTATTTACATACGAGTGGTCACGCAACTGCAAAAGGAATTATCAAAGTTTGTAATATTGTTAAACCTAAAATAATAATTCCTATACACGGAGAAAACTCTCACGACTTTGACAAGTTAAATCTACCATATAAGATTAAACACTTAAAAAATCAAAAGACATTTAACATATAGTATTTATAATTTATTGAAAGGAATTAAATTTTATGACTAAGAAAGATACAAAAGAAGATAGTAAAAAAGAGTCTAAGACAAAAAGAAAACAATCTAAAACAAGAACTAAACCTAAAACACCTTCTGATATTAACTTACTAGATAATCGAATAATTAGATTAACAAAAGCAGTTGATAGTGAAACATCCGAAAAAATAGTAGAACAATTATTGAAGTTGGATGCTATCAAGTGTAATAAAGATATAATATTTTATATCAATTCTCCGGGTGGCTCTGTTTCAGATGGTATGGCTATTTATGATGCTATGCAAATAGTAAAAAGTGATGTTAAAACAATATGTTTAGGTCGTTGCTCATCAATGGCAGCAATACTACTTAGTGGTGGTACAAAAGGAAAAAGATACATAACTCCAAATAGTGAAGTTATGATACACGAAGTTTCAACTTTCAATGGTGGTAAAATTGGGGATGTAAAAATAAGTTTTGAACACTCTAACGCACTAAATGAACGAATTATCAAAATATTAGCAGATAATACTGGTAAAGACATAGAACAGATTAGACAAGATATTCAACAAAAAGACAAATGGTTTAATTCTGATGAAGCATTAGAGTACGGCTTAGTAGATAAATTATTAACGAAAACTGCATTGTAATATATCAATTTTAATTAATAGATAATTATATACTTCGTATATAATTATGATAAAGAAGACAAAAGCAACCACTCTCTAATTATTTTGTTGAATTCTAAAATAAATATTCTTATTAATATATGTCATAGTGGCATAGTAAAAATCTTAGTTCCTACCACTTCAATTATTGGGATATTTATATACTTCGTATATAAAAGTAAGACTAGAGGTAATTACTTGGTGCATTATATAAAACAAGATATTACACTCAAGTTCTTATATATAATAATGGTAAGCATAAATACTTACTTCTACATTGTAGAAAGGACCCAATTCAGAGATAATGTCCTAATTATTACATCTTGCTCTTAGTGTAATATTTAAAAACTTGCTCATGCTAGATACGGAACAATTTAGGAGTAATTCCCTTATCAACCCAGATTTGAATAAGATTAAAGTCTACCTTAACCGTCATACTGAACACTTGTGGTAACACATTGGAACTCAGACCGTTAATTTATCTAGCCGTAGTTATTTAACAATGTAGAGGCTAAAAATTTAAAAGTGAAATTTATAGTATGTGGGACTAAAATTTCTCTTAACTACGAAATAAGTAATTCTAATCATATAAGCAATAATAAAAAAATAAGAACTAATACTAAAAGAAACGATAATAATAACAATAAAAGAACATAAAACACGATTAAAAAATAGGAACGAGAAAAAGAATAAATTTAGAAATGGAAACGAAAAAATACATTATTAAATGGTATAGTGGCATAGTAAAAATACAAAATAGAGAGTTAGGTATATCAAGATGATCCTAACTCTCTATTTTGCTTATAACATCTTCTCTGATAAGACCTCTCCTAGATGCTCCTATAAGTTCTACAAAGGTATATCTATATTTACAAATTTTTTATTGCCGTATATAGTAAAAGCTCATCAGAGCCTTCCTAGAGCCTCATAGAGGCATTATAGAGCTACTTACTGTTTTCTGCAATCCTATTGTAAAAACAATCAAGTAAATATTCATTAAATGTTTTGCCACAAGAATATAGTTTCTTATCATTATTAAACGCAACATCAGCTTCTTCAGTTAATCCCATATATTCAAGATAATTTCTATAAATTTCTTTGCTTTTTGAATTGTCAAAATTTGGGTTAGCATAATAAGTATTCCTTTTATTACCAAACGAGTATCGTTCTGCTCTATACCCTAGAGTTAATACTTGTTTACCGAATTGAGAATTGCTAACAGTGTCTCTATTATTGTCCTTACACCAAATACAATATTCATCATAATATTGAGATTTAGTCATAATGGTTTTTAAAGGGAACAAACCACAAAATTCTGCTACATTATTACATTCTAGGAAATACTTGTTAGTTTCTTGTTCTACAATAGTTGGAATAGTAAATTTACCTTTCTCTAACACCTTTATAAATGCTTGTATAGCCTTTGTAGCAATTATTTGTAATGATTTAGGTTGACATAACTGCTCTCCTATATTGATATTACGATTATTATTATCATCTGTAAACGTAGCATTAAAAGGAATAACAATAAATCTATCTGTTATATAGATACCAGTCTCCTTGAAGTCTATAACTTCATTTACCGAGAATAATAATGTAGCATAAGGAACTAAATTAAAAATCTCTCCACCTTTTTTTTCTACTGCTATAGGTTCTCCAGATATTAATCTAGTTATCAACGAAGTATTAATATACTTCGGTTGTTTCTGGTCTTCAGAAATATTAACTGTACATTCATTTAAAGACATAACAGTTGTTTTACTTCCAGCTTTACTTCCCGACAGTTTCTCTAAATGCTCGTGTGAACATTGATATGTTCCTAATAAAGCTTCGATTACTCTGAATATTTTGCTTTTTCCATTTCTGCCTTTGCCTTTAAAGATAAAGGCTTTATTAAGTTTTGCTGTTCTAGTTAAGGAATAACCAATTATTTCATAAAGTAATGTTTCTACTTCTTTATTATGACTGCTGATGCTGTCAAAGAAGTAATTAACTAATCTTAATTCTTCAGTATCATTTGTAAGTACCTCATTATCATTATAAGGTACAGATAGTTCTGCAAGCATATTATCTATACCTACAGAACTAGTACCATAATTGCTATTTTCTGCTATTTGTTTTTCATTAGATGTGGGTATTTCTGCAAATATAGTATCTATATCTGCAGAGTTAAAATTGTTATTTAGTTCCATTTTTTTTATCTCCTTTCTTGGAATTCTGCTCTGTTTGATTTTCAGTTTCTTCTGCTATAAACTTCTCATATTCTTCTTGATGCTCCTTGATATATTGACGAACATCAAAAACAATACTATTAGATATTTGTTTAATTTGTTCGTCACTAAGTATCACATTACATCTCCTTTCATAGAGTAGTTTAAACAAAACTAAACTTGTATTTTTGTCATGAATAAAGGCCCTTTTTTCGCTGACAAAAATATAATAGCAAATAAAAAGGTATATTTCTAAGGAGAATTTAGTATATTTTTATTTTGAAATGTAGTATAATATGGGTATATATGTGAGAGGAGACATTATATGGTTACAAATAAGGAAATTGTTGATAGTGAAATTGGTAACAGATTAGCCAAACTTAGGACTGAAGTTAATCCTAAATTAACGCAAGATAAATTGTATGCCGAACTTCGTGATTTGATTTCTAAAAGAGAAGGAACGATTAATGACGAGGATGGTAATCAAAATGGTGATAAGGTTATAAGTAAAATTGAGAATGGATATGGTTTATCATTAAGATATGCATTAGCATACTCTGAATATTTTAATGTTTCCTTGGAATATATCTATTTTGGTGCAAAAAGTTATAAACCATCTTATGATGATATAAAAGAATTAACTGGTCTTTCTGATGAAGCTTTGCACACATTAGAAATGTTAAAAAAGAATGATAAACTATCTCTATTTGTATTGAATAAGTTTTTAGGTTCAAAATTGTCAAGCACTTTTATAACTTTACTACATTCTTTCTTTGATTATCTTAAAATAACTGTAAAAAGGAAGGATATTTCGAGTGAGTATATAAAATATGCTAAGAAACGAGGTATAAAAATTAAAAAAAGTGATGATTTTTCTTGGGAACTTTACCCAAAAGAAAGAGAATATATTTCTCTGTATAAAATATCAACAGAAACAAAAGAATTAGCAGAAGAATTTAAAAAGTGTGGTGATAAAAATGAAATCTAATTCTGTTATTTATGCAAGATATAGTTCTCATAGTCAAAATGAACAATCAATAGAAACCCAAGTTGAAATATGTAAAAGTTATGCCAAAAAGAATAATTTAAAAATAGTTCAAGTATATGAGGATAAAGCAAAATCGGGAACTAATGATAATAGAGAAGCATTTCAGCAGATGTTATCTGATAGTAGAAATAAAGGATTTAGTCATGTGATAGTTTATAATCTTTCAAGATTTGCTCGTAATAGTTATGAAAGTGTTATGAATGAAATGATACTTAGTAAAAATGGTGTTGATGTTTTATCTGCTACAGAAAATGTTAATGGAGCAGATGACGACCCGACAGCTTCTTTAATGAGAAATATAATGAGAGGTGTTAATGAATATTATTCCAAAAACACAGCAAAAAATATCAGAGATGGATTAAAAACTAATGCTAAGAAAGGATTAACAATAGGTGGCTTGTCTTTACCATTAGGATACAAATCAAATTCTAATAAAGAAATAATAATAGATGAAGAAATTGCTCCACATGTAAAAAAGATATTTGAGATGTATCATGAAAATAATTCTATAGCAGAAATTGTTAGATACTTAAATATGCATGGTATCAAAACATCTCGTGGAAATGAATTTAATAAAAATAGTATTAGAAGAATTGTTACTAATCCGAAGTATATCGGGATATATATGTTTAAAGGAGAAGAAATGCCAGTTAGAATTCCAGCCATAATTGATAGAAAATTATTTGAAGAAGTTCAAGATTTAGTTGAAAAAAAACATATTTCACATAGTAGAAACAGCGATTACTTATTAACAGATAAATTATATTGTGGTTTATGTGGTGCTAAAATGACAGGTGTTGTAGCAAAACATAAATATCATTATTATAAATGTGTTAATTCTAAAGGTAGTTTAAAGACTTGCACTAAAGAAAAAGTTGATAGAGAATATATTGAAGAATTAGTTGTTAATCAAACAAGAAAAATGCTTACTAAAGAAAATATTAGAATAATCGCTGATAAAGTTATAGAATTTATAGAAAAAGATAAAGATTTATCAGAAATAAAAAAAATTCAAAAATCTTTGAAGAAATGTGAAAAAGAAATAGAAAGTTTATTAACTGCTGTTAGACAAGCTACAAGTGATAGTGTTAGAAATTTATTACTAACTGAATTAGAAAAAGCACAAGAACAACAAAAAGGATTAAAAGCGCAATTAGAATATGAAGAAGCAAATAATATGCCTATAACTGCTTCTGAAGTAAGATTTTATTTGACAGAATTAAAAAAAGGAAACATTAATACTAAAAAGTATAAAAGATTACTAATTGATACATTTATTTACAAAATTTACTTATATGATGATAAAATGGTTATAAATTATACAACTCAAGATGCTAGTAATATCAAGCTTCCAGACAAGAATTTGGTATTAAGTTCACTTGAAGGTGCAACAGCTCCACCAGATTGATATCAAACTCGTGCTATAGAAGTTCGAGTTTTATAATATAAAATTTATGATAAAATATATTTCATGGATTAAATTGTTTTGATATTGTTAAAACATTTGGAAAAGAGGAAGTTATGAGCAAAATTAAGGAAGTCTCTTATGAAATTTTAGATGTTTCGAAGAAAATTTATCAATTTAAAGAACAATTTGCTCCTAATGCTATTTTTAGAGATAAAATTTTTCTAATAGGAACAGAAGATGACCGAAATGCTGTTTCTGTAATACAAGATTATGAAAAAAATGATTGTTCTTATTATTTTGAAACTCTAGAAATTGATGGGGTTATTATTAAAAGACAACATGATAATTATTGTGTTAAGGCATGTGTAAAATATACAGATGGTAATGATAGAAATTTGTGGTTTGCGAAAATTAGAATTGAAACTTCTGATGATGGAGTTATTAAAATAATGGGAGCACGAGGAGGAAGTTGGCAACAACCGGACTGCGAAGATGAAAATCTCATTACAAATCCAAATTCAGATTTTCCTATTGCATTAGATTCAATGAAAAATTATTTAGTTAATATTTATAATCAACTTTGTAATAATAGTGAATTAAATAGTGATTTATATGATCCTGCATGGGTAAAAAAATTAAAGAAATATAATAATTAAAAGTTATTGTACTCCTTCTTTTGAGATACCATTGTAGAATTTATTCGTATTGTTCGATTTTGTATATAGTTTAGTCTGAGATAAGACTATTTTTTTGTAATAAAAAAGATGATTTAATAATTTGAATTAAATCATCTTGTATGTTATATATTTTTAATATTTAATTAGCTCATAGTTTAAATTGTGTTTTCTTCTATTTTTTCTATTATTTTATACATTGCATTAGCTATATTTTTACTGCTTTTTTCTAAAAATTCTTCATATGTTATTACATTATTGTTATTTGGCGTATCGGAAATGCTTCGTAATACTAGGAATGGAATATGACATAGATGACATATTTGAGCGATTGATGCTCCTTCCATTTCTACACATAGGGCGTTGAATTTTTTATTTATTTTTTGTCCCATTGAAAACTCTGTACAGAAAATATCTCCTGATGCAATAACTCCAGAAATGACGTTTATTTCATTTTCTTCTCTTAGAACATTATTGGCGATAGTGTATAAATATTCATCTGATTTTATGTAAACTCCTATTTCAGGAATATATCCTTTTTCGTGATTGAAAGCTGTAATATCAAAGTCATGTTGAACTAGATTTTCACCAATTACGATGTCTCCAACTTTTAAAATATCACTTACGCCGCCGGCAACACCAATATTAAAGATGTAGTCAACTTTAATATTGTCAATTAAGATTTGAGTAGTTCTTGCGGCATTTACTTTACCGACACCACATTTTACTAATATACAGTCTATTTGATGTATTTTTCCTTCATAGAATTTTAAATCAAAAATGTTGTATTCTTTTTTTATGTTTAAATATTTTAGTAGTTCTTTTAATTCTTCTTCCATTGCGAAGATAATTCCGATTCTTTTCATAATACACCTCTTTTTAGCGATTATATTTTATTATATTTTGTTGTAAAGTGTCAATGTTGATTATTGCGTTAGCTTAATTTTTATTATATTATTTCATTGTGTGGAGGTGTTTGTAATGGCAGATGTTATTACTGAATTACCGGAAGGTTTTTTGGATGAATTGAATCTTGATAAAAGTAATAAAAGTGTATTGTTAGAACAAATAAATAGATTTAATGTGGTTAATGAAATTAATGTTTCTAATAAAGATATTAAATTTGATACTTTAGGTAAGATAGTATTTCCAGCTGGAACGATTATTCATGGAACTGGAAATTGTGATCCGGATAAAATTACCAATATATCCCAAACTGGTATTTTAACTGGACAGGCTGTTGGCATTAGTGAGGATTGCGAGACATATTATTGTGCTGATTTTCATAGAGTTCCTAGAGATACTACAGTAGAAGAGTTTAATTCTTGGTTTCCTTATAGAGATGGTCGGTGTCCATTTGGTATATTAGGAAAGAATAGTTTAGCTTTTGTCATTCAACCGTGTGATGAAATTGCAGAACTTTTAAGTTATGACTGTTATAGGGTTGGTACTCCTAATGGTGATTTGACTAATTCTTTTGTAAATTATTTACCGCTGGCTGGTAATGTTGCTTCATCTATTTTATATGGTGTTCCAAGTAGTGCTATTTCTGGAATTGTAATGGGAGATAACTTGTTTAAGAAAAAACAAATTGTTGATTTTATTTCGGGTTCATTTCCTTATAGTTATATAATTTCTAAAAAAGGAAATTTAGTGTATGATCCTAAATGTACTGGTATGGATAGTGAAGATGTTACTGAGATTCGCAGACAGAGTTATCTTAATATTTTAAAAATTGAAGAACTAGAAAGACAACTTAAATATAAAGAACAGGAACTTGATAGTGAAAAAGGTCGATATAGGAAGTTAATGAATGCAGTGATAGATACTTGTGGTGTTGATGTAACGGCGGATGTTTTGTTGGCTAGTGGATGGCAAGGAAATAAGGAAAGTACTGTTGGATATGTTGAGAAAATAATTGAGGGTAATTCTTCTAAAAGAAAATAAATTGGAGTCAATTTTATTGATTCTTTTTTTATTTTAATAATTTATTTGTTTTTACATATTGTTTTATTTCAGCAGTATGATTTTTGTAATGTTGTTCGTAATCGTGAGGTATGTTAATTTGATGTTGTTCTTGTATTTTTGATAGAAGTTGTTCTATATCCAGTTCTATTAAATGATTTAATAATTCTTGAAATTTTTGATCTGATCTTATTTGATATTGGATTGATGGATCAGTTATTCTCATTCTTCCTAAAAAGTTAGCATAGTTTTGTGGATCTAGTGCTTCATATGAGTGTTCATAGTCATATAATGGTGCTAGTCTTATTCCATGTGGTGTTTCTTTAAAAAGAAAGTTCATGTTAGTTCGATCGAGTTGTGATGTTGCGAAGTCTCTTATAAAAAATGTTTTTATATCATTTGTAAGTACTATGTATTCATCTTCTGAATTACATAGTTTTCTTATATCATATAAAATTCCAAGTCCATATTGATGTTTGATACCATATTCACTTGCTTTTTTGTAGGTAAGTGTTTTATCACAGAAATTTTCTGACAAAAGTCCTAGTTGTGGTTCTTTTTCGGCAATTTTTCTTTTGGCAATTTGATATTTTATTGTTTCTAGTCCAAAATATTTTGATACTTCAACCCCTAAAAGTTCATTTAAAAAGTAAAAATCATAACTGCCATCTTTAAAAAAATACCATTTATTATCTATTTTGTGCCATTGTTCAATAAATGATAGGTTTGGTGGATAGTAAATCATGTTTTTAGGAACTCCTGTTTCAAGACTTATTTTTCTTGCTAATGAATGAAAATATGATTGATTATCTTAAATTTGTCCAAGTGGTGTTGCGGTGAATTCAAAGATAGGAGTTTTAGTGGTGATACATTCATTATTCATTATATTTTCTCCTTTAAATGTGGTTTATTATATCATTACTTTATAGAAAAATAAATATGTTATAATTGTGTTAGATTGGATGTGCATTTATGGCTAGTTTTAGTATTCATTTAGCTATTGGAAAAAGATATTTGGAAAAAAATCATAATGTCTTAAATGAAAAAAAGTTTTATTGTGGTATTATTGAACCCGATTTAGTTGATAATAAAAATGTTAGTCATTATACTGATTTTCAAAATAAAAATGATTTATTTGATTATTTGGCTAAAAAAGTTAATCTTATTCGTTATTTAAATAGTGAATATGATGCTTCTGATTATCAAAAGGGAGTTTTTTTACATTTGATTACTGACTATTTTTTTTTTAATAATTTTTTTGAGTATGAATATTTGAGGAATGTTACATATACTTCATTTTGTAATGATTTGTACTATAGTTATGGAGTTGTTACCAGTTATTTAGATGATAAATATGAGTTGGATTATTCTGATTTTAGTGAGGCTATAAATGCTGATATTAATAAGTCTCGTCATCAAAAAAATATTGCGGATGATATTGGAGATAATATATTACCAATTCATAAATTAGATGAGTTTATTGAATATGTTTCTGATATTGATTTAGATGTTTATAAAAATAAGCTGTTTAGTTTTGGTAACAATATTTGTCCATAACAGAGTTAAAAAAATTAAATTTTAAAGACAATTCACTGTATAGAATTGTTTTTTTTGTTAATTCTAAAAATGAAGGGAGATTTTTTATGAATGAACAATATGTGAAAGTTCCAAATAACATTTTAACTGGAAAGGACTTAGACTATTTAAGTGATATGTTCGAATGGAATTATGGTGCTTTGAAGAAGACTAATGAAGCGATTAATAATGCTGATGACGAGGAGATTATTGGATTATTAGAAAGAGGAAGTGCTATTTTTGATAGTAATTTAGACTCTGTATTAACTATTCTTAATGAGATGGGAGAAAATAATAATGGATAATAATAAAATTAGTAATCCTAAAGTTGAAATGCCTACTGGTATGGATTTAAATGATAAAGATTATATTTCTTGCTTGAATTCTTGTTTAAAAGAGATGACTAAGAATTATGCAACTGCGATGACAGAAGCAAGTAATGAAAAATTATTTGAAACATATAAAAATATATTTGTGGAAGTGTCTTCACTGCAAAGGGAAGTATATGAACTTATGTTTAGAAATGGTTGGTATTGTTTAGAAAAGAGTCCAACTCAAAAAATTACACAAAAATTTGATACTTTGAATCAAGAGTATCAAGATATGATGCAATAATTGTATTAAGGCGATATTTTATGTCGTCTTTTTGACATCTTATTGTATGTGTAGTATAATAGCTGTCAATTCAGGGGGATATTATTTATGAAAACTAATGTAGTATCATTTAGATGTTTTTTGATATTTTTATTTAGTGTAACTGTATTTGCTTTTGGTATTTATACTTTTGGATATAATTATATTTATGAGAGCATTGGGATATCTACTTCTAAAACTGCTATTATTGAGTATGGTAGTGCTAATTATGATGTTAGAGATTTTATTAATAAAGTAGATGGAGAAATTATATCTGTAAAAAATGAGGTAGAAACTTATAAAATTGGTACCCAAGAGATTGTCTTTGTTCTTGCAAAGGAAGGTATTACGCGTGAAGTTCCAATAGAGGTTGAAGTTAAGGATACTACGCCTCCAATCATTAATTTTGTATCTGATACAATTATTGTTAAACAAGGAGAAGCAGTAGATATATTTGGAAATATTGAATCTGTTGTTGATTCTGTTGATGGTAATATTGATTATTCTTCTAATGGTAATGAGACAATGAATAATTATTTTAGTATTGAATCTAATGTTGATAAAAATGTTGTTGGTGATTATTATGTTAAGGTTTTAGCTGTTGATAAAAATGGAAATACTTCTTCAAAAAGCTTTACTGTAATAGTTGAAGAAAATTTTTTATCAGAGCGTGTTGTTAAGTTAGCTTATTCACTTTTGGGTAAACCTTATGTTTTGGGAGCAAATGGACCAGATGCATTTGATTGTAGTGGACTTGTTCAGTACGTTTATGCGCAGGTTGGTATAAGCGTTAGCCGAGGAAGTAATACTCAATTTTATGATGGAGTTGCAATTGATTATAGTGAAATTTTACCAGGGGATGTTATTAGTTGGGGATATACTAGTGATTTTTCATCACATTCTGCTATTTATGTTGGTAATGGCAAGATGATACATGCTGCTAATCCTAGTCAAGGTGTTATTCTTAGTGACGTTCTTTCATGGGATAATGGTTCTAGCATTAACATAATTGGTGTTAGAAGAGTCAGTTAAAATATTGTATATTTTTCTACTTTTTGGTTAATCCTATAAGTAGGAGGTAGAGATATGGAAACATTGCAAAAAGTATTATTAGTTATTACAATTATTGGTGCTATTAATTGGGGCTTAGTTGGAATTTTAAATTTCGATTTAGTTGCTACTTTATTTGGTGCTAATACATTATTTACTAATATAATTTATACTTTAGTTGGTATCTGTGGAATATTTAATATTGGTATATTATTTAATCATATTGAAGCAGATGAGAGAAGACCAATAAAGGCCTAGAAAAGCCTTGGTCTTTTTTCTTTTATGTATAAACTTTCAGTTCTTTCAGGTTGATAATTTATCTGTAAAATGATATTATTATTATAGGATAGGGGTGACACAGTGGAAACTATTATTGTTTTTTTTAGAGATACGTTAAGTGGAACACTTTATACTGTTGTTTCAATTGTGTGTGCTATCTTAATTTTTGTTTGTATATTTTTATTGTTTAAAAGAAATAAAAAGGTTAAAGCACGTGCAGAGGAATTTGCCTCGTCGCATATTGTGATAATAAATGCTAAAGGTGAGAAAGAGACAATTGAAGTTGCTAAAACTTCTACAGCTAAGGCTGATATTGCTGTATCACCAGTTGCTGCTATGTCGGCGACTGCTAGTTTACACAATGTTCCGGCTAGTAGTGCAGTTTTAAATATTGCATCTACTGCGGCTCCTTCGACTCCAAATAAGGCTGTTGTTACAATAAATCCTTTGGAAGTGGCAAACGTTTCTAGTACTATGAATGTTATTGGTGCTACGAGTGCACAAAAGGCTGCTTTGGGAGTTTCTGATTCGCGTTCAACGACTAGTAGTGTTTCTGATGTATCGTCAACATCTAATGTTAATGTTACTTCTAATGCAAATGTTGTTGATCCATCGAGTATTGCGAAAACAGTTGGTTCAACTGTAATTGATTCTGCAAGTGTTGCTGGTGCAGTTGGTGTATCGGTAATTGATCCGGCAAGTATTGCTAGTGCAGTTGGTACAACAGTTATTGATCCAGCAAGCATTGCAAATACTGTTGGAACTACTAAGGTTATTGATCCTGCTAGTATTGCTAGTGTTGTTGGGACAACTGTAATTGAGTCTGTAACTACAGGGTCTAATGTTATAGATCCAGCAAGTATTGCTGATACTGTTGGAGTAACAAAAGTAGTTGGTGTTGAGTCTACTGCTGATTCTACAGTTAATCAATAGCTTGGGACTAACTTTACTAATTTGTTTTTTTTAGATATACTATTATAGATAGATTTTGAAGGAGAGATTTAATGGCAACAATTTTTACTGATATATTATCTTTACTAAGAAAGATTGTCGATATTTCGTTAGTTTGGTTAATTTTTTATTTAATATTAAAAAATATAAAGAATAATGTTAAATTATCATTATTATTTAAAGGAGTAGCTTTTGTAATACTCTTAAAACTTGTAAGTGATTGGTTAGGTTTTACAACGGTTGGTGTTTTACTTGAATATATTATTCAATGGGGGCCTATGGCTATTATTGTTATCTTCCAACCAGAAATTAGAAATATTTTGGAGCAATTGGGTCGAAGTCAGTTGTTGGGAAGACATAAAGTTTTGACTGTTGATGAACGTGAAAGAATGGTTTATGAAATTGTTAATGCAGTTGAATATTTACGCAAGGAACGTATTGGTGCTTTGATTGTTTTAGAGCGTGATATTAGTCTTGGAAATTATATTGATAAGGCTAAGAAATTATATGCAGATTTGACTAGTGATTTGTTAATTGCAATTTTTTATGAAGGAAATCCATTACATGATGGTGGTGTGATTATTCAAGGTGACAGAATTACTTGTGCTGGAGCAGTATTCCCTACAAGTAATAGCCAAAAAATTAATAGGCGTTTAGGGACTCGTCATAGAGCCGCTCTTGGTTTAGCTGAGGAAACAGATGCTATTTGTATTGTTGTGTCTGAAGAGACAGGAAGAATATCTGTTGCGCTTAAGGGTGAATTATTATACAATTTGACAATTGATGATACTAGAATGTTATTGATTGATGAATTAAGACCTAAACAAGATATTGAATTTGATGAAGTAGATGAGGAAGATATTTATGAAGAAAATGCTTAGGATTATTGGACGGTTGATACGTTGCATCGGATCATTTTTTGATAAATGGTTAATTACTCCTATTACTAAATTGATTTTAGTTATTACAGAATTTTTTAAAAACAATTCAAAAAATATTGATCGTATTATTGGAAAAAAGTCGACTTTATTGATAATTAGTTTGGCTTTAGCATTTGCTGTATTTATTATTATTGATAAAGATTCTGATATTATGATTGATCAGTATGCTGAAATTATTGAAAATCAACCTGTTACAGCTATTTATAATGAGGAGTTGTATGTAGTCGAGGGAATTCCTGAAACTGTTGATATTACACTTATTGGACAAAGAAGACATATATTTTTGGCTAAACAATCGCCTTCTAAAAATGTTTCTGTTGACTTAACTGGTTTAAAACCTGGTACACATGAGGTTACGCTAAAATATACACAAAGATTAAAGTCTTTGGAATATAAATTAGATCCATCAAAGATAACTGTTAAAATTTATAATAAGGAAAGTGCTACTCGTAGCTTAACTTATGATTTATTACATCAAGATAATTTGGATAGTAAATTATCAATTAAAAATGTTGAACTTGATAGAACTGAAGTTATTGTTAAGGGTGCGGCATATAAGTTAGAGCAAGTTGCTTCTGTTAGAGCGTTGCTTGATATTAATGAAATTCCAAATCCAGAAGCTGGTGAGATTACAGTTAGAGAGGTTCCTCTAGCAGCCTATGATACTAATGGTAAAATTATCGATGTTGAAATTGTACCAAAAACAGTTGATGCTAAAGTAACTATTTCATCTCCACGTAAAGAGGTTTCTATAAAAATTGTACCTAAGGGTTCTTTAGCTGTAGGTAAATCTATTAAATCTATTGATAGTGAAGTAACATCAGTAGTAGTTTATGGTGATGAGTCTGCTGTTGAAAAATTAGAAAACTTAGAAGTTGAAATTGATGTTGACGGTTTGGATCAAGATAAAGAATTTAATGTTACATTGAAGAAACCATCTGGTATTACAGAACTTAGTGTTAAAAATATTAAGATAAAAGTTAATGTTGATAATTCAATATCTAAGGAATTTGAAGGTATTAAAGTAAGTGCTGAAAATGTTCCTTCTGGTTATAAAGCGCAGGCTTTAACTAAGGAAGATAGTGAAATAACTGTTGTTGTTTCTGGTAGTGCAGATATAATTGAGAATTTAGATTCATCTTCTATTAAAGCTTATGTTGATTTAAGTAATTATGGTGTTGGAGAACATGAGGTTAAAGTCAATGTTGAAGGTGGAGATGTTCGTCTTACTTATAAACCAAAAACTAAAGAAGTTAAAATTAGAGTTACTAAGGAAGGATAGCTTTTGCTATTCTTTTTTTTGTAATATTAGAGATTAATGGCCATATAATTAATTAGAATTTAATATGGGGTGAGTTATGAAAAAAATATTTGCGTTATTATTGACCGTACTTGTATTGGTTAGTGGGTGTGGTAAATATACTGAAAAAGATGTTATTAAAGATTTTGAAAACAAAATAGAGAAGGCAACATCTTATAAACTTTCTGGTGACTTGGAAATTGTTAATAATGAAGATGTATATAATTATGATGTTGAAGTTAGTTATAAAAAGAATAAATTTTATAAAGTTAGTTTAACAAATGTTGTTAATGGACATACACAAATTATTTTAAAGAATGAAGATGGTGTATATGTATTAACGCCAGCACTTAATAAGAGTTTTAAGTTCCAAAGTGATTGGCCTTATAGTAATTCCCAGATATATTTATTAGGTGCTTTGTTAAATGATGTTAAGAATACTGAGAATAGGACTTTTAAGAAAACTGAAGATGGATATGTTTTTTCTACAAATGTAAATTATCCTAATAATAGTAAGTTAGTTAGTCAGAAAATTACTTTGGATAAAGATTTAAATGTAAAAGAAGTTAATGTTTATGATGAGAATGATATTGTTTATATGTCTATGAAATTTAACGATATTGATTATTCTCCAACGTTTACTGATGATTATTTTGATTTAGATACGGTTATGAGCGCATATTCTGTTTCTGATGATGTTGTTGATGATGTTATGGAGCTTGATGATTATATTTATCCATTAGTTATTCCTGCTGGTACAAAGTTAGTCAGTGAGGAAAAAGTAAAAAAAGATATTGGTGAAAGGGTGATTATGACTTTTGATGGTGATAAACCATTCTTGCTTGTAGAAGAAACTGTTAATGTTGAAGAGGAATTAACTGTAATTCCTACTTATGGTGAACCTTATCAATTAATGGATTCTTTAGGTGTTATGACTAATAATTCCTTATCTTGGATAAGTAACGGAATTGAATATTATATTATTAGTGATGTTTTGGAACAAGATGAATTAATTGAAATAGCTCAATCTATAAATGTATTACCCACAATGAAATAAAGACTTTACCGTCTTTTTTTCTTATGTTATAATGATTTTGGTGGTAAGGATGGGAAAGAAAAATACAAAAAAAGTAGAAAAAAATGTTAAAAAAGAAATAGAAACTAAAGGTGTTAATGAAGAGGCTAAGCAGTTACTTATTATAACAGTTTTTGTTTTAGTATTTTTAGGTTTATTCTATTTATTAACGGTAGTTATTTTAGATAATGATACTGATAATAGTAGTGATGAATCTGATGAAGTAGAAGTTCAGTTTGATGAAATATTAGTTGGAACTAGTTTTTCATTAAAGGATGAGGAATATTATGTTTTATATTATGAAACAAAGGATGAAGAAATTAGCTCTGATTTGGAATCTTTAGTATATACATATCGTTCTTCTAATGCTGAACCATATGTATATACTGTTGATATGTCTAATGCCTTAAATTCACGTTTTAGTAGTGATGAGTCAAATGATGACGCTACTAAGGCTTCTGAATTACAAATTTCTGGTCCAACACTTATTAAATTTGTTGATGGCAAAATTAATAAATATATTGAAGGTGTTGATGACATTACTGAAACTTTAGATTAGTTATATTGTAAAAAGACTGTTTAGTCTTTTTATTTTTTGGAAAATAAGTTTTAATTTTTTTCTTATTATGATATTCTATTAGTAGAGTATACTGAGGTGATATGATGGAATTAAAAAATAAGCGAAAGAATTATTTCAACAGATTAAAAAAGAAAATAAAGAATGTTTTTCATTCTGAAGAGAAAGCTTCTTTTAATACCGTTGAGGTAATTGTTGTTATAATTATTTCGATATTGTTTGGGGTAATTGTAGGATGTATTTTAACTTATGGTAAGGGTCTTGTTGTTGGTACAGATGATAAATATGTTGAAGAGCTTGTTAATACTTACGATACAATACTTGAAAATTCATTTAATGATGTAACAGAGGAAGAATTACTTAATGCTGCTATTGATGGAATGGTTGGTGCTTTAGGCGATGAGTATTCTTATTATATGAATGAATCAGAAACCACTGATTTTAATCAACAAATTGATGGCAGTTATATTGGTATAGGTGCAACAATAATTTTTTCTGATACTGGAAATTCAATTATAGATATTTTTAAAGATAGTCCTGCTGAAATAGCTGGTTTAGAAGTTGGTGATATCATCATTGGAGTTGATGATAAAGATGTTTCTAATTATTCATCAAGTGAATTATCTGATTTATTGATTGGAACAAAGGGTACAGATGTTAAAGTAAAGGTTAAACGAGGTTCTGAAGAGAAAACATATTCTCTTACTCGTGACGTTGTTGTTATCCCTTCTGTTTCTAGTAAGATTGTAAGTGTAGATAATAAAAATATTGGTTATATTGATATTGATAATTTTGCTGCTAATACGTATTATCAGTTTAAGGACCATTTGACATCTTTAGAAAAAAATGACATTGATGGATTGATTATAGATGTAAGAGATAATTTAGGCGGTCATTTAAATCAAGTTAATAAAATTTTATCTTTATTCTTTAATAAGAAAACAGTTTTATATCAAATTGAAACAAAATCAGGTGTTGAAAACATTTATTCTAGTAGTAAGGAGACTAGAAATTATGATGTGGTTGTTTTAATTAATTCTGGTTCAGCTTCTGCATCTGAAATTTTAGCTTCAAGTTTCAAAGATAATTATAAAAAGGCAACTGTTGTTGGAGTTACATCTTATGGAAAGGGTACTATTCAAAGTGCTATTCAATTATCTACTGGTTCTAGTTTAAAATATACTAGTCAAAAATGGTTAACTTCTAAAGGTGAGTGGTTAAATGGAGTAGGTGTTGTTCCAGACGAATTTGTAGAAATTGAAGATAGTTATTATTCTGTTGCTAGTGATAGTGATTCACAGTATCAAAAAGCACTTGAAATACTTAGTAAATAAAAGAGTCTTATGACTCTTTTATTGTGCACTCTATTATTAATTGCTTATTTTTATTTGTGGTACTACATGTTGTCAATATTAATTGACTAATGTTTTTTTTCTGAATGTTTATATAGCCTATTTTTTCTTGCTCTGAAATATTTGAAACTTGAAATATATACTTTTGATTATAATATTCTAGGATGATTGTGTCATTTAATTTTAATTTATTTAAGTTGTTAAAATAGGCAATTTTTCCTTGACCTGAATGTGCTGCTAAAATGATTAAACTTTCTTTTTTGGAAATGTCATTTGATGATTTTAAGATGGTAACATTTTCTTCAATGTTGTTGTATTTACTTGTAATATCATATAAATTATTATTTAAGTTTATACTTGGAATGATAATAGAACCAATTACATTTTCAATTTCTATCTCATCTTTATTTATTGATAGTTCTGTTGTATTATTTTCCTGTATTTTAACAGATGTACTTATTTTTTGTGTTGTCATATTGTTTTCTGTTGGTAATATTATTTTAGCTATGAATAGTAATAGTATTAATATTTTTATTTGCATATATTATCTTTCTTATTATTTTTATTAATAATTGTATAAATGTGTAATAATTATTATTTTCATTGTATGTATTTGGTACGTAAATTTTATAATTTGTTAGATTATACGTAAGTGTTGATGTGTCTTTTATTGTTACTGTAAATGGCTCTACATAATCATATCCTTCAGTTGTATTTACTTGTTCGATTTTATATGTGCCGTATGGTAAGTTTGTTGTAGCAAATCCTTTATCATTAGTTTTTATTGTTGTATACAGTTCGTTTTTATCATCATATATATTAAATATAATATTTGGTTCAGGTAATTCATCGTCATTATTTACATAAACTTTATTTAGTTCTAACTTTCCTTCGATTTTATAATTTGTTAGATTATATGTAAGTGTTGATGTGTCTTTTATTGTTACTGCGAATGGTTCAATATAGTCATATCCTTCAGTTGTATTTGCTTGTTCAACTCTATATGTACCGTATGGTAAGTTTATTGTAGCAAATCCTTTATCATTAGTTTTTATTGTTGTATACAGTTCGTTTTTATTATTATATATATTAAATATAATATTTGGTTCAGGATAGTTTTGTTTGTTATTTACATATACTTTTTTAATTTCTAAGTTTCCTTCTATTACTTTGTTTTTAATATTTAGTTCAACTTTAGGAGTTGTTTCGTTTATTTCAATTTTATGTGTTGTGTTATCTAATTCATATCCTTTTCCTGGAATAATTTCCTTTAAGTAATATGTTCCAAACTGTAAATTTTTAATTTCTGCTGTTGAGGATTTATCAATTTTTATTTGTTCAAGTTTATTCATATTTTCGTCATATAGTTGAAATGTGGTTCCTTCTAGAGTGGCTTCTCCAGATGTTTTTGTTGAATTTGTATCATTATCAAGTTTTATAATTTTTATTTCTGTTTCAATTACATTGATTTTTAATTTTATTTCTTGTGGTTCAATGGAACCTAACGACATTAGACTTTGACTGTCTGATGATTGGTAAAATATGGTTGGAGTATTATTGTTAATGTCTTCTTTTGTAATTGTAATTTCATGTGTACCAATTGGTAGGTTTTCAATTGTAATTTTGTTTTCTTCTATTTTTGTGTAGTTATTATTTGCCTTGTATATTATGTTTGAAGTATTATTTGTTATTATTTCTATTTTTTCATTTGCGGTTATTGAATATTCTTTTTTAAATTCCGGATTTTCATTGTAAATTTTTACTTCATTATTTAATTCATCAATTAATGATTGATATTTATCGATTTTTATGCCATTTAGTCCTTCAGTAAAAAAATATTCTCCTTCAGGATTAGCAGTTTGCCAAATTAAAAGTTGTGTAACAGCATACCATTCATTACCTTTTCTGTTGTTATAATTATATCCTAAATAGGCAAGTTGTTTCATTCTTGTTATTTGATCGTTGGTTAGATTGTCTGGCGTAGTTGTACTTTCGTATGAACTGTCTTTATTGAACATTTTAAAAGGTTCAATGCAATAGGCAGCTTCGTTAGTTAGAGTATTACGAAAGAATCTTGCTTTTTGATAATAGGTTGTATTTCTATCTGGTGTAATTTTATTCATCCAAATATTGTTAATGTATTCTCCTTCATAAAAACTTTCACTCTTTGCGATTGCTTGCTTTGGAAATATCGCTAATATTGTTATTAAGAAAATTATTATTTTTTTCATTTTTTTGCCTCCTTTTTCTTAATGCTTTTGATGATAGCATGGCTTTTTTTATTCGGCAAATTGATAATTTTAATAATTCTGATTTAATTGCTTACTAATTTTTAAATTTTAATTAGTCAATTTTTATAATTGCTTAGTTTTGGGTTCTTTATTTTACAAGTTTAGGATATAATTATTTCTAGGTGATAGTAATATGAAAGATATAGAAATTGCACAAAAAGCTAATAAGTTAGATATTAGGGATATTGCTGCTAAAATTAATATTTCAGCAGATGATTTATTATTATATGGATATGATAAGGCTAAAATTAAACTTTCTGAGGGTAAAAAGAGTGCAAAGCTTATTTTGGTCACTGCAATTAATCCAACTCCTTACGGAGAGGGGAAAACTACAGTTAGTATAGGTTTAGGGGATGCATTGAATAAATTGGGTAAGAATCCTGTTATTGTTTTGAGAGAGCCATCTATGGGACCAGTGTTTGGTATTAAAGGTGGAGCAACTGGTGGTGGATATAGTCAAGTTATTCCTATGGAAGATATTAATTTGCATTTTACAGGTGATTTTCATGCTATAACTGCAGCTAATGATTTATTGTGTTCTGCTATTGATAATCATATTTTTCATGGTAATAAATTAGATATTCAGAAAGTTAATTTTAAAAGATGTTTGGATGTTAATGATCGTGCTCTTAGAAAGGTTGTGCTTGCTGGTAGAGAAGAATCATTTTTAATAACAGCTGCTAGTGAAATTATGGCACTTTTCTGTTTGGCAGATTCATTGGATGATTTAAGAAGACGTCTTGGTAATATTGTTATTGGTTGTAATAGTAAAAATGAGTTTATATATGCTAAGGATTTAAATATTGAAGGAGCACTTACTGTTATTTTAAAAGATGCTTTTATGCCTAATCTGGTTCAAACTTTAGAGCATACTCCAACAATTATTCATGGTGGTCCTTTTGCTAATATTGCACATGGTTGTAATACTGTTGTTGCTACTAAACTTGGTATGACTTTGGGGGATTATGTTGTTACAGAAGCTGGGTTTGGTGCTGATTTAGGAGCAGAAAAGTTTTTAGATATTAAATGTCGTAAAGCTAATTTAGAGCCTAGTTGTATTGTTTTAGTCGCAACAATTAAAGCTTTAAAGTATAATGGTGGAGTTAGTAAAGAAAATATTTCAGCTGAAAATTTATCTGCATTGAAAGATGGTCTTCCAAATTTAGGGCGTCATATTGATAATTTAAAAAAATATGGGGTACCTGTTGTTGTATGTTTGAATAAGTATGTTACAGATACAGATAATGAGATTGAAGTTGTTTCTGATTATTGTCATAATCTTGGTGCGGAATTTTCTATAAGTACAGCTTATGTTGATGGTGGAGTAGGTGCTATCGACTTAGCTACTAAAGTAGTTTCTTGTTGCAGTACAAAAAGTGAATTTAAGCTATTATATGAAGATAGTCTTACTTTGACAGAAAAAATAGAAAAAATATGTACTGAAATATATCATGCTAGTGATATTCAGTATAGTGATACGGCTTTAGAAAAGTTAAAACATTTAGAAGAAAATTCTAGAACACATCTTCCTATTTGTGTTGCTAAGACACAATATTCGTTCTCTGATGATGCTAAAAAACTTGGTGCACCAACTGATTTTTCAGTTTTAGTACGTGATGTTTGTTTATATAATGGTGCGGAATTTGTAACTGTTCTACTTGGAAACATAATGACAATGCCTGGTTTACCTATTGTTCCTAACTATGAACGAATAGATTATGTTGATGATAAAATTATTGGTCTTGACTAAAAAAGAGTCGGAATGTTATTTCCGGCTCTTTTATGTTATAAGCTTGTTATTTTTTATTTTTAATAATGTTAATTAATTCTTCTTCTAATTCTATGTCTTTTTTGTATGGATATTTTTCTTTTATATTTTCAAAGTTATTTAGAATCTTTTCACTTTCTTCTACATTTTTATTTATAATTTTTTCAATTGCATATTCAGTTCTAATTACTGATGGGAAGTTTTTCATTGAGTGCATAAATTTTTTTTGTGATTCTGTTAAAAGTTTGTTTGCTTTTTCTAAGTTACCTTCAAGTATTTCGCAATATATTCTATCTGTTATAAGTAGATATCTATGTACTCCAGCAATTTGTTCCTTGAATTTTAATACTTTGATAATAGCCTCTTTAGTTTCTTTAAATTTGTGTTCATCTAATAATTTTCCGCAATATAGTACTCCTAGTGTAGCGGTCATATTATTTTTCATTTCTTCATCAGTTGGCATATAAAACCATTCATTAGGCATATCTTTAGTTCTTTTTCCTTTTGTTTGTTCTGCATTAACCATTAATTGTATCCAGAATGATTTTTGAGCGTCTTTATTTCTGGCTAGTAAAATGGCATTTAATCCATCTGTATTTATTTCAGCGCTTAGTGGTAATCCGTTTAATACAGCATAATATATTCCAATTAGGGCAAATATTTCTAAACTATATTTAAGTAATGGAATGTTTATATAATGTGCTAATATCAATACTAATATGCTTATTATAAAGTTCATTATTACGCCACCCAAATTATATAAAATAACTGGTATCTTTCCGTTTTTTAGTTTTGGTGGTTCCATTAGACATTGTCCACCAGTACCTAATAAGCTAAACTTTTTAAGTTTAAATTTATTGTTATCTTTTATTAACATAATATTGGCAATTCTGAATGAGACAAATTTGTATCCTGATATTAGCCCAAAGATTAAGTGACCCGTTTCGTGAATAATTATATGGAGGTAATTGTATGCTACCCAAGAAGTAATTCCTACTATTAATAACATGTTTAGTTGTTCTTTTGGAATATTTATATTGTCTGTAATAATTAATATTCCACCATATAGTAATCCTAATAATATTATATTTATGATATATGTTAATTTTTTCATATTTTACCTCACTTATTTACAAGTATAACAAAAAAACGTCTATTTTTCTATTAGGCGTTTTTTTGTTTTCATTATTTTACATATGTATTTAATGGTTTTGGACGATACATTAATTCATCCATATCACATGTAGGTACAAATCCAGGATTAGCATTTATTAAGTCTGGTAATCTATTAACTATAGTTGCACAAGTTAATTCAACTGTAGCAGGGCGATTTACTACGATTGTAGTATCTGGTTCACCCATAACTGTCCATTCATTTTTATCGAATTCATCTGATCCGTAAACTTTTCCAATACATTCACTTTCGATAACTATTCCTTCAGCAGTTTCAGTTGTAACAATAGCGCTCATTCCTGTAGCGTTTCCTTGTTTTACTGTCATATTTAAAGTTGAAGAATCAATATCTTCTTTATATGTTGTTGGAACACATTTTTGTGATTGGTTAGTAACTGTTAAACCTAGTTTTCTTGCTAACCAACCATTAACATTCCACATATATGATGGAGTGTAAGTTCCGCTTTCAATTAGATTATTAAGATCTTCTTTGCTCATTCTATCTACGCTAGCGATTTTTTCATCGAATTCTTCTAGTGTTAATCCAGCTCCATGTGCTTCTGCAAGGGCAATACCATAATCTTCTACATTGTATGAAGAACTACCCTTAATTTTTGTAATATTATGAGTTGAAGCAGCGATTGCACTGATTAGTTCTCCCCAGTAAATATCTTGATATCCTGATCCTGTAATTGTACAGTTATTTTGTTTTGCTAATTCATCAATTTTCTTTGTAGCATTTGGATTAGAATTATAAGAGAAGAATGCTTCTTCACATGTTGTAATTGCATTAATTCCAAGTTTTGCACATAGCATTAATGCATCTTCAACATCACTTAATAAACTCATTGTTGTGACGATACATGCATCAGGTTTTAATTCTTTTAGGAGATCTTCAGCATTTTCTAATGCAGTAACCTTAACTCCTTTTTCTTCACACCCCATAATTTCGCCGATATCTTTTCCGATAACTGCAGGGTTAACGTCTATAGCGCCAACGATAACGCCACCTTTCTCTTCAACGTATCTCATAGTATACTTTGCCATTTTTCCAGTACCATATTGTACTATACGTAATTTATTTTCCATTTAGTAGCCTCCTTATCTTTAGGATACGCGAGATAAAAAGAATTATCAATAATTTTAAAAAAATAAAAGAGTCATTGACTCTTTTTTACATTAATTAGTAGTTGTATCTTGTGTTGTATCAGTTGCTGTTTCATTATTTGTAGTTATTTCTTCCTCAGTATTTTCTTCTTCTGTTTGATTTGGTGTAATTATCTTAGTTTGTGGTTGATAAACTTCAATTTTACCTTTATAGATTGTTCCATTGTAAGTTACTGTATAGTCATAAATACCTTCCTGATCAGTTCTTACTTGTGATAAGTCTATTGTTATATTATTTTTTACTTCTTCTGTTAACTCTTCTTCAATATATGTAGATAGATTTTCTGGATTAGCATTTAATGGTGAATTAAGTGTCATCTTAAAGTTTTTGACAGTTAGGTCTACTTTAGGTAGTTCTTTTTCCTTAATCACAAAAGTACCATTATATTTTTTCTTTTGATAAGCAATTGTATAAGTATATGTTCCTGTTTGTTGTGGATTTACCATTGATGTATCTAACTTTAAGTTTTTTACAATACTTAAGTCAATTTCTTCTAAATTTTCTAAATAGTCTTTTACACTTACACTTAATGGTTGATTTATTTCTAATTCCATATCTTTTAATTTTATTTCATTTGTTTTTGTTTCTGAAACTCTTTTTTGAATTACTTCAAAGTCACTTTTTACAACTTGAACTGGCTTTACCATGGCATTCATAGTAATTCCGCTTCCAACAAAGAGTAGTCCCCATGTTGCTAGGGTTGCAGAGATTATTTTAGTTTCTTTTCCTGTTAATTTTCCCATATTTATATGTTACTCCCTATCTTTAATTTAAATTATAGTATATTTTGATTTTATTAACAAGAAAAATGTTGTTTTTTGTTGAATTTTGTAGATTATAAAAAACATATTACATGTAAATTTTATATATGTAATATGTTATATATATAATTGTAAGTGGTATAAGTAAGAGAAATTTTTTCTTTCTAATTTTATGTCTGAATATAAACATACCAAGCATTGTACCTAGTGTTCCTCCAAAAAGACTTAATGTGATAAGAGTAAATTCTGATATTCTTCTTTTTTTGATAATGGCAAGTATTTTGTCTAATCCCATAAATATAAAACTTATTATATTTATGATTATCAAATAGGTGTTAATTATTTTCATCTAATTTTTTTCCTTGATAAGTATTTCTTTTTACCATTTCTTTATCAATATCATTTAAGACACAAAACTTTTTTGTTAGCCAAGATGGCTCAACTAGATCGTCTAATTTAGGATCTCCTGTTATTCTATGAATTACTATTTCAGGGCGTAATAGTTCTAATTGGCAAATTACAATATCTATATATTCTTCTTTTGATAGAAGGTGAAATTTTTCTTTTTCATACATTTTTTCAATTGCTGTATCCTTTAGAATACTTAACATATGAATTTTTATTCCTTGAATATCAAGTGTGTTTAAGTATTTTACTGTATTTAGCATATCTTCTTTTGTTTCATATGGTAGTCCGTTTATTATATGTACAACAACATTAATATTTCTTTCTCGAAGCTTTTTTACCATCGTTTCAAAACATTCAATTGTATGGTAGCGATTAATTAATTTAGCTGTTTTAATATTAGTTGTTTGAAGTCCAAGTTCAATTGTTAAGTAGGTTTTTTTATTTAATTCTGATAAATATTGTAAGCATTCATCATTAATTGCATCTGGACGAGTTGCGATACTTATTCCAATGACATTTTCTTTACTTAAAATCTTTTCATGCATTTCTTTTAACTTTTCTACAGGTGCATATGTATTAGTATGAGCTTGAAAATATCCTATGTATTTAGCAGTAGGCCATTTTTTTAACATCATTTCTTTTATTTTTTCAAATTGGATGTCAATTGGTTCATTTTTATCTCCAGCAAATTCACCACTACCAGTTTTAGAACAATATATACAGCCACCATAACCAACAGTTCCATCAATATTTGGACATGATAATCCGGCGTCTAAGCTTACTTTAAATACTTTTTGATTGAACTTTTCTTTATAGTAGTAGTCTAATGTATGATATCTTTTATTTGTATTACTATATTTAAAATTATTTTTCATTTTACTTCTCCTATTATATATAAATAGACGTTTATTATGTATCTTTTATATAAGTTTTTTATATTATTTTAATTGTAAGAAGATAGGTATTTTATAAGTTGATACTTCTCCTTTTATTTTGTCAGTTAAGTAGATTATACCATATGTATATATATTTTTCTTTTCTTTATTTTGTGATATACTGTTTATAGTAGGTGATGACGTTGAAGCATAAGAAACGTTTAAAATTGAAGAGGCAATATGTTGTTATTTTAAAGATTTTGGGACTTATACTTTTAATAGGTTTTGCTTTGTTATGTTTTAATTTTTATCAAATTAATCAGTTAAAAAAAATTGGTTATAGTACAGAAGCTAGTAAAAATATATTGTTAAAGTCAAAAAAAGATTTTGTTACGCATATTGGTGAAAATAAACTGTTGAATGCAGCTTTTGAGAGTGATAGTTATGATGAGAATAACTTAGATTCTTATACTAAAATTGTATATCAGGATCAGGAAAATATTATTAGAAATATTAATTCATTGATTGCTAAGGAATATAGTAATAATGATATTTCTATAATTTTAGCTCATGGTACTGATGATGATGTTACTGAGTTTGCAAAAAAAGATAAAGTAAAATATTTAGAAGAATTTTATAGTGTTAGTTATGCAAAATTAAAATATTATGATCGTTATGTTGAATATTCAAGAGAAACTGGTGAAGATGAGGAAACAACTGTGCTTCTTGTTAATTTGGGAATGGATAAAGAGGCATATACAGATCCTAATATAGTTAGTGAGTTTTCTGTTGATATGTTAGTTAATAAGTATAATATGCTTTCAGAGGATTTTGAGCCTGATGATTTAGTTGTGATAGATAGTAATTATCGAAATGATGAGGTTCAAATGGGCTCTAAAGTGGCAGTTGATGCATTTAAAGAAATGTATCGTGCTGCAGCTAAAGAGGGGTTAGGGCTAGTAATTAATTCTGCATATCGTAGTTATGAAACACAAGAGGAATTATGTGAAACTTATCGTTTGTTATATGGGGATAATTATGTAAAGAAGTATGTTTCATTGCCTGGCTTTTCAGAACATCAAACTGGATTAGCATTTGATATTGGCAGTACTTCTAGTAATGTTTTTGCTGAATCGTCTGAATATCAATGGATGTTAAATAATGCTTATAAGTTTGGATTTATATTACGTTTTACTAAAAGTGGAGAAAATATTACCGGTTTCAGAAATGAACCATGGCATTATAGATATGTTGGTGTTGATATTGCTACTTATATTTATGAACACGGTATTACATATGAAGAATATTATGTTAATTTTTTAGCGTAAAGTGTATGTTGTTTTACTTGGAATATTTATTTATTTATGATAATATGATACTAGAATAATAAGAGGGTGTTGATTATGTATCCACTTGGAAAGCAATTTGAAGTAGATTATAATAGAGCTGCTTGTAATAATAAAGTTATTGTTCAGGGACAGCTTTTTCGTATTTCTGTTTTAACTGAAAGGGTTATTAGACTTGAATATTCTCCTTATGGACAATTTGTTGACAGACCTACACAGTTGATTTTAAGACGTAATTTGGGATTAGCAGACTTTTCTATTAGACAAGATAGTAACCTTTTGGAAATTACAACTAAGTATTTTTATCTTTCATATCAAAAAGAACAACCTTTTGCAGGTGGTGTTAGTGCCACAAAAAATTTGAAAATTACTTTATTAAGTAGAGATAAAGATAGAAATAAAGATTGGTATTTTGGTCATCCTGAAGCGAGAAATTTGAAGGGAAATATGATTAGTACTGATGTTTTTACTAGTCAGTCTCAGACTAAGGGACTTTATTCGTTGGATGGTTTTGTTTCTATTGATGATAGTAAGAATAAAGTAATTATGGAGGATGGAACATTAGCCGATCCACCTCAAGAACATATAGATATTTATGTATTTATGTACGATAGAGATTTTAAGCAGGCTTTAACTGATTATTTTAAACTAACTGGTTCTCCATCTTTAATACCGCGTTATGCACTTGGAAATTGGTGGAGTAGAAATACCGATTATAATGAACAATCTGTTTATGATTTAATTAGAAATTTTGAACGTAAGAGAATACCGCTATCGATAATGTTATTTGATAATGATTGGCATTATCGTAATGTTGGTAAGGCAGTTGGTTTAAAATCGGGATTTAGTTTTAATGCACAATTGTTTAAGGATCCTAAAGCAATGATTGAGCAGTTTCATGCTCGTGGAATTAGGGTTGGTTTATGTATTAATCCAGAAGAGGGAATTCATCCACATGAGTTTTTCTTTAAACAAGCCTGTGCTTATTTAGAAAAAACTGATTCTACTATAATACAATTCGATCCTTTGAATCCAAAATTACTTGATATTTTATTAAAAATGTTTTTACATCCTTTAGAGGCATTTGGTGTTGATTTCTTTTGGAATGATTACAAGAATGTTAAAGATATTAATAAACTTTGGGCACTTAACCATTATTTGTATTTAGATTCTAAAAGGGATGTTGCGAGAAGAGGTATGTTACTTGCGAGAAATGGTATTATAGCTCCACATCGATATGGTATTTTGTATGGTGGCTCTAGTGAAATAAGTTGGGAATCATTAAGAAAGATGCCGTTTGACTATTTAAATGCTGCGAATGTTGGTGTTAGTTGGTGGAGTCATGATGTTGGTGGAAATCATGGTGGAATTGAAGATGGTGAACTTTATGTCCGTTATTTACAACTTAGTACATTTTCACCAATACTTAGATTTCATGGTGCAAGAGGACCATACTATAAAAAAGAACCTTGGTTATGGGATGCACAGACTGAAAATATAGCTGCCGACTATTTAAGATTACGTCATAGATTGATTCCATATTTGTATACGGAAGCTTATAATTATACAAAGTCTGGTATACCACTTATTCAACCATTTTATTATAATTATATGTGGGTTTATGATGATGAATTATATAAAAACCAATATTATTTTGGTTCACAACTTTTAGTGTGTCCAATATTAGATAAAAAAGATAAGATAATGAATAGAACTATTCATAAATTTTATATTCCTGATGGAATTTGGTATGACTTTATTACTGGTAAAAAATTTCCTGGTAACAAAAAATATGTTTCATTTTATAAAGATGAAGATTATCCGGTTTTTGCACATGCAGGTTCAATTATTCCTCTTTCAAATAGAAGTGATTATAATAATACTGGGTTGCCTACTGATCTAGAGATTCAGATTTTTCCTGGAGTAAGTAATACATATACCTTATATGAAGATGATGGAGTAACTGCTTTATATAAAGAAGGTTATTTCCTAAAGACTTCTATTGATTATAATTATTTGCAAAACAATTATACTGTAATTATTAGATCTATAGATGGTAAGAGTGGTATTGTACCAGAGAAGAGAAATTATAAGATGGTTTTCCGTAATACAAAACAAGCTGAAGATGTAACAGCATATTTTAATAATGAAAAGATACAAGTAAAATGTTCTGCTGATGCTACTGATTTCATTGTAGAGGTAAAGAATTGTCCAACAGTAGGACAATTGACTATTAACTGTAAAGGTCAGGATATTGAAATTGATGCGATGAGACTTATTAATGACGATGTAAATAGTATTTTGATGGATCTTCAGATTAATACATATTTAAAGGAAGAAATTGCTAAGATTATGTTTGGTGAATTGCCATTAAAAAAGAAGCGTATTGAAATTAGAAAAATGAAAAAGATTGGTCTTTCTAAAGAAGATGTTAATTTATTCTTAAAATTATTAGATTATATTAGTGAAGTATAATTAAAAATGCTTGAAAAAATTAAAAATTTCGAATATACTATGTGTATATTTTAAATGTGACTGGTAGTAGTAACTTTTGATAGACATTTTAGAGAGCTTATGGTAGGTGAAAATAAGTATGTTTATGAAGTGAACTTGACTCGTCTTTAAACATTTTGGAGGATCCGTTATATCCGTTAAAGCTGCATAGTTTACTATGAAGTAAGGTGGTACCGCGAATTTTTCGTCCTTATGTTAAATAAGGACGTTTTTATTTACCGAAATATATTTTGTTCTTGGAGGAGTTATGCAAGAGATAGTATTATTTTTAATTTGTTTTGTATTAGTTTTTATCCTGTATGAGTTTTTTATAGTTATTCCGATGAAAAATTATAAAAATAATAAAGGTAAAAAGAAGAAAATTCGTAAGGAAAAGACGGATCCTGTTGAAATAAAATTTTTAGTTTATAAATATGGAGTGGATCTTGAAAAAATAAACTATAATAAATTACTGCATGTTGTTGCATTTGTATCTTCATTTGATATTGCATTAGTTGTGTCAATTATTGCACTTATTGATGGATATATGTGGCAGATGTTGTTAGCTATTGTGTTAGTAATACCATTATTTTTAGTTAGTTATGGTTTGGTTGCTAAATATTATAAGAAGAAAGGAATGATTAAAAATGTATAATTTTAGAGAGATAGAAAAGAAGTGGAGAAAATATTGGGAAGATAATGATACTTTTCATACTGATGTGTGGGATTTTAGTAAGCCTAAATTCTATGCTTTAGATATGTTTCCGTATCCATCTGGAGTAGGACTTCATGCTGGTCATCCTGAAGGATATACTGCTACTGATATTGTTTCTCGTATGAAAAGAATGCAAGGATATAATGTGCTTCATCCAATGGGATATGATTCATTTGGACTTCCAGCAGAACAATATGCTGTAAGCACAGGAAATCATCCAAATGGGTTTACACAAAAGAATATTGAAACATTTGGTAAACAATTAAGATCAATTGGGTTTGATTATGATTGGAGTAAAACTCTTCAGACTAGTGATCCAAAGTTTTATAAGTGGACTCAATGGATATTTAAGAGACTTTATGAAGATGGCTATGCTAAATATGTTGATATGCCTGTTAATTGGTGTGAAGAATTAGGAACTGTATTATCTAATGATGAAATAGTTGATGGTAAGAGTGAGCGTGGTGGATATCCTGTTGTTCGTAAGAACATGAAACAATGGGTTATTGATCAAGCTGCTTTTGCAGAAAGATTACTTGAAGGATTAGAAGAAATTGATTGGCCTGAATCAACAAAAGAAATGCAAAGAAACTGGATTGGTAAGTCAGTTGGTGCTCATGTAATTTTTAAAATAAAAGATACTGATAAAGAGTTTAAAGTATTTACTACGCGTTGTGATACTTTATTTGGGGCAACATACTGTGTTATGTCTCCAGAACATGAATTAGTAGATTTAATTACTACATCTGATAAGAAGGATGAAGTTGATGCATATAAGAAAGTATGCGCTACTAAGAGTGATTTAGAAAGAACTGAATTAAATAAAGAAAAAACAGGAGTATTTATTGGTGCTTATGCAATTAATCCTGTTAATGATAAAGAAATTCCAATTTATATTTCAGATTATGTTTTAGCAAGTTATGGTACAGGTGCTATTATGGCTGTTCCTGCTCATGATGATAGAGATTATGAATTTGCTAAGAAATTTGGAATTGAAATTATCCAAGTATTAGAGGGTGGAGACATTAGTGAAGCTGCTTATACTGGAGATGGTGTTCATATTAATTCTGGTTTCTTAGATGGAATGAATAAAGAAGATGCTATTAATGCAATGATTAACTGGTTAGAAGAGAAGAAAATTGGTTCTAAGCAAATTAATTATAAGATGAGAGAGTGGATTTTTGCTCGTCAAAGATATTGGGGAGAACCAATGCCAGTTGTTTATACTGAAAATGGCGAAGTTCATATGTTAGATGATAGTGAATTGCCACTTGTATTACCTGAATTAGAAGATTATAAAGGTCATAATGGTAAGGCTCCACTTGAAAATGCTACAGAGTGGAAGCAGTATAATAATAATGGTGTTAAAGGAGTTAGAGAAACTTCTACTATGCCAGGATCTGCTGGTTCATCTTGGTATTTCCTAAGATATATTGATCCTGAAAATGATGATGAGTTTGCTAATCAAGAATTGTTAAAGCATTGGTTGCCAGTTGATTTATATATTGGTGGACCAGAACATGCGGTTGGACATTTGATGTATTCTAGAATTTGGAATAATTATTTGTATGATAAAGGTTTATCTCCTGTTAAAGAACCATTTAAAAAGCTTGTTCATCAAGGAATGATTTTAGGTGCTAATGGTATAAAAATGGGTAAGAGATTCCCTGAATATTGTGTTGATCCAATGGATATTGTAAATAATTATGGGGCTGATACGTTACGTTTATATGAAATGTTTATGGGACCACTTGAAGCTTCTAAACCATGGAGTCAACAAGGTGTTGAAGGGGCTCAAAAGTTCTTAGATAGAATTTATCGTTTATATGAATCCGGTAAGATTAAAGATGAAGAAAATAAGAATCTAGAAAAAATTTATCATCAAACAGTTAAGAAAGTATCAGAAGATTTTGAAAATCTTGGATTTAATACAGCTATTAGTCAAATGATGATTTTTATTAATGCTGTTTATAAAGAAGATGTATTCCCTAAAGAATATGCAGAGGGATTTGTTAAATTATTAAATCCAGTTGCTCCTCATATTGGTGAAGAACTTTGGGAAATGTTAGGTCATGCTAATACAATTGCATTTGAATCTTGGCCAACTTATGATGAGGCAAAAATAATAGAAGATGAGAAAGAAATTGCTGTTCAAGTTAATGGTAAGGTTCGTGCAACTATTAAAATAGCTGTTGATGAAGATGAAGAATCTATAAAAGCAAAGGCGTTAGAAGAAGAAAATGTAAAACGTCATACTGATGGTAAAGAAATCGTTAAAATGATTGTTATTAAAGGTAAAATTGTTAATATAGTTGTTAAGTAGCAATTAGACAGGCTTGAGGCTTGTCTTCTGTTATGCTTGATTTTTATGGCATTTTATGGTATAATCATACTCATCTTTGAGGGGGGATATAAAATGAGTAATAAGGAGCTTGTTTTGAGTATCTTTGATGATGCAGGAATTGATATGCGTGTTGTTATTCAGGAGATGTTTATGGGATATAAGCAAAGAAAGCAACGTAGACAACTTTATAGTGAGGATAATACTATTCCAACAACATTAATTAAGATGTATTATTCTTTGAATCCAGATCGTGCTTCATTTGAAAGTTTGAAAAATGCTTTTGTATCTCGATATATTAAAGAGGAAAGTAAACTTGAAGGTGTTCATGAAATCGATGAAATTAAAGGTCTTCGTGTAATGTATGAATATATTCATTCTGATGAAATTGATTATATGTTTAATGTTTATACATTGAAAGAGTTACATGAAAAATTATATTCAACAACTGCTCATCCTGAATTTGGCGGTGAGTTTAGACGTTTTGATGTGTATTTACCTGGAACTGGAACAGAACTTACTGAATGGTCTATGATTAGATATGAATTGAATAGAATTGATAAAGATATTCAAGATTTAGTAGAGTTAGCACCTCTTATTCGAGACAGTGGTGATGCTGATTGGTTATTGGAATATTTGGATGCTAGTGTTGTTATTGGGTGCCAGTTAATAAAGGTTCATCCATTTGGAGATGGAAATGGTCGTACAGTTCGTGCTTTTGTCAACAAATTATTAGAAGATGCTGGACTTCCACCTGTTTATATTAGAGCACAAGAAAGAACTGAATATCACAAAGCAATGAACAAAGCTAATAATGATGGTGACTATACTGATATAAAGAACTTTTATCGTTATAAAGTTTGTGATTCTATTGTTGAATTAGATATTAATAAACGTTTAAGAAGTGAAGTATATGCTGCTGATGATGAAAATGATGTTAAGATTGAAACTGGTGTTGTAAAAGAAAAAGTTGCTGATTTAAAGAAAAATAAGAATGCTGAATAAGCATTCTTTTTTCGACTCTTTTTGGAAAAAGAGTATTTTATAATTATTTTGGTGATAAAAATGAAAGTTAAAATATTTGATTTAGAAGATGAAGATGATTTAGAAAAAGATATTAATAATTTTTTAGCTAATATGACTGGAGAGGTTATTGATATTAAATATCAGGTAAGTATTGGGGTGTTTAGTGAGGAACAGATTTTTTGTTTTTCAGCTATGGTCGTATATACTGAGTAATTTCTTTTTTGGTTTTTCTATGGTATGATGATAATGAGGAGATGTTCAATGAAAAAAGATCATACTATGTTAAAAAATGGTTTTGTAAAGGGTGCATTTATTACTACTTTAGGAATTGTTATTACTAAGATTTTAGGTATTTTATATGTTATTCCTTTTCATAGTATAATTGGTGATGCTGGTGGAGCTTTATATGGTTATGCATATACAATTTATTTGTTATTTATGTCTTTATCTTCAGCTGGAATACCTTTAGCAATAAGTAGAATTGTTTCAGAATATCAGACTTTGGGTTATTATAGTGCTAAAAGACGGGCGTTTGAAATTGGTAAAAGAATTGCTTTAATACTTGGTTTCATTTGTTTTTTAATACTTATGTTATTTGCCCCTTTGATTGCGAAGGCTATACTTGGTGATTTGACAGGTGGAAATTCAATTGAAGATGTTACATTTGTGATTAGAGTTATTTCGACTGCTATTCTTGTTGTACCTGTTTTAAGTATTTATAGAGGATATTTTGAAGGTCATCGTTTTATGAGTCCGCCTTCAATATCTCAAGTTATTGAACAGATAGTTAGGATTTTAGTTATTGTACTTGGAAGTTATTTGGCTCTTAATGTATTTAAATTATCACTTACAACTGCAGTAGCTATTGCTGTCTTTGGAGCAACTGTTGGAGCTATTGTTTCTTGTTTGTATTTGATTGTTAAGAAGAAAAAAAATAATAAGAAATTTAATGAACGTATTAGACCTATTAATGAACCAATAGTTACTAATAGACAAATATTTAAAAAGATTGTTATTTATGCACTTCCATTTATTATGATTGATGTATTTAAGTCACTTTACAATTATATTGATATGACAACTGTTGTAAAGGGATTAGTTAATTATGCAAAGTTTAGTGTTAGTGATGCGGAAGCAATAATGAGTATGTTATCTACTTGGAGCAATAAATTTAATATGATTTTATTGTCTGTTTCAACAGGGGTAATTGTTAGTTTGATACCAAATTTGACACAGAGTGTTGTAAAGAAAGATAAGAAAGATATAAATAAGAAAATATGTCAGTCATTAAATATTTTACTATTTTTGACAGTGCCTATGGCAATTGGAATTAGTTTTTTATCTAGACCAATATGGACTTTATTTTATGGAGAAAGTTTATATGGTTCTAGTGTATTGTCATTCTTTATTTTTTCTGGATTGATGATGGGACTTTTTACTGCAATGGTTTCAATTGTTCAAGTTCTTAAGGATTATAAGATGGTATTTTGGAGTTTATTTATAGGTGTTTTTCTGAAATTACTTTTAAATAATAATTTAATTATTGTTTTTTATAAGATTGGATTACCTGCATATTATGGTGTAATTACTGCTAGTATTATTGGTTATTTAGTTTCATTTATTATATGTTTAGTTACATTGTATTATAAATATCAAGTTAATTATGAAGACGTTATTAAGAATGTAATGGATATTATTTCCTCAACTATGGTTATGGTAATAGTCTTGTTTTTAATGAAATTTGTTATTCCAATTGTTTCTACAACTAGGTTTATTAATATATTTATAATTTTAATTTATACATTATTAGGTGGAGCAATTTATTTAATTTTTGCTTATAAAAGTGGTATGGTTAAGCGAATATTTGGTAATAAACTTGATAATTTATTTGGTCAAAAAAAATAACGGAAATACCGTTATTTTTTTGTTATTTTTTTCTTTATATTTTTTACTCCATGATATAGTGAAAATGCTATATTATATGTTTTGTACCAAAATGGTGAAATTATATAATCAAATTCTCCTATAAGTTCCGAAACATGTCCTCCAAAACTTTTTTTGAATAGGAATAGTCCATATAGTGGATTTTCTTTTCTAAAATCACCAGTAATACCATAAAAATTGTATTTGGCGTAGTTATTTTCAACGGCATATTTTATTCCAGCAAAGTGAACTGTGTATGCAGATTGAAATTGCATTAATTTAGCATCAGAGCCACCATATAATGATAATACTTCATTACCATAAATTAGAAATAGTATTCCACCAAGAACAACTTTTTCTCCATGTTCGTTTTTTAGTTCTTTAATTTTTTCTAGTTGTTTTTCTAAACGTTTAATTGCTTCTTCATTTAGTTTATTACTTTGTTCATATTTTTTATCGTTCATTTTTAAAAGATTTTTTTCTTTCTTATTGATTCGATCTTTTAGTTCATTTTTATTATCATTTAGTTCAACTTTCGTATTTTTTTCATATTCGTTGAAGTCAATTTCAGCAATTAGTATTTTTAAAATGCCAGAATCATAGAGATTATCCCACATATTTTCATAATAAGATAGTGGTCTATCTACAAATTCGCGTCTATCACTGGTATGTTGCATGATATCTTTAAAAATTGGCAATTCATCGCGAGTAATTTCTCTTGTTTTGATTCCACATTTTTCATTTTTACGTAGGATTTGTCTCGTTTTAGATTCCATGTCATTCATTACATCATCTAAAGTTTTATTTTTGGTTTCAATAACATGCATCCATCTAGGTTGAAGTGTATCTTGCATTAAATTAAAACCAAAGTGTTTATAACCTAGTTTTTTTAAGTTTTCAACACATATATTATTATTGAAACCATTTTCTACAATATTACCATCGTTATCATGTTCTTGATATTCTACATAGGGATCTATTTTTATAAATATTCCGTTCTTTTCCTTAACATATTTTTTAATTTGTTCAGTGAATTCTTTTAATAATTCGAAATTATTATAATCGATTAAAAAGCCTCTAGGAGAATAAAACATATTTTTCTTTATAAATGGTAATTCTTTAGATAGTAGTAGGGCAGCTGCAATAATCTTATTTTTATTTTTTAGTCCTACATAGTGACTATTCCAGTTGTTTTTCTTTTTTAAATTTGCCCATTCTTCAGTTTGATGAAATGTTATTTGAGAATTTGCATCAGCAAATTCTTTAAATTCTTCTTTAGTTATTGTTGTTAATTTCATTTTGAAGCTCCTTTTTACTTCTCTTTTTTACAAAGTTACGATAAATTGGAACAAGCTTTGTAAAGACAAAATACATTAATGGATTTGTTATATAATCCCATTCACCTAGAAACTCTACATAATCGCCGCCAAATTTCTTTTTAAATTCATGTAGACCAATTCTTGGATTATCTTCAGAAATATCGCCAATAGTACCGAATTGGTCATATATTTTTAGACCTTTATCTTTGCAATATTTTATATGTTCATAGTATGTATTGTAGTTTACATATGTTTCACTTAAGATATTATGGTTTCCAGCGTATAATACCCAGGCTTTATCACCATATTCAATAATCATATGAGCACTTAATGTTAAATCAGTTCCATATTCTTGACGATAGTTTCTATATTTTTCAATTTCTTTATTGATATTTTCTTTTTGTTTAGTTAATTCGGTTAATTTAGTTTTAGCACTTTTACTTAAATTATCAATTGGTAAAATTGATATTTGATCGTTGATTTTTTTCAAGCTTTTTTCTAAACTTTTGATTGTTTTATTAATGTGAACTTTTCCTAAAAATAAAGTAGCTTTACTGTTTTCATTACCATTGAATATTTCATATAATGTTTCATAATAATCTTCATTGTACGAAATGAAGTCTTTTCTATTTTCTGTTAGTGTCATTAAATGGTAAAATTCTTTAATATCATTTTTGTTTCCAATGGTTACTTCTGTTTCTAATTTTAATGACTTTGCGATTCTTTGTTTTGTCGTTTTAGAAAAATGTTCTTCTATATCTTCAATTGGTTGTGTTAGATCAATTCTAAAAGAATAACGTGGTTGCATTGTCTCAAAGTTTTTAGTAAATCCTTGATGTTTAAAGCCCACTTCCTCTAAAGTATTAAAAATTTCATTTGGATCATAATTTAATTCATTTTCTTTATTTTGATAATTATAACTTTTTCTAATTATATCTGGATCTATTTTGACAAATATTGCTTTTTTATTTTTTGCAAATTCAACTACTTTTTTTGTCATTGTTTTTACTAACTCTTTTTTCTTATAATCTATTATAAAACCACGAGGTGCATAGAAATAGCACATATTAAGTGGAAGATTTTTTTGCAATAGAAGAGTAGCAGCAACTATTTCGTCTTTTTCATTTACTAGACCTAAATAGTATGGGGTAAGTCCTTTTTTAACTTTAGCAAATTCTCCCCATGCATGAGATTGTAGAAAATGTGACTTAGTCGGATGACCTTTTACATAGTTGTCATATATGTCTTTATCAATATTTTTTAATTTTAGCATATTGTTGCCTCACTTTCTTCTATAGTTAGTATAACATAAAGTGTAGCTTTCCACAAAAAAAAGGAAGTTATTCCTTTGTTTTTTTCACATCATATATTTTCCTTCTTCTTTTTGAAGATAGTTTTTTTGATTTTTGCCTTCTAATTTCTGGACTTTTTCTTTTAAGATTTTTATTTCATGTTTTAGTATACGTATTTCCTCTTCAACATTCATTATCTGTGTGTGTTGGTATGGTGGCATATAAGGAAATGGCATATTGTTCATTAGTATCAACTCATCTTTCGTTTTATTATATGCGAACTATTACTTTATGTGATAAAATATAGGTGGTGATTTATTATGCGACTAAGAAATGTCAAAAACAAAGAAGAAATTTTAAGTAATTCTAATTATTTAATTAGAAATCCAGAAGAATATATAGGTAAATGGAGAGAAATATTTGGTAATGATAATCCTATTTATATAGAAATTGGTATGGGTAAAGGGAAGTTTATAATTGAAAATGCTTTAAAATATCCTAATATTAATTTTATTGGTATTGAAAAGTTTGATAGTATTGTAGCAAGATGTTTACCTAAAATACCTGATGGAATTACTAATTTAATTATTGTTAGGATGGATGCTCATAATATCGATAAAGTATTTAAAAATGAGATTGATAGAATCTATTTAAATTTTTCAGATCCATGGCCTAAAGTTCGACATGCTTCGAGAAGACTTTCTAGTAAAGTTTTTCTTGATAAGTATGATAATATTTTTGTTTCCGATAGAGAAATATACATGAGAACTGATAATAGAGATTTATATATTTATTCATTGATGAGTTTTAGTGAGAATGGTTATATTTTATCTGATATTTCATTTGATTTACATGAAAGAGATGACATAGAATTAATAACTACTGAATACGAAGACAAATTTTCTAGTAAGGGGATGCCAATCTATTCCGTTGTTGCGGTAAAGAGATGTGTCCAAAATAGTAAATAGTATGAAAATATTTTTACATTTACAAAAAATTTGGTATAATGTATTAAGAGTAGGTGAACTATGAAGAAGATAATTGTTTTACTCTCTATAGTTTTGTTGTCTGTTACTGGTTGTAGTATAAAGAAATTAGACAATGAAAATATCGATAAAAATATTGATACTTTACTTTCTGAAAAAGTAAGTATTACTAATGTTAATTTTGAAGGATATAACTATTATGTTCCTTCTGGATTAAAGTTCTTAACTAAAGAAGAATATAATGCAGTACTTAAAGATAGATTTGAAAATAAATATTATTTATTTATAGATGTTATTGGATACTATCATGATGCCGAGAATACATATGAAGAAAATGAAGAGGCTTACTATTCAGCTAAACTTAATTATAGAAAGAAAACTGGCTATATTGAGATTAATGAAGTTGATGGTAAATATTATATTGAGTATGTATTTAATTATGGTAGAATGCAAGCTTTAATCGAAAAAGATGATTTGGTTAAAGTTGTGAATAATATGAGTTATATTTTAAGATCTATTAAGTATAATGATGAAGTTTTGGATAGTTTGGTTGGAGAGAATATTTTAAGTTATGCTGAAGAGGCCTTTTCATTGTTTGAAACTGAGGCTACGCAAGATGACTTCCTAGATGTTGTTGAGAAGTATGACCCAGGATATAAGGAAGCTAAGGATCAAGAACAGTTAGAGCTTAATGATGAATAAATTTAAAGAGGTGAGTTCATGGGTATATTTGATAAACTTAAAAATGCTCTTTTTGAAGAAGAATATGTAGAAGTTGAGGAAAAACCTAAGGTAACAAAGCAAGCTCCTAAGAAGAGTAAACCTAGAGAAACTGTAAGAGAAGAAATTAAAGATAAATATAGAGATGAAAAACCAATAGCTAAAAAGGTTGTTTTACCTGAGAAAAAGGAATCTTATGTTGATGAGTTAGAAGAAGAGGTGCTTCAAGAAGAAGATTTTAATGTTGAAGAACCTGTTGTAGAAGAAGAGGTAACTCCTTCAAGACGTCAATTTAGAATGATGGATGATAATGATTTTACGATGGAAGAACAACCAAGAAGATATCAACATGAAGTTGAACCACAGATTGTTAAAGTTATTGAAAAGGAAGTTATTCCAGCATCTCGACCTTATCAAAATGACAAAGAGAATCTATATCATGGAAGAATTCCAAATCAACCATATGGTTCTATAGAATCTCCTAAGACTACAGTTGGTGATTATCGTACTTATGAAACTAGAATTGAGGAAAAGACACATTTTAAACCGTCACCAATCATTTCTCCTATTTATGGAATCTTAGATAAAAACTATAAAAAAGATGATGTTGTTGCTAAACGTGAAGTAAAATTTACGAGTAGTTTTGCTAAAGAAAAATTAAATGTCGACGAGATAAGAGAAAAAGCTTTTGGGGCAGCAAATGATGAACCGGTAGAAGAACCAAAGAAAACTTCTGTTAAACCAACGTTTGAGGTTGAAACAACTTCTAATTTATTAGTTGATTTGAGTTCCGATGATTCAAAACCCGCTGTTAAGGATGTTACAGTTGGTGATGCAGTTGAGTATTTTGAAGATTTAGGTTTAGAATATAATGTCGATTATCTTGATGCTAGTAAGAAAGCTAGTGGAAGAAGAGTAAAAGATAGCTATGAAGAAAAAGAGGAAGTTATTCTTGATGATAATTTGATTCATGATGAACCAAAAATTGTAGAAGTAAAAGATGAATCTTTAGATGATGATGATAACTTATTTGATCTTATTGATTCAATGTATCAAGAACAAGAATAGTTGAGGAGGAATGCTATGGATACTGTATTAGATATTGTTTTGCCGGTGTTGTTGTATACTTTTGGAATTATATTATTGATTGTTTTAATTGTATTAGTGATGCAATTAATTCAAACATTAAAGAAAGTTGACCGGATCGTTGATAATGTTGAAGGAAAAGTTAATTCTCTTAATGGTGTTTTTGCATTAATTGATAAGACCGCAGATAGTATCGCATTATTTAGTGATTCTATAGTTAATGCACTTGCTAGTCTTGCTTATAAGCTTGTAGGTAAAAAGAAAAAGAAGAAAAAAATTTCGAAAGAGGAGGAAAGTACAAATGAGTAGAAAGAATGGATTTGGAAAGTTTTTTGCAGGAGCAGCTCTTGGAGCTGGATTAGGACTTTTGTTTGCACCTAAAAAAGGTAGTGACATGAGAGCTGATTTGAAGGATAAACTTGATGATTTAATGGCTAAAATCAAAGAGATTGATGCTGAAGAAGTTAAAGAAGAATTTGATAAAAAACTAGCTGAAATCAAGGATGAGTTAGAAGACCTAGATAAAGAAAAAGTATTAGAAATTGCTGAAGAAAAAGCTAATCAATTAAAAGAAAAAGCAGAAGATTTAGTTGAATTGGCTATTGAAAAAGGAACTCCAGTATTACGTGATGCTGCAGAAGAAGTTAGAAAAAAAGCAATTGCTGTAACAAAGGATGTTTTAAAGAAACTACAAGCACCAGATAAAAAATAAGCTTTTTGCTTAAATGAAAAGGTAAATTCCACTTTGAAAGGTTAAATTCCATGTTTATTAGATTTTTAATTGATAAACATAATGAAAATAGTGGATTTTTCCTTTTTTTTCGTATAAAATATTGGTGAAAGCTCCAAAATGACT
>JBGVNW010000031.1:0-2114 GCA_045125935.1 Bacilli bacterium | reverse complement strand
AAGCGAAGTATAAAACTAACAAATTGAAGGTTGGTTAAATACTCCGCTTTTTTATTGGCTAAACTTTATATATAATTTTTAATTAAACTTGTTATAGTAGTAATAGTTTTTAGATATGCATTCTTGATTTATAATGTACATTATTCTAGCTCTAAAGTGTTTGAAATTAGTATACCCATAAGAAATTCTTTTGATAACTTTTATGTGATTATTTATTCCTTCAATGTATCCATTGTGCAATCTTCTTTCCCCGAATCTCATAAACGAATTAATTATACCATCCTTCCAATTAATGAAAGTATTTTTTATATTATGAAATTCTTTAATATCTGTTTGGTTTAAAGTTTCAATCCATTTACTAATAAATTCATTAGCGTTGTGCAAATAGACATCATGAATTGATAATAAAAAGTCTTGGTACATTGAATAAGCACCAGATAATTCATTAGATAAATTGAGGCAATCGTTGATTATATCCGATGGAGAAGTGTACTTTTGTTGATAAGCATTATACATATCATTGACAGGTATATCTTTAATAAAAGTAGATAGTAATTTCCAATTATTTTTTATCACTCGATATTCTCTACTATTTTCATCAAATTGTTTTTGGATTCTAATTCTAACATCATTGAAAGCATTAGAGACATATTCTGTGTAGTGATAAGCGTCTATAACATGAATCGCATTAGGAAAGAACTGTTTAATAAGAGTTTTATAAGGATAATACATATCAGAAACAACATATTTTACTTTTTTTCTTTCCTCTAAAGGTATAGAATAAAAATATTTTTCTAGGTGTTCAGTTTTCCTGTCCTCTAAAACATCAACAATTTTATGAGCTAATGGATCTAAAATAAGAAAAGCGTATTTACCATCAGCAGTCCGTAAATTTTTGAATTCATCAATACAAATAACTTCGGGCAATGTTTTCCTTGGTGGATTTATGAAAGCATCAAATATGTCAATGACAGTTTGTAAAGAAACGTTATTCTTTTTAGCAATATACTTAAAAGTATGATCTTCCTTTAAATCTAATAGAATGTTAATTTTTGTACTTTTAGCGATTCGTTCATTCTTCAAAATAATGTTTGTAGAATCGTTAAAAACATGATTGCAATCCTTACATTGAAATCTGCGATATTCTAAAACAAAACTTGTTTTGTAATGAGAAAACAAATCACAATTAATAAATCTTTTTCTTTTGCCATAAGCAATAGTGTGAATAGAAGAACAGTTTGGACATGTATTTATGTCTTTCCTGTGAAGAATAGCATAAATATGTTTGGTATCGCCAATAAGTTTTTCTTCTAAAATTTCAATACGTTCATCTTTTAAATCATCCAAATATGGATTATAATATGACATGAGGTCCTCCTTTAAAAAAATAGTTTAGCCACTATCAATTATAAAAGAGAACCTCTTTTTTTGTAATATTTACCAACCTTTAATTTGTGAGTTGATTTTTAAGATTTTTTAATTTACCCACCAACCAACCTAGAAATTGTTAGATTCATATCATTTAGATGACTCGCCTATAATAAGGTGAGTTTTTTACTATCTAAAGAGTGATTAAGACTCGACTAGGGATTGTTAACCCTCTACTCATCAAATAACTTACCTTGCTATTTTTTGAGTTACTTTTTAACATATATTTTTTATAAATATTTAATGCGCCATTAATATCAGTGTTCACAAGTTGTTTATTCTTTCTTTCATATAAACCACGTTTTATTCTTTCACCACTATATGAATATCCTTTTTCAATTTTATCATCATCATAAAAACTTGCTTTTGAGGTATATGCTTCATTAATTATTGATACCTTAATTCCATACCTCCTAGCTTTTAAGATGATTTTATCTTTAAATTTTGCAAGTGGTATTGCAACAAAGCTTTGATTAACTCGTTTTTTATCTTTCCCTTTTAGTTGCTTATTTTTGATGCCGTATTCTTTCAATCCTTTACTATACCCAATAATAATTTCATCAACATTTAAGTTTTCAGCTTTTTTGATTAATATGGCAACAGCTTTGTTAATATAATCATCGATTTGATTATTTCTTTTTTTGGTTAAACTTCGTAATCTTTTTGATGTTCTTTTATCTTTTGGT
>JBGVNW010000030.1:0-2211 GCA_045125935.1 Bacilli bacterium | reverse complement strand
TTGTGGATATACAACCTAAGAATTAAAGGTAAGCTTAGAATAAATAGGTTGAAATAATATTATAAATATGTAATATAATAAGTATATAAAAACATAGAAAAGGAATAATTATTATGGTATATGAATTAACAGTAAATAAATTAGGTAAATTATTAAAAGACCTTACTAATGATTATAATATTAGTTTATTAGTAAAAAGAAAATTAAGTGGTGGTTTTGTAACTATTACAGGTGAAGTTGAAGTAGATTATTTTCCAACTGAGCAAAAGACCTTAAAGGGAAACAACATTATTAGCTTAAAAGTTAAAAATAATGGGGGGCAAATAGATTTAAAAATTACAGGAATAAAAGATAGTTTATTTAAAGTTGAAGTTGCACCTACTAAGCTTAAGGAAGTTAATATTGGAGGATTATCTATAGATAAAATTAAAGAAAGTAAAGATGAATGTAAATTAAAAGTTGATGAAGATTTAATATTTACAATTCCAGCACCTTGTGAAATAGTTAAAAAATTAATATAGTACTTATAGTTTATTTATGGTGACAGGTTTTGCTTGTCACTTTTTTTAATGTATAGGAAAGTATAAAAATTTCAATGGCTGAAAGTTAGATAAAATCTAGCTTTCAGCCATTTTTTGTGGTAAATTAGTAAATTATAATTAGAGGTTAACAAATGAAAAACAGTAAAATAAAATTAATTTTAAAAGATAATTGGTTAGGATTTTTAAAACTTTATGGGAAGAAGGTAAGAAAAAATGTTAAAAGGGAAGTTGAGAAAGTATTAGCATGTGGAGATATTTCTAAAGGGTATATAGAATTTAGATGTGATAGTTGTATGGAAAGTAAAAAAGTAGGGTTTTCTTGTAAAAGTAGATTCTGTACTTCGTGTGGTAAAGTTTATACAGATAAGTGGATAGATAATATGCTTGGTAATTTAATAAATGTTAAGCATAGACATATTGTATTTACAATTCCAGAGGAATTAAGAGAATTTTTTGGTGTGGATAGACAAAGGTTAAAAATACTTCCGAAATGCGCAGCTAAAGCTGTTACGAGTTGGATGCAGAGTCAAAATAAAAGTCAACAGTTTACACCAGGTATAGTTACAGTAATACATACTTTTGGAAGAGATTTGAAGTGGAATCCTCATGTTCATATGATGGTTACTGAAGGTGGTAAAGGAAAAACTATAGAATGGAGACATATAAGACATTTTGCATTTGAGGCATTGAGAAAAAGATGGCAGAAAGTATTATTAGACGAAATAATGATTGTTAGTGGCGATAACAAAAAGATGAAAGCTTTAAAGAATAAGTTATATAAAGAAAAAAATAAAGGCTTTTATGTACATGCTAAAACAGAAATAAAATCAGCTAAAACTGCAGCAAGGTATGTGGGGAGGTATGTGGGACGACCAGCGATAGCTGAATCGAGAATAGTAGATTATGATGGAGTTAATGTTACTTTTAAATATACTAGGCATGAGGATAATAAAGAAGTAATAGAAACTATGCATTCTTATGAATTTATAAAGAAGCTGATTATACATATTCCTGAAAAAAACTTTAAAATGATTAGATATTTTGGTATCTATTCAAGGAGAAGCAAGGAGAAAAATAACTTTATAAAAATGATAGATGAAAAAATATTAAGATTGAAAAAAAGTTTAGGAAAGTGGGAGTATAGAATATTGGCGACATTTGGAGTAGATCCTTGTAAATGTACTAAATGTAATAAGAGTATGAGGTTTTATGATATTGTTTATGCAAATTACGGATCAATACGGGAGCATTTAAAAAAGAAGTTTATTCTTGAAGCAGAAGAAAAACTAGAAGAAGCTATTGAAATATATGCAATTACAAAAGGGATACTTAGTGGTAAAATAATTCCGAAGACAACGTAGTTGGAGGAAGTAAAATGAATAACGATGAAATACTTTATATTTGTACAGTTTGTAGTGAGAAAGAAAATATTCCTAGAGAGGTGGTAGAATATTTTGATGAAATGGATCAAAGTAACATAAATGAACCACCATGCTTTTCTTGCGAAAAGTGCGGAGGGATAATGAGACCTAAAGAGTATACGGGCATATATGGAATGAAGTACAAATAAAAGGAAAAATATAGCATAGAACTACTATTAGCTCTATGCTTTTTGGCATACTATAAATTAAATTCCCGAAGGGAGCGTGGCGAAAGCCACTTTTTTTAT
>JBGVNW010000029.1:0-28080 GCA_045125935.1 Bacilli bacterium | reverse complement strand
AGTTCTATCTTTATAAAATATATTATTATGAAATTCAATTTCTTCTATCATATACATCACTTAATTAGTATATCAATTTTTATTTATGGCCGAAAGGCGCGAATTAAAATAAAATTTTTTTATTTTAATTCTTTTCTTGTGTTATAATTTTTTTAGAAAGTGATGTGTATAAGATGGGATATAATTTGTGGTTAGGTGAGAGAAGAGAACTTGAAGATTATTATTCAAGAAGACTTGGAATTCGTTCTATGGATGGTCAAATGATGATTGGTGATAGTTGTGATGAAGAGTCCTTGGCATTTATTATTGATGGAGTAAGGAAAACAGATTTTACATTAGATGAGATTGATAGTTTTATTTGTGGTTTTAAAAATTTAGAAGATTTGCGTCGCTACTTACGATTGTTTGATGAATATGAGAGTGTTGCTGATAAGGCGGGACGTTTGTATATTGCTAGTAAGTATGATAATATTGATAAATTTAAAGTTATTTATAATAATCCATTTTTACAAAAGTGTGCAATGAATATTCGTAATAAAAGAAAAGATGGGGTACCTGAGTTTTTAGACAGAACTCCTGAAATGAGAAAGTACGTTGAAAGAATGGCTAAATATGCTGTTAATAGTGGAACTAGTAATTCGATTGTAAATAGTTCTTTATTTCCACCACATGTTCAGAAATCCCTTAGATATTATGCTTTATGCGTTAATGATAATGATAAAAATGGTGCTAGTACAAATTTTGAGAATTTATTTGGTTATTGTATGAATTATAAAACATTGAGAGGATTTGCCGTTTGGGAGCAAGAGTATTTAGAAAGACAACGCAGTGAAAGAAAAACTAATAGCTCTCGTTCAGAAAAGACTCAGGTGTATAGGAAGATGCAGTATGAAGAAGAGTTACGTTTTACGCCACTTGATAGTCAAATGATGCAAGAAATTGATGGTATGAGAGATGAAGATGGAAATATTGATCTTGATCAAGTATATAGTCAATTTGATTTTGATGATATTCATGCAAATTCTAGTAGAGAGCTTCAAGCTTTAGGCTTTTTACCTACTGATGATTTTGGTTCTACAGATGGGAAGGTTCATAGAAAAAAATGATTGAAAAATTAGATAAATATATTGATTATTTACGATATGAAAAAAATTATTCTGATTATACAGTTAATAGTTATAAGAGTGATATTTTAGAATATTTTGATTATTTAAATCGTGAAAATCTTAAATATAATAGAGTTGAGTATAGTGATTTAAGATTTTATTTAATGTATTTGAAAGAAGATAAATGTGATAATAATTCATCTATTGATCGGAAACTTAGTGCATTAAGAGGGTTTTATAATTATTTGGCTGCTGAAGGGGTTGTTTCAAATAATGTTTTTTCATTAGTTTCAGGATTGAAAAAGGATAAAAAACTTCCAAGATATTTTGAGTATAATGAACTTGAAGAATTATTCAATGTACCTGATATGAGGACACCTTTAGGTCAAAGAGATAGACTTATACTTGAAATGCTTTATGCGACAGGCCTTCGTGTTGGTGAATTAGTTAATGTTAAAATTGGTGATATAGATTTATCGAGAAAAACAATTTTAGTTCTTGGTAAAGGAAATAAAGAACGGGAAGTAACATATGGAGAATATTGTGATGAGGTGTTACGACTTTATTTAGAGGATGGCTATAAAAAATTAAATAGAAGTAATGAATTATATTTATTTTTAAATAATAATGGGGGTCAAATAACTGAACGTGGAGTTCGTTATGTACTTGATCAAATAATTAAAAAGACAAGTTTAAATAAATCAATTTCTCCCCATGTTCTTAGACATAGTTTCGCAACACACTTACTAAATGAGGGGTGTGATTTACTTACTGTTCAGAAATTGTTGGGACATGAAAGTATTAGTGCAACCCAAATATATACACATGTTTCGACTGATCGTTTAAAAGAAGTTTACTATAATAGTTTTCCAAGAGCCAAAAAAGACGATTAATTTAACCGCAAAATGCGGTTTTTCTTTTGATATTATTAAGAAATTTTGTCAATTTACTTTAACTTTTATTTATTTTTAGCTATAATAAGTGTAGTTGTCGAAGGATGTGGTCTCTAGAATGGATTTTGGATTCTCAAGTAAGGAAGAACTTTATAAAAGAGTTGGACCAGCTTTAAGAGCAAAAAAAGCTATTCTTGAACGAAATGGTTATACATACATTAAGGAAGTGGATGTATGGAATTATTTGGTTCAAGAAAAATGGGTTAAATCACGTAATTTGATGCTTTGTGATGTGGTTGATGATATTTTAAAAGCTGACAATAATGCGATTGATAATTATTTGAAGAAGAAATTAGCTAGTGCTAGTAGAGTACAATATTTTGATAAAGATTTAGATATTTTATGAGGTGAGATGCATGAAAAAGAAAAATAAAGGGAAAGGAAAGGCAATACGTACAGCAATTATTTTATTTTTATTTATAATTGGTATATGTTTTGCATTTATTCCATTATTTAAGAACTTGAAGTTTGGGTTAGATTTACAAGGTGGTTTTGAAATCCTTTATAAAGTTGAATCTGTTGATGGTTCAAAAATGACAAGTGATAAATTAACTGCTACCTATAAGACTTTAAGTAAAAGAATTGATAGTTTAGGTGTTAGTGAACCTGAAATTATTTTAGAAGGAAATGATAAAATAAGAGTAAAATTAGCTGGAGTTACTGATCCTGAACAAGCACGTTCACAGTTATCAACTGTCGCAACATTATCTTTTAGAGATTCTGAAGATAATCTATTAATGACAAGTGATGTTTTGAAAGCTGGAGGTGCTAAAATTAGCGAGGATTCTTCTGGAAATCCTGCAGTATTATTATCAGTTAGTGATAAAGATAAATTTTATGAAGTAACTAGTACTATTTCACAATCTGATTCAAATATGATTATTATTTGGTTAGATTTTAATGAAATGACTGATAGTTATGCAAAAGAGGGTAGTCTATGTGGAACAAGTGAAAGTAATTGTTTAAGTGCAGCAACTGTTTCACAAGGATTTGCGAGTGATGTTATTATTCAAGGTAATTTTACTGATGATGAAGTTAGTAATTTAGTTGATTTAATTAATAGTGGTTCACTTCCAAGTAAATTAACTGAGTTATCATCACAAACAGTTGGAGCATCATTTGGAGATGAAACATTACAAAAAACACTTATTGCTGGAATTATTGGTATTGCTTTAATTGGTATATTTTTAATAGCAATCTATCGTTTTACAGGAATTATTTCAACAATATCAATTATTCTATATACATTCTTAGTTTTCCTAGTATTCTGGGTTGTAGGTGGTGTGTTAACACTTCCTGGAATTGCAGCTTTAGTACTTGGAATTGGTATGGCAGTAGATTCTAATGTAATTACATTTGCAAGAATTAAAGATGAACTATATAAAGGTAAGAGTTTACCACTTGCCTATAAAGAAGGTTCTAAGAGTAGTTTTAGTGCTATTCTAGATTCTAATCTAACGACATTGATTGTTGCGATTATTATGTTTATATTTGGCGAATCTGCAATTAAAGGATTTGCTACTATGACAATTATTACAGTAGTAGTTACTATGTTTACAATGGTATTTATTACTAGATGGTTAATGAAATTATTTGTAAAAACTGATTTCTTTAATGATAAGACTAATTTCTTTATTGGAGTTAAGAAGGAAGATATTCCAAATGTATCTAAGAATGAGCAAGTTAAGAAACAACCATTTGCAAATATTAATTTCTTAAAGAATCAAAGATTTTTCTCAGCAATATCAATTATCATTATTATAGTTGGAGCAGTATCAATAGGTTTCTGTGGACTTAATTTAGGTATTGATTATAAAGCTGGTACTGATATTACAATTGTTACTGATGAAGATTTAACTAAAAAAGAATTAAAGAGTGATTTAAGTGAACTTGGATTAAAGAGTTCTGATATTGAAATTACTGATGAAGAAATAGTTATTAGAATTGATGAGGCTTTAGATGGAGATGTAGTAAAAGAGGCTAATACTTATTTTGAGGATAAATATGAAGCTAAAGTAAATATTGGTGTTGTATCTAACGTAGTTAAAAAAGCATTAGTAAAAAATGCAATCATTTCTGTATTAATAGCTTTAGTTGGTATTATTTTATATGTATCAGTTCGCTTTAAATTTAGTTATGCAGTAGCTGGAGTTGTTGCTTTGGTACACGATGTGGCAATTATGATAGCTTTATTTGGATTATTACAATTAGAAGTATCATCAATGTTTATTGCTGCTTTACTTGCGATAATTGGATATTCAATTAATGATACTATTGTTACATTTGATAGAATTAGAGAGAATTTGTTAGATGAAGATAAAATAACAAAAGAAAAATTAGAGGAAGTAGCAAATAGAAGTATTCAAGAAACATTTACTCGTACAATTTATACTTCACTTACAACATTAATACCAGTAGTTGCACTTATATTCTTAGGATCAAAAGAAATTCTAACATTTAATTTAGCAATGTTATTTGGATTAATTGCTGGTACATATTCATCTATATTTATTGCTACTGCTATTTTTGTAGCTCTAGAAAAAAGAAGTTTAGGTAAACCAAAAAAGCAAAAGAAAATTTATACTGATGAAGTTCAAGAAAAGAAAATAAAAGGGATTAATTGTTAACGAGAGGAGTGATTCCTACGTCTAAAGGTAAAGATAATATCAAGTTTGAAGATATTTTAGAAAAATTAACATATATTGAAGATGAGAAGCAAATTGAGGTTATTAAGAGAGCCTATGAGTTTGCTTCTCTTAAGCATAATGGGCAATTTCGTAAAAGTGGTGAACCATATATAATTCATCCTATGAATGTTGCACTTATATTAACAACGATTTATGCTGATTATGAGACTATTTCAGCCGGTTTTTTACATGATGTTTTAGAAGACTGTGATTGTACTGATGAAGAAATGGAAGAGGAGTTTGGAAGAAATATAACAAGACTGGTTCAAGGTGTTACGAAACTTAGTAAAATCCATTTTTCAACAGAGAATGAATATTTAATTGATTATTACAAGAAAATAATTGTTGGGATGAGTGAAGATGTTCGAGTAATTATTATTAAGCTTGCAGATCGTCTTCATAATATGCGAACTTTATGGGCTATACCAGCTGATCGTCAAAAGGTTAAAGCTCGTGAGGCGCTAGAAATTTTGGCACCTATTGCTCATCATTTAGGTATTCATAAGATTAAAAGTGAGCTTGAAGACTTATCACTTCGTTATTTAAAACCAGATGTATTTTATGATATAGCTGAAAAGTTAAATAAAACAAAGTTAGAACGTGATAAGACAGTTTATGATATGCAGACTGAAGTAAGCAATTTACTTAATGAACACCATATAAATCATGAGATTAAAGGTAGAGCTAAGAGTATTTATAGTATTTATAATAAACTTGATAAGGGTAAAAAGTTTAGTGATATATATGATTTGTTGGCATTACGTATTTTAGTTAATACAGAGCAAGAGTGTTATTTAGCTCTTGGGATTATTCACTCTAAATTTAGACCGCTTCCTAAAAGATTTAAAGATTATGTTGCTATGCCAAAACCTAATATGTATCAATCACTTCATACAACTGTATTTGGAATTGATGGATATTTATTTGAAATACAAATTCGTACTTATGACATGGATGAAGTTGCTGAAAATGGTATTGCTTCCCACTGGGCTTATAAGGAGAATGGCGGATCAAAGACTGCAGCGACATTGCAATCTACAACAGAACAAAAATTACAATTTTTTAAATCAATAATTGATCTTAGTCATGATAAAATGAGCAGTGAAGAGTTTGTTAATAGTGTAAAAGATGAAGTATTAAATAATAATATTTACGTCTTTACTCCTAAAGGTGATATAAAAGAATTGCCAAAAGGGGCAACACCAATAGATTTTGCTTATGAGATTCATACTAAGGTTGGAGAAACAATGGTTGGGGCGATTGTTAATAATAACATTGTTCCTTTAAATCATGAGTTAAAAGATAATGATATTGTTAAAATAATTACAAATAAAAATTCTACACCTTCAAAAGAATGGTTAAATATTGCGAAGGCTACAAAAACAAGAAATAAGATTCGTAGTTTTTTTACTAAAAATGAACGTGAAATTTATATCGAAAGAGGTAAATATAACTTAGAAAAAGAATTGCGTAAGAGAAAGCTTGTATTTAGTGAGTTTTTCAGCGATGAGAATGTTAAAAGTATTTGTGAGAATTTTAAATTAGAAGATTTAGATGATATTTATTTAGTAGCAGGTAATGGTAGAATTGCTATTAACGCGCTAATTAATTATATTGATAAGCCAGAAGAACAAGTTGTTCCTAAAAATGTAAAAATTACATCTAGTAGTACCGATGCAGATATTATTGTTAGCGGTATAGATAAAGTTAAAGTTAATTTAGCTAATTGTTGTAATCCTATTTATGGTGATGAAATAGTTGGTTATATTACTAAAGGTAATGGTATTAGTGTACATAGAATTAATTGCCATAACTTATCAATGTTAGAAGATAGAACACTTGAGGTGTCATGGAATTCTAATGTTAATAAGAGATATTTAACGTCACTTTTAATTTATACTAATAATTCTGATAATAATATGTTGGGGTTAATGCAATCAGTATCAATGCTTAATGTAAGTGTTGATGAGATTAAAACAATTACTAGAGGAGATAGTCCAATCTATGAAATTAGTTGTTATGTTACTGGTACTGAACAACTTAGTAAGGTAATAACTGCAATAAATAAAAATACATTTGTTGATAAAGTAGAGAGGGTTATTAGATGAGAGTTTTGGTTCAGAGAAGCGATGAAGCTAAAGTTACTGTTTCAGGTAAAATAGTTGGAAGTATTGATCAAGGCTTGGTGTTATTTGTTGGTTTTACAGAAGGAGATAATAAAGAAAAGATTGAGTATTTAGCAAGAAAAGTTGCTAACTTAAGAATATTTCCAGATGATGATAATATAATGAATAAGAGTATACTTGATTATGGAGGAAGTATTCTTTCAGTATCACAGTTTACTTTATATGCTAATTGTGATAAAGGAAATAGACCAAGTTATGTTGCGGCAATGAAAAATGATGAAGCAATAAAATTATATGAGATGTTTAATGATGAATTAAGAAAATATGTAAATGTTTCAACTGGTGAATTTGGTGCTGATATGGAAGTTATGATTACTAATATTGGTCCTACTACAATTTGGTTAGAGAAGTAAAATAGAATTCAGGGGGGATTTTATGGGATTACTTAATCAAGATTATGAAGAAATAAGAAGACAAATTGACTGTGTGAGTAGTTGTTTTATTAAGTGTAAAACGAGAGAAGAGTTTAGTTCTTGTTTTGCAACTTATGAAGCTCTTTGTGAGTTATATAAAATGTCTACTGGCATTGATTTGTTTGATGTATCTGGTCCCTTAAAATTAACGGCTACTGTTGTAGAAGATAGTTTCAGAAAAGAAAAAATTAATTCATTCTATACTGATTTTTTTACTAATAAAGATAAAGCACATGCTTTATTTAGAGAAGTATATTTTACTGGGGTAGAAGCATATATAGAGTTTTTAAGATCTGATGCTGGATATTTAAATTCGCTTCCTGTAAAAGAATTAGTATGTGATATGGAAGCAATGGAGATAATATACTTATTTTTAGATAGTGAGTTTCCTGAGACTAAGGCTATTTTTGAAGAGATGCTTGCTAGCGGTAGATTGTTTAAAAGTTGTAATTATGATAAGTATAGTGATAGGGCTGGATATTCATTATTTAATCCGATAGAAAGATTAGGAAATATATTTTTAAGGGGACCACTTAAAACCGTTGGTGACTTATCTTCTTTTATTCATGAATTTGGACATGTGGTTGATTTACAGGCGTTAAGTAAGAACTATACTTCTTCCTGTATACCTGTTATTAATGGGTTACGTTTTGATATTGAAGTTATTCCTTGTTACTATCAGATTAAATTTTTAGAATATTTAATTAGAAATGATATCTATAAGGAAGAGGCACAAAGGGAATTAGCTATTGATTTTGAAGGGTTATTTAATCATTTAGAAAATGGTTTTCTTGTAACTTTAGCAAATACTTGGGAATATGAAAAGTTGAAGTATGGTAATCTTACTAAAGAGCAGTTTGTTATTGGATTGTTAGATAGAGAAGCATTAGTAGAATTACCAGAATATATGGATATGGAAAATTTAGATTGTCAAATTTCAATTCCAGAGACTTCTAGTTATGCGTATGGTATTAGTTTAGGTTGTGCTATTCAAAATAAGGAGACATATACTAAACTTATGACTAACTCTTGTGAAAGAGATTTCTTCGAAAGAGTTAATAGTATTGGTATAACTCCTGATACTGCTTCACATCAATTAGTGAAAAAAATTGAAACATTATATGCTTAATTTGATTGTTAAATTTAGATAATTAGGTTATAATATTGATAACTTCTTTGGAAAGAGTAGGTTTTAGAATTTTTATAGAGAGAATATGTATGGTGGAAAATATTCATTATTTTTAAAACTGAAGACATCCTTGTTAAAAGAAGCGTGTTACTACGTTAAAGGTTTAAAGAGTATAAAATAAGGTGGCACCACGAGTAATATCGTCCTTTGGATTGGTGGCATCTTTTTATTTTTTGGAGGTTATATGAGTATTGGAGAGCAGCTCCACATTTATAAAGGAATATTAGGGAATAAAAATAATCCACTTGATGTGAGATTTAAATTAGTAAAGACATTTAAGAAACATGGACAAAGTATGAGTCTTTATCAAGGCTTTAGAATTGATAATATGGCACTTGCTGCTATTGAGGATGGTACTGTTATTGATCTTTGTGAGATTACTTATACAAGTGAAGATATAAGTATTAAGCCGTCAATTTTTATAAGTATTGTTGATGGTAGTTATTTTTGCGATGTTTTAGATGATTATCGTGTCTGTACTTTGATTCATGAAGATGATTATTCTGCACATCATGGATGCTGTAATGTTGAAAAAATTGGTCCTAGAGAATTTGTTAAATTTAAAAGTAATAGATCATTTAAATAAGGATAGGAGGAGAATATATGATACAAAAACAAAAAGGATGTAATGATATTTACGGAAGAGAAGCTAAGATTTGGAAGTATGTTGAAGGTGTAATTGATGCGACAATGGAGAAGTATAATTATACTTATATTCGTACACCAATATTTGAAGCAACTGAATTATTTCATAGAGGAATTGGTGAGGGAACTGATATTGTTTCAAAGGAAACTTATGATTTTGTTGATCGTGGTGGAAGAAATATAACACTTCGACCAGAGGGAACTGCTGGGGTTGTTAGAAGTTATATTGAAAATAAAATGTATGGTGATCCTAACCAACCAGTTAAGGTTTACTATAATGGAACAATGTATAGATATGAAAGACCACAATCAGGTAGAGATAGGGAATTAACACAGTTTGGTGTAGAAGTTTTAGGAAGTAATGATCCATTAACTGATGCAGAAGTTATTTCTTTAGCTGTTAATGTTTATAAGATGTTAGGTTTAAAAGAGATTAAAGTTAATATTAATTCTTTAGGTGACAAGAAGTCACGTGATAATTACCGCGAGGCTTTAGTTGAATATTTTAAGCCACATATCGATGAGTTATGTGAAGATTGTAAAGTAAGACTTGAGAAAAATCCACTTCGTATTTTAGATTGTAAAGTGGATGCCGGTAATGAAATATTAAAGAATGCGCCAAAGACAATTGATTATTTAAATGAAGAATCTAAGAAGAGATTTGAAGAAGTAAAAGATTATTTAGATATTATGCAAATTAAGTATGAAGTTAATCCAAGTATTGTACGTGGACTTGATTATTATAATCATACAGTATTTGAGATTGAGGCTAAAGTTGAAGGATTTGGTTCAAATAATGTAATTGGTGCTGGAGGACGTTATAATGGTCTTTGTAATCAACTAGATGGTCCAGAAACTGCATGCGTTGGATTTGCCTCTGGTATTGGTAGAATAGTTATGGCTTTAGAACTTGAAAAAGTTAAATTACCAATAGTTGAAGATATTGATTTATTCTTAATGTATGTTAATGAAGATGAGAAGAAATATGCGGCATATTTAGCACAAGAATTAAGGCTTGCTGGTTTTATCGTTGATATTGAATATACTGGTAGAGGATTAAAGGGACAGTTTAAACAAGCTGATCGATTGAATGCAAAGTACATTGCGGTTTTAAATAGTGAAGATTTAGATAATAATGAAATTAAGGTTAAAAATAATAAGACTAAGGAAGAAGAAATTATTAGTTTAGATGCATTGATTTATTATTTAGATGAAAAAATAAATGCGTCACTAGAAGAAGAGTATGGTCACTGTGGATGTGGTGATTGTGGCTGTGATGATGATTGTGATTGTGATATTGAACATGAATGTTGCGGTGGACATTGCCATGGTGAAGAACACGAATGTAAATGTCATAATGACTAGAAAAGAGGAAGTAGTATGAAGACAATTAATAATAATAGTTTAAATATAGTAAATGTTGGAGAAAATGTTACTTTATATGGTTGGGTTCAGAAAAAACGTGACCTTGGTGGAGTAGTATTTATCGATTTAAGAGATAGAAGTGGGATTGTTCAAATTGTTGTAAGAGATGGCTCAGAATTTTATAATTTAGCAGCTTCATTAAAAAGTGAATCAGTATTAAAAGTTAGTGGTAAGGTATCTGAAAGAGAAAATAAAAATCCTAATTTACCTACTGGAGATATTGAAGTTGAAGTTAGTGAATTAGAACTACTTAATACAAGTAAAGATATCCCATTTGAAATAAGTGATGATACAACAGCTCTTGAAGATACAAGATTAAAATATCGTTATTTAGATATTCGTCGTAGAGGTGTTACTAATAACTTAGTTGTTAGACATAAAATTACAATGGCAATTAGAAATTTCTTAGATAAAGAAAACTTCTTAGAAGTAGAAACACCAATTCTTTGTAAATCAACACCTGAGGGAGCAAGAGACTATCTAGTACCAAGTAGAGTAAATAATGGTAAATTCTTTGCCCTACCACAATCTCCTCAAATATTTAAGCAACTTTTGATGGTTGGGGGAATTGAGAGATATTTTCAAATAGCTAGATGTTTTAGAGATGAAGATTTACGTGCTGATAGACAACCTGAATTTACACAAGTGGATTTAGAGATGAGTTTTGTTGATCAAGATGATGTTATGGATTTGACTGAGAGATTAATTGCTCATGTATTTAAAGAGGTTAAGGGTGTAGAAATTAGTCTTCCTTTAAGACGAATAAAATATGATGAGGCAATGGAGAAATATGGTTCAGATAAGCCTGATTTAAGATTTGAACTTGAAATTAATAATATTACAGATGTATTTAAAAATACAGAATTTACAGTATTTAAAAATGTAATAGATAATGATGGTATTATTAATTGTATTGTAGTTAAGGATAAGGCTATGGATTATTCTCGTAAGGGGCTTGATCAGTTAACTGAATTTGTTAAGACATATAAAGCTAGTGGTTTAGCATATTTAAAAATAGCAGACGAGGTTACTGGAAGTATTGCGAAAGTTATTAGTCCAGAGGAACTTAATAGTTTAAAAGAACAATTATCTTTAGAAAATAATGATTTAGTGTTAATCGTTGCGGATACTAAGAGTAGTGTTGTTAAGGCTAGTCTTGGGGCTCTTCGTTGTAAATTGGCAAGAGATTTAAATATGATTGATAAGAATGAATATAAATTATTATGGGTTACTGATTTCCCTTCATTTGAATATAGTGAAGAAGAAGGAAGATATATGGCTTGTCATCATCCATTTACGGCGCCACTTGATAGTGATGTAGATAAATTATTAAATGATAAAGCACATTGCTATTCTAAGGCATATGATATCGTAATTAATGGTTATGAAGCAGGAGGAGGTTCTATTCGTATTCATAATGAAGATGTTCAAAATAAAATGTTTGAGGCTCTTGAGTTATCAGAAGAAGATATTAAAGATAAGTTTGGTTTCTTTGTAGAAGCTTTAAAATATGGTACTCCTCCACATGGTGGATTAGCTTTAGGACTTGATCGTTTGACAATGTTACTTACTGGAACAGAAAACATTAGAGATGTTATAGCGTTCCCTAAAACAGCGTCAGCTTCATGTTTAATGAGTGAATGTCCAAATACTGTTAGTGATAAACAATTAGAAGAACTTGGAATTTTAATAAAAGAATAGTTACGTTAAATACGTAACTTTTTCTTTTGGAAGTATACTAATTTTTTAGTCTTTATGATATACTTGATAATAATAAGTGATTGGTGATATCGATGAAAAAAGAAGAAAAAGTTATTGATGAAAAAGCTTTAAAAGATGATATTATAAATAAAGAAGAGAAAGCTACAAAGAAGACTTTGAAAAGAAAAATACGTAAAAAGAAAAAATTAACACAAGCTGATATAAAGAAGTATTCTATGAGTGAACTTGATCATGTTATTTTAAAGATTAAAGCTAATGAAGTTAAATATACAATTATTTCAGTTTTATTTATGTTGGTTGTATTTTTTATTGTTGCATATATAATTTTTTCTTCAGTACAGGAACATGTTAATCACAATGTTTTAAAACATGGTAGTTTATATATTGAATTTGAGGAAAGAGAGAATGGCCTTGGTGATATAATTGATTTGGTAAATGTAGATACTTATAGTTCTATTAATCAAGTTTTAGATACTTATGAAGTTACTATTACAAATGATTCCGAGGAGGATAAAGAGTATCAGATATTTATTGAAGATGATTTAGATATGATTGAAATTGATAAGTGTCAAGATATCTTTTTGGAAAGAAGTTTTTTAAGATATAGTATTAATGATGGAGCTGTAATGACTCTTAGTGAGAATGATACTGATAGTATTATTTTTGGGACATTAGCTGGTAAAAAGTCAGTTTCTTATACTATTAAGGTGTGGGTGAGTGATACTTATTTAGATAATCCGCATTATCATGGAAAAATTGTTGTTAAACAGGTTAGCGATGTGGAAGAGACAATTTTGACGGAATAGATGCTTTTGGACCTTGATGGGTCCTTTTTTGTTTGCGCTAAAATTGGCCAAATCTTTACAAATGCTAGGTTTTATGGTATAATATGCGACAACTAAGGGGTTAGGTGATTATTATGAATAGGAGGGTAGGTTCGATATTGCAATACTATTTTATAAATAGGAAGTTGCAAAGTAAGTTTTCTGATGCGAATGATTATGTATATTTATCAGCTGTTTATCCGGAGAAATTCAATGGCTGTGATAAAATTGTTCCAGTTAAATATGATAGTCATGGATCTATTGAAAAGATATATGAGGTAAAAGACGTTGATGGAGTTTTAGAAACTAGTATAATTCCTATAGAATACCATAGTTCATTTGCTTCAGGTGTTGCGGAAGATATTAAGGATATTATTGAAAAGCATGCTGACTTTTTTAAAGTGTTTTTAACAGATTTTGATAAGATTGTAGTGGATTCTAGTTCTGTGTTTTCTGAGCGTGTCTTTACTGTTGAAAATTTTACTAGTGATTTTTCTTATTCTTTGAATGACTTTTTAGTAGCATTTATGGATAATTATTCTGTTTCTGAAGAATATAGGGACTCATTAGTTATGAAAATACTTTCTACTTTAGAAGCAAATGAATCTGTATCTATTGTACCTAATTACCGTTTTTATTTAAATTTAGGTGATGATGATGAAAGAGCTCGTTTTTCTTGCTTAGGAAATTTATTTCTTTTAGAACGTGAATATGAATGTTTGAAAAAACTATTAACCACTGATAGTATTGATGAGGCTAGAGAGTATTATATTAAAAGAAATTGTATTAAGATAATAAATAGTATTTTGGAGTCTTCCGATTATGTTCCTGAGTTTATGTCAAAACATATCAATTTATTAAATGTTGCGATGAAAGATTTTTTTAGTGATAGTGCTGAAAAAATGTTATTTTTAAGGGGAAGTTCCTATGTTCCTCAAAGAATTGAGAGAAATAGTACTTTAAATTTAGTTAGAGCTATATTAAAAGATTTTGATCCTACGGGTAAATTTAATGAAGTATTTGAAGAGGGTCTTACTAAAAAAGAAATATTATTATTGTATCCAGAAGAAGCTTCTGTTGATAGAAGAAAAGAGATAAGTGATGATAATAGTTTAAAGAGTAGAGCACGTGTTAGTATTCCTGTTACTGGGACTGTTTTGGATACAATTTCTTTAGTTTCTCAATTTATGTATTATTATGTTGTTTCTACTAAGGTTGGTAGAAAAGAAAATGAATCATATATAGATGATATTGTTTCAACTTATTATGGGGTGAGGACTTGTGATTGGCTGATAAAAAGTGGCTTTTCGGCAGATGAGATTTTGTCTAGATGGAAACTTAGAAAAGTAAATGTGGTAGTAAATAATTATTGTAATGATACATTTCAATTGATGGATTTATTATATAGAAAAGATAAGTATGGTAAAATTAGTAGTGATAATATTAAAGATTTAGGTACAACTTTACCTTATGCTTTTGTATCTTGTAATGAAGAGTATGCAATATCTTGTGCAGAACTACTTTTACAAGCACCTAGACTACAATGTGATACACAACTTGTTTCTTATTCAGTAGGTTCATATCTAGCAGATAAGTTTAGAGGTGATGATATGGACCAGAAAATGTTATGTGTAATTAATGGTTTTGCTGATAAAAATGTTATGGTTGATGATATGATGGATGTAATTACTGAGGATATTACAGATGGAGTTGGAGAAGTTTTGAAAGACGAAAAAATTCAGTTTGTAAAGAGTGGAGTGCCTTTAGTTAATATGTCATCTTTAGCTATTAATTCATAGAAAAAGAGTATGTTAAAGTAACATATTCTTTTTTTATTATATTTTTATGAATTCATAAATAATTTTATTTATAAGAAGTGGATATTGAAGATATGGGAAATGATTTCCGTTAGGGAATATTATTAATTCTGATTCTTTTATTAATTTTTTAATTTTATAGGCATCTTTTAGTGGTGTTGCATCATCTAAGTTTCCCCAAAGAATTAAACATTCACTAGTGATTAGAGAGAAGTATGCAGTTAGATCTTCATTAATAATATTTTTAAATGTTTGATGCATTCCTTTAGATAGCGTTTGATAATCTTTAGAACCAAATATATTAATTAATTTTTGGTGATACTTTTCTTTGTTTTTAAGTTTACTTGTTAGTTTTTTTAAGAATTTATATAATTTTTCTTTTAGTTTTTGTTTAATTGTTTTCTTTGGTTTAATACCGGCAATATCAATTAAAACCATTTTATCTATTTTTATTTTATAGTGGGCTGTTAAAAGTGTTGCGATTCTTCCACCAAAAGAATGGGCTATAATGATAGGATTCTTTATTTTTAGTTCTTGCATAAAATTTTTGATTATTTCAGCATAGTCATAAATTGTAAGTTCATTATTGGGAAATTTACTGTTCCCGAATCCTGGGTAGTCAAAGATATAGATAGTATGAGTGTTTTTAAAATATTCAATTATATTTTTAAACGTTTCTCGTGTATTGCCCCAGCCTGGGAGGATTAATATAGTTTTTTCTTTATTTCCGTATTTTTCATAATAGATTGACAAATTTTTAGTATTGAAATACATATACATTCACCTATGATAGTGTATGATTAGATGTCAATTTAGTGAAAAAACTTGTGTATTAGAAATGGTGTGTGTTATAATTAAGTTGTCAGAGAGATGCGAAACCGACACTTTTAAAACCGACTAAAATAACGATAAGGGAGTTTTGATCAGTTATCGGTGTTGAAGGCTTATATTTATATAAGAATCCTAAAGATAACGTAAGGACACCCACCTAGTCTGATGACTGGTTTTATCGTTTGTTAGGACGCTCTAGTCTGACTTTTTTTGTTGTTTAAAAAAATAGTTCATGATATAATATAGGCCTATAAGTATGAGGTGGTTAAGTTGTTAGTATTACCAATTGTAAATAAAAATAGAATTTTAAATGTACAGGTGACATTAAAGAGTGCTGAAAAAGCCAAAACAGGAGTTAGTATTTCTGAAGTTATAGAAAGTGATATTATAGTTAATGGAAGACCATTTTCGAAATCATACTTTTATGAGGGAGATAATTCTAAAACAATGGTTGATTTTATAAGGACTAATCTTAATAGTCAAAATAAAAAGTTTTCAGTTACTACTAAAAGAGCAATAAATTCTGAAGTTTGCGATGTATATGATGTTGAAATACCGCCAGCTAAGATTAATGATGTTTTTGATAGCCTTTATAGTAAGGTGCTTTTAGATATGCAGAAAGAGACTCCGGGGGTTTTAAAGAGTAAATATCTTTCATTGAAAAAAATTGGTTTTGATGAGATATTTTCAGATGAGAATGTTGGGAAGATGCGAAAAATTGTATCAAATGTTTATGATCGAAGTTATTGGATGAATATGTTTCAAGAAGAGGGGTTAATTCCAATGCTTCAAATGCTTGATTTGATTACTATGTTTGACTTTGTAGTTGTTAGTGAAGCATCTATTTCAGAAGAGGCGCTTGTTGATATGCTTTCATCTTTTGATAGAATTAATTCTAAAGATACTAAGAGTTTAAGAAATTATTATAATATGGCTTTAGATAATTGTGATATTTACGGGAAAATGTCTTATGTATGTAAGATGGTATATGATAGATCATTTAATCTTATTCAGTCTTCTTCTCAGAAGAAAAGAAATAATGTTCAATTAATTAAGACTACTGAAAGGGAGTTGAGTCAAGTTGCCTAAATTTTCAAGACTAAGTAAAATTATCAGTGAAGAGGTAGTTGAAGCATTACATAATAAAACTGTGCTTGTTTTAGGATGTGGTGGAGTAGGCGGATATGTTTGTGAGGCTTTAGTTAGAAGTAATATTGGTCGTATTATTATTGTTGACTTTGATAAAATAGATGAGAGTAATATTAATAGACAAATTATTGCGTTAGAGTCTACTATTGGATTAAAAAAAGTAGATGTTTTAGAAAAACGATTAAAAGATATAAATAGTAATTGTGAAGTTATAAAAATTGATAAATTTATAGATGATAGTAATTTAGATGAATTATTTGAATTTAATTTGGATTATTTTGTGGATGCTTGTGATACTGTTAGAACGAAGAAGGCAGTTATTGATAAGTGTCTTAAGAATAAAATTAAGTTTATTTCATGTATGGGAACAGGTAATAAACTTGATCCTACTAAACTTGAAATTGTTGATATCAGAAAAACTAATAATGATCCATTGGCAAGAATCATGAGAAAGTATATTAAAGATAAGAAAATAAATGATAAGGTTATGGTTTTATCTTCGAGAGAAGTACCAATTAAAACAGGGGAGTCTACGCCTGGATCAAGTGCTTTTGTACCAAGTGCAGCTGGACTAGTTATTGCTGGGTATGTAGTTTGTGATTTAATTAAAAAATAGCATTCGTTTGAATGCTATTTTGTTTTTAATATAGTGTGGCAATATTCACAATTATCTTTATTTCTATCTTTAATTTTGGCACCACAATTTGGACAATTAGTTAGAGGTACCACTTTATTGTGTGTAGTGTTGTTTTCTTCACTTACTTTTTGTCCATTAACATACGTTACTTTATGTGTTGTGCTAGTTGTTGTATAAGTACTAAAGGTATTGTTTTTAGTGATTTTATCTTCAAAAACATTTAACATTTCTTCAGAAACATTATTCTGTTTCATTTTTTCTAATAATTCTTCATGAGATGAAGCGCTTATTTTAGTAACACTTTTATGAGTGCTCTTTTTTAGAATAAAAACTATTAAAAAGACTATAATTACAATTAATAATATTATCAAACTATTTGTATCCATTTATTATCACCAATACCATTATAACATTTCTATGAAAAAAGCGTATTTATTTACGCTTATTTTTTAAAATTTACGATATAGTCCTACAGCTTTTCCAAGAATTGTTACTTCATTTAAAATAATTGGCTCCATTGTATCATTTTCAGGTTGGAGTCTGAAGTAGCCATTTTCTTTGTAGAAAGTTTTTACTGTAGCTTCATTATCTTTATTCATTGCGACTACTGTGTCACCGTTTCTAGCAGTGTTTTGTCTTTCAACGATTAAGATATCACCATCGAAAATACCAACATTAATCATTGATTCGCCACTTACTTTTAAAGTAAATATTTCTTTTTTAGAATTTACTAAGTAAGCTGGTAGAGCAAAATACTCATCTGGTGTTTCAATTGCTTCGATTGGAGTTCCTGCTGTTACTTTTCCAAGTAGTGGAACCTCGATAACACTTTCTTCTTTTTCAATATATTCATTAGGAACTAATACTTCAATAGTTCTATTTTTACTGTTACCTTTTTTTATATATCCTTTTTCTTCCAACTTAGTTAAATGAAAGTGAATTGTTGCGGGAGATGAAAGTTTTGCTTTAGCACCAATCTCGCGTACTGTTGGAGGGTAGCCATTTTTGGCAATTAATTTCTTTATTACATCTAAGATATGTTCTTGTCTTGTAGTAAGTTTTTCCAAATACATCACTCCTCGTATAATATATTTTGTAAGTTATATTTTGACTTACAATTTAATATTCTTTTTAGTTAGTTTTTACTAACAATTTTATTTATTGGCTGTGATACTCTAGTGTTAAAATATTATTGAAATATTTTTGACTGAGATCTATTCGACTCACTCCTGTAACCCTTATGGTGTTTACTAAAGAAAGACTGTTTCTCTTCTTATTAGTCATATTTCTTCTAACTCAGATGCTGTTTCTATTTTCTTATTAGTTCGCAGTATCCAAATCCCTAATAGAAAATATGTATTCTAATAACGAGGTTGTTGTCAACTAATAAGCTAGTGTATCGTTGCCAATTATATTTCACAAAAATTCAATCAGAAAGGTGGTGATATCTATGACTAATTCTTTGTTTATTGGTGTTGATGTTTCACTCCAATCAAATCAAATTTGTGTTTTAAATTTCGATCAACATAAGTTCTTCAATTTGAAATTTCCCAATACTCCTAATGGTTGTGAAGATGCTATTAACAGAGTTAAAACTATTCACGATAAATTCTATTTTGATAAAATCATCGTTGTTTGTGAAGCTACTGGTATGTATTCTTTTCATTTAGCTTGCTACTTTTCATCTCATGAATATCTTAATAATTTCAATACTGAAGTTTATCAAATTAATGCACATGACTTTGCTAAATATAAAGACAGTTTTTCAGATATTGAAAAGACTGATTCATCTGATGCTTATATTCTTGCCGACTTTGTGAGAGTTGGTAGAACTAAGTCTTTGCATCCTTTTCGTGGCTCACAATACATTGCCCTTCAACGTCTTACAAGACAAAGATATCATATTTCTAAAAATCTCGTTAAAGAAAAACTTTATGTTATGAATAACATTTATTTATCTTTTTCAGGATTAATTATTGCTGACAAGAAGAACAAACCTTTTTCTAATATATTCGGTGCTACTTCTTGTGCTATTTTTGATAACTTTGACTCGCCAGATCAAATCGCTGAAACTCCTGTTGATAATTTGTTAGATTTAATTTCTAAAGTTGGGAAAAATCGAACTAAAAACCCAAATGAGAAGATTGATTTACTTAACAAAGCTATTCGTTCTTCTTATCGATTAAACCAAACTGCTTATTCTGGTATTAATATTGCTGTTGCTTCTTCTTTAAATACCATTAAATTTTTAGAAAATGAACTTAAACAAGTTGATAAAGCAATTTTAGATACAGTTAGTGGTTTGGATTCTAATGCTTACAATTCTTTACTTTCTATTCGCGGTATTGGTAAAGTTTATGCCGCTGGTATTTTAGCTGAAATTGGTTCAATCGAATATTTTAAACATAACTCTAATTTAGCTAAATATGCAGGTCTTTACTGGAATAGAACTCAATCAGGTAAATTTGAAAAAGAAGATAAAAAGTTTTCTCAACATGCAAACAAATATCTTCGCTATTACCTAATTGAAGCCACAGCTTCTTGTATTAGAATGAATTTTCCTTTTATTAAGAATTATTACGATTCTAAATACAAAGAAGTTACTAAATATCAACATAAACGCGCGCTCGTTTTATCTGCTCGTAAACTTGTCAGATTGATTTTTGGATTACTGCGAAAAAATCAATATTACATAACTTTAGACTCGAACACTCAATCTTTAATAAACTGAGTTCGTTAGAAATAACGAACTAATGTTTAGTTTTATGCTAAGCACTTTTTAGCGTGGAATAATTTATTTGATAAGGGAGAAATTATTTAAAAACTCCCATAATTTTTACATTGACATATTACCAGATGTCTTACAATTTAAAGTTTATCACTCATAGTGTAAAATGTCAAACAAATGTTTCAATTAACATTGACACGAACGATTGTTTGGTATAAAATTAAATTGTAATTTGAGAGGAGTGAGGTATATGACATTAGTTAAAGAAAATATAAAGAAAGGATTAATTATTTTATTGGTTTATTCAATTATTACATTGTGTTTGTTTATGGCAAGTAATAGAATACAAAGACTCGAGACTATTTCGTATATTCCTACACAACAATTATGCAAGTAATATTAGTTAAATTAAGGAAGTTATGGTATACTACTTCTAGGTGATTAGATTGAAAAAAATAATTTTAGTAGATGGCAATAACTTACTATTTCGTAGTTTTTATGCGACTGCGTATCAGGGCGTTATAATGAAAAATTCAAAGGGCTTTCCAACTAATGCATTATATGGATTTATTAATATGATGAACAAAATTATTAAAGAGGAAAATCCTTCTTACATAATGGTGGCATTTGATAAAGGAAAAACTTTTAGACATGAAAAGTATGAAGAGTATAAAGCTGGTAGAGCAGCAATGCCGGATGAATTAAAATTACAATTTCCAAAAGCTAAAGAAGTTCTTGAAGCAATGGGAATTAAATATTATGAAACCGATAATTATGAGGCTGATGATATTATTGGGACTGTTGCTAAAATAGTTGATGAAGAAGATGAATTTATTGCGACTGTTGTAAGTAGTGATAAAGACTTATTACAATTAATTAGTGATGAAGTTACAGTTAAACTTTTAAAGCAAACAGGTCATATTATGATGACTAGAGATGAATTTAAAAACACTTATCAAGTAGAACCAATTAGGATGATTGATTTAAAAGCATTGATGGGAGATGCTAGTGATCATATTCCAGGAGTTAAAGGTATAGGTGAGAAGACAGCAATTAATTTACTTGCTAAATACGGAAGCTTAGATGAATTATATAATAATATTGATAGTGTTAGTGGTAAAACTAAAGAAAAATTACTTGCAGATAAAGATAATGCTTATATGAGTTATGATTTAGCAACTATTTATAGAGAAGTACCACTTGATTTTACATTAGAAGATTGTAAATATAATCCAACTAATAATATTAAATTTAAAGAATTATTAGAGGAATTTGAATTTCATTCTTTACTTAAAAAGTTAGATTTAAGTATTGATACTTATTCTAATAACAGTGAAGATGAAAAAGAAAAAGAGTTAATCATAAAAGATATTAATGATTTTAAAGATAAGGATTTTGCATTTTATTTGGAAACTAGAGGTTCGATTTATAGTAAAAGTGATATTCTTGGGATTGGTATTTATGATGGAGAAAATGGTTATTTTATAAATAAGGAAGATATTTCTAAGTATAAGAATATGTTTTTAAGTGATTCTTATAAATTTACTTATGATTTGAAGAGAGTTTTAGTTGTTTTGAATAAACTTGGTATTGAATTTAAAAATGTTACTTTTGATACGATGATAGCGACTTATTTACTTGATTACGTAGTTAAAGATGATATTAGTTTTGTTGCACAGGCTTTTGATGTAAAACTTCCTATGTATGAAGATTTATATGGTACTGATAAGAGACCATTTGAAGTAAGTGATGAAGTTTTAGCAGATGTTTGTTGTAGAAAAGCTAAGTTTATTTATGAAACAAGAGAAAGATTATTAAGTGAATTGAGTAGTGATGGAGAACTTGATTTGTTTACTAATATTGAAATGCCACTCGTTTATGTTTTAGCAGATATGGAAATTACTGGTATTAAAGTTGATACCGAATATTTAAGTGCTGTTGAGGGAGAATTAAAAGAACAACTTGATGTATTAGAAGAAAAAATATATGAAGACGCTGGTAGTAAATTTAATATTATGTCTCCAGCGCAACTTGCAAAAATATTATTTGAGGATTTAGCAATTCCTTATCCTAAGAGAGTTAAGGATAATAAATATTCAACTAGTAAAGATATTTTAGATAAGATAAAATTTGTTCATCCAATTGTAGATAAAATATTAGAGTATCGTACCTTAGCAAAATTATATACAAATTATGCAGTTGGTTTGAGAGAAGAAGTACGTGAAGATGGAAGAATTCATACGATTTTTACACAGACTTTAACTAGGACAGGTAGACTTTCTAGTATTAGTCCTAATCTTCAAAACATTCCAGCTAGAGCAGAATATTCTAGATTAATTAGAAAGGCCTTTATACCAGATGAGGGATGCAAGATATTGTCAGGAGATTATTCACAAGTTGAGTTACGTATCTTTGCTCATATGTCTGGTGCTGTAAATTTAATAAATGCATTCGTTTGTGATGAGGATATTCATACTAGAACAGCTGCTGATATATTTAAAGTAGAGATGAGTGAAGTTACAAAAGATATGAGAAGAACTGCTAAAGCAGTTAACTTTGGTATTTTATACGGAATTAGTAGCTTTGGTTTGTCAGAAGATTTAGGTGTTGATGTAGCAACTGCTAAAAAGTTTATTGATAATTATTTAGAAACATATCCTGGAATTAGAGATTTCCAAGAAAGAGAAAAAGAAGAAGCTTATAAGTATGGCTATGTTAGAACTTTAATGAATAGAAAACGTGTAATTGAAGAGTTAAAAAATAAAAACTATATGATACGTAGTAGTGGAGAGAGAATGGCGTTGAATACACCTATTCAAGGAACTGCAGCCGATATATTGAAGAAAGCAATGGTAGAAATATTTGCTGAATTCAAAAAGCGTAATTTGAAAAGTAAAATGTTAATTCAAGTACACGATGAGCTTGTATTTAATGTAGTATCAGAAGAACTTGATGAAGTAAAAGAGATAGTTAGAGATATTATGGAGAATACATTTAAATTAGATGTACCATTAAAAGTAGATATCGAAGTTGGTAATGATTGGTACGAAGCAAAATAGTGGGGTGAGTTTATGCCAGAAAAACCAGAAGTGGTTACAGTTGTTAATAGTTTAAAAACAAAAATTTTGGGTAAAAAGATAACAGGATGTAATATTTATTGGGATAATATTATTGCTTATCCTAGTGTAGAAGAATTTAAAGAGAAGATTATTGGAGAAGTTATTCAAGATATTAAGTCTCGTGGTAAATTTATTGTAATGGAACTTGATAAATATACTTTACTTGTTCATTTGAGGATGGAAGGTAAGTTTATGTTTAGGGATAAGAGTGAAGTTATTGGTAAACATGAACATGTAGAATTAATATTGGATGATGATATAAGTTTTAGATTTCATGATGTCCGTAAATTTGGTAAAATGTATTTAATGAAGAAGAAGGAAGTTAACCTTATTAAGCCTCTTTCTGATTTAGGTTTAGAATACTATGATAAGTCATTAACAAAAGAGTATTTATATGAAAAAATTCATAATAAAAAACTACCTATAAAAACAGTGTTACTTGATCAGAGTATTATAGCTGGTATTGGAAATATTTATGATGATGAAATTTTATTTTTAAGTGGAATTTTACCAACTAGAAGAGCATGTGATGTGACATTAGATGAGTGTGATAAAATAATTAAAAATACAATTGATGTATTAGAAAAGGCTATTAAAAAAGGTGGTACTACAATTAAAAGCTTTACTTCTAGTGAAGGGGTTCATGGCCTTTTTCAAACAGAATTATTAGTTCATAGTAAAAAGGGTGTAGCATGTAGTACATGTGGTACAATTATTGAAAAGATTGTTGTTGGTGGAAGAGGCACTTATTATTGTAGTAATTGTCAGAAATAATGGCGGTGTATATGAAAAAGAATAAAAATGTGAAGAAAAATTTAATTATAGTAATATTAAGTATTTTGATAGTTTTAAGTTTAAGTTTTTCAATATTTGTTTATATAAAGGCAAATAAAAAAGAAGAAACTAAAACACCTGAAGAACAAAAGGAAGAAGTAACGGAACAATATGAAGAAATTTCTAAAGAAAGTGATTCAGATCAAGTAATATTAGATTATCAAAAATATTTTAATAATGATGAAATTATTGGTGAATTAGAAATTCCTAATACAAGTTTAAAAGTACCAGTTGCACATACTAGTGACAATGAATTTTACTTAAATCATTTACTTGATAAGACACCTAATACTTTGGGAAGTGTATTCTTAGATTATCGTAATAAAGTTGATGATCGAAAAATAATAATTTATGGTCATAATTCGCAAAATGTGTATACTGAATTTAATATGTTAGAAAATTATTTAGATTGGAATTATTATTTAAATCATTCAGATATTTATTTTAGAACATTAAATGAGCGCAGTCATTATTTAATATTTTCTGTATATGTTGCAATAGCTGATTATCGATACATTAATTTGGAATTTACAACTGATCAATATAATTATCATTTACAGTATTTAAAAGGGCAGTCTATTTATGATACAGGAATTAGTGTTGATAGTGATGATGAAATAATAGTATTACAAACATGTTATTTTAATCCAGTTGGATCATATTTAATAATAATTGGAAAAAAAGTTTAATTTCTAAAAAAATTCTTGAAATATTAGATTATTTTGGTATAATTATGTGAGGTTTGAGGTGGTATAGATGAAAAAAACAAAAATTATATGTAGTATTGGACCTGCATCATGCGAAGTGAATACAATGGAACAAATGGTTCGTGCAGGAATGAATGTTGCGAGAGTTAATTTTACGCATGCTACATTAGAAGAAAGATTATGTGTTATAGAAACAGTTAAACAAGTAAGAGAAAGAACCGGAGCTAATGTTGCGATTTTATGGGATACTAAAGGACCTGAATTTAGATCTGGACCATTAGAATGTGGAACAATTGATTTAGTTGAAGGTAATACAATTAAAGTAGTTAAAGAAAGAATCGCTGGTAATCAAGAAATGATTAGTGTAAATCATCCAGAGGCTTTAAATAGTCTTAATATTGGAGATTTATTATTACTTGAAAATGATAAAATGCGAATTCAAGTAATTGAGAAAACAGAAGACTACTTAAATTGTAAAATAATTGCAGGTGGAGTATTAGGAGAAAGAAAAAGTATTAGTGCTCCTGGTGTAAAACTAGATATTCCATATGTTAGTGATTTAGATAGAGAAGATATTGAATTTGCTTGTAATCATGGTGGAGAGTATCTTGCAATTTCTTTTGTATCTTGTAAAGAAGATGTTTTAGAAATAAAAGAAATATTAAAGGAACATAATCGTGATGATTTACAAATAATTTGTAAGATTGAAAGTGATTTAGGTATCACTAACTTAAAAGAAATTCTTGAAGTTAGTGATGGTGTAATGGTTGCAAGAGGAGATCTTGGTACTGAAGTATCTTATGCTAAATTACCAATTTTACAAAAACAAATTATTAAAACTTGTCGTGAAATGAGTAAATTATGTATCGTTGCAACTGAAATGCTTGAAACAATGATGGAAAATTCTCGTCCAAAAAGAGCTGAAACAAGCGATATTGCTAATGCAGTGTTAGACGGAACTGACGCTGTTATGTTAAGTGGTGAAACAACAGTTGGTAAACATCCAGTTGAAACAGTTGCTGCTATGGCTAGAATCTGTGAAGAAACTGAATACTACGCTGAGTTTGATTATATTGATAAAAATGGAAAATTGTATTCAGTACCGACTGCAATTGCTGAAAACGTAGTTGAAAGTGCTAATAGATTAGATGCTAAATTAATTTGTGCTGCTACAATTACAGGAACAACAGCTAAATTAATTAGTAATTTTAAACCTAAAGCACCAATTTTAGCGTTATGTCCGAATGATGAGGCTTGTTATAGATTAGCACTAAATTGGGGAGTTTACACTAAAACTATTCCAATGTTAGATTCAACAGATGCCGTATTAATGGCAAGTGTTGAAGAAGCTAAGAATTTTATGACTCTAGAGTCAGGTGATAGAGTTGTTTTAACAGGTGGTTTCCCAACAACAGGAACATCACAAACAAACTTAATGAAAATAGAAGAAATAAAATAAAAAATTGCTGCTATCTTAGTAGTTAGTGTAGAATAAGTGTGGAGATTTTTCTCCTAAAAAATAAGATTTATAATTTAAGCTAATTGTAAATTAGAGGAAGTAGATAGTCAATATCTATTCCTTTTTAAATTACATATATTTCTTGTCTAATTGAAATTAATTCTTTTAATCTATTATTTTCTGATGCAGTATCAAGTATAGGTAAATTTGTATTTATTTTATATTCTAACGAATGATTTGAAGTTAACTTTTGATCATATTTAATATTACATAATTTTCTTATATTAATATTTATTTCTTCATAATTATTATTTCCGTATTTTAAATTATAATAATCTTCAATAGTTAGTTCATGTTTATTGGCATGATAAACAAGCAATTTTAATTTATTTTCTAAACCCTGTTTTGAAAAACCGTAAGGAGAAGACGTAATGTATCTAGCAAAAGCTTGATTAACATGTCCTTCCATAGAACAATGAACTTTATAATCTTCATCTTTTTGATTTTTAATACTATCTAAATTATCAATAATGTAGTTCATATGTTCTTTCATATATTTTTCTTGTTCAGGGTATTTTTCTGTTTGTATAGAAACGAGAGTTTTAAAATCATCAATTAAATCATTTCTAATATAATCATCAGCTGTGTTTCTAAGAGCTGTATCATTTTTAAAAATGTATTTTAAATGTTTTTTTATGTAATGGAAAGGGTCGAGAACGAACTTAGCATTTGGAAAGCAATTAGTATAATTTTTAATACCAGACGCACCATCGCCAGATACAAATATAACTTTAAGTTTATCAATATCGTATTTTATATTTACATAATCGAATATTACTTCCCATAATTCTTCATATGTTAGTTTAGAAGAAGCAAAGTAACGGATATTTTTAAGTTTTTTTCTTTTAACAAAATCTTCTTCATAACCCTCGTGAACAATAGCACATGGGCAAATTTTATTACCACCGTGTTGGAGATTGGCATGTATTTCGTCCATTTCAATATAAAGTATATCTGGTTGATTATTAGTTCTAGTAATATTTTCACGAATAGTTCCGTCTAGTTTAGTCATCTTTTTTGAAACAGTGCTTCTAGAAATAATAGTATTTCTTAACGCATGTCGAGCAGCTTGAGACATATTTTCGTCCATAGCATATTTAATCAGTTGATATTCAGCATCGTTAGTTAATCTTTGATAAGGTTTAAGGTGTAGTATTTCTCTTAATAATACGAATCTTTCTTTAGTTTTTTTTATCAACGTAAGATGTTGAATTAACAGTTATATATCCAACAGAAGAAATTAAAGTTCTTTTTCTAGTTTGTTTGATATAATAATTCTGTTTTCTTTCTTTGGAGTTTTTAAATTTTTCGTCAATATAATTTAAAAGTGATTCGTATAATTTCAACGTAAATAGGTCTCCAACATCTCTAATTTTACTTTCTATATTAAGTGGAGTTAAATTATTTTTAAAAATTTCATTAAAACTATTAGTAATTTCATTAATTAGTGGTATAATTTTCATACGGTTAAAACCTCGCTTTCTATTGTTTATTTAGCAATTCAATTATAAAGCATTTTTTAGGTTTTAACCGTTTTTTTATTATATAAGGGTTTTGTTTTAAAATCTCCACACTTTGGAAACGCTATC
>JBGVNW010000028.1:0-16663 GCA_045125935.1 Bacilli bacterium | reverse complement strand
ACTTCACAGTGGTATAAAAGAAAGAGATTTTTACTAAGGAGTTATCTTTTTGAAGATGATAAAATAGTTGAATTAACGAATTAGTTATTAAAACAAATGTTAATTAAATAGCTTTATTTTTATGGTACAATAAACTTATATTGAAAGTGTGGTGTTACTATGAAATTTAATAGTCTTATTCCTGAACTTAGTGTTTCTGATATTAATAATAGTATTAATTTTTATACTTCTCTTGGTTTTAAAATTGTCTATGAGCGAAAAGAAGATAAATTTTGTTTTTTAGAGTTAGAAAATAATCAGCTAATGCTTGAAGAAATAAATGATAATTGGAATACAGGAGAACTTGAATATCCTTTTGGAAGAGGAATAAATATAAGTATGTCTGTAAGTGATGTTGATAAACTTTATCACAAAGTCAAAGAAAATAATATAAAAATTTTTGTTGATTTAAAAATAAGTGAATATAAAGTAGATGATACAGTGTACGAAGATAAAGAATTCTTAATTCAAGATCCGGATGGCTACTTATTAAGATTTAATAACTAAAAGTAACAAAAACGTTACTTAAATTTTGTCTTATAAAAAACAATAAAACTAAACTCTAGGAATGTTTCCTGTAAATTTTAACCTTTACATTATATACTTAATGTGAAAGGAGTAAAAAGAAATGGATCAAGAAAAAATAGGGAGATTTATTGCTAAATGTCGTAAGGATAAAAAACTTACTCAAACAGAATTAGCCACAAAAATAGGCGTATCAGAAAAGTCTATTAGTAATTGGGAGAATGGTAGAAATATGCCTGATTTGTCTTTATTTAAACCTTTGTGTGATGAATTAGATATTTCTATTAATGAATTATTGAGTGGTGAAAGATTAAAAAAAGAAGTATATCAAGAAAAGTGTGATGAAAATATTTTAAATACAATTACTTATACTAATAAGAAGGTAAATGAAAAGGTTAAAAATATTGGTTTATTATTGGTGATATTTGGTTTATTTATTTCGTTTATGTCGATGAGTATCTTTCCTAGTGAAAGCAGTTGGGGCTTGCTATATTCTATTCTAGGAGGAATTATTTCTTTAATTGGTGTATCAAAACTGACTAAGAAATTAAGTTATAAAAAAAGAGTATTGTGTAATTATGTTTATTTTCTTTTCTTTATGCTTATTTTAATACTTATTGATTATATTGGTGTAGTTACTTTTAATCAAGTACCAAGATTTTCATATAGTGTTAAGACAGTTAACAATATGATGGTTTATAATGCACCATTTTGTAATGTCTATAGAATTAACTATAATACTAAAAATGAATATTATATTGTTGATACTAAGAAAGAATATACTTCTGAAACTGTACCTAATGTCCCATTCAATAGAAATAAATCAGGAATAGACAATATTATTAAATACCAAAATAAATATCTTGGTAATAATAGTAATACCGGAAATTTAATTAATAGTTTACCACTATCAGAATATGGTTATGTCTTTGAAATAGACTCTAAAAATTTAGGATTAACAATCAACTATCATATTACTGATTGGTATATAAATGAAAATAATTATCTAGAAAAAAGTTTAATATATAATTCTGTATCTATCTTTCTTTTAATTGATAATGTCGAATACATAAACTTTAATTTTAGTGGGGTTACATATAACATTGAAAGAAATCAAATAGAAAAGATATTTCCAAACTATAGCTACATAACTAAAGATGGGATTAATAAAGATAATTTTAATCAGTATCTTGAGAATTTTATTACTACTAATGAAGATAGTCTACTTCATATTTTTAAAAATCTTTTTCTAGATGAAGCAATAAGTGAAACGACAAAAATAATTGTAAAAAATAATGCTGATGAGGTCATTAATACGATAACTAATGAGGAAGAAATAGCAGAAATAATAACTTTAATCTCTCGCGCAACGAAAATAACTGGTGTCATAAATTTAGATGGTGCTTGGTGGAATATTTATATGTATAATGAAGATAGTCTACTTCAATCATTTGTCGGCTGGGGTTATAATGGTTATAGTAGTTGCTTTGGTTTTGATGAAAAGGAATATAAATTAATCGGTTTAGATGGAGAAAGATTTAGTCAATTAATTAAAGGATAAGTTTTTATGATAGATCTAGTATCTATCTTTTTTGATTAAAAATAATTATTTATGAAATATATATTAAGGATAATGTTATATGTTATAATTATCTTATTAGATATATTGTTGTAAATAAAGGGGAGTATTTATGGTTAAAAAAATAGAAGATGGTCTTGATTTTTTAATATTTTATAATAAGCATTTAAATAGTCCATTAAATAAAAAACTTGGTTGGAAGAAATCTTTAGAATTATATTTATTCGCATGATATAATAATTAAAACAACTATTGATAGGAGTAATGTCTATGGAATATAAAATTATAAATGGTGCGATTTCTTTTGGGTCAAATACAATCCTAGAAGAGATTAATTTTGAAATAAAGAATAATGATAAAATTGCGATAGTTGGTCGTAATGGTAGTGGTAAGACAACTCTTCTTAAAGCTTTAATTGATAATGAAATGTTAGAAACAGGACTAGGAGAGGAAGATTTACAAGTAATTAAGATTGGGAAACCTACAATTGGTTATCAAGAACAACATGCTTTTCAAGATTTAAATGTTACACTTATTGATGAAATTCTAAAGGTCTATAGTCCAATTATAAAGTTGGAAGAAAAAATAAAAAGATTAGAAACTAATCTTGAAAGTTGTGCAACAACTGAAATGATTGAAGAGTATACTGATTCTTTGGAAAAATATAAATTAATAGGTGGATATGAATATAAAAAAGAGTATGAATTAGCCCTTCTAAAGTTTGGCTTTACTAAGGAAGACAAATTAAAAAAATTATCAGAATTTTCCGGCGGACAGAGAACTAAAATTTCTTTCTTAAAATTACTTTTAAGTAAACCAGATATTCTCCTATTAGATGAGCCGACAAACCATTTAGATATAGTTACAGTTGAATGGCTAGAAAAGTATTTAAGCGATTATTCCAAAGCTTTAGTAGTCGTTTCCCACGATAGAATGTTTTTAGATAAAGTGGTAACTAAAGTTTATGAGATAGAATATGCGTCCTTAACTAAATATAAAGGAAATTACTCTTCATTTGAAGTGCAGAAGAAAATGAATTATGAAAGACAATTAGCTGATTATGAATATCAACAAAGAGAAATAAAACGTCTTCAAGCAATAGCTGATAGGTTTAGATATAAACCAAGTAAGGCTTCAATGGCAATGTCAAAACTGCAAAAAATAGAACAAATGAAAAGAATAGATAAGCCGCAAAAATACGATTTAAAAACTTTTAACACTACTCTAAAGGTAGAAAGTGAAAGTAGTAATATAGTGTTAACTGTAAGAGATTTAGAATTTGGATATAATAACGTATCTCTAGGAAAGGCTTCATTTGAATTATATAAAGGACAAAAACTTGCGATAATAGGTGAAAATGGTAAAGGAAAATCAACCTTAATTAAAACCTTAATTGGTCTACTTCCTAAAATAAGTGGTAAAATAAGTTATGGTTTCAATGTCAAAAAAGAATATTTTGATCAACAAATAGAATTTATAAGTGAAGAAAATACTATTTATGATGAGTATCAAAAAAGTTTTCCTGATGAAGAGCCTCTACAAATAAGAAAAACACTAGGTTGTTTTATGTTTACGGGGGAAGATGTCTTTAAGAAAATCAAACTCTTATCAGGAGGAGAAAAGGTACGTTTAGCGTTATGTAAAATCTTGAAGAAATCCCCAAATCTTCTTTTATTAGATGAGCCGACTAATCATTTAGATATTATCGGTAAAGAAAATTTAGAAGATTTACTTGCGCAATATGATGGATCATTACTTTTTGTCTCTCATGATCGCTATTTTATCAATAAAGTGGCTGACTCCCTTTTAATTTTTGAAAAAGATAAAGTAACTTATTTCAGAGGTACTTATAAAGAGTATTTAGCGACAAGAAAAGAAGAAACACCTGAAGTAATAAAAAAGGAACAAGTTAAGATAAAAGAAGTATCTTCAATACCAAAAGAGAAAAAGAATAATTCTCTAATAAGAAAAATTGAAAAAGAAATAGATCAAAAAGAGAAAAAGAAAAAAGAAATAGAGACTATGATGTTAGATGAAAAAATATATAATGATTATCTAAAGATGAATGAACTACAAACTATTTTAAATAAACTAGATCAAGAATTAGAAGAAAAATTATTAGAATGGGAAGAATTATGTAGTTAACTATATACTGAATAGGTGATTAAATGAAAATTGAAAAAACAAATGTAATGAGAATATTAGATCAAAATAAAATAAATTATATAAGTCATTGCTATGCCAATACATCAGCTATTTCTGGTATAGAAGTCGCAACAGTCCTAAACCAAAATCCAAGTCAGGTCTTTAAAACTTTAGTAACAACAAGTCCTAAAAAAATTAATTATGTTTTTGTTATACCTGTAAATAAAGAATTAAATTTAAAAAAAGCCGCTAAAGCAGTAGGAGAAAAGAGTGTTGAAATGCTTAAGTCGAAAGAACTACTTCCTCAAACTGGCTATATTCATGGAGGTTGTTCACCAATTGGTATGAAGAAAGTCTTTAAAACGGTTATTGACTCCTCCGCAAAAAACTTTGAAACTATAATTTTTAGTGCCGGAAAAATAGGTTATCAAGTGGAACTATCTTTAAATGATTTAGAAAAAGTTATAGAATATGAATTAGATGATATATCAAATTAATAAAAGGAGAAGAACATGCTAGTAAAAGTAAATAAAGTAATATTTAAAAATAAAGAACCTCTAGAAATAGCAAAGACAAAAGAACAAGAAGAAAAGATAAATAATCTTTGGAATAAATTTTCATCTTCAAAGACAGATGTTTTTAATGGTGATATTTACGCCGTAACAAGTATAAAAAGTACTAATAATAACTATGAACTAGAAATTGGAAAAGCTAAATTTGCTGACTTAGTATATGCTAAACAAACTAATGATTTGACAATTTATTCACTATTTACTTCCTGTCTTTTCAAAACAAAAGATAATTATTATGTTATTACAAAGGATAAAAATGATCGACTTAATCTTCTAGGTGGAATGGCTAGTACGGATGATTTTATTGATAGTGAATTTAGACCAGAAATTTGTTTAGAAAGAGAAGTAAAAGAGGAATTAGGACTTTCATTAAAAGATAAAAAGCAAGTTTCATCTTATCAACAAGCTTTTATAAAAATGCCCTCAACTGATGAAAAAATGTATCCAACAGGAGTAGTATATACAGGCATCTTAAATCTTACTAAAGATGAATTAGAAGAATATTTTATTACTCATAAAAATAATTTAGATCATGAAATTAAAGAACTATTATTTTATACAAAAGATAATTTTTTAGATATTTATAAAGAAAAAGATATTAGAGAATATATCGTCGAAGCAATTAAATTATTAGAAAATTAAAATATAAGTAAAAATAATTTAAGATAAAATGTTATACTAGATATAGTAGGTGAGTAGTATATGAATGATAAGTTTAACGAAGAATTTAAAAGTAATTGTCGAAAAAAACAATTAAAATAGCTATTTGTTGGGATTATTCTCTTTATATTATTCATATTTATCACAATTAATTATATGCCATCATCAAGTAATGCAATTTCTATATCTACAATTGCCTTTATTATAGTTATTATGAATATATTTTTATTATTTCTTTTATTTACATGAACATCTCTTTTTAGTTTAACAAGTAAGGAAGATTACTCGTATTTAAGAATCTCAGCCTTAATAATTATATATTTTCAAGTATTAAAGTTTATTATTGGCTTTGGCTTTATCATATTCAATGTATGGGTATTAACAAAACGCCATAGAACTTTTATTATCGTCATTTGGTTAACTTATATCATTGTAGGTGGCAATCTTTTAATGTTTTTTGTTTTTGATGATACTTTCTTTCGAAAGATATATTTTAAAATTGTAAAAAAATTCAATTTAGATGATAGTGATTATGATAAAACATTAGAAGGAAAAGTAACTGTTGTATACAGTATTCATGAAAATAGATATATCTATTGTAAAGTAAAAGATAAAGGCAATATCGTTTCTTCTTCAAATTCATTAGATGAGTTTAGACATGGCTACTCATCTGATTTTACAATACTAGGATTACCATTAAATAAAGAACTAAAAGAATTATTAAAAGAATATAAGGTACTAAAGAAAGAAGTAGGTTGTAAAAAATTAAAAAGAACAGTTTCATATATGATTGATGATAATAATAATTTTAAATACTTTAATAAATATTCGTGTAAATGTGGTAAATATAAAAATTTATCTTTAGAAAAAGCTAAAAGGAAATGTGAATTATGCGAAAAAAGAAAAAATGAAATATAAGTGTTAATTGCTAAAAAAATTCCTAAACAAAAATTTAGAAATAAAGAACTTAACAAAATATTATGTAAAAGTTCTCGGAGCAAAAATTCTTTCTTTTAGTGTAGAGTAATGATGAGTATTTAATTTTATCAATGATTTCTTACACACTAACATTAATTATAATAAAAAAGAATTAGTATAATAAAAGAAAGTACTAAGAATACTTTCCAAGACTGTAGAAAAGTCTCTAGATTCTAGAGACTTTTTTTAAATTAAATTGACTTTTATTTAGAAACGGGTTTTAAATTAGCATCATGTCGAAAATCTTCATCAACAGAATCATTAAACAAAGTATCAAGTTCATCGGTTGAACTATTTTTATATGAAACTCCATTTCTAAGAGCGTTTACTAAGTCAGTGGCATTATATTCTCTATTAGAACAGTTATCAATAACCCAAGTCATTCTTCGATCCATTTCTTCTAAATCATTACTTCGACCCAATTGATAACCTAGAGAGTATCCAATCATTTCTGTATTTAAAGATCTTGTTTTTGCAATCATCTTAGCACAGTTAGTAGCATAACCTTTTTTTATTATTTCTACATCCGGTGTCATTATTCCACGTGCTTTCCTTAAATTTACATGACTCAAAACTTGTTGTTCAGTTAAAATATTTTCTATAGATAGTTCGCCATCTCTTTCTTTTTTTGCTACCAAATCAATAATTAGAGGAGTATTATCAAGCTTACTAGTGCCCAAGCAATCAGCTCTTCTAGTATTTAAAATTCTGCTAACCTCAACAGCATCAAAACCATTTTCCGCAAGCCAATTGCATGTTCTAGCTTCATAATAAGCTGGAATGATTTCACTAACATACTTATAATCATCAATTGCATTTTTGTGATGATTAGCCATGTAATAATGAATAAAACCATCCATCAAATCGACTACATCTGTTAATGTATCAGTACTAGTCAAATTAATATAATCGGAAAAGAAATTTTTACTTATGTTGACAGTCTCTAATTTCCCCTCGGCATTTTCCTTATAAGCAACAAAATCCTCATCACCAGAATTAACCTTTTCATATGATAAGAGCAATCCGTCTTTTAAAGCCTGTTCGAAACTAGCACGAAACTTGCCACTAGGATCTAAATCAGTTAACATCTTCTTAACTAGACTAATAGTAGTTTCTTTATCGCAAGAAACACTAGAAAAATCATTTTCAAAGCTGGTACCATTTTTAACAGCTAAAGCAGTTTCATCAACCGCTGGTTTTAACATATCAATATTTTTAGAAATAACTTCAGGCATATTATCAATTGCTGCATTAAGAAAACCAATAGAATCGTTTAATATAATATGACGGTTAATAGCAAGAGGATCATTTTTGTTTTCTAATAAATATTTTAAGTCTGCATATTTTCCATTGACAGCATAATAATTAGCGAGTGTTTCAAAAGGAATATTCCCTTGCGTAAAAATATAAGAATAGGGTGGTTTAGCATAAACTGATTCATCAGTGTCTTGCTGCGTCTTGGCTAATACTCCAACTAACTCGGAATTTCTTTGTAAATCAATATTATATTCTGATAAAATAGCCTCAATAAAGTTATTTATAGAATATCCCTCAATCGGAATATCAACAGCGTAATTACGAATAACCAAATCACCATTATCTGAATGATATGTTGAATCAACGACAATTCGGTTATAATCCTTAAAAAAAGCTCTAAAGAAATCTTCATTTTGTCCGATACATTCTCTCATAACCTGTGCAACAGCGGAAGCATAAGAACTATGATATTCAATAGGAATAATACTAGTATCAATTGTTCCTGCAATATCCTTCTCTTCAAAAATATGTATTTTTGTTCCTAAATAATCCTTCTTTAACGCAACAACTAAATCCTTATCAAAAGTATAGTTTGGATATAATTCTGATAATCTTTTAAATGCTGTAGCAGCAGGATATTTTCTCTTTAAATTTTTAATTTCTTCTAAATAGCCCATCATTAATTGAAATCTTGACTCCATACTTAAACCGACCTTTCTACTATTAATAGTATCATATCATATTTTTGATAAAATGAAAATCTAATTAATGACTATATGCGCATTGGTAAATATTTAAAATACAAATACCTAATATTATAAAAAATAAGAAATAGAAAAAACAAATCAAAAATTATTCTTTTGAAGAATTAAAATTAGTAAAATAAAATGGATATAATTTCCATCAAAATCGATCAAATGATTGGCATTTTTCATGATATAATTTTACTAAAAGGAGGTATAAAATGAATAGAGTTTATGCTTGTATTGATTTAAAAAGTTTTTATGCCTCAGTCGAATGTCAAGAAAGAAACCTCGATCCATTAACAACTAATTTAGTTGTAGCTGACTCCGAAAGAACAGAAAAAACAATTTGTTTAGCCGTAAGTCCCTCTCTAAAGACATATGGTATTAAAGGAAGAGCAAGACTATTCGAAGTAGTTCAAAAAGTTAAGGAACAAAACAACATCAGAAGAAAAAATACTTATCGTTATAAATTTACAGGAAAGTCATTTAATAGTATTGAATTACAAGAAAATAAGAATCTTGAAATAGATTTTATTATTGCTAAACCTAGAATGTCTTATTATATGAAATATAGTACAAATATTTATAATGTTTATCTAAAATATTTAGCCCCAGAAGATATTTATGTTTATTCAATTGATGAAGTTTTTTGTGATATTACAGATTACCTAAGTTATAACAAATTAACTCCTAAAGAATTAGTAACTAAAATGATTCATGATGTATATAAAACAACTGGTATTACCGCTACTGCTGGAATTGGTAGTAATTTATATCTTGCAAAAGTAGCGATGGATATTGTCGCTAAGCATGCAGAAGCAGACAACTTCGGTGTAAGAATTGCTGAACTTGATGAAATGAGTTACAGAAGACTTTTGTGGCGGCATAGACCATTAACTTCTTTTTGGAGAGTAGGGGCAGGTTATGCCAAGAAATTAGAAGAACATAACATGTACACAATGGGAGATATCGCCAGATGTTCAATAAACAATGAAGACTTACTTTATAAACTATTTGGTGTAAATGCTGAAACCCTAATTGATCATGCATGGGGATGGGAACCATGTACTATAAAAGATATAAAAACTTATAAACCAAGTCGAAATAGTATTAGTTCTGGCCAAGTATTACATTGTCCTTATGATTATCAAAAAACAAAGCTAATTGTAAAGGAAATGGCCGATTCATTATCTTTAGATTTAGTTTCTAAAAATTTAGTTACAGATCAACTAGTATTAATTATTGGTTATGATGCCGAAAACATTACCACAAATTATAAAGGTGAAGTAACAAAAGACTATTATGGTAGAAGTGTCCCAAAACACGCTAATGGAACAATTAATCTTTCCCATAAAACATCTTCATCAAAACAAATTACCACGCAATTGCTTAATCTATTCGAAAAAATAATCAATAAAAATCTCTTAGTTCGTCGAATTACTGTAGTTGCCAATAATGTTATAAATCAAACTGAAGCCCAAGCCGAGAAAGTAATAGAACAATATGATTTATTTACCGATTATCATGCTTTAGAAGAAAAAAGAAACCAAGAAAAACAGTATGAACAAGAAGAAAATAAACTACAACACATTCTACTAGATATAAAAAATAAATATGGAAAAAACTCCATTCTAAGAGGAATGAACTTTGAAGAAGGATCAACTGCTATCGACAGAAACAGTCAAATAGGAGGTCACCATGAATAAATTAGATGATTATGAAGATATTATTAATTTACCACATCACACTTCATCAAAACATCCAAGAATGACTATCGAGTCTAGAGCAGCACAATTTGCTCCATTCTCAGCCTTAACTGGTTATAAAGAAGCTGTTAGAGAAACAGAACGCCTAACTGAAGAAAGAATTATTCTTGATGAAGATGTCAAAATTATTTTAAATAATAAACTACAACTTATTAATGATAATTTAAAAGACCAACTAGAATTAAAATTTACATATTTTATAAAAGATAAAAATAAAGATGGTGGTAAATATATAGAAAAGATAGGTATTGTAAAAACAATAGATCAAATAAATAATCTCATAATCTTAACTGATAAAACAAAAATAAATATTAAAGAAATAATCGACATAGATGGAGAAATATTTAAAAATATAAATGATAATTAAAAAATATATATCATTATTAAATAGAATTATTTTACAAAAAACAAATAATTATCTAAATTAATATAATTGTGTTATAATATAAAGCAAAAAAAGAGGAGATTACATGGAAACAAATTTAGAAAGATTTAAAGAGGCTCAAAAAGAAAGTTATCCTCGTGCATATGAAGAATTAAAAAGTGGTAAAAAGAAAACTCATTGGATGTGGTATATTTTCCCACAAATAAAAGGATTAGGACATAGTGCTAATGCAACATATTATGCTATTGAAGATATATCGGAAGCTATTGCGTATTTAGAAGATGAAGAGTTATATACTAATTTAGTAAGCTTATGTGAAATTTTATTAGAACCAGATAAATGTAGTATAGGTAAAATATTCGGTAGAATAGATACAATAAAACTACAGTCCAGTATGACACTATTTAGTTATGCTACTGAAATAGCTGAAGCAAAGCATCTTAGAGAAGAATCAACTGGCATGCCAGAATTATTTTCTAAAAGTTCAAAACACAGAGAAACAGATCGCGTTTTTGACGCAGTATTAGATAAATTCTATAATGGTGAAAAAGATCATTCGACAGAAAGTATTCTATTCTTTGATAATAAATCGCAAGGAATGGAAGTATTCACTTTAAATAACACCAAACAAATGTAGTTCATAAAAACAAGTTTTATCTTTTAAATTCATATATTGATATAGGTGATAAAATGTATAATATGGCACATGCTTTATATGCAGCAAAAGTTTTAAATGTTAAATTTGATAAATTTACTAAAGAAGAATTTATCGAGGGAATTAATATAGAATTAGAACATGGTACAATTAATTCTAAAACAAATGTAACAAATGATAATTTAATTTTAACCGCCAAAATAGCGTTAGCTCATTTGAATGAGTTTCCCAATTACTATAATAAAAACTATGGTCTTAAAATATTTGAAAACTTTCTTAAGACAAAATTATAAGTAGATGAAAAATCTACTTTTATTATGCTATAATAGTGTAAAAGAGAAAATTTTTATCATCTATGATAAAGATTTATATACATGAAAGCGCACTTTCCTAGTAAATAAAAAAGTTCAGTTTATCCAAATATCAACACAAGAAGCATTTCATTTAGCTATCGAGATTTATTCAAATTTATTTCATCAACAAACTATAAATATATATTTTTTAACTAATAATTAAAAAATATGAAAGCAGGTAAAAAATGACTAAGTATAACATTAATAAAGAATATGGAATATTAAAATATTTTAATCCTCCATTTAATAGAATGACTATCTTTATTTCATCAGTAGTATTATCTAATGAATTTATAAGACTATTAAATAATAAAAAACTACGTGTCAGTAAAGAAAAAATAAGGTCACTTGATAATAAAAAAATATCATTATACATATTAGAACCAATTAGTTCTAAAACGGATAAAGTAATGCTTTATTGTCATGGTGGAGCTTTTGTCTTTAAGGGAAGTATAAAGCATCATTTACTTTGTAAAAGATACGCTTTAGAAGGAGACTGCAAAGTAGTCTTTGTTGATTATAGATTGGCTACAAAGTATAAATATCCAACTCCTTTAGATGATTGCTATAGTGCTTATAAATGGATATTAAATAACACTACTAAATTAAAGATTAATCCTAATAAAATTATTGTTGCAGGAGATTCTGCTGGTGGCTGCCTAGCAGCCGAGGTAACAGCGAAGACTATTAAAGAAGATAATAAATCACCAGCACTTCAACTATTAATATATCCAGTTTTAGATAAAAGAATGAAAACTGTATCAATGAAAAAATATTCTGATACTCCAATATGGAATGCTAACAATAATAAAAAAATGTGGAGCTATTACCTTAAAGATGAAAATTATCTTTCACCGAATGAGCAAGATGACTATAAAGAATTTCCATTAACATATATAGAAACAGCTGAATTTGATTGTCTACATGATGAAGCAATTGAATATGCCAATAAATTATCTAACTCTGGTATTGACGTAATTTTAAATGAAACAAAAGAGACCATGCATGGTTTTGAAATGAAAAACACCGTCATAACTCAAAATAGTATTAATAAAAGAATTGATATTATCAAAAATATTGATAACAAAAGAAATACTGAATAACGCTAAATATTGACTAAAATATAAATAATTGATATAACAAAGTAGGAGGAGAATTAAAATGAAAAGAAAATTTCTATTATTAACACTTATTGCTTTACTATTATTACCAGTAACAACTTTAGCAGCAGAAAACACATATGAATCAAAAAATTTAATAGAAACATTAGAAGAAGAAGAAATCGATTTAGAATATGAGGATTATGAGGAAAACAATAAACAGGTAACAATATATTTATTTAGAGGTACTGGATGTGCATATTGTCGTAGTTTCTTAGAGTTTTTAAATGAAATTTCAGAAGAATATGGAAAATATTTTAAACTTAAATCATATGAAGTATGGACAAATACCAATAATCAAGAATTACTTGAAAATGTTTCTTCATTTTTAGGACAAAGCGCTAATGGAGTGCCATATATCATAATTGGTGAACAAGTATTTGCTGGATACTCAGAACAATATGCTGATAGTATTAAAGCTGCAATTAAAGCAGAATATTCTAAAACATCTAAATACGATGCAATTGAAGAATATGAAAAAGCTAAGGCAAAAGAAGAAAGAGAATCCTTCTATGCATCAGGTAAATTTACAGTTAGTTGTAATTTTGTAATTATAACTATTGCAACTTTAATTGTAATTTTATTTATCAATTATAAGATGAACGTATTAATAAGTAAAGTTGATGAATTAGCTCCAATAAGCAGTAAGGAACATAAAAGAAAAAAATAAAGATAGGCACTTGTCTATCTTTTTACATATAAAAAGATTTATATAATTGACTATTTTTATGGAGAATGCTATCTTTAATAATATGAGGTGAGTAGAGTGGAAGCGCTAATAATACTCGTATTTATTCCGATGTTTATATTGCTTTTTTTCTTATCTTTTGAATATTATCTATTTCAAACAATAAAAAAAAGAAACACCGCATGGAAACATGTTGAAGAAGAGTCATATAATAATTACTCTGAATTTTATGGGGAAGATGTAAAAAACGATGTTGTTTTTCAAGAAAAAGTCAAAAAAATATATAATCTAATAGTAAAAGAAAAATGTGATGATATTAAGTTAATTGCTAAAGAATCGGACTGTAAGTATAATGAATGTATCATTAAAATTGATTACTTGAAACACAATAATTTAATATCACAAGATTACTATATTGATCATATAAATGGTTATATAAAAAAATGTGAAAAAAAAGATATGGATTTAATTAAAAAGTATTCTGCATTTATTTATAAACAAAAACTTCAAATAAAAGATATTGCCGTAAAAATGCCTCAAACAACAAATCGTAATATGGAAGAAGCTTTTGAAACAGTAAGAAAAGACATTAAATATTTAATTGAAAAAGACCTAATAGAAGGCGTTATATATAATGAAATAGATGATGTATTAATATATTATGAAGATAATAAAATGGGCAAAGATTTAATTAGTATGAAATGTCCAAATTGTGGAGCAACAGTAGAGCTTCAACGTGGTGGTAAAGTTCGTTGTGACTATTGTAATTGTATTATAAAAAGTGAGGAAGCAAAAATAATTTCTAAAGAAAAATAACTTGGTACAATGTATCAAGTTTTAATTTTATATAAATAAAATGTAATGAAAGGAGATAAATATGACTATAAGACCAACAATCATGGAAATTGATTTAAATGCCTTAAATCATAATATAAATGAAATAAAGAAATTTATTGGTACTAAAGAAATTATGCCTATAATAAAAGCTAATGCTTATGGTACATATATAAATAAAAATTTATCAGTAATAAAAGATTTTAAAATTGTAGGAGTTGCGACAGTATCGGAGGGTAAAGAACTACGAGAAGTTGGCTTTCAACATGAAATATTTATTTTAAATCAACCATCTATCGAGGAATTAGAAACAATACTTAACTATAATCTTACTATTGGTATAAGTTCCCTAGAATTTATAGAAGAAGTAATTTCAAGAAAGGAAAAAATCAAAATTCATCTTGAAATAGAAACTGGTATGTCAAGAACTGGAATTGTATTAGAAGATATTCCACATTTTTTAGACTTAGTTATTACAAACAATATAGAAGTAGAGGGAATATATACCCATTTATCCTCGGCAGATACTGATGAAGATTACACAACTGTTCAACTAGCAACATTTAATCAAGCTGTTTCAATGATTAAAAGTAAAATACCATCTCTAAAATATATTCATTCATTAGCGTCAAATGGAATTATTCACTATCTATCTAATGATACCAATTTAGTAAGGCCAGGAATAATTCTCTATGGCTATCCTTCATCTGAAGAGTCAACAAATAAAATAAATTTAAAACCAATTAGTAAGTTAAAAACAAAAGTTACTTTCTTAAAAACAGTACCTAAAAATACCGCAATAAGTTATTCTAAAACATACATAACAGATAAAGAAACTAAAATCGCAACTATTCCAATTGGTTATGCCGATGGCCTAAGAAGATGTCTATCAAACAAAGGAGAAGTTATAATAAATAATAAAAAATGTAAAATAATAGGTAATATCTGTATGGATAGTTGTATGGTAGATGTAACTGATATAAAAGATCTAAAAGTAGGTGATGAAGTATACATTTGGGACAATAAAAATATTACAGTAGAAGAAATCGCCAAGAAATGTAATACCATCAATTATGAAATCCTAAGTACAATATCAAATCGTGTCCCTCGAGTTTTTATAAAATAACAAAAAATAGTCATTTATTACTCAAAACATCCCAAAAATTATAAAATATATAGCCAAAAAGGAAGGGATGAATTATATGATATTTAAAAATATCAAAACTAAAAAAATATACTATAGTCAAATCTTAGACGAATGGCTATTAGCGAGAAAGGAGAAAATAAAAGACTCATCATATTCAAAATATGATACTATAATTGAAAATTTAATAAAACCACAACTAGGAAACTATGTTTTCAAGAAAATGAATGATAAGCATATAACGGAATTTTTCAAGAGTGAAAAAATGCAGCGTGCCTCAGACTCAACCAAAAAGATTACATTAATTATAATAAATTCTACTATAAAGTATGGTATAGATAAAAACTATATTAAGAGATTTACCAAAATAAGCTTAAAACTAAAAAAGCCTAAAAATAAAGTAAATTATTTTACTAAAACAGAACAAGAAATACTGGATAATTATCTTCAAACTCATTTGAATTTAAGGAATATGGGAATTTTATTAGCACTGTATACGGGACTAAGAATAGGGGAATTATGTGGACTAAAGTGGATGGATATAGATTTTGTTAATAAAACTCTCTCGGTAAATAGAACAGTTCAGCGAATAAAAAACAGTAATAAAAAAACTATTCTTATTACTAGCGCCCCAAAGACAGAGCATTCTAAAAGAACGATTCCTCTACCAACTTTCTAATTACAATATTAGAAAAATATAAATCGAAAGAGGAAAACTACATTTTTACCAATTCTTTAATTCCAAAAGATCCTAGAGCTTATGAAAAATATTTCACTAATCTCCTAAAAAAATGTGGTATTAGAAATCTTAACTTTCACTCACTAAGACATACTTTCGCAACACGCTCTAGAGAAGCTGGAATCGATATAAAAGTCTTAAGTGAAATATTAGGTCATTCTTCATACCATATAACACAAGAAATATATGTTCACATATCCGTAGATTTTAAAAGGGACTCTATGAATTCACTAGTAAATTATCTTACACTTAATAATTAAAAAAAGATTCGGGCATACTTACTCGAATCTTTATTTGTTTATAAGGAATTTTCTCCTTATAAAGAACATAAAAGGAGTGTACAAAAGTCCACTCCAAAAACAACTCATAATATATGAATTTTAAATTAAAATAAATAGCTATTTTTCATATTTGTGATGGTAACCTCTTTTTGATTTA